>CAWGLC010000001.1:0-336519 GCA_963823305.1 uncultured Chitinophagaceae bacterium
TATATTATTAAAAAAAGAAAAACGAAATGAATCCTGTCCAATTCTATACAAAAGAAGAACGTAAGGTCAATGGGGTTTTTTACACACCATTGTTTTCTTCCTGAATATTTGATTAAAAAATATATCAATATTTTGGTAACCAAAGAAAGATCAGTAGTGTCATTGACCCTGCTTGCGGAGATAGTATTTTATTACGAAGTATAGGAAATGAATTTTTAAGTAAGACATCTACTCTTTTCCAAAAATTATAGGCATAGATAAAGATATTAATGCAATAGTGAGTCTCACTTCAAAGTTTGCTGATAAAAATTTAAAGAAATTCAACGCCAGATTTGTAAAGACTGATGGGTTGTTTCCTGTAAACGGTAAAAACTCAAATGAAGGGTGGCTTGAGCTTAGAAAGGATTTAAAATGTAATAGTGGTTTTGATATTGCAGTTAGTAATCCTCCATGGGGAGCCGATTTAAATGGGTATGATCCTCGACCGCTCAATTTTAATTTTGCTTTAGCAAAGGGTCAATTGATATTTTCGATTTGTTCATAGAGGTCATTTAAATAACCTGAATGAAGCTGGTGTTTATGCAGTTAATTTTTTCGATTCCGTTTTCAGTCAGGAACAAGCAAGATTCAGATGCTTGCTTTCAAAGAATACTACTATTAATTTAATTGCACGATTGGGGAAAAATATTTCCCGAAATAAATAGGGCCTGTGTAATTATTGTAGGAACCAAAACTAAAGCCCAAGCAATCATCAAGTAGATTGTTTTCGTCTCTCATCAGATTTTAAAAAACAAGTTATTTCAAGTAAACTATCATTGGAGAGGCAGCAAAAACAGAGTTGCTACATAATTTTCTCACAAAGCAGATTTTCTGAAGCAACGAGAACCTGAGTCTTTGATATTGATTTAAAAGCAGATGAACAAAAAACGTTTGATAAAATCCAGAAAAACAGTTTGGCACTTAAGCATTTTGTAAAAAATACAAGAGGTGCTGAAATTTCTAAAAAGGTATTGTGTGTCAATGTCCAAAATGTAAACATTGGATGCCTTACCCCAAAATGAAAAATAGCTGAAATGTAGCAATTGCAGTACGGCACTAATAATTGAATCGATCGTAAAAGAAAAAATGATTTATCATAATGGAGTTGGGAATATTAAATTGAAAGTAGGGGAAGATTTATATTGGTTCACATCCATTTCGAAAAGTTGGATTAATACTTTGAAAAAGAAGGCATTAACTACAAAGATTTAAAGATTTACGATGGAGATAAAATTCTTGTCAGGAAAACGGGTGTTGGTATTACTGCCAGTTTAGATTATGAGAATGCAGTTACCAATCAGGTAGTTTATATTCTTAAATTAAAACCTGCTGTTGAAAAAATGTTGTCGTTAGAATTTGTTTTAGCGGTTCTTAATTCAAGAGCAATGACATACTACCTTATTAAAAAGTTCGGGGAAGAAAACGGTATGGAAAAGCCATCCGTATTTACAAACAATGCTTGATAACTTGCCTTTTCCGAAAATTGACTTTAATTCAGAAAATGTAAAGGGGATAATAACCCGTATAAAAGAAGAAAATTGAGGTGAAGTTTCTATCAAAGAAAAAAAATATCACAAAAGGCGAATGACCTTTTTATTGAAAGGGTTGTTGCTCATTTCTTCAAATTAAATCAAACCGATTATAAGGCAATATTTGATGCGCTTAATCTCTTGCAACAACTTATTCCTATGAAGCTATTGTTGAATTGTAATACAAAAGAGATATTTAAAATAAATGGGATTTAGATACATCGGCTCTAAGGACAAACTTTCTGATATAATAATTTCCGAAATTAAGTCTACCAAAAAGGGAGCAAAACATATTATTGACTTAATGGCAGGAACTGGTCTTTTTTCTTGGCACTCCGTCAAAAAGGTTTCAAGGTTTCAGCGGTTGATGTTATGACCTACTCGTTTCATCATTTAAATGTTCATTTATTTCTGGGCGAAGCTCCAGATTTCAATGGCATAAAAGCAATTAGCAGTTTTGAAAAATTCAAAACTCGGAACTTGTTTGAGAGTAGTAATTATGAAACAGTATTAAATTATTTGAATAGCTTGAAACCTATAAACGGTTATTTTTTTAAACAGTTCAGTCCTGACGGAGAACCTACGAATACAAATAGACCCCGGAAATATTTTTCCTCCAAGAATGCTGCAAAGATTGACGCAATCAGAAAAGAAATAAAAAACCTTAAGAAGAAAAAAATTGTTACAGAATATGAGCATTCTCTTTTACTTCATGATTTGATTATGGCTGTAAATGATATTGCAAACATCGCTGGAACTTATGGTCATTACTTATCGAAGTTTGTAAAGAGAGCAGAAAGCTCGATTCTTTTATATCCTTCGTCCTTTTCAAATGTGGGAAAATTGGAAGGGCATAAAGTTTATAGAGGATATGCAGAAGATGTAGCAAGTGAATTGACTGGTGATATTTGTTACATAGATCCTCCCTACATTAAACGGCAATATGCGGCAAACTATCACATTTTAGAAACACTTGCAAGAGAAGATGAACCCGAAGCAATAGGAGATAGTGGATTACGACCATGGCGAGACCAATATTCAAACTTTTGCTCAAAAGTCAAAGTCAGCAATAAGCTCATTTGATAAGATTCTCACACAAATAAATTGCGATGACTTTAATTAATCAGCTACAGCGAAGACGGATTACTGCCAATTGACTACTTGATTACCTTCTTGTCGGGTTATGGAAAAGTTGTAAAAAAAGACATCAAGTATAAGCGTTTCAAAAATAGAACGGATGTTATCAAGAAGGAAGCTACGTTAAACGAATACCTCATTCACTTGCATCGCAATTAACCATTCAAAGTTTGTTCTACCGTTGAGAGATGGTCTGGATGCCAGGTTATTGTGCGTTCAACTTCGTTTATTGTTATTGATAGCTGTCTGTTTACAATGTTGTTCAAGTTTATTTCAGAAACAGTTGCATAATGCAGCATTCTGTGAATAAGTGGGCTGACAACAATTGCATTTGCATACGAATCAGAACCATTTTCACCAAGAGAAATTAAGTGATGAACTTCTGAATACCATTCTCCATTACTTTTTTCAAAAGTAAATTGTTCTCCACTAATTTGGCATCTTCCACCGTAAAGTGATTTTAGATTTCTGACCAATCTATTGTTCCTTTGTCGAATTCTCATTTACACGACTTACAATTTCGGGATGTGTATTCGTATCGAGTAACTCCTGTAGTCTTGGAGAAGTGTCTTCCAATTCCAATACTTCTTCAACATCTTGTTCGGTGGGAATATCGTTTACAACATTAGTTGCATTGAAATGAAAAGGCCAAATTCCATTAGTTGTTTCAATAAAAAGTTTTCCCCTAAATTTCAAATATCCAGCAGCATCGTCGGTAAACATAGTGCTTAAAGCCGCATTCCCTATCCAACTTGCAGGCATTTGGTCTTCTAAAAACCAGCCTGCCCAAAATTCACCATCGGTAGTTTTAGATATGTAAACAACAAGATTTTCTGTATCCGGATTAAAGTTTGTTGGGAAACCATTTACAGGTCGCCATGAGGAAGCCGTTTTCCGACCGACTATTTTCAGGAAGTTTTTGCGATGCAACAGCACATCTTGTAGCTGCTCTTTGATAAATCTTTAGGTCAATTGATTGATTGAGCCCCAAACTATTTACATCAAATTCCCAATAGGGGCCTTTGGCAGCTACTCCTGTTCGTGTTCCAATAAAACGGGTCCAATCAGCGATTGAAACACGATTGATTGGTATATCAAAGTATGATTGACCGCCGCCGCCGGTCTCTTCTCCGCCAACTTTATTTATGTTAAAAAAGTCAGCGTAGGTCATTCGTCTAAACACTAAACTGTCAACTCTTTTTTCCATTAGAATAAACTTTTTATATCAACATCAAGTGCCTGGGCGATTTTTTCAATGTTTGTTAATGTTAGATTTTTTTCAACCCTTTCAATTGATACCAATATAAGTTCGGTGAAGGTCTGCTTTGAATCAGGAAAGCTCCTCCTGCTATTTTCCTTCCTCCTTTGGAGTTCTTACTTTGTCCCGAACCAACATAGGATTTTCTTTTTTCCCTATCACTTAGATTGTTAAATGCAAAGCTATTTATAGTATGCAAGACTGAACTAATACTATAGTTAGCATTTTTACGAGATAAAATAAGCTTGGGAAAACCTCAGTAAGGTCATACTAACATGAGAAAAGTGCAATCTCATACGCTTAAAACTAATCACCACAATTGAATAACATGCACGAAATATATCAATATTTAAATGGGCCTATCAGGCATAAAATCTTTAGGTGAGCATTTAAATTCCTTTGCCAATAAATTTATGTGGTCAAGACTATACTTTGTTGGGAAGTTTGAAAGCTTTCAATTTGGCCAATAAAACCTTCGAACATTTACGATGATAGCAATATCATCTTGGGTTAAACCCTTCTCAATCCTCATTTCAAGGATTTTATTTATAATAAAATTCAAATTTTGATTTACGATTCTTAGACATTGCTAATAAGCAATAGTCCTAAAATCCCTTTATCTTTACGCTTAGTAATACTAAGCAATTATGAAAAAAGTATTGAGGGGCAAAAATAAAAAATGCCTTTTAATAATAAGTGTTTCATTGATACTTTACAGCTGTTCCAGTCAGACGGACAGACGAATTATTGGAGAATGGAAAAACACCAGAGATAATATAGATATGATTTTAGACGACAGTAATCATGTGTATTTTATGAGGAATAACAGCCAAGTGGATGGTGGCAGTGATTTTAAGATTGATGGGCACAAAGCAGAGCTAAAATATGAAATTGATTATTCAAAGAACCCAATTTGGTTGGATTTAATAACAGTGATTTATGGAAAAGATGGGAAAGTTGGTGAAGGACGTTTAAAAGGGATAGTGAAATTTCTCACCGATAAAAAGATTGAATATAGAATTGGTCACAGTGTTACTGAGGAACGCCCGGTTGAGTTTGACAAAGCAAATACCGAAATTCTTGATAAACAAAACTAAGCAACTCAATTTTCCAAATAAGATAAAATAGTAATGCAAGACAAGCTGTCATTTTTGTTCTTAGCAATAATTGCAACACCAATTTCTGGTCACTCACAAAAAGCATATGAGGAAATTTATTATATTGGTAAGACACAAAATATTACGGCCAAATTTACCTATGCTGATGGTTATATTGGAGCATGTGAAATAAAAACGATAGATGAAAAAACAAAGAGATCGTCCAGATTTTTGCCTGAAAATGGTCATCCAGATAAGGACAATAAAATGAAATTTTACCACTACACGAACCTCAGGCAAAACATTTCAAGACTATTTTATTTTGGAAGGTATTGAAGACGGATTTGATAGTATTCCGACAAAATTATATGGAAGATATTATTATAAGGGTGGAGCCTTTAGTATTACTTTGACAAAAATGTAATTGTTTGGATAAATCCACTATTCAATTTTTGAGAAAAATTTTTTACTTCAAAACATTTTTGGAGCTTTACGTTACTAAAACGTTACTCATTGCAAGTAAAAATTCACGACTTCTTTGCCGGATGCAAGCAAAATGCAAGAAGGTTTAGTAGCCTCGACAGGAATCGAACCTGTATCTGGAGCTTCGGAAACTCTTATACTATCCATTGTACGACGAGGCCATTGGTAATTTTTATCATTCAAAGTCCGCAAATTTACTATAATTTCTCACTGACCTTGTGATGCGTCAAACGATAATTAATTTACAGTGTAAAAAAAATTATTTGATTAATCCATGCGCGTTGGTACTAAATATTTTCACCGCAATCGCCAACAGTATCACTCCAAAAAATTTTCTCACTACGATTAATCCATTTGGCCCCAAAGCCTTTTCGATCCATTTTAATGATTTCAGCACTACAAAAATGATAACGCAATTAATAAGTATAGCAATCAAAATATTAATGTCAAAATAATTTGCCTTAAGCGACATGATCGTTGTAAGCGTGCCGGAGCCGGCTATCAGTGGAAACGCAATAGGCACCACACTCCCACTTTTTGGATTGTTATCCGGTTTAAAAAAATCAAGGCCTAATATCATTTCAAGTCCTATAATAAAAATCACAATGCTTCCTGCAACTGCAAAAGATTGCACATCGAGCCCCAAAAGATTTAGAAATGGTTGCCCTACAAATAGAAAAAGAATCATGAATGCGCCGGATGCAACAGTTGCCTGTGTGGAACGGATCACGCCGCCCATTTTTTCTTTTAAAGAAATTAAAATTGGAATAGAACCTAAAATATCAATAACGGCAAATAATGTAAAAGTTACCGTAATGATTTCATTAAGTCTGATATTGGCGAATTCGGCCATTTATTTTTTTGTAAATGTAGCATAGAGTATTTACACACTAAAATATCCACCAATTAATTGTAAGATCAAAGCTTCAAAACGATGCCAGCCATAAATTCTGCCGGTATAGAATTATAACCGTAAATAGTGAAGAATTTTTTGTTGGTAACATTTTTTGCATCTACAAAAAGTTTAAACTTTTCATGAAAATTATATTCCGTGTAAGCATTAAAAATAGCAAATGATTGAAGCGAAACATCAGATTCTGCAAACACAGCATCATAACGTTTGCTTTCATAATGCGCGCTTATATTGAGCAACCAATTTTTAGTAGCCTGTATATTCAAAGCCATATTTATTGTGTTCACAGGTTTGCGTAAAGAATAATGATACGTGGTATCGGAATTAAAAGAATAAACATAAGATGTAGGGTCAAATGCATACGCCGTACGACTTTGCGTTTCTTCCTTTGCTTTCAGCAATGTGTAGTTTGCAGTTAGCGAAAATATTTTGGTAAGTTGAATTTTATTTTCCCATTCAATACCCTGGTCGTCTTCTTTGTCAAAATTAAAATACAAATTTTTGATGTAATTAAAATCCAGTCCGTTAGATATCTTTCTATAGAAATATGTAATGCGCGAATTAATTACAGCATTGTTGAATTGAAAACCGCCTTCATAATTTGTAGATTTTTCTGCTTTGAGATTCGGATCGCCATATACTGAATACAATTCATACAAAGTCGGCGCTTTAAAACCCGTTGAAACACTTGCGTAAATCTTCCAGTTTTTGTCGATAGCAAAAGAAGGATTTATTGTGTAAGTAAAATTATTTCCATATTGCGAATGATGATTGAAACGACCACCGATCTCTGCATTAAATCCGGATTTCCCGGAATAAAATAGCGAACTAAAAACCGACTTTTGATTAACGGAGGTGTCGTCGAATTTTCCATAATTGCTTAGTTCGTTCATTGATGAATAATGATAATCTACTCCGTTCAGCCATGTGAAACCTTCGCCCAGCTTCGAATTGGCTAATAGTTCTGCATACTGCGATTTTCCATTGAAGTGATCGCTGTAATAATATTGACCGAAGACGCTGTCTTCCAGCAAGTGTCTTTGTGAAGTATTGTAATAGTAATTTCCAGTGATTGTAGTGCCTGAAATTTTATAAGTAAATCCTGAACCAAGCATCAGGCTTCTATTCGTGCTTGTATAATCCTTTGCATCGGTGAAAGCGCCAGCGTCCAGATCCGTTTTATAATAACTGTATTGTGCAAATCCTTTCAAAGTAAATTGATGTGATACATTCCAGGCAACGTTGCTGGTAAGTGCATCACTGTGATAACCGTCGTTATCAAAATTCATTTTTCCTGTGGAATCATAAGCTGAAGAAAAACCACCGCTGGTCAAATGGGTATAGCGAATATTATAGACCAATTTACCGGCAAGCTTTCCAAACAACTGAAGATTGTATTTATAAGTATCATAGCTTCCGCCGGCAAGCGTTGCCTTTAGATTGACAGGCTTTATAATATTCGGATCAACGGTGATAATATTAATAACTCCGGCAATAGCATCCGAGCCATATAAAGTTGATTGCGCACCTTTGCAAATTTCAATGCGTTCTATATTATCTACAGAAATAAGATTGAGATCAAAGCCATTGTCAAACAATGAAGGATCGCTGACCGGTATGCCATCAATCGTGATTAAAGTTCTGCCTGAACCAGCACCGCGAACATACACTGTTTGATTTGTCCCTAAGTTGTTCAACGAGCCATTTACAATCACGCCCGCCTGCTCATTAAGAATTTGCGCCACAGTTTTTCCTTCGCTTTTTTCCAGGGTTGATTTGTCAATGACGATGATCACTTTGCCAGTCTCACTTTGTTTTTGAGGAAATTTGTTGACCGTTACAATTACTTCATCCAATGTTTTGGCAGTATCTTTTTGCGCCTGCACATAGCTGCTGAAAATAACAGCAGCCCCAATAAAAATTCCTTTTTTCATGGTAGAAAATTTTTTTTGTGACTGCTTTCGAAATAAAAAAAGAAAGAAATATAAATGCCGTTTAGCTTTTACACTTCATGCCTTTCACCCGAAAGCTTTGAATTGCCTCCTGCCGGTAGGCAGGTTTTTATGTAAAAGGCAGGTCTTCTGGCTTTAAGGTTTACTTCAACGCCTTCCCGTTGTATTAAAAACAGTGGCGAAGATTGAAGCTTCTCGTAGTCCCTCTTTTGGGAGGGGTTGGGAGGCCTTTTTACAGCTACGGGGATAGCGCCGGAATTACACCGGCTTCCCTTTTAATCCTTCACTGAAAATGATCAGTGTTAAGAACCCATTACAGCGGCAAATGTAACCGGTAAATTTTTAGAATTCAAAAACTTATTGAAGAAATATAAAAAAGGCAACGAAATTGCCAGACGATTTCAAGCGAAAAAAAATCTAAAAAACTTCTTCGGGCAAGAACATCTTTCAGTAATGATTAAATTGGAATATAATTCCTGCATAATAGTTTCGGCCGGGCGCTGTGTTGTAATACCTGCCGGCTGCTGCATTAAAGTCGTCGCCAAGACTATATTTTTCATTAAAAATATTATCAGCACCGGTGAAGAATTCGCATTGTAACTTTTTTGTGAAAGTGGTTTTATAACCGAGCCTTGCGCCAAGCAGGCTGTAAGGTGAAGCATAAGCGGTATTCCCATCATTCAATGCAATGCGACTGCTGTAAAAGAAATTTATAGCTGCATAAATGCCGGGTTTAGAATTAATATCTAATCCGGTAGCAATTGTTTGTTTCGCCACACCCGGAATTTTATTTCCTGAATAATCAGTGGCAAGTTGTTTAAAATCCTTATAATGAAAGTTATTCCATGTATCGGCTGCATGTAAAACAAGGTGATCAATAAAGCCGTGCGTGTTATTTATTACCTCATACGAAATAAAAGTTTCCAGGCCATTTTCTTTTCCTGATCCGGCATTTACAAAATAATCGGCACCATTAGATTCCTGGCGTTGAACAATAGAATTTTTTATACTGTAAAAAAAGGCGTTTATGTCAAAGTACAATTTTTGATGGATAAGAGTTCCTTTTGTGCCAAATTCATAATCCAATCCTTCTTCTGCCTGTAGCGTAGTATTAAATTCATTTGTCGATGGCAAGATTTCAGCAGTAGTTGGCGGCGAAAAGCCTTTGGCTATGCTTCCATATACTGAAATATATTTATTGATCTTTTTCAATAAAGCAAATCTTGGGGTAAGCTCATTGTTGAATTTCCTGTTGTCATTTGTTGGCGGAACGTTTGATAATCTTGTAAAGTTGAGCCCATATTTATTGAGGCTGGCGCCGGCTGTTAACGTCCAGCCCCCAGATAATTCAGCATTTGCCTGTATAAAAATAAATCCCTGGTTGTTAAAGATTTCATCATCGGTTTGCAACGAATCTGTCTGGCCATTCTTATTATTATAGATTCTCTGCGTATTAAAATTCTGCTGAAATTCTGCGCCTGCGTTGAAAGTTAATAATGCGCTTTGTAATTTTTTATTGAAGGTAAACACAGTTCTTCCTCCTAAGTGAGGTTCGGTTGTTCTGCCATAATTACGAAAGGATGGGTTTTCTGTTTTCGTGTAGGCGCCATAGATAGATGTGGTATTTTTCCAGTTAGTATTAAAATTATTTTCGTAACTGAAACCTGCTAAAAATGTCTTTTGAAAGAACGCGGCTTCTGATTGAGCAGCGCTGGGAAATCCGCCCGCGGCGGGCCTTGCAGCTTTTCCATTGGCGTTATATTCAGTTAGCGTAAGCGCGCCAGGCGTTTGATAATAAAGATCAGCATATAAAAAATGAGCCTGCAATTCAGATTTTTCATCAGGCTTTGAAACGGCATCCCACGTAAGCACGTCCCTGCGCATAGCAGTATGATCCCGGTATCCATCGCAGGTTTGATGCTGATAATTGATGGTACTGTTTGAATTTTCGGTTCCAAGGCGTATGTTGGTATTTACATTATTCAGGTTATAGCTTCCTGCATTATAATTTACAGAAACCCCGGAATGAAACTGGTTAACATCATTGCGAATTAACAGAACGCCACCGGTTCCAGCCCCATACATACTTCCGGCGGGGCCTTTTATAATTTCTATAGATTGAAAATTAAAAAAGCCGAGTTGATTAAGGTATGTGTTGCCGGAGGGATCAGTATAGGGAATGCCGTCATAATATACCTTTACGTTTCTGACACCGAACGGCGAAGTAAGCGAGCTACCGCGAATGCTTACACGATAACTTCCCGGCGACCTTTCCTCCATCCTTACTCCGGGATTATCATTCATCGCTGATAAAATACTGGTGTTACTATAGCGATTGAGATCGGCTGTATTCACAATGCTTACAGCCGCAGGTACGTCGATAAGTTTGCTGTTATTTTCATAAGCTTTTACAATAATGTTTTCAAGGGTGAGCGCGGAATCAGGCTGACTGGTATTTTGTGCCCTTGCTGCACTTATTACCGGGAATAATAAAAGCAGGATTTTCTTGATATTCATAAGAGTTATAAAACGCAAATGTAACCACAAATATTTTCTATCTTCCCAAAATGAAACCTGCAAGGCAACTCAAACTCTTTGACTTAACCATCATCGTGGTAAGCTTTGTAATTGGAATGGGAATTTTCCGCACGCCGGTAAACGTAGCCAGGGCAGTAAGCAGCCCTTCTATTTTCTTCAGTGCGTGGGTAGCGGGCGGCCTTATTGCATTTTGCGGCGCGCTTACCTATGCTGAAATAGGAAGCAGGTTGCCGGTCACCGGCGGTTACTACAAAATTTTCGCCTACGCTTATCATCCCTCTATTGCATTTGGAATAAACTGTATCATCCTGGTATCAAATGCTGCGTCACTTGCTGCAGTTGCGCTTGTTGGCTCGGAATACATTACTGGTATTTTGATTCCCAATTCGCAAAATGCTGAATGGCTTCTTAATGCTTCCAACTTAAGTCATTTCAAACGATTCAAATCGTTATTGCAATTGCCGCCATTGTTATTTTTTATGGAGTGAACTTGTTAGGACTTCGAATGAGTTCCACAACACAAAATGTATTAACTGATCATTAAGATCATGATGGTAATTTGCTTGATAAGCCCTTTATTCTTTGCTTCAGCCGATCGCTCCTTCGGTTATATCTGCATCCACAACTTCAAACCCCGAATCGCGTTAATGGAATATTTAAAAGCGTTCGGCGTTGGACTCGTGGCTGTAAGTTTTACTTATGGAGGCTATCAGCAAACAATAAATGTTGGCGGGGAAGTAAGCAATCCCCAAAAAACCATTCCGCGTGCTATCTTCCTCGGCATTGCCATTATTATTATTTTATATCTGTTAATAAATTATGCTTATGTAAAAGTGATAGGGTTTGAAGAGTTAAAAACCAGTAGAAACATTGCAGCGATCATGGCCTCAAAAGTATTTGGCGTAAACGCAGAACGCATTCTATCAGGGCTACTTTTTTTAAGTGTGCTTGGGTTACGTAAACGTTTTATTGTTGAGCAATCCAAGGGTCATGTCAGCGATGAGTGAGGATAAAATTTTGCCGCCGGCATTTCGCAAAGAGAAACGTAAAAACAGAAGCGCTTACAACCTCGCTAAGTGTTTTTTCAGGCTTATGTATTTTAATTGTTTTTTGGGCAAAACAATTTGATACGATTTTAAGCTTCACTATTTTCCTCGATTGTTTTGGCATGGTTTTTTCTGCAGGCAGTATTTTTATTATCAGGAAAAAAACAGCTTACCTTGATAATACCGGAATTTTTAAGATGAAGTTGTACCCTTTGTTGCCAATTATTTTTATAGCAGCTTATACTTTTGTCGGAATAAGTATTGCTGCTGATTATAAACATAATAATTATGCAGCGCTTACGGGATTGTTAGTACTGGCTGCTTTTATAATGATTTATTTTATAGCAGTAGCCATCAGGCATACAAAAGAAATTAAAAAATAACTATGGACCTGTCATTCATTTTAAATGAACTAGGAGAAGAGCGTGAAGACTTATTTCAACGCGGTTTCCCCGCCCATTATTCAGACGAGCAATTTTGCTTTTAATAAAGTAATGATTTACGGAAAGCTTTTGCTGATGAAGCATCCACTTTTTTATATAGCCGCGGCAATAACCCAACCGTAACAATCTTATCTAAAAACTTGCGGCTCTTGACGGCGCTGAAGATTGCCTTGTGTTCAATAGCGGAGCCGGCGCAATTTTCGCAGCAGTTTTTGCAAATGTAAAAAGCGGTGATCATATTATTTCTGTTGACAAGCCTTATTCGTGGGCGCAAAAATTATTTAATGATATTTTGCCACGATTCAATGTCACCACGACTTATGTAGATGGAAGAGATGTTACAAATTTTAAAAATGCTATTCAGCCAAACACAAAAATTATTTACTTTGAAACTCCCAATAGCTGGACTTTTTATTTGCAGGATTTAAAGGAGGTCGCAAAACTCGCCGGGCAAAAAAATATCATTACAATTTGCGACAACAGTTATTGTTCACCGTTATATCAAAAACCAATAGAGCATGGAATTGACATGACCTTGCAAAGTGCAACAAAGTATATTGGCGGCCATAGCGATGTGGTAGCCGGCGTGCTGTGCGGTAGCAAAAAGATGATGTTAAAAATCTTTAATGCAGAATACATGAATATTGGCATTGGTGCTACACCTTTCAATGCCTGGTTGCTCATTCGTGGTTTAAGGACAATTGGCATACGACTAGAAAAAATTTCTGTTACCACTTCAAAAATTGTAACCTATTTAAAGCAGCATACAAAAGTAGAGTCAGTTACCTTTCCATTTGATGAAGACTTTCCTCAATATAAGCTGGCAAAAGAACAAATGAATGGTGCTTGTGGCTTGTTTTCGTTTACAATTAAGGCAAAAACAAATTTGGAAGTTGAAAAATTCTGCGAAGGCTTGCAACATATATTAATGGCCGTTAGCTGGGGCGGTTATGAATCATTGATTATTCCGGGATGTGCATCTATCAGGCCAGACGAATTTGATCCCGCAAATCCTGATCACCGAAAAATAAGAATGTATGTTGGGCTTGAAGATGCTGATTATTTGATAGAAGATTTAGAAAGAGGATTTAGCAGAATTTGAAATCATTTTATTAATATTGCAGCCTGTTTCAGCTAACTGTTCCATATACCATTTAGTCATCAAGTAAACACGTAAGTTCTCAAATCATTATTTTTGTCAGATGCGCAATAAACTCAGCCTTTTTATTTTATTTTTTGTCTTTTCCGTTGTAGCTCACGCACAGGAAAAGTGGAGCTTGCAGCGCTGTGTACAATATGCTTTGGATAGTAACATTTCGATTAAGCAAAATGAAATCCAGGCTCAGCTTGCAGAAATAACTACCAGGCAAAGCAAGCTTTCTCAAATACCAACCGCGAATGTTACTAACAGTGACGGATACAGGTTTGGTAAATCACAGAATCCTTCAACGGGGATTTTAGAAAATCAGAATTTTTTTCAAATCGGTCTTCAACTACAATCCAGCGCACAAATCTTTAATTGGTTTTCCAAGAAAAATACCATCCTGGCAAATGAATGGTCGGAGATGGCGGCTAAAGCGGCTACTGATAAGCTCAGGAATGATATTGCCTTAACGGTCGCTAATTCCTATCTGCAAATATTGCTGGCAAAAGAGCAGGAAGAAATTGCCGACGTACAGGTAAAACAATCCCTTACCCAGTTGGGCATTGTGAATAAACAGGTAAATGCCGGCGCCTTACCGGAATTGAATGCCGTAGAACTGGAATCGCAACTGGCCACTGACAGCGCAAATCTGCTTACTGCCTCCGGAAATGTAACGCAGGCAAAATATGTATTAAAGTCATACATGAACCTGGATGCCGCGGCTCCTTTTGAAATTGAACAGCCCACAGCCGATAAAATTCCGCTGGAACCTATTGGAGACTTACAGCCGCAGGACGTTTATGCGTTAGCGTTAGCCAACCTTCCCCAGCAAAAGGTAAACGAATATAATTTGAAAGCGGCTCAAAAAAATTCATTGGCCGCAAAAGGACAACTGTATCCAACCATCTCTGCGTTTGGAAGCCTTGGAACCAATTATGGTTTTTTTCGTTCACCCCTTTATGAACAAATCTTAACAGGATATGCACCAAGTGGCTATGTGATAAGCACCGGCTCAGGATACTCAGATGTGTTGGCGCCTACCTTCATAAATGGCGGCAAAAATGGCTACATTACTTCTCCTGCATTGGGCACTCAGTTCAGTGATAATTTTGGTCAATCCATTGGCATTAGTCTTTCAGTACCCATCTTCAACGGATGGCAGTCGAAGTCGTATTACCTAAAGGCAAAGCTGAATATTAAAACATTGGAATACCAGATATTACTTGACAATCAGACTTTAAAACAGGATATTTACCAGGCGTATAACGCCGCTGTTGTAGCGCTGGCAAAATTTAATTCATCACAGACATCCGTAGACGCCGCCCAAAAAAGTTACGACTTTGCCCTGAAGAGATATAATGTAGGGATTTTGAGCACGCTTGAACTCGTGACGGATCAAAATACCCTGTTTCAGGCCAAGCTACAATATGTCGCAAATCAGTTTGATTATATTTTTAAAATGAAAGTATTGGAATTTTATAAAGGCCAGGGAATAAAATTATAAGTGTTTCTGTTTATGGCTGTCTTTTTAAACGAACAGACAAAAAAAGTGCTTTTGATACGATGATACGAAGTGAGATTCAAGTGGACAATTCTGGCTTACAGCAATATCCTAAACGCAGTGAGGCAGATATTTTTTTAAAATTTAAAAATTGCAAAACCTCTTCTATAGAGAGAGTTCGGAGGACTGTTATATGAACAAGACTTTAAAATGGGTGATCATTTCTTTAATAGCATTAATTATCATTTTAATAGTGCTCAAGAAAGCCGGCATTATCGGTAAGGACGAGGGCATAAAAGTAACTACCGAAAAAGTTACCAGGCGTACTATTACACAAACCGTAAATGCGAGCGGAAAAATATATCCCGAAGTTGAGGTAAAAATGAGCCCGGATATTTCCGGTGAAATAGTACAGTTAGATGTGCAGGAAGGCGACAGCGTTAAAAAAGGGCAGGTTCTTGCACGCATCTATGGGGATATTTATGTTACACAAAAGGACCAGGCAGCCGCTATTGTAAACCAACAATCTGCTCAGCTTGCTAATGCGCAGGCGGCCATTGGAGCGATGCAGGCGCAGCTCGACCAGGCAAAAAAAACATACGACATGCAAAAGCAGTTGTATGAAGGAAAAGTAATTTCAGCCAATGAATTCAATACGGCTGATGCGTCCTATAAATCGGCAGTTGCTAATCTTAATGCTGCAAAAGAAGGAATTAACGCAGGCAGCGCAGGTGTTCAAAGCGCAAAGGCGGCACTGTCCAAAGCCAATAAAGATCTAAGCCTTGCCACTTTGGTTTCTCCGATGGATGGAGTAGTGGACTTGCTAAGTGTAAAAAAAGGAGAGAGAGTTGTTGGAAGCTCCATGATGGCAGGAACCGAAATGATGCGCATAGCCGATATGAGCAAGATTGAAATACGGGTTGACGTAGGCGAAAATGATATTCCAAAAGTTCATTTAGGCGATAGTGCTACCATTGAAGTAGATGCTTATAACAACAGGAAATTTACAGGAAAGGTTACGCAAATCGCAAGCAGTAACAATGGCGCCGCAACTCAGGGCGCCGCTACTACTACAAGTACTGATGTGACCAATTATAAAGTTTATATAAGACTAGACTTAAGCTCATACAAAGATCTTATTGATCCATCGAGGCCGAAAGCTTTTCCGTTCAGGCCCGGAATGAGTGCCAGTGCCGATATACAGACGAAAACAATTGCTAACGTATTAGCAATACCCATAAACGCAGTTACCACGCGTGACAGGAATGATTCCACTGGCAATGACAAAAAAGCAATGACCGCAAGTTCCGGCGACGACCAATCTGCGCCTGAAATGGATACTAACGGAGACAGCGGACTTGATGAAGTTGTTTTCATATTACAGCCGGACGGAACCGTAAAAAAGCAAATTGTAAAAACAGGAATCCAGGATATTAATGATATTGAAGTCACTGACGGATTAAAGGAAGGCCAGGAGATCGTTACAGGACCTTATGATGTCGTGTCAAAGACCTTAAAAGATAAGGATAAAGTGAAAGTTGTATCAAAAGATGAATTATTTAAAAAGAAATAATTTTTTCCGGAAATTTTGAACATGTTGTTATTCAAATAATTTTTCAGCTTTCAAAATGCTTTCCGGCTTGCCTACATCTATAAATTTTGAATTGCTATGATCAAAGGCGCTGATGGCATATGTTTTAGCCAGTTCAAGATATACATCAACCATTGAAAATTTCCCATTCATTTTTAGTTCTCCGAATATTTTTGGAGAAATGACGTGTATGCCGCTGAAAGCTTTTTCAACAAATTTCCTGGCATCGCGGCTAATTTTTTGCTCGCCGGTATTTTCATTTTTCCATCCGCAGAGATTGGGCATTTCATCAAATAAAAAATAACGGGAAGTATGCCTTGATGTAACCGCCAACGTCGCTAAAGGCTGTATAAAATTATGCTGATGGATCATTGCACCGAGGTCCATATCAGTGAGCACATCTACATTTATCAGCACAAAAGGCTCATTGGTTTCTGTAAAAAACCAGGAAGCTTTTTTAAGGCCGCCTCCAGTTTCAAGTATCTCATCAGTTTCGTCTGAAATGGTAACATCGCTTCCAAAGCCATGATTTTTTTTGATCATCGTTTTAATTTGATTAGCAAAATGATGAACATTTACAATAATATCTTTTATATTAAAACCTGCCAGGTATTCGATGTTCCTTTGTAATAAAGTTTTACCATTTATTTCCACCAGCGCTTTTGGATGCTTATCAGTAAAAGGTTTCAGGCGTGTTCCAAGGCCGGCTGCTAAAATCATTGCTTTCATTGTAAAAATTTTAAAACACGAATTGAAGATTCGAATTGCAGGAATGAAGAAAATTCATTTTTATAATACAATCCCCAGGCGGCCTAACGCCAATATTATCAGAAGCCTTTTGTCTCATGAATGTTTTGCTCAATATGATGCAAATCTATTTTTACATTAAACTTATTTCTCAAATGCCGGGCAAGCGCATCTGCTGCGTACACGCTTCTGTGTTGACCTCCGGTGCAGCCGAAATTTATGACCAAAGAATCAAAGCCACGTTTTATATAATCTTCCACTGAAATATCCACCAGGTTAAATACACCGTTTAAAAAATCCGGCATCTTTGTTTGCTGTTCTAAAAAATCAATGACCAGCTTGTCTCTCCCTGTTACCTGCTTAAATTCTTCAAATCGCCCTGGATTCAATAGCCCCCTGCAGTCGAAAACAAATCCGCCACCATTATCACTTACATCATTTGGATAACCCGTTTTTAAAAACGAGAAGCTATTAATTTTTACAAGCAATGGAGTTGATTCATTCGCTTGTACAGGCCTGAATTTACCTATGACATTTTCCTCAACAATCAATTTTAAAACCCTTTCAAATTCGGGTAAAGCGATCCCGGTTTCTTTATTCTCCAAAAACCATTTCAGATTTATAAGTGCCAAAGGAATGCTGATTAAAAAATGTGCTTTTCTTTCAAAGAGTCCGCGAAAGCCATAAGCGCCCAAAACTTGTAGCAGCCTTATCAGCACATAGCCGTTATACTGACTTACAAACCTCAATCTATCCAAAGGTTGCTCTAAAATGCCGTCTACGCAATCCATGTAATAATCAAGCAATGCATTTTTCCATTCACCGGGGAGATCAGCTTTGGCTTGCCAAAGCAAAGATGCAACATCGTATTGCAAAGCTCCTTTCATGCCGCCCTGGTAATCGATAAAATGAACTTCATCATTTTTAATAAAAATATTCCTGCTCTGAAAATCGCGGAACATAAAATGCTTGTTCTTTACATGATCGAGGTAGTTGCTCAATGCTTCAAAGTCATCTATAAGCAATTCCTTTTCGTAAGGAATTTTAAGCGGGTCAAGAAAATAATATTTAAAATAAAGCAGGTCGCTCATGATGGCCTGCCTTCCAAATTCTTTTGAAGTAATACAAAATGCATAGTCAATTTTTTCATTTCCTTTTATTTGCAAATGGGCAAGGGCATTCAGGCTTTTTTTAAAAAGTGAATACACATAATCGTTCAGTCCGTATTGTTCCAGCTTATTCAATAAAGAGGAATTACCAAAATCTTCCTGGATGTACATCCGTTTTTCCGGATGCACAAGATAGATCTCGGGAACAGGTGCGTTTATTTTTTTCATATCAGAAGAGAAATTAAGGAAAGCAATGTTTTCTTTTATGTTTTCATTATAAGTGGCTATGTAAGAATTATTGTGTGTAACAATGCGAAAATAAATTCTGTCTCCTCCTGATTTGGGAAGCTTTTCAAATGTTTTTATTTCATCACCTTTGAACGTTTGAAAAAAAGCCTGTATATCTTCAGCAATCATTACCAGGTAATTTTTTTGGGTGAAAGTAAAAATAGAATATTTTATTTACCATTCATACTAATAAATCATGCTTTGAGCGCCCTGTGTGTAAGCAACTAATTTAGCGTTCATAAAAAATATTTCTTCAAAAATTAAAAGTTAAATATTTCATGGAGCGCCATCGTCCTCTTTTTTATGTTCCCGGGCGATGAAAATTATTTGGGATAAAAAATCATTTGTATTGCTGTTGCTGTTTACGCCATCATTTTTTGCATGGGCTGCATTTATTTAATTATTGCGCGTAAAAATATATCGGCCCGGTTTATGTTTATATCCGTTATAGTTTTGTATAGAATCTAATCAACGGCAAGAAAACAGGAACTTAAAATTAAATAAAGCAATATTTCGAATACGCCTATCTGTTATGAGTAGAACTAAAATAATATGGTTCGTAAGAATCTGCAGTTATTCCGTGGTAATCTTTGTTAATTAAAGTTTGGAACATTTGGCATGAAGAAGCAATGATCCGCGATATAATTTAGCATCCTTGCGAATCAATATTACACGGCACATTTCTCATGATAATTTATAAGCTCGATCACCGATCTTTCAAATTCATAACCTTGTATTTATCTACAATTTCATCAAGCACTTCGATGATCTCATCCATTTCTTTTAAGGTAACCAGCTTAAGCCGAAACTCTTTTATGTTAGGCATCCCCTTTAAATAATTAGTGTAATGCCTGCGCATTTCGTTGATGCCGACTATGGGACCTTTCCATTCAACTGATTTTATCAAATGCTTTTTGCAAACAGCAACTCTTTCTTTTGTTGTTGGCGGTGGCAGCAATTCGCGGGTATTTACATAATGCTGAATTTCATTAAATATCCAGGGATATCCAATGGCAGCGCGGCCTATCATAATACCATCTACCCCATAACGGTTCTTATATTCCAGCGCTTTTTGTGGTGAATCAATATCGCCGTTTCCAAAGATGGGAATCGTAATTCTTGGATTCTCTTTCACCTTTGCAATCAGCGTCCAGTCTGCTTCGCCTTTATACATTTGTGTGCGTGTGCGCCCGTGAATGGCAAGTGCCTTTATGCCGGTATCCTGCAAGCGTTCCGCAACTTCTTCAATATTTTTAGTGTTATCATCCCAGCCAAGTCTTGTCTTAACCGTAACAGGTAAAGAAGTACTCTTTACAACGGCACCGGTTAAACGCACCATAAGCGGAACGTCTTTTAATACACCGGCTCCGGCGCCCCGGCACGCAACTTTTTTAACGGGACAGCCAAAATTAATATCGAGAAGATCGGGATTGGTGGCATCAACAATTTTGGCTGCGAGAGAAAGGCTTTCTTCGTCGCCGCCAAAGATCTGAATGCCTACCGGTTTCTCATAATCGAAAATGTCCAGTTTCTTTTTGCTTTTAATAGCATCACGTATCAGGCCTTCACTGCTGATGAATTCCGTATACATAAGATGAGCGCCATTATCTTTACACACGGCACGAAATGGCGGATCGCTGACGTCTTCCATTGGCGCGAGCAATAAAGGGAAATCAGGAAGTTGTATGTTACCTATGGATGGCATTTTTCTTTATACTCAATTTTTGATCGCTAATAGCGAATAGCTTAGCAAAATTGGCTGTAAATTTACGCACTTAAAATTTGTGATGACGATGATTGACGGAAATTCAAAAAATTTTAGCTATTTCGCGCAGTTTGGGATTTTAATGGGGCTTATAGGCACCGGAATGATAGTTGGGTCGATCCTTTCTGCACTGGCGTGGCTTATAATTACGAACAGACCTCTTTTATCAATGGGGACAGAAATGCTGAAACCCGAATATTATAATGTGACCATGCTGATACAGGTTATTTCTACCTTCTTCTTATTTTTTGTCCCCGTTTATTTTTTTGCGCTTATCTGTTACCGTAAGCCTTTAAAATTTTTGGGGGTTAATTCCAATATCAACTTGAAGCAGTTTTTATTGATGATAGGAATATTGTTACTTACATTTCCCTTATCCGGCGCCCTGGCCGAATTGAATAAAGTTCTTCCGATACCAACTGCCTGGGCTACGAAATTTAAATTAATGGAAGATTCCCGTTCGGCGCAGGAAGCGGCCTTGATAAACATTAATTCTTTTCAAAAATATATTATCTCATTAATAGTAATTGGTTTATTGCCCGGCCTTTTTGAAGAGATTGTATTTCGGGCAGGGATACAAAATTTACTAACCCGCTGGTTCAAGGGACCGGCTGTAGCCATTATTATTACTGCTATTGTTTTTAGCCTGGTGCATATTTCTTATTATGGCTTCCTGGTCAGGTTTGCATTAGGAGTTGTGCTCGGGTTGATATTTTATTTAAGTGGCAACTTATGGCTGTCAGTCTTGTTCCATTTTTTATACAATGGCCTTCAGGTAACGGCTTTATACTTATATACCCTCGCAGGTAGCAAAGATCAAAAGGATATTGAAGAGAATTTTCCAATATGGGCAGGGATAGTTGCGCTTCTGTTGATCATCTATTTGTTTGTTGAATTCAGAAAAACTTCCTTAATTCAAAAAGCAAAAATACCCGACGATGATCTCCCCGATGATGATTTTCATAACTGGACAACTGCACAACCTTAATATTATTTAATGGCGCTCGATTCAAAGACTTTCAAAACAAGAAGTACAACCGCCGTTGTTTTTGTAATCATAATGTTGGCAGGTTTATTATGGAATCAATGGACCTTTATCATTCTTTTTACAATTATACATTTTGGTTGTTGGTATGAGTTTGTGAAACTCTTAAAAAAAATAAACCCGGTTTCGTATAAATTCTTAAGCCTGTTTGGATTAATTTATATCACATTGCCGATGGCATTATTAATTTATATGCGGACGCAAACAGGCATTGGTATCAATGATAACTTTTTGAAAATAGTTCCATGCGGAATTATTTTTTCTATTTGGATAAATGATACCATGGCATATATCGTTGGATCATTTATTGGCAAAACACCTTTCTCCAAAATATCTCCTAAAAAAACCTGGGAAGGCACTATTGGCGGAGCTTTGCTTTGCATCATCACCATTGCTTTAATCAGGAAAGGGCGCCGGCTTTATACTTTTAAAGACTGGATAATTATCGCATCATGCTGTGCTGTCTTTGGTACCGCAGGAGATCTTCTCGAAAGTAAATTAAAAAGAATGGCCGATGTAAAAGACAGCGGCTCGTTGATGCCTGGCCATGGAGGTTTTTTAGACCGGTTCGATTCACTGTTGATTGCCACTCCTTTTGTTGCCTTGTATTATTTTTTATGCATGTAACGGCAGAAAATAAATCCACTTCTTTGTGCCGTTCAATTTTTTATATTTGTAGCTAAACTATTTGGATGAACATTCACAAAGAAGGCTATAAATCTATTGCACTGGCGCACTTGATTTTTGGAGTCGTTAATATTATTTTTTTTTATTTTTTTAGCGCTTCCTTACCGTTAGTATCATGGATCATTTTTGGCGCAACTCTTTTGCTATTGCTTTTTATCATTTCATTTTTTCGTTCTCCTAAAAGAAATTTTACAGTGGCACATCACCAGGTAATATGTCCTGCAGATGGAAAAGTTGTTGTAATTGAAGAAATAACTGATGTTGAATATTTTAAGGATAAACGCATCCAGGTTTCTATATTTATGAGTCCCGCCAATGTTCATCTCAACAGGATACCCATGACAGGCGAAGTGCGGTACAGCCAATATCACAAAGGAAAATACCTGGTAGCCTGGCATCCCAAATCATCTACTGAAAATGAAAGACATTCTGTGGTAATAAAAAGCGACAGCGCAGAAATATTGGTGAAAGCAAATTGCAGGAGCTGTTGCCAAACGAATTGTAAATTATCTTAAAGTAGGCCAGGTGGTAGAGCAGGGAAATGAAATGGGTTTTATAAAATTCGGAAGTCGCGTGGATGTTTTATTGCCCGTAGGACGCAATGCTGAACGTGAAGCTCAACCAAACAGTAAAAGGTGGCGTAACGGTTTTGGCAACTATTGATACATTGGTTCCCGTAGAAGAAAATCAGACAGTTGCAGCAAGAATCCTGATTATAAAATAGTTTCCAGTTCTTTTAGATGATAGATGGTATGCGTAGGGTTTACAGAATATTCCAGCCTTGATGTGATTAACAAAAATGGTATCCATTCCTGCGTTTAATGCGCCCTGAATATCTGCATTCGGATTATCTCCGATCATAATACATTCTTCGATATTTCCTTTAGCGAGTTTTATTGCATATTCAAAAATTTCTTTTTGAGGTTTCATCGAGTTTGAATTTTCAGATGTAATAACATGAGTAAAATATTTCGCAAGCTCCGAATTATTTAGCTTGCTCCATTGCGTTTTTTCAAAGCCATTAGTAATAAGATGAATCGAATATTTCTTTTGTGTTAAATAGTCTAATATTTCAAACGTATAATCAAAAACTCTTTTTTTCGTGGGAAGTATTTCTAAAAACTTTGCACTCATTTCCTTTGCAAGCAATTCATCACCAATTTTAAAATCAATAAGAGTTCGCCACATTCTTTTCCATTTTAATTCTTCACTGGTGATAAATCCCTTTTCAAACCTGTCCCATAAAATGGCATTGTGTTTTAAATAGGTAGTATAAAAAAGTTCAAAAGGATGAAATAAGCTTCGATTCAAGGTTGAAAAAATTATAAAGCTCACCCAACGATTCTTTTGCATTGGCATCAAAATCCCATAATGTGTGATCAAGATCAAAAAAAAGATGGCGGTATTTTGAGGAATACAGGTTTCACAGAATGTTTAGATTTGTTATTTACCCCAATAATTAACGAAATAAAATTATGAATATTGTAATAACCGGAGGAAGCAAAGGTATGGGAAAAGCGTTGGCGATGAAATTTGCGGCGCCTAACAATAATATTTTTATTTGCGCAAGAAATGAGAAATGAATTAAAAACAACATGCTCAATGAAATTAATGGCTAATAAAAATGCCATTGTTCAATATTTCAACGCCGATCTTAGCCATAAGAAATGATGTGCAATAGGCTTTGCAAACTGGATAAGCAGATAACATATGATTGTCCGGATGTATTAATAAATAATGCGGGTAGTTTATTCCGGGCAGTATTTATAATGAAGAAGAGGGAACACTTGAAAAAATGATCGCCGTGAATTTATATAGTGCTTATTATGTAACAAGGGCATTGCTTCCGGCAATGATGACAAAGATGATCGGGACATATTTTCAATATGTGCTCTATCGCATCGTTAAATGCATACAACAACGGCGGCTCTTACAGCATAAGCAAATATGCATTGATGGGATTAAGCAAAAATTTACGGGAAGAACTAAAGCCTTACAATATTAAAGTAACGACTGTTTATCCGGGCGCTGTTTATACAGCATCATGGGAAGGTAGCGGCGTTCCGCCTTCGCGGATAATGGAAGCAAATGATATTGCAGAAATGATTTATGCAGCTTCAATACTTTCGCCGCAGGCTTGTGTGGAAGACATTATTATAAGGCCACAACAGGGAGATCTTCCCTGATCCTATTTAAAAATTTTTAACAGCCAGCTGTTTTTTTTAACTTCTCTCCGGTTTTTTTAAAGAGTAATTTTGCTTTTCATCATGATCTGTTAAACGCATGATAACATATTTACAAAAAATTTCTGCCAAGGTTTTTTATTATATTTCATTTTTCATCATTGCTGTTTTTAGTTGTAATATTTCATTTGCACAGCCAAGTTTTACAACCGTTTGCCCTCAAAAAAAAATTGGTAAAAATGATTACTTGCAAATCCAATTTAAGGTAGATCATGCTTCGAATGTTGAATGCATCAATCCACCTTCATTTAAAAATTTTTCTATAGTAAGCGGGCCAAACCAGGAAAGCGGCATGACAAGCATTAATGGAAAAGTGGATCAATATGTTTCCATTAGCTTTGTGCTAAAGCCGAATTCTACAGGCAACTTACAATTGGTGCTGCAACGGCAAAAGCCGATGGAAAACAATTTACACAACAACTCCCTTAAATGTTCAGGTAACCAATGCATCTTCGTCTCGTCATCGCCCAGCAAATAATGCGGCAAACGTCCTTCTCTACTTTCCAAATTTTAGCTTTGATCTTCTCCGCAGCCGGCAACGCATAAGTTTGATGATTATATTTTGAAGAAAGGAGAAAATGTAGATGATAAAGTAAAAAAGAATCTTTTTATAAAACTGGACGTAAGTAAAACAAGTTGCTATGTTGGCGAGCCTATTGTTGCCTCTTATAAATTATATACAAGGCTTCGGTCTGAATCAACCATCACAGATGCTCCTTCTTTCAATGGTTTTTCTGTAAGTGATCTTGACATTAAATAATAACAATTCTGCAGGAATCGAAAAATATAATGGCCGTGATTATAATGTTTATACGCTTGCGAAAAGTAGAATTATATCCTTTGCAGCCGGGCACTATTACGCTTGATCCGGTGGTAGCTGACAATAAAGTAACTTTTATAAAAGCGGATTATGCAGGGACGCAGCAAGGTGACACTGTTCTTTGATATGATGCAAAATTTTGCTGATGCTACCTCTCCGCAGGATGCTGTAGTGGAGCAGAATGTAACTTTAAAAAGCAAGCCCGTTGAAATAACTGTTAAGCCTTTGCCCGACGAAAATAAGCCTGTAGATTTTAAAGGAGCTGTGGGAAATTTTACGATTCAATCTTCTTTGCAAAAAGATAATATTACAACAGATGATGCAGGCAATTTAAAAATTGTAATTGAAGGCGCTGGGAATATTCAATTAATCAATGCGCCTAAAATAAACTGGCCGCAGGGAATGGATGGTTACGATGCAAAAATACAGATGGCATAGATAAATTTGCTGTGCCAATGAAGGGAAGCAAAACATTTACCTATCCTTTTACAGTTTCCAAAGCGGGCAATTACACTATTCCGCAGTTTCATTTTCTTTCTTCGATCCGGCAACTGCCAGTTACAAAACTTTAATCAACCCGGCTGCTAATGATACATGTTACCAAAGGTAAAGGAATTCCGAAAAATCGCGTATGTAAAAAACAATGTTGCAAAGCAAGTCAAAATTCAGGCACAGGTTTCCTAAACAGTATATTATATATTTGCTGCGCTGTAATTATTCTTGTGCTCATTGCGGGCATTATGGCTGTTTCAAAAGAAGAAGTCACGCAAAAAAATTGTTGTAACTACAAAAAAATGGACGCTGCCGATGATCTATTGAATGAAATGGGAAAACAGAGCCTGAATTTAGTGATTCTTGAAAATCCTTTGCAGGAGGCGCATGAAAAATTAGTTGAAGAAAACGGTCCTGAATTTTATCACGTGCTTGATGCCTCTATTAAAAAAATATTTATCTGCAAAATTTAAAGTTCCTGCGGAAGAACTTACCAAAAAAAGAATAAACGAAGAAATGGATAAATGTAATGTAGGGCTGGGAACTTCTATAAGGCTTTCGAATCTCATGGAAAATATAGAGCTCAATTTATATGCTCCTCCATCAAGTATAAGTCATCTGAAAGAGGTGTATGAAAAAGCATCTGAAGTAATATCTCTGTTGGATAAACAGTGTTAATTTTCAGTGAACTTATATCCGATGCCCCTGATGGAATGAAAGTATTTGGGATTGCGGCTATCATCTTCAAAATATTTCCTGAAGCTTAAAATAAAATTATCTACCGTTCTTGTGGTTGGATAAACGTTATAGCCCCAAACAGACTGAAGATATTTTTTCACGGGTTACTACTTCATTTTTATTTTCGATAAGCAGCTTTAAAACATGGTTTCTTTTTTTGTAAGAGCAATTCTTTTCCCGGCTTTGGTAGTGCATTCAAGGGCTTTAAAGTTGATATTGTTTTTACCAAAATTATATATTTCAGTAATCGGTTCTTTGGATGAAATAAGTTTGCTTTTATTGATCAGCTTTTTACCCTCAGTAATAACTCTACAAGATCAAAGGTTTTGTAAGATAATCATCAGCGCCTTTTTGCAAACCAATTACTCTGTCGGTGCTGCTGTTTTTTGCACTTAAAATAAGAATAGGAATTTCAGAATTAAAAAGCCTTATGTTTTCACAAACAGTAATTCCATCAATTTCCGGAAGCATGACATCAAGAATAATAAGATCAAAATATTCTTTATGAACAGCCTTCAATGCTTCAGCGCCATCAGAATACAGAAGTAACTTCATAACCTTCCATTTCAAAATTTAATTTCAAGGCATCCTGTAAATTTTCTTCATCTTCAACCAGTAGAATTGAATATTTTTTTTGCATAGTGACACGTATTAATTGTAAGGATTTTTTTGTTCTTTTAATATTATTTCAAATATGCTTCCATGTGCTGCATTATTTTCTATTTTGATAGTGCCATTATGTGCCTGTACAATTTTCTTTGTAAGATAAAGCCAAGTCCTGTTCCTTTCGTTTGCGCTCTGCTTCCCCGGTAATATTTTTCAAAAATCTTTTCTTTCTCAATAACAGATATTCCAGGGCCTTCATCAATCACCTGCAGATGCACTTCATCTTCATTATCAAACATGTTAAGCAAAACTATGCCGTCTTTACCGGAATATTTAATTGCATTATCTAAAAGATTGTTAACAGCTAACTGCAATAAAAGCTTGTCGCCGCTTATAAATCTTTCCGGTTGCAACGTGTTT
Organism: uncultured Chitinophagaceae bacterium; assembly: GCA_963823305.1. GTDB lineage: Bacteria > Bacteroidota > Bacteroidia > Chitinophagales > Chitinophagaceae > Ginsengibacter. The sequence continues at coordinate 27,632 of CAWGLC010000001.1, forward strand.
CAATTTTTCTTTTAGGAAAGCGAATAATAAATTCCTGGGCACATTCAAGCACTAGCTTGGAAAGATCAATTATTTCCCGCATTATTTTATATCCACCGGCTTCAATTTGGGATGTAAGCAGCATGTTATTGCAAAGGCATTAAGCCGGTTGGTTTCCTGTATAGTAGTAAGTAATAAGTTTTTGCTCGTTGCTCATCATTTAGCTTTCGTTTTTGAAGCGTTTCAAGGTTTAGCTTTGTGATGGCGATCGGCGTTTTAAGCTCATGAGTAATTGCCATCATAAAATTTTCCTGTTGCTGCGCCTGCATAAACTGCCTGTTAATAGCCCTGAAAACAAAGATGGCTCCTGCTGTAATAAGAATCAAGAAAAACACTCCTTCGCCAATATATTGTGCCGTATTCCGGTCTCTTGCATCTTCAATTTCATTTTGTTTTTGCTGGTGCGATACATCATCCACATCAATCATATCAAACCGGTATTGGCTGATTTGCAGATTTTGCGTGTTGAGCAGAATAAACCAAAAAATAAGCGCCCCTAAAATATAAGAAAGCAAAAACCAGTAGAGAATATAAATTGTAACGGGACGTTTAATTTTAAACCTGCTTTTAAAATATTTGCTGAATGCCATTGCTTTTCAAAATTCATTAATTGAAAGTATAGCACCATATAAAATGGATAGAATAATTACCGGACTGCAAACGCTTAACTATTGTTTTACTTTCTCTACCCGTAAACCCACATTAAGAATATGCCTTAAAGGATTTTCCCGCATGATTTGAGAAATCGAAAATGTATAATCTCCCGGCTTTTTAAAAGGAACAGGCCCGGGGGTAATATTTTTTCTTACTTCAAAAATATCATCTGTGCCAGTGCCTTCCCATCCGTTGGCATCGGTTGCAAGCTGCAGATTAATATTTTGAAATTGCATTGTATCGCCAGGAGCCTTCGAACCAAGCCGCAGCCATATATTATTATAATTATAAGAATCCGTATGCCGAAGTACAATGTATAAATTATATAAAGAAGTGGTATCGGTAATATGAAAAGTAAAATGAGGTACATCATTATAAAACCATTGCTGCGAAGGAATCTGCACCTGTTTTTCAAAAAGATCAATTTTTATGCAGGACACAACTGAGACGTGCCAGAAGATATTAATAAATTTTTTCAAGTACAATTTTTGCAAAAATAATTTGTTTCTCATGGAAGATGTAATAGACGGATTAAAGAACATTAAAAATTTGTTCCTTCGCTTTTTCAAGCTCATCCTTCATAAGTACCACGCATTTTTGAATATCAGAATCGTATGCTTTTGATCCGGTTGTATTAATTTCGCGTCCAATTTCCTGTATTACGAAAGAAAGCTTTTTACCTTTGGATTCTGCATCGTCTTCGAGGATGGTATGTAAAATACTCGCAATGATTTTTCAGGCGCACCTGTTCTTCCCTGATATCAATTTTTTCTATATAATAAATAAATTCCTGTTCCATCCTGTTGGAATCATAATTTTCTTTTCCCACATTTTCTTCCAGCAGTTTCACCAATTCCGATTTCATTCTTTCTTTTCTTTTTGGCTCCAGCTTCAAAATTTCTTCTTCCTGGTTGTTTATATTTTTTATGCGCAGTCTACAATTCTTTTTCCAGAGACTTTCCTTCGTCTATCCGATGATGATTCAGTTCTTTAAGAGCGGCTTCTATAACTTTTTTCAGATCCGCCCAGTCATTTTCTTCCAGCACATCATTGCTTGGTGTAACTACCTCGGGTAAACGAAGTAATGCAGCTCAATACAGAATTGGTATCAATTTTCAGATCATCTGCCAGTTCATCTATTTGTTTATAATATGCTTTTATAAGATCTGTATTTATTACAACCGGTCTCAGAGCTTCCATTTTGTTTTATACTGATAAAACATTCAATAGTGCCCCTGAGCAAATTTTCCTGCAAAAGACTGCGAACATCAAATTCATAAGGTTTCAGCAATGGAGGGATTTTTAAATTAATTTCAAGTTGCTTCCCATTCAGCGATTTAATTTCTACCAAATAAGTCTTTTCATGTCATTGTTTGTTCTGCTCTTCCGAAGCCAGTCATTGATTTTAACATAGAAAATTATCATTTATTAATTTGAAGCAAGTTATACAATTCTGATTGAGATAATAATTTCATTTCGCCTGGCCTTAAATGCGCCATCGTAATATTTTCTATCCGATACCTTATAAGGCGTAACGTAGGAAATCCCACTTTGGCAGTCATCTTACGGACCTGCCTGTTTTTGCCTTCCGTCAAAATTATTTTTAACCAGCTTACAGGAATGTCTTTCCTGAAACGGATCGGAGGATATCTTTCCGGTATTTCAGCGGGCTGCAAAATTATTGCGCCTTACATTTCTTTGTGTGATATATTTTTCCATGGACGTTGATAGCAACGCCACGTTGCAATTGATCAATTGCATGAGAAGTAATATCTCCTTCTACCTGCACCCAATATTCTCTTTCATGCATTTGTGATGGATTGAGAAGATATGAATTTAACCGTTTATCATCCGATAAGTATCAGCAATCCTTCACTATCATAATCAAGCCTGCCGACAGGATATACATTTGCAGGAACATCAAAAAAATCTTTTAATGTTTTCTTTCCTTCATGTGCACTGAATTGCGAAAGCACATTGAATGGTTTATGAATGATAAAATAATGATGCAAGAAAATAGATTTAAAATCTGTGCGTATAACTCTAACAGGATAACTTAGTAAAAATAAAAAAGCCCGTCTTTATCTGCACGGGCCTTGTTATATGGATGGGTTAGTAAGTACAGGAACAAATTCCTTACACAATATTAAAAATAATTTTTTCTATCAGGAAAAATTTTATGGTTTTTTTTATCAACATTTATAAACTTATTGTGCATAAGGGTCATCATTCTTACACCAAAGATTTCATTTTACGTTTCGTTTTATTTTAAAAAGAAACAGGTTACACATCGAGCTGTAAAATGTACAAGCCATGAAAATCAGTGTGCGCCTGACATTTGAGAGCAAGCATCATTTTTTAATTTATGATTACGCTCCGGAGTTATAACGGGTCTTCTTATTTTTTATTTCTTTATACAGCAAAAAAAAAATTTGCGCAGACACCTGTAAAATAATTTTTCTTTTTTTCCTTTCATGCAAATAAGTGATGCAAAAACTACATTTCCCGTAAAATCTACAAACTTTATCTTTGATAAAATTTTTTATTTATGCAATTTCCTTCACCCGTTTCAGCCCAATGGATCGCCGCTTTTATTAACGCAGAAATTGCAGGTAATAAAAATTCATCGGCAACCGGCATCAACGAAATTCATAAAGTAAATAAAGGCGATATCGTTTTTGTTGATCATCCAAAGTACTATGAAGCTTGCCTTAACAGCGCTGCAACATTTATTATCATTAATAAAAAAACAGAAGTCCCCGAAGGAAAAACATTGTTCATAACGGATGATCCGTTTGAGGCGTACTCGAAAATTGTAAACAATTTTCGTCCCTTTGCGACATCATCGAAGATGATAAGCGAAACCGCAATCATTGGTAGCAGCACCATTATTATGCAAAATGTTTTTTTAGGAAATCATGTTGTTGTCGGAGATAATTGTATCATTCATCCTAACGTTTCTATTTACGACTATACAGTCATTGGCAGCAGGGTTGAGATACATTCCGGAGCTGTTATAGGCAGCGATGCCTTTTATCTTAATGCAAAAAAGAATCGCAACGTATGGTATAAAAAAATGCCTTCATGTGGCAATGTAATTATTGAAGATGATGTTGAAATAGGCGCTAATTGTACCATTGACAGAGGCGTTAGCAGCTCAACAATAATTGGCATGGGATGCAAACTTGACAATCTTAATACATGTTGGCCACGAAGTTGTGATGGGTAAAAATTGTATCATCGCTGCGCAAGTTGGTATTGCAGGAGGCACAACCTTGGGCGATGGCGTAACACTCTGGGGGCAGGTAGGTGTGAATAAAACAATCACTATTGGCGATAATGCAGTAGTGATGGGGCAGGCAGGAATTACTTCAAGCATAGAAGGAAATAAAACTTATTGGGGCACTCCTATACAGGAATTTTATAGCAAAAGAAAAGAGCTTGTTCTTATAAAAAGACTACCTGAAATTTGGGAAAAAGTAAAAACACTTACTGGTAAAAGTTAAATAAACTGTCCGTGTGTAGCGCACAAAATTTTAATGCAGATGTTGAAAGGTAGCAAAAAATCAAATCGTCAGCATTATGATATGATCCGAGGCAAAATCATTCCGCTACATAATCGTAAGGCAACATATCACCTATCTTTTTTAAAGCCAAGATATCCATTGGTAGTGATGTCTTCCTGGTCGTAATAATATCCATTCTGCTCTATCGTAATCGGATCACCAGCACTGAAAAGCAATGTTGACAATTGAAAATCTTTTTTTATTGAAGGATCAGAATTGAGATAAGTTTCTTCCGGCTCTGCATTTTTATAGATCACTGCAACTTCATTTTGATTGGGCAAAATATCAACAGTATTGGTACTGTCGTCCCTATCATAATTTAATGCACCATATATATTTCCCAGTTTTATCGGCATTTCCTGGTCATTATTTTTAACTATGAATTGTATTTCAAAGCCATCTTCACTTAATGTTTTATTAAATACACTTCTCATTAATTGCAACATAGAACCTTTATATGCTTCAGCGCGGTTTTTACTCCATGTTTGCTGTTGCTCGGGTGTTCCCTGCATCGCTTCAAAAAGCGGGTAACCGATAAACAGATTTGTGTTTGTATTATATTCATTGGTGAAAGAATCTATCGCAAACTTCAGATTGTATCCCAATGCGAAATTATTTACGATCAATGGCTCGTTTGCCAAAACCTTCAGCTTATTTCGTTTTTTGCTGAAATAAAAATGCAATACTTCAGGATTTTTAATTACACATTGTTTTGCAAATTGCGATTGCCCGATAAAATTATCTGTAAAGAATTCACCATATTTCTTCCAGCCGTCTTTTACTTCTGTGCTTATTGTAATAGTGACAGCTTCCAAAGATTTTTCTTTTGGAGTCAATTCAAAAACGAGGCTGTCATTTTGAGAAGAACTGTTACTAATGCGCATAGATGCTGTTTCATATCCGGTAAAACTTGCCACTAGCGAGTAACCGCCGTTGGGAATTTTCAAAGTAAAATTTCCATCTGAATTGGTAGCCTCACCAAAGGTTGAGTTTTGCGCAAACACCGATGCACCGGGCAATGGCGCTTTTGTATCTTTATCTATTACCTTTCCTTTTACAACATAAAATGTTTGCTGCGAGAAAGCAGAAAAATGCAAATTAAAAAAAACGATAAAACCGGAAAGGATCTTAATAAAATGTTTATTTGACATAGGCTTCAGTTGCATAGTACGATAAGCTTAAAGATTGTATCTTTTCTTTAACGACTGACTCGTGAAATCAATTGTATCGGAAATTGGTGTAAAATGAAACGTGGGTAAAGCATTTAAGATTTTACTATGATCATAATATACAGTGGCCTGCGCAGTGCGTGCCGTCTCTTTCGTAAGCAATCTTTTTTTCCGGGTAAGCATACTCTTTAGTGCTTCAGCTCTCCAAATAATTTCTGCCATCATAGGAGTTACTTTATTTGGAGGAGGTTTTTTGCCAAAACTTTTTGCCATCAAAGAAAAAATTTCTTTGTAAGATAGATTTTCGGCGCTTAAAATAAAACGCTGCCCGGATATTTTGCTGTTCATTAACAAGATCATTGCTTGTGCAACATCGCGTACATCTACGAAACCACTAATGCCTTCCGTGTACCATTTAAATTCATCATAAGCAGATTTAAACAAAGCTGAGGAACCGTTTTCCCAGCTATCTCCGCCCAGAATAATAGATGGATTTACAATTACCGCTTGCAGGCCTTCGCCTATGCCACGCCATACTTCAAGCTCTCCAAAGTATTTTGATTTGGCATAGATACTGTTGCTGGTCTCTTCCGTCCATTGCATGTCTTCTGTTATCACCTCGCCTTTTCTTATTCGTCCCAGTGCCGCTACGGAGCTTACATGTAAAAGCTTTCGCACCCTGGCGGCTATGCAGGCATTGACAATATTTGCCGTGCCCTCTATATTTATTTTAAAAAGATGATCCTGTTCGCCTGGCTCAAAAGAAATCACCGCTGCGCAATGATATACATCGGTGATGCCTTGCATGATATCTTCAAGAGCTGATACATCAAGGATATCACATTGTTGAATGTTTAAATTAGGATGCGTCAAAATTACAGGCGACGAATGGTAAATAGCTGTGACACTATAACCTTCGTTAAGCAACTGTTTTAAGAGCTCATTTCCTAACAGCCCCGCGCCGCCGGTTACTAATACTTTCGTGTTTGCAATTAAATTGGCGGATGATTCTGTACCTATTGCCATCTAAATTTTGATACTTATTTTATGGAAAGTTATATAAGAAAAGGCTCTTACTTTTTTTGATTTGAATAACTATAAAATCCTTTGCCTGTTTTTTTACCAAGCGCTCCTTTTTTTACTTTTTCAATTTGAAGAATGGAAGGCTTAAAGCGTTCCGCTTTATTGAATGCATCATATAAGCTCTGCGACACGGCAAGATTAATATCCATGCCGATCAGATCCATCAATTTAAACGGCCCCATTTTAAAACCCGTAGCCTCTAAGATAGTATCGATATCCTCAAAAGATGCCACACCTTCTTCTGCTAACTTTAATGATTCCAGGTAATAATGACGTGCAATGCGATTAACAACAAAGCCAGGCGCATCTTCGCACATCACCGGCACCTTATCCATTTGAATGCAAATATCGTACACAGCCCTTGCGATATCATTATTGGTGAGAGTTCCTTTCACCACTTCAACAAGCTTCATAATATAAGCGGGATTGAAAAAATGCATGCCAACAACCCTTTGCGGAAAAATTATCTTTTCCTGTAAGGCTGAAATAGAAAGCGAAGAAGTATTGCTGGCAAATATCACTTCTTCGTTATTATATTTTGCAAGCTCATTAAATAATGAAACCTTGGCGTCTTCTATTTCCGCGATCGCTTCAATTATTATTTCGCCTGTGCAATTTTCTATTTCTGTTGTGAATTGAATGCGATTATAAATCTCTGATTTTTCTAAAGCAGAAATTTTTTCTTTATCAACGAGGTATTGCAGATTTTTTTCGATAATAACTTTCGCTTTATCAATTGCTGAAATATTTACATCAAACAAAGTGGTATTAAAACCGCTTTGTGCTGCCACTTGTGCAATACCGCTGCCCATAGTTCCTGCTCCGCAAATGCAAATGGTGATGGTCATGATTTATTTGGTATAAAAATCTATCTCTAATTCTGTAATTTGTTTAAATCCAATATCCGATGTTACGAGGGGAATGTCCATGCTAATTGCTGTGGCAGCAATAATTGAATCAGCAATTTTTAAAGGATATTTTTTTCTTAATAAAATAGCCAATTCTTTGATCGAATAATCAATTGATATTATCCTGAATTCCTGCAAAAAATTCCTGATTTGTTTATCTTCTGCCGGAGTTAAAGATTTAGATCCATAATTCAATTTCACAAATGATTGATGTGTAAAAATTTTTTTGCGAAAGATAGTCTGAGATTAGTTTATCGCCATTAAGAATGTAAATAATTATGTTTGTGTCTAATAAAAATTTATTCCCATTCATTCCTTAGACGTTTTTGAATGGCCAAGGCATCTTCATTGAACTTAACGCTGCCGCAATATTTCGAAGTGTCTACCCCTTTAGTTTTTCTTTTCTTCCTTATTTTTACAATATGTTTTTTTGTTTTATTATTTTTTATGTCGAGCATAAACCTTGCTTTTACATAAAGATAAAAAACTATCCTCTAATTTATTAGCATGAAGACCAGATAGGTTATTAAAAGCTATACAGCACTCGTAAACTGCTGCAGAAATCTCAAATCATTTTCACTAAACAGCCGTAGATCTTTTATCTGGTATTTGAGCATGGTTATCCTTTCAATGCCCATTCCAAATGCGAACCCAGAATATTTATCACTGTCTATTCCGCAATTTTCCAGAACCTTGGGATGAACCATTCCACATCCTAAAATTTCAACCCAGCCGGTATGCTTGCAAACATTACAACCCGCTCCTCCGCAAATAAGGCAGCTAATATCCATCTCTGCACTCGGCTCTGTAAAAGGAAAGTACGATGGTCTGAAACGAATTTTGACCGTATCTCCAAACATCTCCTGCACAAAGAAGTAAAGCGTTTGTTTTAAATCGGCAAATGAAACATCATTTGAAATATATAATCCTTCAACCTGGTGAAAAAAACAATGCGCTCGTGCGCTGATCGTTTCATTGCGGTAAACCCGCCCGGGGCAAATAATTCTTATGGGTAATTGTCCTTTTTCCATTTCACGAACCTGCACGCTGCTCGTGTGGGTTCGCAACATCCAATCGGGATTTTGAGCTACGTAAAATGTGTCCTGCATATCTCTTGCCGGATGGTTTTCAGGAAGATTTAATGCAGTAAAATTATGCCAGTCATCTTCTATTTCAGGACCCTCGGCAACGGCAAAGCCTAAACGCTGAAAAATAGAAACGATCCTGTTTCTGACAATGCTTATTGGGTGGCGGCTGCCCAATTTAAAAGACTGCCCGGGAAGAGTTACATCTGTTGTTATTCCTTCCGGTTGCGTGTCATCTCGCGTTGAGATAGTCTTTAATTCTTCATATTTATTTTCAGCAAATAATTTTAAATCGTTCAGATGCTGTCCCATCTCGCGCCTGTTTTCAGCAGCGACATTTTTCATTTCGCCCATTAACGATTTCAGGCTTCCTTTTGCGCCAAGAAATTGTATTCGAAATGCTTCAGCAGGATTTTTATCTAACGTAGCAAATCCATTTATTGCTTCTTTTACATCTTCTACCTGTTCCAACAAACTTTTCATAGCTGCAAAAGTAAGCCAATCCATTATTTAAAATTTACCGGCAATACCTGGAAAAATATATCCTGTATTTTAATTATGGTTTTAATCTTTTAGGTTTGCTCAAAATTGCATAGATAATGTACGACCTGCACGAATTTTTGTTGCCTGTAAATAAAGCTTTATTAAGTGACGATAAGGAATATAACGATAGCCAGTTGGGAAGCTGTATAAAAATTTATGAAGAATTAATACCCGATCTGTCAGGCGTTGATATTGTGATAGCGGGTATTAACGAGTTTAGAGGCGAAGGCATTATATTCAGGGGAAATGCGGCAGACGAAATACGCAAACAATTATACGGATTGCATTATTGGCACACAGATGTTGCGATTGCGGACCTTGGAAATATAAAGTGTGGCGCTTCAATCTCCGATAGTTATGCAGCAACGAAAACTGTGGTAGCCGAACTACTCCGGTTAAATAAAACAGTAATTCTTATCGGGGGATCTCATGACAACACCTTGGCGCAATACTATGCGTATAAAGAGCTTTCAAAAATTATTGAAGCCACGGTAATTGACGCTACAATCGATCTTAAAAGTAGCTCTGTAACGAGAAGTGAAAATTTTTTGATGGAGATGTTAACAAGTGAGCCCAACCTGATCAGGCATTACAATCACATCGGCTTTCAAAGTTATTTTGTTCATCCGCGCATGCTGGAAACGCTTGATAAACTTCGCTTTGACTGTTACCGGCTGGGTAAAGCCAAAGAGCAACTGGAAGAGATGGAACCTGTGATCCGGAACAGCAATATGTTAAGTTTCGATATGTCTGCCATAAAATATAGTGATGCGCCGGCATCTCATTGCAGCCCTAATGGCTTTACCGGTGAAGAAGCGTGTACGCTTCTGCGTTATGCAGGACTAAGCCCTCACCTTTCAACTATAGGAATTTATGGCTTTGATCCGCGAAAGGACGTAAAAAATCTTACAGCATTGCAGATTGCACAAATGCTATGGTATTTTATTGATGGAAAAAGCAGGAGCAATCATGAGACCGATCTATCTGACAAACATAATTTTAACGAATACCACACCGCTTTCGCAGAAGTAGATACCATTTTTATGCAAAGCAAAAAGACGGGACGATGGTGGATGGAACTTCCTAATAAAAAACTTATAGCTTGTAGTTACAATGATTATCTTTTTGCAAGCAACAATCAAATTCCGGAACGATGGCTGCGGGCGCAGGAAAGAGAATGATTAATTATAACTGAAATAAAATCTTTAACAAACATGTTTTACACCCATAGATTTAACACTTTTTCCTCCATAATCATTAATAATTTGCAGGGCTAATGTTACATTTCCAATATACAGAATACCTTGTCTCTCTTGCGGCAGTTCCTGTAATCATACTTTTGTATGTGCTTTTGGTAAAATGGAAAAAAAACGCAGCAAAGAAGATGGGTGATCCATTCCTGGTAAAACAATTAACTAAAGATTTTTCTCCAAAAAAATTCAGGCTTAAGCTCATCATTTTTATAGTTGGCTTTGCGTTGTGCGGCTTTGCAGTTGCAGGCCTTGTAGAGCCTGATGGATCGCAAAAGATTAGCCGTAAGGGAATTGATTTAATGATTGCCCTTGATGTAAGCAAAAGTATGCTGGCACAGGATATACAGCCTTCAAGACTCGAACGTGCCAGGCAGGTGATATCAAAAATTATTGACAACTTACCTGAAGATAAAATTGGACTGGTCATTTTTGCCGGCCGGGCATATCTGCAAATGCCAATGACTGTAGATCATGAAGCTGCGAAAATGTATTTGTCATCTGCTTCTCCCGACGATGTTCCCACGCAGGGAACTGTTATCAGCGACGCATTAAAAATGTGTTATTCGGCATTTAATCCAAAAGAAAAAACATATAAATCCATTCTGCTGATAAGCGATGGCGAAGACCATGAGGACGATGCTTTAAAAGTTGCCAAAGAATTGGGCAAAGAAGGTATTATGATAAACACAGTTGGTATCGGTTCTCCGCTTGGGGCACCGATTATGGATCCTGAAACAAACAGCTATAAGAAAGATGACAAGGGCAATACGGTTATCACCAAGTTAGATGAGAAGGAATTAAGTGAAATTGCCAAAGATGGAAACGGATTGTACCAGCTTTATTCAACTACAAACCAGGTTGCGGATAATATAAAAAGCAAATTATCCGGTATTGGACAGGCAACCGTAACTGACAGTTCTTACGACGCCTTTAAACAATATTTTCAATACCTGTTAGGTGCAGCTTTATTACTATTTGTAATCGAGTTTTTTATATCAGAAAAAAGGAAAATGAATAAAAAAGTTGTTACCGCCCTGGTCTTGTTTTTTTTCTTAAATAATTCATTATTGGCCCAGAATGTAAGCAATGAAATTTTTAAGGGAAATGAAGCTTATAAAAAAAATAACTATGATGCGGCCGAAAATTCTTACCGTGGTGCGCTTAAGATGGCCGATAATAATTCAATAGCTTCCTACAATTTAGGGAATACACTTTTCAGAAAAGGCGCCACTGATGCAGCGGTAGAGGCTTATGATAATACAATTAAAAACAGCGATGACAACTCTACGAAAGAAAAAGCTTATTACAACCAGGGTGTAACTTTTCAAAAAGCAAAAAAGCTTCCGGAGTGCATTAACGCTTATGAAAATGCACTAATGCTTAACCCCATGGATGAGGATGCGAGACAAAACCTGCAACGGGCATTAAAGGAACAAAAGAAGCAGACAACAGCAACAAAATAATAAAGACAAAAAACAGCCGCCAAAACAGAATCAAAAAAAGAAGGATCAGCAAAATAAGCAAAACCAGCAGGAACAAAATAATAATCAACCGAATCCAAAGCCATCAAAATTAACAAAGCAGGATGCAGAAGAAAAATTGAAATCGCTGTTGGAAAATGAGAAGCAACTTCAGGATAAATTACATAAAATAAAAGGCGCAGCCGCGGCCGATAAGCCAGAAAAGGACTGGTAAATGCTCCTAATCCCTTAAGAGAAATAATATTTTTTTGGGAAACTGTTTTACTGCTATTATAAAAACCTCCATTTATAAAATCGTATTTTTGTGGCTTAAATACTACCATAAATTATGGAGCTATATGCTGAATCTTTAACGAATATAAAAGGCTCGCAACGCTTGAAGTAAAGGTGGGCGATTTACTGTTGGGAAACTTCAATCCCATTCGTATCCAAACCATGACAACTACTGATACGATGAATACCAGGGCGACTGTTGAGCAAAGCATTCGTTGCATTGAAGCAGGTGCCGAATTGGTTCGTATTACGGCACCCTCAAAAAAAGAAGCTGAAAATTTACTGAATATAAAAAATGAATTAAGACAACGCGGCTATACTACACCGTTAGTTGCTGATATTCATTTTACACCAAACGCTGCTGAAATTGCTGCACGCATCGTAGAAAAAGTAAGGGTAAATCCGGGTAACTATGTTGATAAGAAAAAGTTTGAATTGATAGAATACTCTGATGCAGATTACCACGAAGAAATAGAAAGAATAAGAAACCGCTTTACACCTTTGGTAAAAATTTGTAAAGAATATGGAACTGCTATGCGCATCGGAACCAACCATGGTTCTTTAAGCGATAGAATTATGAGCCGATATGGCGATACGCCGATTGGTATGGTAGAAAGCGCTATGGAATTTTTACGCATTGCCGAAAGCGAAAATTATTACAATATTGTTTTAAGCATGAAGAGCAGCAATCCGCAGGTGATGGTGCAGGCTTACCGGTTGCTGATTGAAAATATGCATAGTGAATTGGGGCATTGTTATCCTTTACATCTCGGTGTTACAGAAGCAGGCGATGGCGAAGACGGAAGAATAAAATCCGCAATTGGCATTGGCACTTTGCTGGAAGATGGGATTGGCGATACCATTCGTGTATCCTTAACTGAAGACCCTGAATTTGAAATACCCGTTTGCAAAGATATTCTAAAAAGATATACAAGCGTAAAAGCAACTTCACTCCCTGCTATTAAAAAAACATCACTGTCAATTATCGGTTCAGGTAATAAAAGAAATTCTTTTGAAATACAAAATATTGGTGGCAAGCATGTGCCTGTTGTAATTGCCGATTTCAGCAAAAAAAAATCTATAACGCCTTCCGATCTTAAGGCTATCGGTTATAAATATAACAAAGCCACTGACAAATGGAATATTGGTGATATGGCCGCTGATTATATTTTTTGCGCGAATACAAAAGTTGACTTTGCATTGCCCGGAACATTGAGCATTATCAATTATTATGATACATGGAAGCAAGTAACAGACAAAGAAAAATGTCTTCCTATTATTGATGAACAAAATTACCTGGATGATGCCATCATAAAATCAGAACTGGTAAATTTTGTAATGCTTGATTGTTATTCCGTCAATTATCCTTCATTCAATAAAAATATTTTTTTTGAAAAAATAAAACTTGATGATACCGCAGTTCTTTGCCTGAGTTCAACAAACAAAAATGCAATGCAAAGTATTCGCAGAATGGTTATAGAACTGCAGGAGAATGATATTAAAAATCCTATTGTATTTATTTGCAATAGCAACGATGATACGATGGATGAAAGCCTTATTCATTATGCAACTGAAACAGGCGCTTTATTAATTGATGGTTTTGGAAATGGTATCTGCCTTAGCTATCATTATAATGATGAAAATAAAATTCCGGATTATAAATTGATGAACTCAATTGCCTTCGGAATATTACAGGCTACAAGAACAAGAATATCAAAAACAGAATACATCAGTTGCCCAAGTTGTGGCAGAACTTTATTTGATTTGCAGGAAACTACCGCAAAAATAAGAGCAGTTACCAATCATTTAAAAGGTGTGAAAATCGCAATTATGGGTTGTATCGTAAACGGCCCCGGCGAAATGGCTGATGCTGATTTTGGTTATGTTGGAAGCGGCACTGGAAAAATCACTTTATATAAAGGAAAAGAAGTCATTAAGCGTTCAGTTCCTGAAGATATAGCTGTGGAAGAACTTGTTAATCTCTTAAAAGAAAGTGATGCATGGATAGAACCAGTATTGGTAATGGCATAAAATGAAATTAACTCCTAATTCCTCCTAAAATTTCAAAAATTAGGAGGTTTTGTTTTTAAATCGATAAACAGCTAAAACTTGTAAAATGAAAACAGATTTCTTAGTTATCGGCAGCGGTATTGCCGGCCTTACTTATGCGCTGAAAGTTGCACAGGATTGCCCCGATAAAACAATAACTGTTCTTACTAAAACGGTAAGTGATGAAACCAATACAAAGTATGCCCAGGGGGGTGTCGCCGGCGTTACTGATTTTGACAATGATAGTTTTGAAAAACATATTGAGGATACATTAATAGCCGGCGATGGATTATCGATCCGAAAATTGTAGAGATTGTTGTGAAGGAAGGCGTGGAAAGAATAAAAGAAATCATAAACTGGGGCGCTAATTTTGATAAAGATAATACCGGTGAATATGCGTTGGGCAAAGAAGGTGGCCACAGCGAATTTCGGATACTTCATCATAAAGATGTAACAGGTAAAGAAATAGAAAACACGTTATTAAAAGCCATTAGTTCAAAACCGAATATCAATTTAATAAGCCATTGTTTTGTTGTGGATATTATCACGCAGCATCATCTCGGTTTTTTGGTTACAAAATCAACGCCCGATATTGAATGTTTCGGTGTGTATGTTTTAAACAGGAACACAAATAACATTGAAAAAATAATTTCGAAGGTTACGTTATTTGCTACGGGTGGCAATGGCCAGGTTTATCGCACAACAACCAATCCTTCTATCGCGACAGGCGATGGCGTTGCCATGATGTACCGTGCAAAAGGGCGCATAGAAAATATGGAGTTCATACAATTTCATCCAACAGCTTTGTATGAAGCAGGAGTAAGCGGCCAGGCATTTTTGATAACAGAAGCGGTTCGTGGCGATGGCGGCATTTTACGCAACATAGATGGCGAAGCTTTCATGGAAAAATATGATGAAAGAAAGGACCTGGCGCCGCGTGATATTGTTGCACGTGCGATAGACAATGAAATGAAAATTAGCGGTACTGAACATGTGTATCTCGATTGTACGAAAATGGTTATGAAAAAATTCCATCTTCATTTTCCTAACATCACAGAAAAATGTTTGTCCATAGGAATTGATGTTTCCAAACAATATATTCCTGTTGCCCCGGCCGCGCATTATAGTTGTGGTGGCATTAAAACGGATGAATGGGGAAGGTCATCCATAAGAAATTTATACGCCTGCGGAGAATGCTCGAGCACAGGGCTTCACGGCGCCAACCGACTTGCAAGCAATTCGCTTTTGGAAGCCATGGTTTTCGCGCATCGTTGTTATTTAAACTCAGTTGAAAAAATCTCCTCGTTACACTTTAATGAGCTCGTACCGGATTGGGATGCGCAGGGAACTACTGCTCCAAAAGAAATGATCTTAATAACGCAAAGCCTTAAAGAGCTGCAATTAGTAATGACAGATTATGTTGGTATTGTAAGAACTAATGTAAGGCTTGAAAGAGCTATGAAAAGATTAGATCTTTTGCATGAAGAGACCGAAGGCCTTTATGAAAAAACGTTTGTATCTCCTCAACTTTGCGAGTTAAGAAATTTGATAACCGTTGGTTATTTGATTGTAAAAGAAGCGCAACTAAGGCATGAAAGCCGGGGGCTGCACTATAATACTGACTATCCGGTCAAAAATGAGATTGTACAAAATATTGTTTTATAATTTACGCTGAATAATACCGGATTCACAAATTTTTTGTAACGCTCAACGTTCAATATTCTTATAAAGATCATCCGGGTTGGTCTATTGTCCCAAAGCCCGACAATTATAATAGCATCTTCTTTGACTTTATAGAAAAGCGAGAAATTATTTACTAACGTAACCCTGACATCTTTAAAATCCGTGGGTTTACCAAAGTAATGTTCTGATCGCAGAAGTTCGACCTTTTGTCTTAGTAATTTTGATAATTTTTTGAATAGACAGATGATCTGTTATGTTTAATCCAATATGAAGTATTTCTGTTCGGGTTTTTTTTGCTGTATTTGTCCAGATTATTCGCTTAACCATTTATCCTCTTCTTCATTTAATTCATCATTAGATAAAAAGTTGCCATCGTAGATATCTTTTTCGCTTTTAATAAGCATACCTTTTTGGCTAACGGTAACTTTAAAAACTGAAGTATTGATATCAACATTGCCAATAAGATCATTTACTTTCTCCAACAAATTATTATCCCCAATAGAAATTAATTTATCAAGCAGGCCATTCTTCAAATTACCAGGTTGCATTGTTATAGTAGTCTGTTTATTAATAATGTATTTTATAAAACGAATAAGCTTTTATTGTTATCAATAAGTTACAATTTATATTGCTTTTTTAAAAAAGTGAATCCATTGTCTGTATTTGATATATCCATAAGTACACGGTTATTTTTGCGCAATACCATATTCTGTATTCTTTTTTTATGAAATTTTTGCTAACCTTTCCCTGGTAACCTCCCTCCATGAAGAGCAGCCTGCAAGCCCCATTGTCAAATCAACATCCGCGAGCAAATTCGCAATTACTTCCTTTACACCGTGCTCTCCTGCAATCGCCAGGCCATAAGCATAAGGCCGGCCAATAAGAACAGCTTTTGCGCCCAACGCCATTGCTTTAAAAACATCAGCACCGCGGCGAATACCGCTGTCAAATAAAATAGTGGTTTCATTTCCTACTGCATCTGCGATACCTCCGAGTGTATCAACAGCGCCTATTGCGCCGTCTAACTGGCGGCCTCCATGATTGGAAACTATTATCCCGTCCGCACCATGGTCTATCGCCTTCTTTGCATCATCCGAATGTTGAATACCTTTTACAATTAAAGGAAGCTTCGTACAATTTCTTATCACAGAAAGATCTTTCCAGGTGGACGAAGAATTGGAAAAACAATCAGCAAAATGCATCATCATCTTTATTTTATCTTTTGAAGGATCCCCAATTTCAGCCAGGAAAACCGGGTCAGATAAATAATTTGCCAGGCCTTCATTATACAAAAAAGGTAAGTACGCATTTTGAATATCGCGTTCGCGCCACGCAAATAATCTGGTATCAAGTGTTACCACGATAGCACTGTAACCGGCTGTTTCAGCACGGCCAATCACGCTTCTCGTAAAATCATCATTTCTTCCCCAGTATAACTGGAACCAATGCGGATTGCCGTCACTGGCTGTCGCTATCTCTTCAATAGTCCTTGATGAAACGGTACTAACTACCAGGGGTACACGCAAACTTTTAGCAGCAAGAGCAACTGCTATTTCGGCTTTGGGATGTGCAAGGGATAAAACGCCTATGGGCGCCAGCAATAAAGGCGTTGGCAAGTTTTGACCAAACAACTCAATCCCGATATCCCGGTTTGAAACATCTCCCATCATCCTCGGAATAATTTGCCAGTGATTAAAGGCGACTCTGTTGTTGTGCATAGTAATTTCCGATCCGGCGCCGCCGGCGATGTAGGCAAACGCTTCCGGCTTCATTATTTCACGGGCTCTCTGCTCAAGCGCCTCAAACGACACAGGTAATTGTGGCTTTATATTTTGAGTGCCGGCAAAATATATTTGTAGCTGGTGTTGCATCCCCGCCGATATTGATTCTTTTGACATATTGTTGGTTTATTTATCTTATCCCCTAAAAATGTTGCTTTCACTGACCGCGAAAAATAAAATTCCTTACTTGCATATAGATGCACCAAAGTCTTTGTAATTCAAAATTATTATTATTTTACCTGCGATAAGCGATTACATTTTATTAACCAATTATAACCAGGCAGTGTTTCATTTAAAAATTCTATTTTTCAATGGAAACAGATCTATAAAATTTATTCTCCATGATCATTATAATTTCTTTGCTTCTCGCATCTGCTATAATTCGATATCTATGGATATCGCTTCCCATCATCAGCGGTTTTAATGCCAAGCAAATGTGTACGTGCGTCTTTGTTTCAGGAAGAAATAAAAAAGATATTGAAGCAAGTGACCTGGGGAAATTTCCTTTAAACATGGCAACTAACAAAATAAATGTAGGAGATGCTTCCGTAACAACAACAATATTCGGACTTGCAAAACAAAAGGCAATTTATCGCGAAGGATTGGGTTGCACAATTGTGAAAGACATTCACGAAACAGATCTGCGTACACAGGTACACGTTATACCGGCATCACCTCCAGGTGAACCCAAAAATATTGCATGGCCAAATGGAGATAACGTTGATTTTGTTCTGCCCCAGGCAATTAATAAAATAAAATTAGATAAGGCAATAAGCGTGGCCTTTATGGAACCGCGACCCCATAAAAAGCAAAGAACAAGAGCTGTAGTTGTAGTTTATGACGGGCGACTTGTTGCTGAAAAATATGCGCCTGGTTTTCATCAAAATATGAAAATGTATGGATGGTCAATAGCAAAAAGTTTTACCGCCGCCATGATCGGCATATTAGTTAAGCAAGGCAAGCTGAATATTCTGAACCCAGCGCCAGTACGGGAATGGAGTGATCCTAACGACCCCCGAAAAGAAATAACCATTCAAAACTTATTACAACAAACCAGCGGACTTTCTTTCAGCGAAATCTACACGAGGTCAAGCGATGTTACAAAAATGTTGTTTAAAAATGGAGACATGGGGGCTTATGCGGCTTCACGAAAATTGGTTTACAAACCAGGCAATGTATTTAATTACTCAGGCGGCAACACTAATATTCTCTCAAGAATTATCAGGAAAACGGTTGGGGAAAAAGACTATGCTGACTTTCCTTACAAGGAATTATTTTATAAGACCGGTATGTATCATACTTTATTTGAGCCCGACGCTTCGGGAACTTTCGTTGGGTCTTCCTACATAAATGCAACAGCCCGGGATTACGCACGTTTTGGCTTATTATATTATAACAATGGCATCTGGAATGGAGAACAAATTTTGCCGGAAAATTGGGTGCAGCAAACCGTTTCCCCGGCGCCGGCAAATTCGCTGAAGACTTATGGCTACCAATTCTGGCTAAATGGTTTTGATAAAAAAAATCCATCTAATCGAAAATATCCTGATGTTCCCGCAGACATGTTTTACTGCGATGGCTTTGGCTTTGAAATGATCTATATAATTCCCTCTAAAAAGTTGGTCGTAGTTCGGCTCGGATTAACTCTTGACAAATCATTTGATGAAAACTCATTTTTGAAAAGCATAATTGACAGTATCAATTTCTAAAAATCGTGGATATGCATTTTAATCTTTCAAAAAAGATCTTTCAAACAGACCTGCGAATTAGCAAAGAATAACTTATTCAGAAAAATCGCAATGTGCTCCAATTACTTTCAATGAGCCACGCTGCAAAATCTCCTCATGCAATTTTGTATCGTCCGGAGTCTTTACATAATTGATCAGTAATGGGCATATTTTTTTACTAAAAAAATGAACACCAAAGCAACCTTCTCTCCTTTTCCAACGATAGGTTAATGTGAATTCACGTCACTTCGATTTACTTCGGAACACAAAGAAAAAGAACAATTAAGTTTTAAATCTTTAAAACTTTTTCAATCTCAATTAATTTTTTCAATTCAAAATTATCTTTTTATGCAAAACATTTTTCAAAAAAAAAGCACATGGATCTTCGCAAGTTTCAGTTTCTTCCTGGTTTTGGTAATCAGTTTACAGTCGTGTAAAAAGTTTCCGTCCCGATCCTTAGAAAACAATTTCGAACAGGTAAACCTTGTTGCAAATAACAGTAGCTATGGAGCGGTAACGGTAGATCCCAACCTGGTCAATGCGTGGGGAATCGCATTTGCACCCTCTGGACCAGCCTGGCTTTCCGCAAACGGTGCGGGCCTCAGTACAATCTACAACGCAACCGGTAGCATATTGCGGGCTCCCGTCACGATCCCTACTAACGCTGCACCAACAGGAGGAGCACCAACAGGAACTATATTCAATAGTACGTCAGGCTTTAAACTTTCCAATGGAAATCCTGCCAGGTTTATTTTTGTCGGTGAAGACGGTGTTATCTCCGGGTGGAATAACGGCAATGCTGCCGAGGTAGCTGTAAACAATCCAGGTGCCTCTTATAAAGGTATCACCCTCGCAATGGATGGAAATGTTCCTTTTTTGTATGTTGCAAATTTCACACAACATAAAGTGGAAGTATATGATACCCTTTGGCATTTGGTAAACACGACGTTTTGGGAGCCCGGGATTCCTTCCGATTATTCTCCTTTCAATGTTCAGAGTATAAACGGGAAAATATATGTTATTTATGCGAAGACCGGTGAAGACATCGATGAAGCGGATGGTCCGGGGCTGGGTATTGTAGATATTTACAATCCAAACGGCTCCTTTGTAAGGCGCTTTGCTTCGCATGGCGCATTGAATGCTCCATGGGGCATTACTGCAACACCTGCTTCGTTTTGGCAAACAATAAATAGCGTAGGAACGATTATCCTGATCGGAAATTTCGGTGATGGCCACATTAATGCCTACAGCGAAAATGGCTCCTTTCTTGGGCCGCTTCTTAGCAAAGGCAAACCAATTTGGATTGACGGACTTTGGGATATTTCATTTGCGCCTACAACTGCGACAAGCGTTAATCCTGACTGGCTCTTTTTCTCAGCAGGGCCTAAAAAAGAAGCGGATGGATTGTTTGGATACATCGCTCCGGCAGCTCCTGAGCGGAAATAAATTGGATTTTTTCGATTTGATTAAATAACAATTAACGCGATATTTTTTTTATAAGTGGTCGTAGAGTGTTCACAAAATTTCTGAATGGTTGATTTCTTTTGATTCATTACATAAAGCCAGGCTTGCCTGGCTTTATGTTTATAAAATAAGACAAGAAAGTTTCCCCGCTTAATATTTTTAAACTTATTTTATTGGTAACGACCTCGGCTAAACGCTATTAAAGTGTTTACTTTGAGCTATGCAATTACGCTACGTTTTACTTGCTGTTGTTTGGATTAGCCAAATCATTTTTGGCATTATTTGCGGGCCACATTCTTGCGAATGGGGAAATACGGTGTATTTTTTTTGTGGAATTGCAGCAGCATTCATTTCTTTTTCAATACCATGGTTTCAAAAATCAAGGGGCTTTAGAAAAAGAACTTTTTATAGTCTGTTGTTCACGCTCATCGCTATGATTATGTGGTGCGGGGGCTTTATGATCTTTGGTTTCCGTATTATTTGCAGGCTGTTTTAATTCTAACGTTTCTTTCATGAATGGCATTTTCAAAATGGTTTAAATTCACAGTAAGAACAATACAATGTTGAGCTTATTTTGCCAATGCCAATTCCGCTGATAGGAATCTTTATAAAGTTCTGCAATTGGCGAATGGCGTTTATTGAGATTGAATTATACCACCATAAAAATCCAATATAAAACATAATATTGATTCTTATTTGTTCGGTGGGATGTTCTCTGCAGATATCAAATGTTTTAATTTTCTTTTTTTAAATCGAAAGAATTAAATCCGGGTGGTTTTATTAAATTAAATTCCCTGATATAATCATAATTCTTTTAAAACTTATTTCATTTATCAGGGTGTAACAATTAAGGTGGCCGTCATTCCCGGGTGAATAGTACAATGATAGCCGAATGTGCCAGGCGTTTTTGCGGTATATGAAAAAGTGGCGCCGGAATTTAGGGGCCCACTGTTAAAGCTTGTTCCATCGTTGGATGTGACCGTATGCGCAATTGGATCATTATTTTTCCAAATGACAGTTGTCCCGTTTTTTACAGTTAAGCTGGAGGGCCCAAAGGCCATTCCTGCTATGCTTACACTATTAGATGCACCGGTTTGGGCATTTCCATTGTTTCCCGAAGATTTGCTACATGAGGAAGTAAAAACTGAAACAAAAATAGTAAGGCAAATACACAGAAACAGATTACTTGTTTTCATAAATTTTTTTTAAGGTTAAAAATAAACGGCAATTTTTACGGACTTGACATTCTAAAATCAAAGGGCCGGATTAAATGGTAACTGCAACCATAACTAAAGGAAATCAACATCACCGTTATAAGTCAGAACGAGATTTTTTTTTAAATGGTTGCTTTTTTCTGGTAAGAATTATTACAGCAGTGATATTGAATCCAAAAGCTTTCTTTAGTGAGATTGCTTTTTCAAAATATAAATTTGAGAGAATGTCGCTTTTATAAACGCCCCGTTACAGATGGTTTCTGGCTTATTTACAGATGCTTAATATTTTAAAGAACGGTAACTTGAAAATTTCTGGTTCAGTCGCATTAAAACCTGGTTGGTTGTATAATTTACCTGCAATGAATAATTTGCGGAACCGCCCCCGATAAAATAGGTCCCGTTCTCTTTTTTTACAGAGCCTGCATATTGAATAAAATTATCAGGAATATTAAACGCACTGAAATTTGTTACATTTTTACCAGTTTCATCCAGTTGAAATTCCGCAATGCGGCTACTGGGACGTATAGCCTGCTGACCGTTATCTACGAACATTAATGTTTGATTGTTATCGGTTAACCTGGCATAATGTTGTCTTAGAAATACTTCATTTGATGAAAGGGGAAAGTCACTGTTTTTGCCTCCAAGCCTCCAGATGATGGCGCCGGTTAGTGCGGTTAATTTTAATTATCTGGTTTAAATTTCTAAAGGAACAAATGATATTGTTGTCGCGGGGATCAATGCAAATCGAATTCATGTGCATGTAATCCATCACATTAACTGAATCGCCGAAGTTATTGTTTTCTACACTTGATCCATAAAATTCCGGAAAGTTGTTGCGTCCCACTGAAATACCACCTGGCCATTATTTACCTCCTGTATCACACATGCAATCACCCTGGCGTTAGACGAAGGATGCAGGCTATCAGGAATATTGGCCGGGCTTTCAAGACGATCGCTAATCGCCATATAATGATTGGCTCCCAACAATATAAAATCATGGAGATCCAGTTTATCATCGCCGCTTGTATCAACAAATTCATAAGGCAGCAAATTTTCACGGCTTAATTGATTAAGATTTGAATCACAAATAATATCATACCCTTCTTCAACGCCGACGCCGGCAATGGTATAAGTACCTTCTGTTTGAAAATAAGTGTAAAATGTTTCCCCCGCGATATTCCATTTTTGAAAATCTTCAGTTCTTAACCCGGTAATTTTTTCTTTTAAAAGATTTCCCTTCTCATCAAGGATAGCGAGAACACCATTCGTATTGGTATTAAACGCCAATAAAATTTGGCCACTGTCTTGTCCGCCCGCACCTGACACCGTATACAAACTGGTATCTGTTTTTATATTGGAATTAATATTATTATTTTCATTACTCACATCTTTTTTGCATCCGTAAGCAATAAATGTAATTAAAAGAATCAGACATAATGGAGAAAGGGACGAGGTTGGTATTTTCATGTAAGCGCTTTTGAGCATGAGATCAGAAACTTTTCGACGCTAAGAATCATGTAAGGTTAATTGGCAGGTCGTTCAAAGTCATATTTTAACCGAAATATGACATTATAAAATTCTTATACAATTATTGAGAGCATAATATCAAATAAAATTTTTGATAATTACATTTTAAAAGGTGCCTCATTGTTTCAAAGACTGTGTCACATTATCCTATCCTAATAAAATCGCTGCGTGAAAAGAACAAAAATTGCCAATAGAAAAATAATAAGCAGATTTATAGATTTTGAAAAATAAAAGCTGGCAGCTTCTTATATACTGCCAGCTCATTTTCCGGAAAGATTATTTCTGCTCAAACTCACCGGAATGATGATAGTCGTGATTAAGAGAATTATTTCTCTCTCTAATTGTGAAGTAAGCCACGGCGTCGTTATATTTCTGATAGATACCATTAAGTTTTTGAATTCTTTGAGATTCCAAAGCATTCAGTGCTTCTTTCATTTCCCAAATTCCTAAACATTGGTCATTGATCAATCGTTGTACCTGCAAATTATTCTGGTAATTTAATTGTTCTATTTCCTGGTCTCTTTGATCACGTGGATCGCCATTGTAATTATGGCTGAGCGCCTGGCGATCCTGCTGATTGCCGGAAGAATAATCCGTTTGAGAAAACGCTGAAAAAATAATTGCAGTGCAAAATAAACATGTAAAAATTTTTTTCATAACATAGTTTTTAAATCGTTAATCATACATTGACTTCCGAATGCAAGGCAGGTTTTATAATTCATTGTTAAGATGAGCATAAAATGACAGCTTTGCGCGTACTACCGTCAACGATTAAACGAAGATGCATCTGGCTTCCTGCGGCGGGAATTGATAAGATGATTTACAGGAAAGGGCTTATCTACTGTTAATGTGTTATAAACTTTGCTTACGCTTCTTGCTGGCTTAATTATCAAAATAGCCATTATTGTGATCGCTGATAATTCTTATAACTTACGAAAGGGATAATAACAAACATGACCATGCGATGCATAGTCATGTTAGAATATACTTTATTTTTTAAGTTGAAGGATCATGCATTAGCCCGCATTGTTAATGGACAATCGGCCCTAATTCTTATTTATAGAGCTCTTTGCTTTCAAAGCCTTTAACGTTGCGAACTAAATACATAAATCCTACTAAGTTAATACGGTATTCAAAACGAAGTAACCCATTTTTTTTATTTGGATTTAGTTCCGTTACCGGACTCATGTTTTCAGCGTTAGATTCGATAATAATTCATTCTCTTTCATAGCCATTTATTCGCTAACGGTCTCCTGCTTTGGAAACGCCACATAGCCACCATTTTGAGTTCGCCCTTCTAATATTTTTCGCGCCCTGTTTTTATTTCTGTGCGATACACTTTTTCCTGGCCATGCCACAAAGCCTTTTTTAATAACGTTTGAAGAAAAGGCCTCAGGTTCAACAGGGTGATCCGAAGATAAAGACCTATTCTTTCGTCGGGGTTCCCCCTTATTGTGTTTTATATTTTCAAATTTTTGTTTCATATTCAATTATTTTATAGTTAATACTATTGTTTGTTTTTTAATCTGCCTGCAAGCAATGTTGTGCCAAATCCCAACAGAGCCACGAGCGTAAAGGCCCACCGCAAGTTAGTAGCCTGCGCTATCAATCCAATAAGAGGCGGCCCCACCAGGAATCCAAGGAAACCAATGGTGGATACTGCGGCCAACGCAGTACTTGCCGGCATTGAAGAAGATCTTCCGCTAATGCCGTAAACAACCGGCACAACAGAGGATACGCCAAAGCCAACGAGCAAAAGGCCGCAGGTAGCTGTTAAAAGATAGGGAAAGACAACAGCAATCAACAAGCCTGCTGTTATTAAAATACCGCTGAGCCGGAGCATTTTTTTTGCGCCAAATTTTATCACGAGCCAGTCCCCGGCAAATCTCCCTAAAGCCATTGTGCTGCTAAAAGCTACATATCCTATCGTAATAAGAGTTGCAGGCGCCACTACAATTTTTTTAAAATAAACCCCGCTCCAGTCCGCCATTGTGCCTTCGCAAAAGCATACAGCAGAAAGCAATGAGCCCTAATAAAAGAATTCCTTTATCAGGCTTCACCAAAATTTTTGCAGACGTTTGCGTACCTGAATCTTCCCGCAGCGTGAATTTATATGCTACCAATACGATTATCAGAGTGGCGAAAGCAATGATACTAAAATGAATGTATGGATGAAGACCTTTCGATACAAAAAAAGTACCGCTAACTCACCGGCAAATACTGCGAGGCTCCACAATCCATGGAAAGAAGCCATAACGGATCTTCCATACAACTTCTCCACGCCAACGGCCTGTGTATTCATTGCAATGTTTACAAGGTTGGATGCTATACCAAATAAAAACAAAGCTGATACAAGCTGTGCGACCGAGTTTGCCAATGACAATGGAATTAAAAGAAGTGGGTATAACAAAGCACCCGCAATTACCATTTTCCTGCTGCCAAAGCGTGAACAAGCCAGCCTGATAAAGGTGGGCTTACCATTAATCCTCACAGGAAGCGCAAAAAGAACGCCACCGAGAGCCCCATCGCTAAGATGCAATTTATTTGGATGTAGGATATGCGGCTTGCCCAGGTAGAAAATGTAAGCCCCTGCAATGAAAAAAAAGCGCTTGCAGCAATACGATAAGTGCGTGGCGGAGTTATTCTGGCGGCAAATGTCCCTCTGAAACTGAGCGTACTATCCGGTGTTGCAGCCAATGCATTTTCCCTGGTTATGATTAAATTTCCCGTTTTCATAAAAGTGATTTTTATCGATTATTCACTATTCTTTTTAAGTCATTGATATAAAATTAAGTTGCGAATAGCTGCCGTTCAAAACAATTTATACGTGATTTTTGAATCTTAAGCGGCCAAATTAGTTGTTAAAACCATTGCCGGCAATGCATTTCATGGCGAAAGGGCGTTGATGTCCAAAAGACCTATCAGCGTACAGTTCCCGCCGGAATTGGAGGTAAAAAGCTGGTAAATCTTTCTTTTCGAGGATTGCGAGCTTTTCACTGCATATGATGAACCAAAATATTTCATAAGCTGGCATTCTTGTTGTAAAATATTTAACGGATTAATGTCTCATGCTTACTAATAAAACAATTTCATGAATAACAAATATTTCATTGCCTGCATTGCAATTTTGTTCATTACAACAGGGGCTTTTAGCCAGGACAGTTCACATATTGTACCCGGTATATATGCGCATAACAAAACCGTAATGATAAATGGCAGCCCCGATACATCAATACTGACTAAAAAGAGCAGCAAAGGGAAAATCACATACAATGATAAATGCCAATTCCGGCACGAACATTCCTAACACCACTTCCGGTACAATGGGCTCCAACAAAACCCCAGTACGCAATTTGCTATTCCGCTCCGAAAGGGCAAAAAAAAATCCAATTTGAATGTTACGCCGGCAACTAACCCTGATCAGCCTCCCAAAAAATAATATTAATGAATGCCCCGATAAAAGTGATAAACCGGCAGTAAAGATTTTTTTAAAAAGATTTATGTTATACAATTAAAAGAATGCGATCAAAAAAATAAATCTAACAGCGTTTACTGGTTATCGTTATAACCCTGAAATAATCGCTGAGATTTATTTTCAAAACGCTGATTGTTGAAACAATTACATCGTTCCTAAGGGCCATTCAAAAAAAATTAATCCATGTCAATTACAATTAAGTAAGTTTGAATATCTTCAAAATCCTGCAATATTTGTTTACAAAATTTTCGAGGTGGACTTACAAGTAATTGAACTTTTCAATATCACGCCTGAGCAACTGGATCACCTTTTAGCATTAGGCTGGTTCCGCATACAACAGACCGTCTTTACTACGGATACTTTAACTCTTGACGGCAAAGTGTACAATACAATATGGCTACGCGTAAGACTAAAAGATTTTCAACAAGATAAAAGATACATCTCTTTACATAAAAAAAATAACCGGTTTACAAAGGAAATAAAAAAGGCAATTATTACTGAACAGCACGAAAAATTGTATAGCGCTTATAAAGAAAGCGTATCATTTGAAAGCGCATCATCACTGCACTGGCTTCTGTATGGCAATAGCAATAATGACGCTTTTAATACTTATGTGATCAATGTTTACGATAATGAAAAATTAATCGCTGCCGGGTTCTTTGATTTAGGCAAAATTAGTGCGGCAGGCATCTGTTCCTTTTACGATCCTGCTTATAAAAAATACACTCTTGGAAAATATATCATTTATGAAAAGATCTTTTATTGTAAACAAGAAAATTTTGATTTTTTCTATCCTGGTTATTTTGTCCCCGGATATTCACGTTTCGATTATAAGCTTGAGATAGGCAGAGCCGCCCTTGAATATTTTGATTCCTATAAAAAAGAATGGCTTTTTTTACCAGCTATACTCACAGCATGAAAGCAAACAATAAAAGACATGAACTCGCAGAATCCATAAAAAAAAATTATGCCTTTTTCTTTAAAGAGCACCAATAACAAAAACCTGGCATTATCAAAGAGCTGGCAAGAATGTAAGAAATTTCTGCAGGCATAGACAGGTTAAAATGAAGCATCTTAAAAACATTCACAATCTGGTTTGCCCAATTAATTTTTGTGGCCTGCAGTTGATAACCGCTCATGAAGGCAAACAAAATAAATAAAAACAAAAAAGAAGCGATTGCCGCGAAAATATATTTTGGTATCAAAGGTTTGCACACAATCACTTTATTATTTGCTTCGATAACTGCACTTATCACTTTGTCCGTAAAACCATCCGATGGCTATCGGCACCGGCTACACGAAAAAGGCTACCGTTATTGTTTTACCGGGAACTTAACCGACCTGCCGCTGCAGGCATCTATTACTTTATATCATATTCTCTTTTCAAAAACGCAAGCAACCGCGTTGCATTCTCCAACTCCGGGGCCAGGTTATTTTCTATGTAAGAGTAGGTAATGATGCGAAAATCAAATGCCTTATTAAATAATACCCGTAATTTGGCAGTATCGTTTAGGGGAGGCAAAGGGCTTGCGGTAAAATCTCCCCGGCGTACAAAGCTGGAATCGCTAAAAACCGTCATATCAACCAGTTCATCCAGCCTGCTGATAATTTCTTTAAAATAGGTTTCGTAATAGGCTCCCTCCGAGTAGATGTCATTTATATCCGCGTCATATTGCGCAAGGCTGTCAGCGGCATGATCTTTTACTATAAGGCGATAATCGCCGGTATTTTTTAGTTGCTGCAGCGTGGCATCACTGCTTTTAAATAAGGCTGAATTATAAAAATATTTGATAAAGAGGTGGTAAAAAGTCCCGCGGCTGTTATCATCTGCCATGGGTGCATGGGCAAGCATTAAAAAGCTGTCAATGCCTTTTAATTGCTCGTGGTCGAAGTTGATCACGTAGGCCAGTCTCGCAGTATCTGTTTTCAAATTAGCGATAAACCCGTGGATATATTCCCTTTCTTTGGAGCGTTCCGTAAAATGCTCCCTGATGCTTTCTGCAATAAAGCCCATAGTAACCGCCAGGAATATCATCACGAATTCCAGGAAATACTCCTTAAAGTGTTTGGGCTTATGCTTTGTATCGGGGTGATGATGTACTTCCATGAAGGGTTGCTTTATTAGCAATTTAGTTTTTTATCGGATAGGGACACTATGTAAATATTTTTTTTAGATTCTTTACATTACGTGGCTTTTAAATACATCTAAGTAGTTAGGTATCTTATCTAATACGAAGCCTGAAATGCTGGTGCGCTCTTTTTACATGCCAATAGCTATCGGTACCGGCTATGCGATAAAGGTTGCCCGCCAAGCCGGATATTGTTTTACAAAAATATAATATCGTAATAATTGTGCATGGCTGTTTCTGGCATGGACATACAATTGCAAATACTTTGTTGTATCCAAACAAAAACCGAATGGTGGTTGAATCTTTTCAATAGTTCACTTTCTCTTCAATTTTGATTTATCATATTTGCCTTTGGGACTGCGCTTATGGTGATACAGAGAGATAATTGTAATCAGTTGCATATTTCCATCGATAAAATAAATCAATCATACGGATATTTTTTCAACGCAAGTTCCCGGCAATTTTTTGTAGGTGTTACAATCATGAAAATTGGCGCATATCGCCGCAATTGCACCTGCACAGCCAGTATAAGATTGTCAGCAGCAACTATACTTTTTTGCTCGCACCATTTAAATGCATCTTGATATCACCGGCAGCGATCGGATCAAAAGTGTATTTATAAGCCATCTCTACTTTCTTTTTTTCCTCAAACCACGAAGTCTTTTATTCATTTCAGCAGGAGAAACCAACCGGCTACACGAAATTGATCCCCTAAACAATTTCATTCTACAAAAACAATTTCTTATTCTGTTCGTAGACTCTTCGCCGGGTTTGCCAGCGCCGCTCTTGTTGAATGAAACATGGCAGTTAATACGGCAGTAAGTACAATCAAAAAAGCAGATACAATAAATGGGACTACCGATAAACCGGGATTGTAAGAAAATACCTGTAGCCATTTGTTCATAAAATAGTAAGCAACAGGAAAAGCAATCAATGCCGCAATCAATGCCAGCCACAAATAATTGCGGGTGATCAGTGCTTACTATCTGCGGTATGCTGGCGCCCATTACCCTGCGTATGCTTATTTCTTTTTGCTTTTGCTGGGTAGTAAATGCCGTGAGGCCCAGCAAACCGAGGCACGTAATGATGATCGTTAGTATGGAGAAAGCGGCAAAAATCTTCCCCCGTTTCTGATCGGCGGCATATTGTGAATTAAAATCTTCATCCAGGAATTTATATTCAAAGGGTAAATTCGGAAAGTATTTTTTCCACGTATTCCCTATCTGCGCAATGGATGTTTTAAGATTGGCGGTATTCATTTTTAACTGGATGACATTACTGTTAGGACTGTAAAAAAAGCAGAAGCGGACCAATAGGATTGTATAATGATTTCTGGTTAAAATCTTTTACAACCCCTACCACTTCCAGGTAGTGATTGGAAGTATCACCTGGAAATTTCACGCGCTTGCCAATGGCTTCGTCCCAACCAAAATGTTTTACCATCGCTTCATTCACCATAATGCCGTGGAGGGTATCAGAAGGGCCTGAAAAATTACGTCCCTTGACAACGGGAATGTTTAATGCCCTGAAAAAATTTTCATCTACGCCATAACATTCAATTCCTTTGTCTACATACCCGGTTTTGGTTTGTACCCGAAACAGGTTCAGGTTAATATTCGGGCTACCAGGATAAGAATTTCCCGTTCCTACTGTCTTCACGCCCGGACAGGTTGCGGAAGTCATTATTCATTGCACTTATTTTGCCACGCTCATCCTCCCCGTATTCACGGTTACCATCATTACCTGGTCTTTGTTAAAACCAAGGTCTTTCTTTTGCAGATACGAAAGCTGCGAATATACCACCCATGTACATATAAGCATGACCATTGAAATAGCGAACTGCAATACCACCAAGTGTACGGCGAAGGTTCACATTGCCTGACGCTTTTGAAAGCGCTCCCTTCAATATATTTACCGGCTGGAAAGAGGAAAGATAAAAGGCAGGGTAGCTGCCACCTACCAGGCCTGTAAGCAAACCGATGCCTAGCAATAAAAGAAGATTGGACGGCTGAAACAGGGTGGAGATCGTAAATGCTTTTCCGGATAAAGAATCAAACCCATGCAGCAGCAGCATTGCCATAAGTATGCTTAATAACACGGCTACGAAAGCGGTAAGAACAGATTCAGCTTAAAAACTGCAGCACCAATTGTTTTTTTGTAGAACCCGTTACTTTGCGGATGCCAATTTCCTTTGCCCTTCGTGCCGACCTTGCGGTAGTAAGGTTCATATAATTGATACAGGCAATCAATAACATAAAAAAGGCAACTGCCGAAAATATCCAGATGTACGACATGCTTCCCAATTCTTCCGGCTCCAGTTCCAGGTTTGAATGCAGGTGAATAGCCGTTATGGGCTGCACTCCATAATGTATCTTCACGTTAGATGCGGCAAAAATGGGCGCCATGAATTTATCGTAGAATGGGACCAGTTTTTTATTAAATGCCTCCGCATTGGTTCCCGGCCTGAGCAATACATAAGTAAAGTTGTTGAAATTGCCCCAGTTATCACCTCCGTTCTGTCCCTTCGGCAACGACGACCAGGATATCAGCATATCATAACGCAGGTGGGAATTGTGAGGTATATCTTCAATCACACCCGTTACCTTATACAGATCGTAGACAGTGCGAAGCGTTTTACCAACGGCAGGCGTGTTTCTCCCAAAATATTTATCAGCAAGTGTTTTGGAAATTACAATGCTGTTCGGTTCGTTTAGAGCGTGGGCTGCGTTGCCTTCGACAAATTTGTAAGTGAATATATTGAAGACGGTACTGTCCGCATAGTACACTTTTGTTTCATAAAAATTCTTCTCCCCGTTTTTAAATAAAGTTCTTTCCCTGCTCATAAATCTTGCAGCTTCTTCCACCTCCGGAAAATCCTTTTTTAATTCCGCAGCAAGAGGCGCCTGCGTTATGGTGATGTTGGTGTTTTTGTCTCTTTCCTGTATATAAGAAATGATCCGGTATATATTGTCGGCATTTTTATTAAACCGGTCATAATTCAATTCATCTCTTACATAAAAAATAAGGAACAGGCTGAAGGTAATGCCAATGGTGAGCCCCAGTATATTCAGGAGGCTGTACCATTTGTCTTTTTTAAAATTACGTACCGCAATAAGTAACAGGCTTTTTATCATAACCGCTTTTTATGTTCAATTAACAGGTGGTTAGGCAGCATAGTAAGCTTCCTGGTGATGTTACGCATTAATGCGGTTTTTGTTACATCTTAAGCAAGCTATTTGTCGGGCGAATCCCGCAGGTGTGTTTAAATACTAATTTAATACACCCTTTGCCGTGCCGGAATGCTTTTGTGATAAACGGTCTGTTTTAAGGTATAGCAATTATAATTGTACAAGGGTCGCCCGAAAAAAACCGGGGCACCCTGCTCTAGCTTTATACCATGGCCGACGTGCACACCAAAGCAACCTGCAGTTATACATCAGCCGCATCAAAGGCAAGAATACAAAGCCTGAAATGCTGAGGCGCCGCTTTTTACATGCCAATATGGAAAACGGATATGCGAAAAACAAGCTTTCTGGTAAACCTGCCATTTCGTGTACAATAAGCATTTCCCATCTGTTTATTTTGGAACATGCCTCATGCAATTTGGCGCATTTTTTAACCTTAGTTGCATAAGCATAGCGAAGTGCCTCTAGACGGGTTTTCGGTTAATAGATTTTTAGCTGAAAATTATTGTCCTCAGAGATTGATGTGTACTGCAAAAACCCGGGACACATTCCATGTAAGACAATAAAATGTTTGCGTAGCTGGACTATAAAAGACGAAAGGCCGGCCCTAAATCATGTTTCAAATCGCAGGAAATACCGGTTCAGCAAAGTATCGAATTGGTAATCATTGATTCCAAAATCAAAATAAAATAAAGCTTTGAAATCAGCTTTTATGCAGCTGTCCTTACTA
This sequence comes from uncultured Chitinophagaceae bacterium, assembly GCA_963823305.1. Taxonomy (GTDB): domain Bacteria; phylum Bacteroidota; class Bacteroidia; order Chitinophagales; family Chitinophagaceae; genus Ginsengibacter. The sequence goes on from CAWGLC010000001.1 coordinate 60,650, forward strand.
ATTAACGGTGAGAAGGACTGCTGATACCGGGCTGGGTTCAATTACCGAAACAATAAACGAAGACCCCGTTATGGGATTAGTGCCAATAGCAACGCTTCCTGAATTTTCACCCGCTGCGATCGCAATCTGGTTTGCCAAAGGTGTTATCTGTCCAAGATTAGGATTATTACCTGCACTTTCAGGAACAAACCCCAATGGCAAGCTTAGTCCTGCTGAGGGAGCTGGTCCGCTAATCTCTGCTGTAACCACCACAGAAGCTATTTGGTTAGCGGTAACAGTAGAAGGATTCAGCGTTAGGGAAATTATTGTGAGTTGATCGGGAGGCGGAGGCGGAGTTTCATCAAGGTGCTCCCAGGTATCTGACAATGCATTTATACTGGCGGCATCGGTTGCAAACGTTGACTGGCCGCCAAACAAAACTACCGTCGAGCGCTTTGTGTCAAAAGCCATTGCATGCCCGTAGCGGCTTCCCGGTCCGATGTCCTGCCTTTGGGTCCAGTGCCTGCCATCCCACTCCCAGCTATTGTTAAAAAGGTTGTGCACCTTTGCTTCCGGATCATTGGAATCAATTCCTCCAAACAGCAGTGCGTGGCTATTTGTAAACGTCATCGACCCGCTTAAAGATGCGTCAGGCCCAAATTCAGCCATTTGAGTCCATGCGTTGCCATCCCATTCCCATGTGTCGCCAAATGCCATAACACCGTTGGTACCACCGAATAATACCACCCGGTTGCGAAGATTGTCATAAGCCAGCATGTGAAATGCGCGTGCAGCAGGGCCGGTATTTTCTACCTGTGTCCATTCAGCACCATCAAACTCCCAGCTATCGTTCATCACCGCCGGATCAGTCTCACCGCCAAAAAGAAAGATTTTTTGACTACTGCTGTTATACACTAAAGAGTGGCCGCTCCTGGGAGCAGGCCCGCTATTGGAAAGCTGTGTCCAGTCGTTTCCGTCCCACGACCAGGTATCACCAAGTTTATTCGTATCGGTCTCTCCGCCAAAAAGGATCGTTTGCTTTTTCAACGGATCGTATGCCATACCAAAGTCCTTCCTCGGGCCAACACCCATATCTGCCATTTGCGTCCAGAAATCACCATCCCATTCCCAGGTATCGGTGAACAGCTTTGCCGCGGAAGTGCCTCCGAACATAACCACTTGTCCCCGCCCCGAATCAAATATCATCGAATGTCCTATACGGGCAGAAGGCCCCATGTCTTGCTTTTGCGTCCATAGAAATTTTGACATTATATTTTTTACTAAAGATAAGTTAGATATGATAATGTACATTAAAACCATTTTGCGATAAAACAAATTGCGAAAATAGTAGCGCCGATTGCGAGTTCATGCCTGGCATAAACAGAAGCTTAGGGGGCAATAAAACAACGCCTATTATATGAACGAGCTTATGATAAAAGTTAGATAGGTATTACCGAAAAGCATGAAATTATTTTATCTCCTTATTTAAAAAGAAACATAAAAAAGAATGTCATCCAAAATATTTTGCTTCGTCAGCCGAACGTTAAATTACTGCATTCCATAATGCATATAAAAATACCCCGCTTGCGGCGGGGCATTTGGGAATAATTTAATTCCAGGGGTATTATTTTTTTACAGGATAATTTGGATGCCGTTTTACGGGCTTTTTTCTTTGGGATATTACAGTTTGTTACAGGTATTGAAAAAAAACAGAAGTTGACTGATATCGGATTTTAATAATTTTTCTATTGGATGATTGGATAAAGGCACTTTTCTAAGGATTTGGATATTATGATTAATGTTTGTTGAACATCAATCAACTTCTGAGTACAAAGATACAGTGGCTATGCCCCTGCACAAGAGCAGTACTGCTTAATTATTCAGGTACTGAAATTACGGTGCGGCTGGTAAATATACGTGCTGCTTAACGTAAATGTTTGCTTCATCCGGTGGCATTACTCAATGAAAATTATATTTTGAAAGTATTATTCAAGTTACAGGTAGCATTCCCCTTGCTGGCTTTAGAATGTTCAAATAAACAAATCCTCTTCATGCCATCCCTGAGAACGTTTAAATAATTAGGGATTGCTAACGGTTACGAGTATACTAAGTGTAGCAGGGGTAAGCAAAGAAGGATAAATCCCTTCCAGTTAACATTTTCCATTTACTTTTTTGGATTAAAAGTACGCTGAGAAATTAGAAAATTAAAAATCAACAATGGTTGTAAAAAGTAAAGCTGCAGGAGATAGAAACCGGACTTAAATTTTTTTGCTGGACAGCAATTTGAAAGATTTCAAATCCTAAAGCACTTGATTATATTTTAATAGTATACGGTTTTTTCTATGCAAGCACTTCCTTCGCTTTAACGGACGAGTTAAGCCAGCGAGATACCATATTAACCAGTTGATTTTCCTGGAAAGGTTTTGACAAATAATCATTCATACCAGCTTCGAGAAATTTGGCTTCATCACCCTTGAGTGCCAGTGCCGTTAACGCAATAATTGGTAGCTTGCTATTGAATTTTTCGCGAATTAATTTCGTTGCTTCCAGACCATCCATTACCGGCATCTGCACATCCATTAATACTATATCGAATGATTGTGTATTTAACTTGTCAACAGCTTCTGCTCCATTTTGCGCTTCCTCAACCAAAGCGCCATAATTCTTTAAGATAGTTGTTGCAACAAGCCTGTTCATTTCGTTGTCATCGGTGACCAGCACTTTTTTACCTGAAAGAATATCTGCAGGTAACTTCCCGGTATCTTTTTTTGGCAAATGAACATATGATCCCTTTTTAAAAGGCAGGCTGAAGGTAACAGTGGTGCCACTGCCTTTCTCGCTGGTTACGACTATGGTACCATTTAATAATTCGATAAGTTGTTTGCAAATACTCATCCCCAATCCCGTACCGCCAAATCTCCTGGTCACTGATTCATCTTCCTGGGTAAACTTTTGAAAAAGATTTTTTGCAAATGATTTATCCATTCCAATACCTGTATCCTTCACCGTTATACAAACGGTTTGACTCACTGCGTTGTCTTCAATTACTTTATAACTTACATCAACCGTTCCTTTCTCGGTAAACTTTATAGAATTCGAAATAAGATTGAGCAATATCTGGTTAATGCGGTATGGATCTCCTATCAAAACCGGCGACAATGTTGCATCACAGATTTCATTAGTCATTGAAAGGCCTTTTTCTTCAGCTTTATGGACCATTACCTGCATTACTCTTTCAATAACAGCTTTTGGTTCAAAGCCAATATTTTCAACGGTGAGTTTACCAGCTTCTATCTTTGATAAGTCCAGGATATCATTAATAATTATCAATAAATTATCTGCTGCGGAATTTATCGTGTTTAGGTAAAATTGTTGCTGTGCATTCAGCGAAGATTTGCCTAACTGATTGGACATTCCCATTATTGCATTCATAGGCGTCCGGATTTCATGGCTCATATTAGCGAGGAACATTTCCTTTGCCTTAGTGGAAGCCTCTGCTACTTCTTTTGCTTTTATTAATTCTAACTCAAGTTCCTTTTGTTTGGTAATATCAATATGCGCCCCGATTATTTTTAAAGGTTTGTCATCATCATCCTTTTCAACCACAACGCCTTTATCGAGCACCCAATGGATGCTTCCGTTTTTATTAATATACGCGATATTCATTTATATGATGATCTTTTAAACCCTTCTTGTACTGCTCATCATTTTCTGATAAAAGTTTTTTATCATCAGGATGCACCCTACTCCACCACAATGCTGCAGCATCACTAACTTCGTCAAAAGAATATCCAAGCAAAGTATTGTCAGGATTTGAGAAATACGTTTTATCGGTTTTAAAATTATGTTCCCAATAATTATCGCCCACGTTCGTCAATGCAAGCTTTAATTGTCCTTCGTATTCTTTTAATTTTCGCTGAACGGCTTCAACCTCCGAAATGTCTTCTACTATTGCAAAATAATGTATGCTGCCATCTTTATTTTTTATCGCCTGCCCTTTGGTTCTGCCCCAAAACCAGCTCCCGTCCTTTCTATAGAAAACCATTTCTGTGTAGAAAGATTTTCCATTACTGAATTCATCAACCATTTTTTTCAACGACTCTTTGTTCGTTAACGGGCCACGAAATAATTCAACCGGCGTTTTACCAATAATATCTTCGTCTTCGTAGCCGGTAATTTTTTTAAGGCCTTCATTACACCAGAAAATATTTCCTTCGCGGTTGGTAAATAAAACCCCGTTTTCATTGGCACTTGCCACCAGTGAAAGTCTTTCTAACTCAAGCCTGTTTTTTTTATTTTCCGAGATATCCCTGATAAAAGAACAGAAGAAAGTGGCATGCGCCTGTTGAACAGCAATGATGGAAAATTCAACCGGGAACTCGTCGCCTGCGCGATTTATGGCGATTAACTCTATTTGTTTACTTAACTCATCTGCGTTGCCTGTCTTGATATATTTTTCGATGCGTCGCTCATGGTTTTTCCCCTGTTGCACAGGAAGAATTACTTCTGAAAATTTTGCACCTATAACTTCCGCTTCCTTCCATCCAAAAATACTTTGGCTCTTGGATTCCAGTTGGTAATAAAGCCCTCAAAATCTATCGTGATGATCGCGTCCAAAGCAGACTTCATGATCAGGCGGTTCTTTAATTCGCTTTGCTCAATAGTATTCTGCGCCTTTTTTGCCTCGGTAATGTCAGTATAGCTCCACAACTGCCCTTAAAAACATTTTCTGAAAAAATAGGTATATAATTTCTTTGATAAATGCGATCATCGGCTGTCTCCAATATTTGATCCGTAACTAATTTTTTCTGCGATAATATCTTTTCAATATTTTCTGCAAATTGAAGCGGGTATTTAAAGAGATCTTTGCTTTGTTGAACATTCACGCTGCAATCTGCGCCCTGCAATGATTCCGGCGAAGTCTGGATTTTAAAGAGATTACAAAATAATTGATTGGCAAATACGATATGCCGGCTTTCATCTTCGAGTAAATGCCACTCTGCATGTTTGCAATCAGTGACGTAAAAACTTTTTCAGCGTTCTTTCTTTTGCTAACCTGCTTATTAATATATCGGGCAATTATAAGAAGATCATCAGAGTCAATATGCTTTTGCCTCACCACTGATATTTCCCAGCACCTCTTTCAATTTTGCAATCGAAAGTTTTTTTACTTTTAATTCATCTTCAAGCTTTTGATTAATTTCAATGTACTCTTCTTCACTTATCTGGTGCGCTCTTTCTGCCAGTTCAATATCTCTTTCCTGTGCTTTATAAGAAGCGCTTACCACCGACAGAAAGTCCTGCATCGCCGGCGAGGACTGCATTTCTTCGGGCAGAAATTTAGCTACCTGTTTAGATAGAAGTTTATGGTAATTCATAAAAAGAAGTGATGGTCATGGTTTGGTTATGCAATTGACAATTGCCTCCTTCATTAAAAGGAGATATTTCCCCGTAGGTGTAAAAACCGCCCAATAACGTCCGACTTCCTAAAGTTTCTGCGACAGCTTCAACTTCTTCCTCTATCCTTGGACCGAGAATTATCTTACGGCCCACACAACTCATCAGTAAGGAGAAAGAAGGTTTATTTTTTTGATGAATTGTTGTTTGATTAGCAGCAATAGCCGCCGCTGCCGTAAGCCTGTCGAAGTTTGCTTTCATCAATCTCACTTTGGATCCTTCTGGTACGTCGCCGGCAAATGTCATACTTTGCTTTTCTTCGTCTATGCCTAATATGGTTCTAACAATGGGATTCTTATTTCCTGGTATTGTTACGGAAAGCGGGAATAGTAAAGCACTTCCGGGCAAATTCTCTGCGTCGGCGCCAAGATATTTTTTATACAGGGCTAACGCACTTTTATCATTTATTTCAAACAAAACATTTCCATCAGATTTTGTGATTTCTTTTTCCAGGCCAAAAATATCCCAGCCACCCTGGCTTCCATGAGTAACGACAATTTTTTTACCGTAAAAACCTACTGCAATTATTTTTCCTTCAGATGGTTCTTCATTCAAACCAACTAAAGTAGATATAAAGTCTGCGCCATCTCCGGCAAGACCGCCGGTAACCAAAACATTATTGCCAACATATTCGCTAATCCCCTTTACCAATTCGCTGCCATTAACAAGGCTTCCGTCAGAAATGATCATTACATAAGCTAGATCCTCCTTCGAAAGTTTTTTACCGAGTTCATATGCAGCATCATAACTGTTGGCAAAATCTTCAATACTTACTGCTGCTGTTTTGATTTCTGTATTTTCAAATTCCATCCCTATTGCAACCACTGAATTTTCCTGCACGGAATCATTATATATTTCACCTGCCGTACTGCATAAGGCAATCTCAGCCTTAGGAAATTTATTTTTTAAATTGCCATATAATGTTCCCTGTTTTAAAATACTTTTCGGACCAAAACAAAGTACCAGTTGCATGGCATGTGGCGCAGCTTGCTGTGAAGATGCGTGTTCATTCCAGTTGTTTTCCGCGAATTTAAAAAGGCTTGTCTTCATAAGTTATTTATATTATTTATTTAATCGTATTAGGGCTACCTGAAAGTAAACATCAGCCTTTAGGATAACTTTTTTTCTAAAGAATTGCAGAACATTTTTCTAACAAAGTTGATCGTAAATTTTAAGAGACATCCTTTTAAAAAATTCTATCAGCAAACGCTTTTTTATGATGCAATCCTTCAATCACCGATTTCAACTTTTTAGGAGTTGCATATCCTTTTAAAAGAAAATCTTCGGACCCTGACTTCATAGCATCAATAACGAGGTTTATATCTGAGTTTACCGTGCAGAAAATTACACATTGCGAAGGATCATATTTTTTGATCTTCTGTAGTGTTTTTAAGCCATCCATATTTTCCATCTGGTAATCCAGGAAAATGAGTCTCGGGTTAAGATAAAGGTTTTCTATACAATCCTGACCGCTATTAAATTCCAGCACATTTGAATAGCCCAGGTTGTTAAGCATTTTTTTAAGAACTGAACACCAAATCGAATCATCATCAACGATGAAAACTTTGATTTCGGATTTCATTGCAATTTGAATTTAGGTTAGTATTACGCGTTCAATCGTGTAATTTTATTGTTGCATTACGGCTTCGTTAAGGCTATTCAAAATTTCCTTTAGCTGCCCGTAAGCGCCCGGCCAGCAAGAAACGATATCAGTCACCAGCACTTCATATTCCGGGTGAAATACTTCATCGACAAAAGTCCGGTCAATTTGCCTGCACCATCCCTCTATACCGGGAATGCCGACGATCGCCACCAGCGATACCAGTGAATGTGCCGATTTTCTTATCACCGCAGCGTTTTTTGTTGACCAGGCTTCTTTTAAAGTCAGCATAAGTTTATCAACGTCTGCAACAGCCCCGGCTAATAGTTTCTTTTCAAATTCTTTATTTCCATCTGTGAGCATATGGAGATAGGCAAGATCAAGATTCATAGGTTCGGTGTTCATAGTTTTTTATTAATTATAAAATTGTTTTCATTATTTTTTTGTCTCCCGTATTCGCCGCATCATTTTTATAAGCCTCTCCCGTTGCATACAAATTGCATTAAACAAATTATCAGGCTTTAAACGGTTTTGCTATATAGTTGTGTATGATGGACATCGCAGTTAACTTATAAAAACTTCCAAATTTTCATTTGCCATATCAATTTTTCCTCCTGGTTCAAAACAAAAATTGCGTCGGGATTAGCCCTGGCAATATTTGAATATAATTCCTGTCACTATCAAAAACAACCCAATGGACAATCCCGCAATCGATACTTTATGATAAGATAATGGCGGAGTTTCTTCATGGTCATCAAAAAAGTGAACAATACCCATAATGTACTTACGGAGCTGATTGCCCGGTTTTACTGTACAGTATTATAACGCTTTTTGAACGATTAAATTGCTATCCTTAGATGCAACTAAAGATCTAAAAAGATCAGGTCTGTAAAAAAGGTTAATCTTAATAAGACCGTAGAAGTTCGTAGAAAAGTCACATAACTCTGTAATTCACTGTCAATTTAGTTCAATTATTGCCCACGGTTTGCTGTAAGGCCAGCAGCAACCACACAACATAACGTTTCCGTGGATGGTACCCGACAGGCACCGCCGGGCTTATGATAAAGGATATATTGGTATTACTGAAAAAAGCATGAAATTATTTTATCTCCTTATTTAGAAAAGAAACATAAAGAGGAATATCATGCAAAATATTTTGCTTCGTCAACCGAACATTTAATTACCGCATTCCATAATGCATATAAAATACCCCGCTTGCGGCGGGGCATTTTGGGAATAATTTAATTCCAGGGGTATTATTTTTTACAGGATAATTTGGATGCCGTTTTACGGGCTTTTTTCTTTGGGATATTACAGTTTGTTACAGGTATTGAAAAAAACAGAAGTTGACTGATATCGGATTTTAATAATTTTTCTATTGGATGATTGGATAAAGGTACTTTTCTAAGGATTTGGATATTATGACTAATGTTTGTTAAACATCAATCAACTTCTGGTACAAAGATACAGTGGCTGTGTCCCCTGCACAAGAGCAGTACTGCTCAATTATGCAGATACTGAAATTACGGTATAGCCCGTAAATATACGTGCTGCCTTAACGTAATGTTTACTTCATCCGTTACTCAATGAAAAGCATTATTATGAGTTACAGGTAGCATTCCCCCTTGCTCCCGGCGAAGATGTGCAGCAAAAGCAAAGTGGTTTTGGGCCACTCTTGCCAATGAAATGGTTGCTGTTTTAAAGTGGAAATTATAGCAGTAAAGGCTTCTGAAAATATAGGTTAATAGCCTGATTGCCTGAAAATATTATTCCAAAGGAAGAATTTTTCAGCTTCACATGAAAGGCAAGAATACAAAGCCCGAAATGCTGGTGCGCCGGTTTTTACATACAAATGGCTACCGGTACCGGGTACACGATAAAAGGCTGTCCGGAAAACCGGATATTGCTTTACCAAAATATAACACGGTAGTATTTGTACACGGCTGTTTTCGGCATGGCCATAAAATTGCAAATATTTTGTTGTACCTAAAACAAGAACTGAGTGGTGGCTGAATCTTTTCAATAATTCACTTTTTCCTCAATTTTGATTTATCATATTTTGCCTGCAGGATTATGCGTGGCGGATGGCAGCTATTAAAGGCAAGAATACAAAGCCGGAAATCCTGGTATGGAAGTTTTCGCATGCACACGGCTACCGGTACCGCCTACCCGATTTAATTATCATGAAAGTTATTGATGCCTTGCAACTGTGATCACTAATTCATCTTAGCAAAGTCACCGTTCCCTTGAGTTGTTGTGTTTTATTATTCGTGTCAGTATAACGGATTACCCACACATAGCTGCCCTGCACATTGGCCACGCCCTTCCACGTTCCATTCCATCCCTGGCTTATATCGTTTGTTTCAAAAATCTTTTCACCAAAGCGGTCATACACGATCATATTGAATTGCTTTACCGGGATGGGCGATTTTACCCTGAATACATCATTCAGGCCGTCATTGTTTGGCGTAAAGGCGTTAGGCATGTAGATTCCTGTGGGGCATTCCTGCGATCCAATGCGGATACTGTCCGTACCAACACACCCGTTTTCATCCGTCACTTGTAACCAATATAAAGAGGGGCCGGGTACGGCTATTTCTTTTGAAACCTGCCCGGTACTCCATTCATAGTTCTTAAAATTAAGAGAAGGCTGTAGCACCAGGGGAATATAAAAACAAACACTTGTATCGGCAGGCAAAAAATTTGCGGGCAGGGCGAGTATCCCGGTGATGTTTACCGTATCGGCATTGATGCAGCCATTTTTATCTTTCACGGCCACCCAGTATTGCCCGATATTGCTGATTGTTATAGAAGCACCGGTATTTCCATCATTCCACAGGTAAGAGCCGAAGCCCGGTGTTGCACTTAGTGTGCGGCTGGCGCCGGCACACAGGTAATTTCTTTTATCAAGACCAGGTGCGGGCAGTTGGTTTTCCACAACCGTTGCGGAGTCTGCAGTGCTGCCACATGCATTTGATGTTTGCAGCCAGTACAGGCCACCGTTATGAACGATAATGGAAGTAGTGGCGGCCCCGGTATTCCACAGGTAGGCAGTACCGTTAGGCTGCGGAGACGATTGTAATATAACATCAGAGCCAATGCAAAAGCTGGTATCATTCCCAATATAAGCTACCGGTAACGGTAGTACACTTACGCGGATGCTGTCCCTGCCAACTCCACAGCTATTGGTTGCTTCACACCAGTACGTTGCGGGAGCAGTAACCGAAATGCCGGTTTGTGTGCTTCCGGTGCTCCATACAATGCCGGTGCCGGTTGCCTGCGTACCGGCGCTAAGCACCAGGGGCTTGTTCGCACAGATCAGGGTATCATTTCCAAGGTCTACCCGGGGTACACCGTGTATGGACACACCATATAACGTGGATGTGTCCGCGGGTGAAGATGCCACCACCCTTATTTTATAATGGTCACTGGCAATTAAGTTTACCGGCAAGGTTACCAATATAGAATCTGATTGAAGGGATGGCTTGCTGCCAATATTCGTAAAAGAAGAAAAACTTCCATTTACATCTGAAAGCTGCACCGTAAATACATTGCCCGGTTGGTAGTTGTTGAAGGCGGTAAAGTAAGTTGTACTGCCGCCGCCGTTTAGGCAAATAGCCACCGGCGTTGGCGGCGTGATATAAAACTTTTTCGATAGCCGGATGATCCATCCATCTGCAGTTTGCCCGCAATTGTTCACTGTTTTATTACCGTTCAGGTGAGAGTCTGACCAGCCCACTATCCACACTTCATTATTCAGAATTTCCACGTCCGTAACCAGGTCCACATCCTCGCCACCATAATCCAGGTCATCAATTTTATTTCCTGAAGAATCAAATACCGCTATCCAGATATCGTCATTGCCGCCCACATTAGGTGAGGTTTTGCAACCATATCCATCCGACTTGGATTCCCCTGCCGCGTAAATGTCACCATTGCTATCCTGGGCAGCTACTTCAAACACGTCCTGGTTATTTCCCGCACAGCTTCGTTGCCATATTTCGTTTCCGTTCTTGTCAATCTTTCTGATCACGCCGGCATCACCGGTGCCGTCAAAGGTATATCCTGTTAAGAGATAGTTGCCGTCGATCAGCGGCGACAGGGTTCCCCTGAAATCATCACCTGAAGTGCCATACGTTTTATCCCAGAGTTTGCTTCCATCCGGGGCTATGCATACCAGCCACATATCATAACCACCCAGTGACGGAGCCGTTTTATTTCCGCTCACGGGGCTGTTGGTAGTACCGCTTAAAAAATAATTGCCATCACTGGTTTCTATCATATCATGCAGCTCGTCGTAGCCGCTGCCTCCATATAGTTTTGTCCACAGCAAATTACCATTTGCATCTATTTTAATTACCTCGTAATCTTCATAGCCATTGTTAAAACCGGGATTATTCGAAATAGATATTCCGCCTACTAAAAAGCCGCCGTCTTTTGTGGGTATCACTTTGGAGGCGCCGTCATACTGGTCGCTGCCATATGTATTTTCCCAAAGCAGGTTGCCATTGTCATCTATCCGCACCACCCAAAAATCAGTGCCGCCGTAAACAGGTGATGTTTTATTACCGGATGGCGGCGATTCCGTAAGGCCCGCCAGTACATAGCCACCGGAGGGCACTTTGGCTGCGGATCCCAACTGGTCTTCATTAACCCCACCGTAAGATTTTTCCCAAAGCTTGTTCCCGCTGTCGTCCATTACAAAAGCAACGAAATCGTTGGCGCCATAGCAAATTGAATTTTTGGTACATGTGCCACTGTCGGAGGCGGAACTACCGGCGTAGAAATACCTGTTACCGGCCAGTGGGGATCATTTTATTGAGGGTTTCCTCCCGGTTGCCACCCCACGCATATTGCCACCTGGAAAAGAGGCTTTGTGCACCTGACGTTTGTAACAGGAAAGCCAGGATAATACATCCCACTATGCGACGAAAAAGATAACGGTACACTTTCATAAGCAGAAAAAGGGGGGCAGTTACAATTGGCAAAGTAAAATACTATTTAAATGTAATTACTTTAACTGGACAACAATAAAATTATTGTGGCAGGTAAGCGGTGTTCGAAATTAATGATGCCGGGTATGGAAAAGAATAAACAGGTTGCGGCCTGCTCTTATAACAAATTTTGCGAAATCCCTGGTAAAGCCTGTAAAAAGTAACTTTGCACCATGGCATACGTGCATGGTAAAAAAACCCGCAGCAAGAACAACTTGTCCGTTTTTCGCAGGAGGAAATATGTATGTGGCTATTTCCAGTGCCAAAGGGTTACCGGAGCCATGAAAGGCATAAATTGAATAATAATTTCGAAAGCATGCAATTTTTGAAGCAAGTAACCGGGTGTAAGCAACGCTATGCCGCTATTGATTTTGTAGCAGGACTCTTACAAGTTGACGCATTTTTTAACTTTACAACATGAAGAGAGAGCCGGGCAAGGAAGAAGAGGACACAAATATTATGCAGGAGGACAACGCCAGTCGCAATAAGCCGAAACTAAGGCTGGTGTATGCGATTGTTATATTTTTAACCCTGATAGCAATCGCGATAGTAGCCCGGCGTACACTTAAACTGGTACCAGTTTTAATAAACGGCTTTCATGCACATATACCGCAGGCAAATAAAAGGCTGGAGGAACTGGCCGCAACAGATGATATTTTTGCACGATACCCCATTCTAACGCTGGTGCATATACTCCCGGGGCTTTTATATTTATTATTAGCGCCCTTTCAATTTAGTAAGAAGATAAGACAAAGGAATATTAGCAGACACCGGCGGCTTGGGCGTGTTGTAATAATTAGCGGCCTGGTTGCAGGCCTTACCGCATTTATCATGAGCCTTGCAATGCCTTCTATTGGGGGTGTTAACCAGGCAGCCGCAACCTTATTGTTTTCAATTTTCTTTTTGTTTGCATTATCAAAAGCCTATTTGCTTATTCGAAAAGGTAAACCTGCTCTCCATAGGGAATGGATGATTCGCGCCTATGCCATAGGCCTTGCCATTACAACTATTCGTCCCATTGTAGGAATTTTCTTTGCCACCAGCGGCTTCACCGGGTTAACGCCTTATGAATTTTTCGGAACGGCATTTTGGATAGGGTTTGTGTTGCACCTTGTTGTTGCTGAAGCTTGGATATACAGAACCCGCCCCCAACAGTCTTACCTTTTGTAGCGGCATGCCTTCACAGTTTTTATGCGGCGGAAATATACATTGCAGATTTTTTTTAGTCATCGGGGTTTTAAAAGCTTACTTTATTTTAAAGCATGTTTAAAAACCTTTGAACGCCGCTTTTAATCCCGTACATGAAAGGCATAAAAAAATTGACTAATAATTACGAAAGCATACAATTATTGAAGTAAGTAACTTTATAATATGGCAGATGTGCACGATAAAGAAACCCGTAGCAGGAACATGGCCGTTATTAAAGGCAAGAATACAAAACCTAAAATGCTCATGCGGAGAAATTTTTACATGCACATGCTACCGGTACAGGGTACATGATAAAAAGCTGCAAGGTAAATCTCCGTTCTAACGTGACTTAAAAGCAAATCAGTTTAGGCTGATAAAGTGTATTATTGTTTTATGTTCAAGCCACTTGAAACTTTCTTGATGAATGATCAACCATTTACCTGTCCCTATTGTGGTTCAAGATGCGAAGAGATTGCAAGCTTTTATCATACTAATGCAAAATCACTTATTGAAAAATGTTTGAATGTGCAATGTAATTTTATATGCTACGAAGAAGAAGATGAATATTTTCTTAGATTGTGGAAAATGATTGATTAATGGCAGAAAGAAAACTCTGGACAAGAGATGAATTAATTCTTGCGTTGAATCTTTATTTAAAACTGCCATTTGGGAAACTCCACTCTGGTACTCCCGAAATAATTCATTTAGCTAATATATTAGGAAGAACCGCAGGCTCGATTGCAATGCGGCTAAATAACTTTGCAAGCGTTGATCCATTTCATCAACAAAGAGGCATTGGTGGTTTGCCTGGTGGAAGAAAACAAGTAGAACCAATTTGGGCAGAATTTATAAATAACAAAGACTCATTGCTTTTTGAAAGCGAAAGAATATTAGCAGAGAAAGAACACACTTCTATTGAAAATAAGTTTGAAGATGCATTAAAAGGAACCGAACATTTAAAAGGTGAATACAAACTAAGGGAAGTAAAAGCCAGAGTTAACCCAAAATGTTTTCAGGCAAATTGTTATTGCCAATTATTCCGGCAGATGTGCTATTACAGGACTTGATATTCCTGACTTATTATTAGCCAGCCACATTATACCATGGAGTAAAAGTGAAGAAGAAAGATTGAATCCTGAAAATGGTATTTGTCTTTCTGCCTTATACGACCGGGCTTATGATAAAGGCTACATTGGGATAAATGAAAAGCATGAAATTATCTTATCGTCTTATTTAAAAAAGAAACATAATGAAGAATATCACGCCAAATATTTTGCTCCGTTAGTTGGAACAAAAATTATATTGGCGAAGAAGTATTATCCAAAGAAAGAGTTTTTGCAGTTTCATTTGGATGAGGTTTTTAAGAAGTAAATTCAACAGTTAGTAATATCTAATTTTATGATATTGTAACAAGTTTCACATGCGAGAATGAAAACAATTTATTTAATACCATCCATAAAATTTATCGAAGGAATTTCCTGGAGAAACATTACATTTATAATCCCTGACTAACAAATACATTAATTCATGTTAAAAGAAGTTGAATGGCCAGAAGATAGAATCTTACAAATCGGGAGGTGAACATCAACCTTTTGAATTTTTCCTAAACGCCTTAATTAATAGCAATGAATTTGATTTATTACTAGGTTATTTTAGCTCTTCAGCAATAAATGTGTTGTCTCTTGGATTTGCCACATTCCTATACAATGGTGGTAAAATCAGAATGATTGCAAACAATATTTTGTCAAAGGAAGATAAGAACGCTTTTGTTCTCGCCGAAGAAAATATTGCAGATAGTTTTTTGCTTGATCTTTCTGATATAAAAAAATTGAAGAAAAGCCTTGATGAATATGGTACACATTTTTTTGAGTGTCTCGCATGGCTTATTGCAAACAAAAGAATTCAAATAAAAATTATAAGACCAAAAGATGGTAAAGGAATTTCCCATTATAAGAATGGTATTTTTTCGATGGAACAGACTAATTAGGATTCAGCCTCATGTAATTTCACGGCATATGGTTTATTAGAGAATTTGGAAGAGTTGGATGTCTTTTTAAGTTGGGAAAATAGTCGTTCAAGCAAAATTATTAAGAGGATAAATGAAGAATTTGATAATATTTTTTCCGGCAAAGCAGACTTTGTGGATTACCTGGAGGGAGATGTGATATTGCCATAAGAAAGGAATTTGGAAGTAAATCAATTAACGAACTAGTGATTCAGGAAAAAGACCTGATTGAAAAAAAGAAAAGTGTTTGGATAATAAAAAGTTAGAAGAACATATTATTAAGGCAAAAACAAATCGAAGAAATTATAAGGGAACCAAGATTTCCTTACACAGCGGGCCCTAGAGATTATCAGAATGAAGCATATAAAGCTTGGAAAAAAATGGTTATAAAGGAATCTTTGCAATGGCAACAGGAACCGGTAAAACTATCACTGCATTAAACTGCGTATATGAGGAATTTAGGGAAAATCCTCGGAAAAGATATATCATGTATTAATTCTTGTTCCAACGATAACTTTAGTTGATCAATGGGAAAAAGAAGTATTATCATTTAATTTTCAGGAAGTGTTTAAAATTTCTTCAAAAGTTGATTGGCAAAATCATGTGACTACGATGATTTCGACGTCAAAGCGAATACCAATTTCATTTGTACTTTATTAAGCACCTATGCTTCGTTTGTAAAAGATAAATTTCAAAATCTTATTAAAGACTTGCCGAAGGATACAATTTTTATTGCAGACGAAGGCCATAATTTGGCCTCACCAACCGTAGCTAATAAAATCAAAAATTTAAGTTAGAAAAAAGAATTGGTTTGTCTGCAACTCCAAAGAGAATTTATGATCCCGAGGGAACAGCTGAAATGGAAGAATTTTTTGAAGATAAAGAACCGTACACTTATTCTTTTACGATGGAGAAAGCAATTCGGGAAGGTGTATTATGCCAATATTATTATTATCCGCATATTATTAAGCTGACAAAAAATGAAATGCAAGAGTATGTAGAAATTAGCGTACAGTTATCTAAGCTTTATCGCTTTGGTATTGGAAATCCTGAGAAGGAAAGCATCATTGAGAGGTTATTGCTCAAAAGAAAAAGAATAATTCATAAAGCTGCTAATAAACTCGGAGTAACAATCGAAATTCTAAGAGAGCAGTTTAATGAGAAAGGCAATCTTAAGTATACTTTCATTTACGTCCCAGAGGGAGAAACATTCGAGATATATGAGGAAGAAGATGAACCCGTAATTGAAAATGTAAGACTTATAAATCAATATACTCGTGAAGTTGCAAAGATTGATGAAAAGATTTTAGTAAATCAATTCATAAGTGGAATGACAGATAGAGACGATATATTAAAACAATTCCAAAATGGAGATATTGATGTTATAGCTTCAATGAAGTGTTTAGATGAGGGTGTTGATATACCAAGAGCAGAAACTGCAATCTTTTGTAGTAGTACAGGAAATCCAAGACAATTTATACAAAGAAGGGGAAGAATTTTAAGAAAACATCCCGCAAAAAAGTATGCAGTAATTCATGATTTAGTTGTATTGCCGGATTATGAAAATGAAATTGAAGGAAGTGAAACTTTTGATTTAGAAAAAGGGCTAGTAAAAAAGGAACTAGAACGAGTAATGTATTTTGCTTCACTTTCAAAAAATCCTTATTATACGGAGGATGTTTTCAATGATGTTTGCATTCACTATAATTTAAATATTTATACAATCCAAAACGAACTTGCAACTGTATGACAAAAGAAAATATATACAAGAGTTTCTTAGAAGACCCTCTACTCATTGAAAAGAATTTCATAACATCTGAAGACGCTGAAAACTTAAAGTTTGGGGAAGCGACGGGAATCAAGCTATTGGAGGTTATAAAAATGGCAATTAATGGAAATGTTGATGGAGAGTCAGAAGGGATTATTTCGAGAAAAATAAATCAATATCTCAACAAATAATTATGATAATCGAAAAAATAGAATTGGAAAACTTCATGTGTTATGATGGTAAAAACGCCCTTGATTTTTCAGAAGGCATTAATGTAATTATTGGAGACAATGGATATGGAAAATCTCAGTTATACAATGCGTTTTATTGGGTAATGTATGACCAATTGTTTGTAAAGGAACAGGATAAATTTATTCCTACGAAGATGCTCAAGTCCGCGATCATTTCTGATAAATCAAAATATAGTAGTGGTGATGGTCGAATTAGCGCTAGTGTAAAAATTACATTCCACAATTTAGAAAAAGATAATATTTACATACTCGAAAGAAAATACACAATTAAAAAAGATAACGGAAATGTTATTGAAGACAACGATAGTGAGTTTACTGTAATGCAAAAAGAATTGTCTTATTTAAACTCAAAAATGGTCACCGATGAAGATAGAAAACAAGCCATTAAGACATCAATTCTTCCACCGGATTTAAAACCATATTTATGGTTTCAGGGAGAACAGGTTGAATCAATAATTGATTTTAATAAGCACGATTCGCTCACGCGGGCAATCAATGTCTTATCAAGTATTAGGCGATACGATGAGCTAAAGGAAATTGCCATTTCAGCTTCTAAGTCTGCAAATAATGAATATGATCGTGAAGTAAAAAGATTGAGCAAAGACACTGATAAGAGTTCACAATTACAAACGACTAAATCCCGACTTGAAGAAAAAATAGCTGATTTACAAATAGATGAAAAAGAAGTTAATGATAATTTATCTAGAGCGGAAGCAAGATGTGAAGAACTACTAAATAAACAAGCAGATGCGCAAAAGGTAAGTGAGTTGCAGGAGCGCAAAAGGGGTGTCTTAAATCTTCTAAATCAGTTGAATGAATCGCTGAAAGAAGAATTAATAAGTTTCCATCGAAAGATGTTTCGTAATAAGTGGGTATTGAAAGGTACGGGCGATTTGCAGAAACAATATGCAAAGAAATTTTCAGATTACGAAAAAAAGAAGCTAGAGATAGCTACCGAAAAGGCTGTAAAAGAAAAAATAGAAAGCGAGTCAGAAGCCAACTTACAAACCCGCCTTCCATTTAATGTCCCGGAACCAAATTATGTTGAATGGATGCTTGATAAAGAAAGGTGTTTAGTCTGTGACCGTGAAGCGAAGAAGAATTCTATTGAATGGAATAAGATTAAGGAACTCCTCAATCGGCCAAGCAACACAATAAAGATAAAAGACGAGGATGAACATAGTTTTCAGGATTTCAGTGACGATTTTAAAAGGTTATACCAAAATGGATTGTCTTTAAGTAATAGAATAGATGATATTGATGATGATATTAGGGAAACATTAGGAAAAAGAAATCATCTGAATACTAAAGTTCGGAACGCTAATAAAGACTTTAGTAAAATTGAAGATGAAATTCAAAAGCTTCTTGCTGATGCTTCTATGTCGGTGGAAGAAGCAACAAATATTCAGAACGAATATATCATCCAGAATAATAAATCAAAAGAATTTAGAGAACAACAAAATAAAATCTCTCAACAACTTGAACACTTCAAAAACAATTTAAAGAATACTAATGAGCAGCTGACATTATTGGTGACAGGAGATATTCCAATATGGCTTGAAGAAAAAAGAAATGTTCTTAATGACTTTGAAGAAATTGCCGGAAATACAAGAGATAGGGTTTTCAGTAATCTAATAACTCAATTAGAAAAAGAGGCAAATACCCATTATGAAGCAATGACCTCAGGTAATAAGTCAGCACGTGGACAAATAAAGCTAAGGAAGTTGCCTAATGGAAATTATATGCCGGAAATAACTGATAGCAATGGAGTCCCGCTTCTTGGTTCTAATACAAGTAACCTTATACTAGTAAAGCTATCCGTTATTATGGCAATCATTTCAGCAAAAAGTAATTCCGGTGTCGTAGACTTTTATACGTTAATCACTGATGCACCTACTTCCGTTTTTGGTGAAGATTATACAATCGGGTTCTGTAAAACTATTAGTAAGGTATATAGACAAAGTATCATTATGAGCAAGGAGTTTTATAAAAACCAAAATCTAAGAAACGAGTTATTAACAAATCCGGAAATTAAGATTGGAAAAGTTTACACAATTACTCCTTCGATACCAGAAAGAGAAAGAAGTGATAGAAATAATTTATCTACCAAAATTGAATTACTGAATTAATATGGAACTTTTAAAGAAAATAAAAGATAGAGCACCTGAATATGATGCCGTGCACGAAGAATTAATTACAAAATTTACATTAGTGCAAGGTGGACGTGCGGGAACGGCGAGCGAAGGTAC
Source organism: uncultured Chitinophagaceae bacterium (assembly GCA_963823305.1). GTDB lineage: Bacteria > Bacteroidota > Bacteroidia > Chitinophagales > Chitinophagaceae > Ginsengibacter. Next base: position 80,141 of record CAWGLC010000001.1, read on the forward strand.
TGCGTGGGAGCAAGGGAAGTATTTTTCAACTAAGTACGAAATATATATGTACGCTGCACTTTTAGGTTTAAAAAACAATTACCGAGTGCCAATTGATTCTAATGCCAAAAAAGAAAAGTTTATTGAAATAAAGTCTTGGCAACCTTCTGATTTAGCTGATTATGTTATCATGAGCGTGTTTGCGAAATCTAATATTGATTTTAATGAATTGGAAAACAAAGATGATAAGGAAGTTGAAAAAGAAATACTCAATCTTAGAAAACTAATGGAGGAATATGCCAACGGTGGATTTGATAAAATAAGAGCTAAGTTGGAATCTGAACCCGAATTTTTTGATAATAATGATAATTGCTTTATTGACTTGTTAGATTAAAAATATTAAAAACAATTAAGGAACTATAAAATATCCATTTCTAAAAAGGGATAGGATGAGGAAGTTTCACTTGAAGAATAAAATATAGATTAATGATATCAGATGCCTTCGATTTAGGAGAAGAGATGAACAATAGAGCTGTTAGATATATATTACATGATAGCTTATGGAGTAAATTTAATTATCCCGGCTTAGATTTAAGTTTCGCGAATTGGACATCAATCAAATATCTCAATGATGATGGTTCTAATTTTAGTGATGACATTAATTTAGTACCTAATGACAAAGGTGGTTTATATCTTTTTTATATCAAATGTTCATTGATAATAGGGTTGACGGAATATCCACTTTATGTTGGAAGAGCGCAATTTACAGAAGGCCAAAATCTCAGAAAACGAGTTAAAGAATACTTCCAACATTATTCAAAAAACAATGAGAGACCTAAAATTACCCGAATGATTAAATATTGGGGTAGTAATTTATTTTTAGCATTCTATCCACTGGATGAAAATGACGATATAATAAGTCTGGAGAAAGATATAATTAATTGTACATTATTTCAAATGAATGATAAAATACCGGATAAAATTATTAGCGACGCAGTAAAAGCATTTAATTTATGAAAATTCCAGCATTGAAAGCTCATATCGGAACGTGGGATTATTATGTTACGACTTTGACATTTCAACAGATAACAGACTTTGTATCTAAGGTTGATGATCAGTTACATAAAAGTGAGAGTTTAAAGGATTTAATTCAAAGAAGTATAACTGAAAATTATATTAGCATTAAGGAGTATATCATAAAACAACCTGAATTGTTTTTTAACTCCCTCGTACTTGCTGTATATGATGATTATCCCGAATGGCGAGAGATCGAATTTATTTATGATGGTATAGAAACATATAAAATGGGTTTACTTGAATTTCCCGGTGAACACAAGATATTTCCGATAGATGGTCAACATCGAGTAGAAGGTATTAAAGCAGCTATGAGAGAAAATCCTGAACTAGCACAAGAAACAATTGCTGCTATTTTCATTGGGCACAAAAATGATGACGAGGGGAAAAGAAAAACTAGACGGTTATTTACGACACTTAACAGATACGCGAAACCCGTAAATGATGATGATATCATTGCTTTGGATGAAGATGATATAGCAGCAATTCTGACTCGCGAATTGTTAGAAGAATACGATCTCTTCACAAATAAAAGGGTAGTTTATGCAAAACAGAAAGCAATTCCTTCTAATAACAAGGAGGCAATTACATCAATTATAACTTTATACCAAGCTAATGTGGAGTTGCTTAAATATTTTCTATTTAAGGAAAAAGACAAAAAAGTTACAGCAAAAAAACTTGCTGACTTTCTAAAATTTCGTCCTTCTGATGAAATTTATTCGTTTTATCGCGAAAACGTTCTATCCTTTTGGAACTCTTTTAAACAACAGCTTTCTGTAATCAATCAATATTTAGAAGTTGAGGAAAATGCAGCATTAAATTATAGAAATAATCAAACAGGAGGCAACTTAATTTTTAGGCCCATTGGATTTTTACCTATAGTCAAAGCTGCTTTGTTAATTAGATATAGAGCGGGGGATACTTTTGATGATATTTTTTCTAAATTTAATCATATCAATCTTAACTTAGATAGCAAGCCCTGGCATTATGTACTTTGGAATCCTATTCAACATAAAATGCTAATGAATTCTGATACTGTTTGTGAATTAATGTTATTATTCTTATATGATGATTCATTGCTAGAAGCTAAGGAATTAAACAAACTTAAAAATGGGTATGCAGCAAAATATCGATGAGAAAACCAGATGAAATTGACAATATTTTAAATGAAATTAAATGAAACAAGCAGCACATCCTTCCGATTCAGTTTCATCGAGTATATCGAGCAAGTATGGTGATTTATTTTTAGAAGTATTTTTCTGCAAATACTCGCCATTTAATAACTTCTATTCTTTCTGGTTTAACTAGCTCAGCTAGACTCTCATTTTGATTCCAAGTAAACCCTGCTTTTTCATCTTCATATTCCATCGCCTTTTTAAACCATTCCGGATGCTGCTCATATAGCCAAACCCATTCTATTTTCTGTTGAAAAAAACAGAAATAACAACCGGAGCGGCTTCTTGCATATTCTCCTTTTTTGCCATTTACCGTAAAATCTTTTTTCTTATAATAATCGGGAACACCAACTCCACTTTCTCTCTAACAATTCTAAAAATATCATCACGAATTAAATATCTCTTCATTTTCAATCAAAGCAATAATTTACGTTCTTGATGATAATGGATAATTGGTAACGTTTTAATAATTAAAATACAACGTGATTAAATTCTTTATACCTCGTGTCAAGCAATAGATTGCAGCTTTCTGTTGGAGTGAAAATTTCAGAGATATCGGCTTTGCATCGAATTATTTCAAAAGTTCTAAAATCTGTTGTTGGAAACAAAAAATGGTTCGGCTATAGGTCAAGTAGCTGGGTATAGTTATCATTAGACAAAACTTTTGAAATTACATCTTCACTCCAAATATTTTTTCTAAAAGGAAAGATGGATTGGATATTTGACTTCTTGAAATATATCCTTCTCTCTCTTCATCGCCTCTGATTCCTACATAGGAGATAACCGGATCATCACCTACAAATGTTTCAAAGGGTTCAAGCTTTAATTTTTTAGTACACCATCTCGCATTAGAAGAGGGCAATATCACTGATAAATATTGTAAAAATGGTCAAACGGGTCTTCATTACTTCCATCGGCTGCTCGAAACCTGTTCAATTTTCTTTCCTAAATAATTTCAAGATTGTCAATTAATTTATACGTCGCTTCTAATTCCTTGCCTGTATCACAAGTATAATATTCTATATCTATTTCCGGATAATTTTTTTTCATATAAATAGCCAAAGCAGCACTATCCTTACCTCCAGATATTCCTAATACATGTCTTACTTTCTTATTCATTATTTAAATACTCCTTTATTAAATAGGCTAATACAGCAATGTTGGTTTTCTTATCAGTCCCCAATATATGTTTTATTTCTTTTTGTTTGGCTTGTATTTCCTTGCTTTTTGTTTTTGGTATCGCAACATACTTTTATTCAGTCCTTCAACAAACGACGTCACCTCAAATTTTAAAACATCTTCTTCATCTTCTTGAATATTAGCTTTACTAAGTTCAGATAGGTTATCTAAAACATAGACTGAGATCAGCAAATTTTTCAAAAACACTTTCTTCTCGTCTGTAAAGCATGAAGGGGCTTACTAATACATGCCTGGGAAATTAGATTCAACCAGGCCGTTTTATCATCTAATGAGAAGTGATTCGTAATAAAAAGTTTTATGAGTTGTTGTAAGCAAGTGCAACTTTAAGTCCTTATACCTTTAATCAATTGATCTTTATAATCTGGAAAAGCATCTTTCGTTCCTAAAATATCTTTCATTATAAATCCTTCAAAACGTCCAATCAATCTTTCATAGCTTGTACGTATTTCTTGATGGATTCTTGCAGCTTTTTAATAAAATTTCCGCTGAACCTGGTTTGCTTTGCAACCTGAACTTGGATAGTATAACCTAAAGCTGTAGGAAAATCTTCAAAGAAAGTTTTCTCTGGGTCCTTCGCATTGGCAATCACTTCTCTTACTGCAAGGGCTCGTTTGCTTAAATCATTTGTTCCTTTACGAATCGTCACTCAAATCTCGATAAAAACTTAAAAGGCTTTATTGTTTGAATAAATACTTTATTGTTCGGCTTTGGAATTTTCCGCTTGACTTAAGAAATAATCCTATACCGATTCAGTAATTCTAATTTAATTCCCACAACATCAAAAGCCTTCATTTTAAACATCGCAGGCTTTTTGTTAATTAGCTCCAATATGTCTTCATTCAAAGAAGGAATATACCCATTGTTATCAAATAGTGCGTATTCATCCGTCCTTGATAATAAAAAGATGGGAACCCAAAAGTCAATAAACCCTTGCTTTAACTTAAAAGGCTTTGAAGAAGTAAATCAATGTACTCCCGTAGTTTCTTTCATTGCCTTTGGAACTTTTCAAAAATTGGCTACCTGCTTGCCATAGTTCATCAAATGACTTGGTCAGTTGGTTGTTGCCAACTCCATACATCGTTTACAATAGCATGCAATCCCTTATCCTTCAATAAGGATAGATAAATAGATTTAGGAGGAAATTTATTAGAAGAAAAATCTAAATTTTCTTCAGACAAATAATTTAATAATCGTTTAATCAACTCTTTTCTTGCTGCTGATATTTGACTTGAGGTCTTGGTCTTGTTTATTAACTCATTTTTTAATTCAGGAGTACCATGATAAACATCCTTACAAATAGTTGATAATTTTCATTGAAAGATGACCTATCCGAAATAGAAATTTTAGCTCCTTGATAATACCATTCAATTTTATCATTATTAGAGTAAAGGCTATCTAAAACATAATGATTTAAAATTTTGGTATAGTGATTTATTATTTCATCCAATTCTTTTACTGCAATTCTATCATTAATATTTGCAGACTTTACTTCCTTGGCTTTTTGAATTTCAAATAAAGTATTTCGTATCTCAACAGTATTCTTATAATAACCAAATAATATAGCTTCGTTACAATTTGCTGAAACTGATTTTATTGTTTTAATTATTTTTTCATCCTCATTAAATATAAGGTTGATGTATCCATCAATTTCACTTTCAGGTGTGTTTACAAATGGTTCTTCGCTCAAAACAAATTGAAAAAATCTTGGAGTACCTTTTTGATAAAAAATAGCTTTAGCAGCAATTGGCGGGATATCAAAATATTGTCTCAGCGTTTCTACAAAATTTGTTGTTTTCTCAATAATTCCACCTGCCTCATCGATGGCTAAGTCAATATCCAAGTCAGTACCTTCTAAAATTACATATCTAGAGTTATGTTTGGCATATTCTTTCATTACCTTTAAACTTCTCGAGTTCTTCAATAACAGTCGTTGAATTTTTTATACCAATTGCATATTGACCATATGCTTCATAAAATGATTTGTCAAGAGTAGCCGAAGCTGTAGAAAAAATATTTAGGAGGCCAATTGTTTTTATTATTTGTTGTGCTTCTACTTGAATATGATCAGGCAATACACCTCCGTTTTTTTCTAAAGCTTTTCTTATGCTATTCCAAAACGTGTAATCAGATTTCGAAGCCTTATGATTAATAACAGAATAATAATTACTGATCAAATAATCATACACTTTGTCAATGCTATAGTAACTACTTTTTTTAAAGTCAAAATCATTTAAAGAAAGGTGATCATTCGATTCAATAAAGGAGAATAAACTTCTTTCATTTTGACCATACCGCTGCAATGAAAGCGTCATAACAGCAGCCGACAAAATATCAAAAGGGTATAATGCTTGGGCTATATCTTTATTAAAATAATCCTTTAAAGGAAAGGTTTTTGAATCCCTAATTACGTTAAATAATTTATCAAAAGTTTTAGGCTCTTTTTTGTCTTTAAATTTTTCTACAATCCTTTTACTTGCTAAAAACAATAATTGCTCTACGGGTTCATTAAATACAATTTCTTTAAATCTTCCTTTTACTTTACTCCACTCTTGTTGTTGACTTCTATTTAAGTTGAAGGAATATGTATTGAAATCTTGGTGCAAGGTTCCAATTAATAAAGCATGGGTTGTTGTCTTATTTAACCCATTCGCATAATTGCTGTATAAAGTATAATTCTACTCCAGGATTATTTTTAGAAGCATATTCCAAAAATTTACCACATTCATCAATTATAAATGCAACCCCAATTCCTTTTTTCTGAAGCTGCCTATATTTGTTATCAATTGCTTTTATTACATCTGAACTTGAGTAATCTTTATCGGCTATTGAAAACAAGGAAGCAAAATAATCAAGCAGTGATTTATTGTCCCCAACTATTTGAATGAATTCATATTTAGGATAGTGCTTTAAAAGCTTTTCTTTTTGAGTAAAATGTGTTTTGAAAGCCATTCAGCGTTTGTTGATAGGCTAAAAGAAAAGATGACTTACCGGTTCCGTACGCTCCGATAATAAGATTGCATTTGCTTCCGGCATAGGCATCATTTAATAATTGATCAAATACCTTGATTGAGTTAGGCGTAGGAATATAATTAAAAGAATAATTGCTATCCCTAATTATATTAATGGAAGGAGAAAACTTAATTGGGGTCGTAGTAGTCATTTAAAATTTTCCATTTCTGCTACAGGTTTAGGTCTGAATTGTAATTCTCGAACTCCTGCAGATTGCGTGAAGGTAACATAGGACAATTTCAACAATTCTTTCAATTTTATTATAAAGGCCCTCTTCATTTAATGCAAAAACGTTGCCCGGTGAGTTATCTCCTGATTGCAATTCTTTAAATGAAATGGAGTCTCCATAGCTTTCATCATGTACGAATAGAAAATAAAACTATTTCTGCAGGCAGATCAATTCTTAAATCGTTTTCAATTTTATACCATTCTACTAATTTATCCTCAGCGTTTTCTGATTGATAGGTTTCCATGAATTGTAAATCGATAAACAAGTTTGAAAATTCATCTTCTATATCCGTTTTTTTTTCTCAATCCGGGCTTTAGATAGTTACGAATAAAAACACTTATGTCAGAATTAATTGTCTTTTGCATTCACATTCTTTTGATCATTACTATCTAATTTTCTCAGTAAGAAATTTAAAAGTTGCTCTCGTGTAAAAAAAAATTTATCCTTTCTAAACTCATTAAAGAAAAGGTTATCGATCGAAGCCTTATCAGCCTTTATTAATGAATAATGCAATAACCAAATACTTCCCAAACCTTCGAGAAAAGGATCATATCCATTTTTTTCATTAAATAAATAATGCCCGAGTTAAGTTATATGATTAGAACTATCAGTAACACCATAAGCTTTTAACCAATAGCTAATCGCGGTAACCATATTCTTACCTACTCCTAAATCAACAACTGCTAATTCATCATTAAAAGTTCTTTGGCCTTGACTAATAAAATCATACCCTTTTTTTAGCCAAAAGTGCTTACAAATAAGCTATCATGCCCAGAATGTAATTTCATAAAGCGATGATTACAAATATATAAAATTGAAGTTTGATGTTTGAATGGCGAAACTAAATCTTTTAGCACACTTTTGGTGATAATGTAGTTCCATTTAAGACGTTGCGGTGCTAGTTACCTCCATGTTCGCGCAAGTATCCCCACTCTATTCATTGCGTTATAAAGAAAGGTTGCGTTGGCTCAAGTTTGGTAGCCTGACGTTGTGTGCTGGCCATACCTGGGCCATATTTAGGAAAAAATAGATATAGAAGGTAAGGAGAATTCCTCTTTCCATGGTTCTGTCTCACGAATCATTTGCCCCTTTTCCCTCAAGCCTACTTCAGCGCCAGCGCCACTGGCTGCCTATATTCATCTAAACCAGCTTTTATCGCCAACCCAGTGCCGGCGCAACATGCTCCAAAATAGCCGACAGCACATGAACATTGTAGTCAACACCTAAGGTATTAGGTATGGTCAGGAGCACCGTATCTGCTTCCTGTATCGCTTCGTCCTGCGCCAGTTCTTTGATGAGCTGATCAGGTTCAGCGGCATAACTTTTACCAAAAACGGCCCGTTTGTCCGCTTCGATGTAACCAAAGCTGTCTGATCCTTTTGCCTGTCCAAAGTATTGCCTGTCCTGCTCAGTTACCAGGGCAAAAATAGAACGGCTTACCGAAACCCTCGGTTCGCGTTCGTGACCTGCTTTTTTCCAGGCTTCTTTATACAACCTGATCTGTTCGGCCTGCTGGATATGGAAAGGTTTGCCGCTTTCGTCAAACTTCAGGGTAGAACTTTGCAGGTTCATGCCCTGTTCCGCCGCCCAAACCGCAGTTGCATTAGAGCCTGCTCCCCACCAGATACGTTCGCGCAGGCCTTCCGAATAGGGTTCCAGGCGTAGCAAACCCGGCGGATTGGGGAACATCGGGTTAGGGTTAGGCTGGGCAAATCCGTTACCTTTCAATTTATCCAAAAATTCCAGCGCTTTTTGTCGTCCCATATCGGCATCGTCTTTGCCTTCTGCTGGTTCATAACCAAAATAACGCCAGCCTTCAATCACCTGCTCCGGCGAACCCCGGCTGATGCCTAATTGTAAACGCCCACCGGAAATGAGATCGGCTGCACCTGCATCTTCCACCATATACAGGGGATTTTCATAGCGCATATCGATGACACCGGTGCCGATCTCTATTTTGCTCGTTTTGGCACCGATAGCTGAAAGCAAAGGAAATGGCGAGGCCAATTGGCGTGCAAAGTGATGAACGCGGAAGTAAGCGCCATCTATACCCAATTCTTCAGCAGCAACGGCCAGGTCAATTGACTGAAGTAGTGTGTCGCCGGCCGTACGGGTTTGATAAGATGGATGGTTGGACCAATGCCCGAACGATAGAAATCCTATTTTCTTCATGAAACAAAGTTAAGCAACCTAAGCTGCCCGAAAATCACCGGCCCAAGTCCGGTTAGTCACAGACGAAACCCCCAACTGACGCAGCTCTGTCCTTAAATGGCGCATGGTCTCATGACCTGTGCCTGCACGTTACTAAAAATACATATGCTTTGATGCCTCGCATTATATTTTCAATCGGCTTCACAAATAAAAGGATCAGGTAACGAAATAACCACAAGCCGGGAGGCTCGCGCCAATGAGATAAATCTCATAAACAAGTTAAATAATTCAAAGCGAAGACCCTGCAATGCTGCATACGGGAATTCCAGGTAAAAAATTTAATAGTTGAATTTATTATTCTAAATTTAATATACTCTAATGTTTTTATAGACATCAAACTTTTTAGTACAATAAAAGCAGAGAAATGATAACGCTCGGTACATCGGAAGATATCTCCAGGAATTTCGATGACAACTTTCTAAACAATCTCACGGCTTATTTGAAAGATTTACCCAACCATAAAATTGCTGTTAAAAGAGAGGATAGTTTTAAAACGGCTGATGAGATAAAAGAATGGAGCGGATTGCAATATACGCCCGAAGAAATTGACGAAATCCTTTTAAGACTGTGGAAGGAAGGCCTCCTTAATAATATAAGACCTGCGAAATATCCACATCAAACAAAATTGGCGAGATTATGGGGCCATGTAGATAATCTATGGCCTTTGGCAAGCGACTCAATACAGCCATATAGTAATAGTGAAATTGTAGCATTACCGGATTTAAATTTACCACCGGGAAGTCCCAACATATTTGTTTCTTTTAATTCTGCTGATAAAGAACTCGCCATCAGAATTCGCGAAGTTTTTGCAACATGGGGTTGGCAAGCCTGGCTATATATTAACCAGATACAACTCGGCGGTAAAATTTCTGAGGAAGTACAGTCGGCTGTGTCAGATTGCAAGGCAGCAGTAGTTTTGATTACAGCCACTTCAATCGGCTCTGCATGGGTTTACACTGAATTTTCAACTTTAAAGGACTTGGGAAAGATCCTTTGTGGCGTATTTGACGTGACTTCAAAAGAACTACGCGACGTATTGCAGACGTGGGTAAAGGGGAATGATTACAGTAACTATTACGGCCCGGAAGAGGCAGCGGCGCTTGTAGAATTATATAAAAAAAATAAGGGTATTCACCATGTTGAGGGCTTTGAAACTACAATTCATGCTTTCTTAAGTGCACTGTCTTTTTTTCAAATACTGGCAGCTTATCCTGCAAGACCTGCAGATTGGGGCGGTTCTGACGAATTTATTGATTTTGATTTGATCAGAGACAAAATGCAGGTTTAACAGGGTAACACGCTCTGTAACGCAGATATAATACAAGTAAAAATTCATAAAAAATAATTTCACCACACGCTGGTTCGTGTGCTTTTCGCTACCTTCAATGCCTCATTTCCCTAAAACACTTTTCATGCGAAACAGGAACGGCGGTATTATCTACTTTGTGCTGGGCATCTATGCCGTGCTGGTAAGCTGGCATTACAATCACTCCATCATATTGGCCATTATCCATTACATCATCTGGCCCATCTACCTTATATGGGAGATAGTTAATGGCCACCTGGCGCATGGCATGTGGAAAACAATACCGGAATCGTATTTTAAGTAAACACTTGTGTCTCAGCGGGGTTTTCCGTTCGCATGGTCGGGATGTAAAATAATCTTGCCGGAAACCCCGATGCTGAGTGTACCTCCCATCTTGATAAGCCCACTCTTCCTTCATCGTGCACTTGACAAAACTATATAGTGTTGAAATTTGGCTTCAAACGAGTGAAATGTTCTTTCGTCGTCGGGGTTTCACACCTGGTTTTTATTAACCGGGAGATTATTCTGTGAAACTCCGCCGGGACAATTAACTCAAATAAAAGAGGCCGGCCAGGCGCAAGAATAATGAATAGGATGGATGGCGTGGCCTTCGGCTCCGATATGTCAATTTAGCGCACTAACGCAACCGAATATTCGAAATAATAACGTATGCTGCGCTAACGAGAAAATTGCAATGGCTTTCAAATATCTATTGAATAAAAAAGCCGGGTTTCCCCGGCTGAAATAAGCTATTATAGTTAGCTGATTTTTAATATTGTGCACCATAAGGCACTGTGTCCCCGCACTGGGCATAAATATTATCTATCTCTGCTGATCTGCGGGCTTCGAGGTTATTGATGGCATCTCTTTCTCTGCCAGTCGCTGAGTGACCAGTCATTATCCACATACTGTATTTGCTGATCGTAATAGGCATTGATCTGCCCGATAATGATATCCCGCTGGTCAATACCATACCGGTAATTGTGGTAAGTAAAATATACGTTCATGGCAGGACGTACGCGGATGTCTCTTACCACTGAGCCGATAAAACGACCAACAGGGGCAAAGCCGCGGCCATCATGATCGTAACGGTCACCACGGAAAACTTCGCGGCCATAACTGCGGCCTTCATGATCGTCACGATCACCGCGGAATTCTTCATGGCCATAGCTGCGGCCACGGTCGTAACCGCCGTTTCCACGGTCGTGGTCATGGTGATCATCACCGGCAAAAGCTGCTGCAGATAAAAATATAGTACAGGTAAGTAATGTAAAAATTTTTTTCATAATTGACATGTTTTGTATATCAGACTATGCCATTACCTGGTAGTTTCACAAGAGAGTGTTAATCTGAAAATAAGACTAGAAGTTTGCGGGAAGCAGTTTGCTGCTTTATTCGGAAAAATGAAAATCTGCTACATGCAGCCAGGGGCCGCCAAAGTAGAGCCAGGTGGTGAGGCCCGTTATTTCTACGCTGCGCGGTGTGAAGCTTTGCGTTAATTCTTTAAAGGTTTCCTGCGCTTTAAAATTCGTTACCTTATTCTGGATGGTGATATGTGGCCAGATCTTTTGCCTGTCCTGCCTAATGAGGTACGGATTAAATTCCTGTTGCAGCTGTGTATGCAAAACGGTCACCTGCGGGGCATGTAGCACATAGGCGACACCGTTACCTGTATTTTTCAGGCCGGTAATGTCGCCGTAGAACCGGCGCTGTTCTTTAGCTAAGGCCGTAAGTACTTCCGGTATATTTTTTTCACGTGCAGGAAGGTGATGGAACAGCGTAATATGGGCGGCGAGATAATTGACATGCTTTGGGAAATACTTTTCTCGCCGGGCTGTGAAGAAAGCCTGCGAAGCTTCATCCATTTTAAGCGTTATGATTAATGGCGATTCCATAATGGGGCGACGTACATAAAATTAATAAGATCAGTAAAAAGGGTGGGGTTTCCTGTTCGTATCGCCGTTAGTATTTGCAACGCTTCTAACCAGGTAATTCCGCAAGCATCTGATTTTGAAACAATAGTTTACACTTTGATCCGCTTCACAAGGGATGTTTGCAGCAGGCCTTCGTGCAGCGGGGCATTTTTTATTAAGTTGGTCAGGCGCTGGTGCCAGGCAACATCTTCCCACATTCCTTTAAACTGCGGGCCGCAAAAATTACTGGTAGCCATGGCTACCCACTGGCCTGTTGCCGCGGCAGTGCTTACACCCAGGGCACACAGTTCTTTAATGATATCCCATTTGAGTAGCGGCCAATCCTTAAAGTCTACCAGCCCCCAGCATTCGGTGGTAATTAAAGGCTGCCTTGCGGCCCGGGCGCCGGTGGCGAGGAGTTCTATACCGTCTGTAAGCAACTTGCGCCAATGTGCCGGGCGCTCCAGGTAAACTTTCTGGTAGTTAGCGGCTAATTGCGTGTATCCCTCTGGTGAAAAGCGCTGGTATTTATAGCCTACTTCTTTATAATATTCTTCATTGTTTAATTGTGCCATCCAGATATGATGCTCAATAAGGCCAAAAAAAGACAAGTCGTTTTTCGCGTATAAGGCGGGGTCGCCGCCGGTAAAGGAATAACACAAGGGGATGTGCGGGTAGGCGTTTTGCACCAGCGCAATAGATTCCCTCATGTATTGCATGGATTTGGCCGTGTACCAATAACCCCAGGAATGTTCCGGCGGATCATTTTTAAAGAAAGGGCACCACAGGTCGCCCGGCCATTCATTGCACAGATCCACGTATAAAATGGCATCCAGCAGGCCATCTTTTTCGATAGTTTGCAGCGTCGTGATCCAATTGGCCGCCATTTTTCGCGGACCGTCAATTTCCATCAATACATTGTCAGTATCGCGACGGTACCAGCAGGATAAACCCACCATAATACCGCGTTTCTTACATTTCGCAATGAAATGGTTTAAGGCGGGCTGCACGGTTACTTTATTTATATCCGGGCTGCCCCAATCCTGCGTATTCCATACGGGCAGCAGCGTATATTCTTTGGTAGCATCATGCGCCACCAGGTGAGGGTAAGCGTCTATACGCACCGCGTTATAGCCGCGAACCACCAGTTCATTCAATGCCTTGTCCCAGTCCTCGTAGCCTGCGCCCGTCCATCGCCGCTCGAGCCAGCTAAAATCCCACATGGTAATAGCCAGCGGCCTGGCCGTTTTTTTAACTGTTGGCCGGAACATAGCAGAATTTTTCCGCTGCATGCTTAATGCGGCGGAAGTGAGGGCACTGTATTTTAAAAAGGCTTTTCTGTTCATAGTTCATGATATTGCCGGCAAAGCCGCATGGCGGGAATTGCCATTTTCCCGGGCAGTTGCCAGGTGTTTAATTCAACATCAATTTAGTCATTCTTATGCGTCATCATCATTAAGTGTCCCTTTATATTTTTTATTTTAATAGAAAAACAAAAAGGCTTATAAGTTTAGATAGCCCGCATTGCCGTAGCCAATCATTCTTACCTTTACTATATGAATCGCTCCGGTTCGGCTGATCTTCCACTTCACTATGGCTATGTGCCCAAATGGCTTGCGGAGCGCATGGCTAAGCTGGGCCTGTCAATTACCGAGGCGATACTCACAGAATATGGCAAAGACGACTTTTTGCAACGAATGGCCGATCCCTTCTGGTTCCAGAGCCTGGGCGCCGTGATGGGTATGGACTGGCATTCGTCAGGCATTACTACCTCAGTTATGGGCGCACTCAAAAGGGCCATTAACCCACAGTCGAAATCACTCGGCATTTATATTTGCGGCGGTAAAGGAAAATATTCCAAGGCTACACCGGCCGAGTTGCTGACCATTGCCCATAATACCGGCCTGGATGGCAATGAGCTCGTGCGCAGCAGCAAGCTGAGCGCCAAAGTAGATAATACCACCGTGCAGGATGGCTTCCAGCTATACACGCATAATTTTATCCTCAGCGATGCCGGCCACTGGAGCGTGGTGCAGCAGGGCATGAACGCCCATAGCAAAACGGCCCGGCGCTATCACTGGCATTCAGGCCATATCACCTCCTTTACGGAGGAGCCGCATACAGGCATCCGAGGGGAGAACCAGGGCATGATACTGAACCTCACCGATAAAGACGCGGCCGCGGCCAAAGCGCACATACTGCAATTTACCACTGAAGAGCCGGGAAGACTGCTGCAGGAGTTCCGGGAAATGGCCAGTCACCCGCCTGTTGCAACCCATCTCCAAATGCCTGCCCACCATGATGTACGGGCCGGAGATGTGAACCTGAAAAGATTAGGAAGCATTCTCTGGCTGGCGCATGAAAAGCAGCCGAAAGATTTTGAAGCACTGCTGATGCTGGAAGGTGTAGGACCGAGAACACTGCAATCGCTCACGCTCGTAAGCGAGGTGATCCATGGCACACCCTCGCGGTTTAAAGACCCCGCCCGCTTTTCGTTTGCTCATGGCGGTAAGGACGGCCATCCCTTTCCTGTGCCCACGAAAGTATATGACGAAACGATTGACATTCTGCAAACTGCCGTTCAAAAATCGAAACTCGGCAATACAGAGAAGGCTGAAGCGATAAAAAAACTGCATACGATAGCCGCCAATGCGGAGCAGGATTTTCACGCGGAGGCATCGCACTTCGACGCCTTGATAGAAAAAGAGAGAAGCGAAAGCTGGAAGTACGGCGGCAAAACCGTAATAGGCGATGCAAAACCGCCGAAGGCCCAGGAGCGACAACTGACGTTGTTTTAGTTTGACGTAAGGGGACAACTACCGTGAAAAATATTCAAACTTCCCCTAAATGCGACGATCCCACCATCCCCTCTGTCAATACCCTCAAAAGTAATATACTGACATGAAGTTTGTGTGTTTCGTTGCATATACTTTACGTGTATTTGCATGTTTGCGATTCACCCGGATGGATTGGATATCACGTTAGCAGACGTAAAAAAAGATGGTTTGAAAGTAAAATTTCATTGCTGTTTACTAATTATTTATTGACTGCCTCAATAAAAACCGGTGTATCTGTAACATCAATTTGTAAAGCGCCATTTGAAATTTTTACCGGAATGCTTTTATTAAAAACGTCGGTGGCTTCTGCGGAGGTTAATGACCACGGCAAGCTATAGGTGTTGGCGGGATGGTCTTCTCCTGAGAACTCATCCCTTCTTTCCCAAACAACATAGAGAGGGTTTTTCATTCCCTCTCTTTACCTGGAAAAAGTATAAAGAATCTTTTCCTGGTATATTGATTCTTGTTACAGATGTAATATTATTTAGAAAATGAGTCATTACACTAAATGTTTTGGCTTCAGGATATTCGTTGGTCAACTTTCCATTATCAAAATCTATTAATTTATTCTTGCCAAACATCAGCGTCATGATCGAATATTTATCATCATTGCTATGCGACAAGTCCCAGAACATTGTTTTTTGAACACCCGCTGAAAATGCAAGGATATTTCTGACAACAATATCGCGGCATTCCAGCCGGTGATATTTATCATCCAGTTCTTTACTGCAACCGATCATAAACATTTGGGTTTGCGGAGCCAGTGTGTTTATCGTGTCATATAACTGAACAAGTGGATTTTTTAATTTGAGGTACGCAGCAGTATTTCCTTTCGCAATTGCACTTTGCCAATTTATTACCTGGGCTATATATTTAAAATTGATTGGGAAACTAAAAAAGCCGGGGCCGTTATATTCGGTACAAATAATTGGTTTGTTGTGCAGCTTTTGTTTGAAGTAAGCCACCCGTCCCGGGATAGTGTATGGACTTGCATATAGCCTGAGGTCGAAAATATCAAAATAATCTGATGCCTTCTATGATTACTTTATCAAAAAAAGAAAGCCCATATTTTTGACCCGGAATTTCCGGCATGCCGGGTGGATTAAAAAGACCATCATAACCTCCTGCAACTATTTTGCATTTGGGTCCAGCATCTTTTACTGCCTTGTAAAAAATTTTTAGCTCGCTGATGAATTCATCATTAGTACCATTCCAGTAAATGGCATTATTTGGCTCACTATCATTTTGCCAGAATTTTATTTTCCCCTTACAATGTTTCACCAGGCTGTAAATAAAATGATAGTAATACTTCCGGCGAAATGGCCGGAGATGGCGGGAGCATTAGTGAAGGCTTTTTGGTTGCCCACGCGGATGATGAAAATATTGAAATTAAAGCTTCATCATTTGGCTTTAGCTGCGTGAGAGGGCTATCCACTGCATTCCAGTGAAATTTTCCTTTCTCTGGTTCCAGTTGTTACCAAAACAAGTAAAGCTTTGTTAAGTGAACATCTAAATTCTTTAAAAGAGGCATAAAAATCTGCGGCTTCGCATCATATCCATATAAGAATCCATACACAACGCCTATTTGAGGGTCCTGGCATTGAAATTTCCAAATTTGTCGTATCCATTTGTGCCTGAATATTATTGGTAAATAAAAGTGTTGACTAGCAATACAATTTAACCTGCATCGTTTCATATAGTTTTTATTTTTTTGGAGAGAATATTTCTTCTGCGTGTTTTTGAAAAATCCTTGTTAAAGCATCTGTGTGTTGTAAAATTGATTTCAGCTTGCCTGTTTGATATCCTGAAAAAAGTTGAAAAACATCTTTCGCCATGGCGTCATAAGATTTTTTAGCACCCGTGTGTGTTTTGGGAATCATTTTTATAATGACTTTTCTCCTGTCCCCTGG
Organism: uncultured Chitinophagaceae bacterium; assembly: GCA_963823305.1. GTDB lineage: Bacteria > Bacteroidota > Bacteroidia > Chitinophagales > Chitinophagaceae > Ginsengibacter. The sequence continues at coordinate 96,984 of CAWGLC010000001.1, forward strand.
GTCGTTTTCTCTCTTTACAAAGCCGGCTTTTGCCAGCCGGTCAATTGCGGCGGTGATGGCTCCTGTAGTTAATCTTGTGGCATTAGCAAATTCTCCTGCAGTAGATGGTCCCATCTCCATAAGGAAATCGATACACTCTGCATCCGTTGGATTCAGTTTCATCTGTTCGGCTACTGCGTATTGAAACATCAATGAAGAGCGGGTAAGCCGTCGGGTTGCCATCATAAGCGCGTAAATATTTTTATCCGGAGTTTCTTTCATTTACTATTTTTACACTTAAGTATCTCATATTTTAAATATCTTAAAATTTAAGATAAATATAAAGAAAAATATTTATTAATAATCCGGATGGATATAAATCTCCCGATGGGTATTTTAATATATTGTTGCAAACATCGTCACCTGGTCAAAATAAGTTGTTTTACATGCGTTGTTGCATATCAGTTAAAACGTTTTACAAAGGGTTGTTAATCTTCTTATCAACAACTAATTTAGCAAGTGCAAACTGAGCTCGCGTAAACGTTGCATATTAAATGAAAAAATTATCCGTCTTTATTTTTTGTCTTCCAGTTTTCCTGGCGGGTGTCCTCACCCGACATTTGCCAATCACAATTTATCCATTAAATGTGTAAGTATTTTAAATTCATCCTCTCCTGTCTCATAAAATTTTGCTGATGAAAACCTATACTGAAAAGGTTCTTTACACAATTGCCAGTGTGGCTGAAGTGGATTATAATGCATATAATCTAGCTTTTCCCCTGCCATCTTTTTATCTGTAATTAGTATGGCTAACGGGTCTCTTTGCCAAAATAAATAATTCCTGTCTTTCTGTTCTGTTGCATATTCGTTAAGTATGTTTATGTCTCCTTTTAACTTCTTTGAAAACATGTGTCCAGTGAACTTCTCAAAACTTTCTTTAGGCGTTTCTTTTCCATTCATCTTTAACTGTTCCCATAACACATGAATATGATTATCCATTATTACATATCCATAAATATGTACCAGTTCATGTTGCACCAGCCATTGAAAACTTCCAATTATAATCATTTTCATTTCATCTGTTTTTAATAAATGCTTCCAATCCTTTATTACTGATGTCCAGAAATAAATCTCATTTAATGATTGATGGCTTTTTCTTTCACCTGCGTATTTGAAAACATTTTCCATACAGGACTAAGATAATATTTATTCATAAATGTCGGGTGAGGACACCCGCCAGGAAGAAGGGGCATCAGGGGCCGATGGAGGGAATTGATGCCGCTATGTCAAGCTGTAAATACGGGAAGTATCATTATTTAATCAGCATTATTTTTAGCTTATATTGGTCTTTCCCTTCTTTCAAATTTAAAGCATTACGAAGACAAAAAAGAGGGTGCCGATGTGTGTTCGTGCAGAATAAGTCCTCTTCAATTCCCGAATATTAAGTGCGTTGACAATTGTATCATTTGCGCATCGGTAAATTACCGGAATGATTGGAAAGAGTCATAAAACGAAATTTGCAGGAAGTAAAAGCGGCCATCAGGGATAAGTATAAAGCCCGATCAATCTTTATTATTCTCGCTTTTACTAATCATTTTTTCAATAGTATGTTTAAAAACATTTATATCAAAAGGTTTTGAAAGATACCCGTCAGCCCTGACCTTTTCACTGATTTCTTTAATTTCAGCGTTAGCAGAGAAAAGAATGGCCGGAATATTTTTGGTAGCAGGGTTTTCTTTTAATAATTCTACTGCTTTTTGCCCACCGATAGCCGGAATCCATAAGTCCATTAAAATAACGTGGGGCTTTAGCCGTTGCGCATCGTTAATTACATTCTCACATTGTGTAAACGTTTCTATCCTGTAGTTGCATTTGGACAAGACTGCCTTACAAAGAACTAAAATCTCGATATCGTCATCATAAATTAAAATGCAGGGCGCATCATCACTGGCAAGCAAATGTGGCGATACAACATTTTCCCGTTTAGTATCCATTTGCAGTATGTAAAAGATTCTTTTGCATAATAAGCTTCAATTTATTACAATTTTTTGCCAGATCGACTTATATAAAAAGGGCATCTCATAACGGCTTACAGATTAAAAGGCAATGTAAAATAAAAGGTGCTTCCCTTTCCGAACTCGCTTTCGACCCATATTCTTCCACCATGCCTCTTTATAATTTCGGAGCAAATAAATAATCCGATACCTAAGCCCTGGAAATTGCTGGTATCATTTTCTACCCGGAAATACCGGTCAAAAATTTTGTCAAGATGAGATTTCTGTATCCCAATACCTTTATCTTTCACAGCCACTGTAAAGGTATTAGCATCGTTCTCTACATCGATTGAAATGTTATGATTTTTTGGCGAATATTTTATGGCATTAGACAATAAGTTAATCAGCACCTGCTGCAGTCTTTCTTTGTCGCCTTTTACATCCCTGGTTATCGTGCCCTTTTTTATTATTAAATAGGTGGGCGAAGTATGATGGATAACTTCAATGCTCTCATCAATAGCCTTATTAAAATCAAACGTTGTTATTTTATAATCTAATTTGCCATATTGTATTTTGCTTACATCTAATAGTTCAGTAATGAGCACATTGAGCCGTTCAACGGCCTGGCTTCCCTTGGCTGCATATAAAAGCGCTTCGCTGTTTGCGGGATTAATGACTTGCTCCAGCAACTGCAGGTACGCCTTGGCGGTAGTGAGGGGGGTTTTCATTTCATGACTCGCGATGCTTATAAACTCGTCTTTTTTTTGTTCCTTAAGCTTCTGGTCATGTATATCATTGGCGAGCCCTACCCAAAGAATAATTTTATCGTCTTTATCTCTTATCGCGGTTGCACGGCAGATATGCCAGCGATATAAGCCATCACTATTTCTTTTCAGGCGAACTTCTTTATAAAATTCTTCACCGGTTTTAAGACAATCACCGGCTTTATAACTAAAATCTTCCAGGTCTTCCGGGTGAATCAAATACTTCCAGCCACCTCCGGTAGTTGCTTCATCAAACGTAAGGCCTGAATATTCAAGAAAATAGTTATTAAAAAAATTTACTTTGCCTTTAGCGGAAAGGGTTATGGTTATTTGCGGAATTGATTGCAATATCAGCCTGAGGTTTAGCTGGTCATGTTTTCTCTCGAGCAACTGCTCGTTCAGGGCGGTACTCAGAATTTTTCTTTCGGTAATATCATCAAGAGCGAGTAAAATCAAGTGTTCACCGCTTTCTCTTTTTATTGGCTGAATATTAAAACAAATGGTACGGATACCGAGTTCCTGAAATGCAAAAGTTATTTCTTTTTCAATAGAGGATTCTTTTTCGTGCTTAATTTTAATAAGCTCTTCTTTAAGCCCCGGTATTTCCCATGTTTTTTCCTGCAATTCAAATAAGACCTTCCCCAGTGTTTTGTCTTCAGTTAAGCGGAATGTTTTATAAAAAGATTTGTTGGCGCTGGTAATTTTAAATTCCTGATCAAGTACCAGCAGCGGTTCATGAAGTGTAGATAAAGTTGTTTCGGCAAATATCTTTAGCTGGCTCAGTTGTTCATTCATGTCATATAATTCCTGGTTTATCGTTATCAGTTCTTCATTTGTACTCTGCAATTCTTCTTTACTCGTTTCCAGTTCTTCGTTTAAACTTTGTAATTCCTCACTACCGCTAAGCAGTTCTTCATTGGAGCTTTCCAGTTCTTCATTTGCTGCTTCCTGATTTTCTGTAATATTTCGCATATCCTCCCGGGCCTGGGCAAGTTCTTCTTCTAACTGAAGAATACGGACATCCTTTTTATTTTTGATGTTCCCTTTTTTTGGTGTGCTGCCTGAGAAAGGTTTATTGCCTTTCGCATTCTTTTCAGGTTCCCTTTCTTCTTTTCGAAAAAGAACCAGGTAATGAATGTCCGCCATGTCCAGTAAAGGAATTACCTCTATTGTTACCAAAGTACCATTTAGCGATATTCCCTGCCGGATAAAAGGTGCTTTGGTACTTCTTACCTGGTGCAAAGCATTTCTTAATTCAAAACTCAATACTCCCTTTGCCATCTTTAGCACGTTGAAGCTTGCTATGCCCTGGGCAGGTTCAAGGAATTCCGTGGTGGCGCCGCGAAACTGAACAATATCAAACTGGCCGTCGATGACGACCCCGGCGGGCGCATATCGCGACAGCAAAATATCGTCAGCACTTTTTTGAAAATTATCTTTTTTGCCCTCTTTGCCCCGTAACGAATAGTTTGCTTCCGAAAAAGCTAATTCGCTCCCGCTACTCGCCACGTTCATAAATCTGCCTTGCCCCGGTTTTCTTTTAAAAAATTTGTCTTTACCTGAATGAACAAATAAATCGGATGTATGTGACGGCGTTTCCGATTTGCCCAGCCACAAAGTTCCTTTTTCATTAAGGGCATAATGAAATATGGTAAGTGCTTTTCGCTGCAGAAAAGGCTCAAAATAGATTAAAACATTCCGGCAGCTTATTAAATCCATCTTTGCAAAAGGTGGATCTTTCAGAAAATTCTGAACGGCAAATATGCACATGTCCTTCACTATTTTTTTCACCTGGTAAGTGCCGTTAAACTTATTAAAAAATTGATGTAATTGAGTCTCTGTAAGCCCATCTAACTCTTTTTTTGTATAGACGCCCATCCTTGCCTTGTCTATCGATTTCGCAGAAATGTCTGTGGCAAATATCTGGACTTTCAGGTCGGGCGAATGACGGGTTACATTTTCATACACACACATGGCAATCGAGTAGGCTTCCTGTCCTGTAGAACAGCCAGCCACCCAGATGCGCAAAGGGCCGGCTACAGATTTATTTTGTATCATTTCCGGAATGATATCAGAACACAAAACATCAAAAGTAGCCACATCCCTGAAAAAAGCTGTTACGGGTATCAGCAGATCCTGGAAAACAATGTCGAGCTCTGTATTATTATTTTTGAGGTAGTCGAGGTATTCAGTTAAGGTATTCAAATGAAGAATAACCATACGCCGGACGATGCGCCTTCTAACGGTCGTTTGCTTGTAAAAATTAAAATCAACGCCTAAACGGGTCCTTATCAAGCCAAGTATTTGCCGGAAAGTCTCCTCACTAGTTCCATCCTTTAATAACCATTGGTCTCCTGGGGGTGATCCGATAAAGGATCCAAATAACTGCTGCAGTTTCGCGGGTATACTTTCCGGGGGCAGCGTAAAATCGATTACTTCCGCATCAATAGCATGTTGTGGCATCCCATCGTATCCCGCAGTATCAATGCTTTGCGCAAAAGTATATCCACCATGGTTTTTTATGTCTTTTAACCCTGCCGTACCATCAGTGCCGGTTCCCGATAATATTATCCCGATAGACCGCGACTGGTGTACCTCCGCCAGTGAAGAAAAGAAAATATTTATAGGCATATTCAGGGTGCCTTTTGGCTCCCGCGGCTTTAATTTTAATATCCCATCTGTTGCCGTTAATATTTTATTCGAAGGAATTACGTAAATATGATCGGGTTCTACTTTTATGTTATCGCTGATCTCCACTACCGGTGTGAGCGTTTCCCTTTGCAATATTTCAGGAAGAGCGCTTTCAACTTCCGGGTGCAAATGCTGTACTAAAATAAAAGCCATGCCGGAGCCCGCCGGAATTGCTTTCACAAGTTTTTTAAAAGCATCAAGGCCTCCGGCTGACGCTCCTACACCTATTACAGGAAAAGTATTTTCGGAATGGGAAACCGGTGTTTTCTTATGATCTTTTTTCATGAGAGTTGTCCGTTAGCAAGCGGAAAGAAATTATCCCCGCTATGTAAGGTAAAAAGAAATAATTGGTTGATAAAATAAATTACAAGCTCTTTTAATCTCAATTTTTCGGTTCAATATACCTACAAAAAGATACCAGTTTTATTGAGGAAAATAACAGAAACTATATTCCCGGCAGGAGTGCATTTCTCCACTTACATGGCCTTTACAATCATGAATAGCATCTTCCGCTGAATTATTTCGCGCCTGGCCGCGGGTGACAGGGCTGCGAGTACCCACCAGTCCTCTACCAAATATACTCCTTGTTCCCCCCATATAAAACTTGCTGAACTATGTCTATAATTAACCGGGCTTTCCATCAAGCTATACTTAGTTTACCCGTTAGCGGTAGTACCTTAAAACAACAGTACTTTTATTTACACATTTCAGGATAGCAGGGCGAATAGCAAAATCAACAAAATGGACTTTCTCCTATTTTAAAAATTTAAGATGTGCCCATATACAATTTTTACTTTGAAAAAGTACGTATCATCTATTGAACGGTGATAACTATTTAGTGAAATGCAGCATCAAAAAAAGTCAATAAAGAATGTGAATAAAAAGAGTAAAAAGCACCAATAAAAGTATTGCCTGCTAAGTATCGGAAAATGATAAATTGCATTACTTTCACAAAAACATACGATATGCAATTTTTAAAGAAACCGGCGTGTATACTTGCTCTATCTACGTTATGTTTCACTTACAGCGTTCATGCGCAATTTTTAAAAAAGCTAAAAGATAAGGTGAACAACGCAGTGAACAGCAAATCTTCGTCTAATACCAGTAACAGCACACAAAACAGTACCAGCAGCAACAATTCATCAAGCGGATCTCCTGCTAACAAAACAGGAGCAGGCTTAACAAATACCACGCCTCCTGATGTGAACCAGGAAATTGCAGATGCTGAGAAATCGCAAGCTGCAGCGCAATACAGCGATGCAAGATATTCTCTTGGCCAGGCCATCATGAGCGTTGAGCTGCAAATAGGCAAGCAGATCATACAATCATTACCTGCAAGTGTAAGTGGGTTGCAAAAAGATACCACTCAAAATAAGGTAATGAGCACGCAATGGGGCTGGAACAATCTTACTATACAAAGTGTTTACAGGAAAGGTGATCAGCAGCTAACTGTTACCATTGGTAATAACGGCGTTTATTCAGGCTTTGTAAATATGTATTTCAACAGCTCTTACGTTCAAACATCTGGTAACGGCGACAATCAAAATGTGAAACAAACCAAAGTAAAAGGATATAAAGCTCTCATAACATTTGATAACAGTAAAGGCTATACGCTGTTAGTGCCTCTGGGCCAAAGCTCTTTGATCGCATGGGAATGTGTAAACTTTGCAACAGAGCAGGATGTAATGAATGCAGCAAATGCATTTGATATTGATAGTATTAAAAAAATGCTCGGAGAACAATAATCATTCTTAAAAATTAATTATGAAATACTTATTTATACTTGGTTTGATATTATTTACAAAAGTTTGTTCAGCTCAAAATTTTGCAGCTGATATTAAAAATGCAAAAGCTTCTTATGCATCCAATAAACTGGAAGATTCGCATTTTGCTTTGTTACAGGCCATGCAGGAGCTCGACATGATAATCGGCAAAGAAGTTTTAAAGCTGATGCCCGATAAAATGGACACTTATGCATCTAATGCAAAAGATGATAATGTAACATCAAATGCGGGATTGATAGGCACTACCATTCATCGCAGCTATGGCCCGCAGGATAATGTAGATATATCAATTATTGGTAACTCGCCCATTGTGAGTACCCTGAATGCTTTTTTAAATACCCCGCTTTTAGGAGGCATGATGAGCAAGGGCAATAATAAAATTATAAAAGTGCAAGGGTATAAAGCCGAACTCACCAAAACAGATAACGGTAACGGGCAGACGGATTATACGATCCAAATTCCTTTGGGCAGTTCTTTAGTAACGTTTGAAGCAAAGAATACAACCGATACCCAGGTAACAACCTTTGCCAATACAGTTCAATGGCAACAGGTTGCCAAGCTTATTCAGTAACTTTTTTAAAAAGATTTTTTAAGAAACATCGCGTTTATTATCCCGTAATAACGCCATGTCCACTGCGGGCGTTCCACCAATTTCCAAACCCCTCGTTTGTTGCCTCAATGCCAAAAATTTAGTGATGTCAGGGCTTGTCCCCAGAATGACACCTGTAAAGTTCTTTCAGTAGAAGACACTATATCTTCCCGCCAGCATTTACGATATATATCCGGTATATATTCGATACCTATTCGGTCTGATAGGCCGAATTGGCTACACAATAAAGATATTTTCAGATCGTTTATTGTTATAATCAAATTGTTTTAAGACAGTTAAAACACTATTATTTGTTTCTTTAATCAATTATTATGGCAAGAGTTATTAATGGCATTAATGGTGGATTCACAGGCACCGTAGGTACCGTAACCGGATATACCAGGAATGGCGGAAGCTTTATGCGCAGCAGGCACAGAAGGAAAGACAATATTAAAAGTGAAGCAAGGCTGGCGCAACAACAAAAAATAAAGTTGTGTAATGAATTTACAAAACCATTTTCAGGCTCAGGCTTTTTTAATAAAAGCTTCCCGGCCAACGGTGCAACCACCACGGGCTATAACCGCGCTACCAGCGCCATCATGAACCAGGCAATTATTCAAAATCCCTTACCGGCCTTATCTTACCCGTTAGTGCTTATTTCAAGAGGTATGTTGCCCGGCGCCGTGTATGCATCAGCGTTAGTAAATGAAGATGGTAATATTGTATATAGCTGGACTGATAATACAGGAACAGGTACTGCTAAAGAAGATGATAAGGTACTTATGGTGGCCTATTTCCCCGAAAGCAAACAAGCTATTTTTGAGATAAGCAAGGCAACAAGAAAAAATTGCACGGCAATTTTGCAAATGAATTTGAAAAAAGGTGTTGCTGAAACATGGATGGGTTTTATAAATGCTGACCAAACAAATGCGTCTGATAGTGCATATACGGGAAGTATCATTATTTAGTCAGCAAACGTATAAGTATAACGTATAAGTATAAACGCACTTTGTAAATGAAATAAAACTTATTTCGTATCATACGCCCATTTCACCAAAGTAGCGCCCCAGGTAAATCCTCCGCCAAAAGCAGCAAGCACAATGAGATCGCCTTTTTTTAATTGTTTTTCCCATTCCCATAAACATAATGGAATAGTTGCCGAAGTAGTATTGCCGTATCGCTGAATATTGATCATAACCTTGTCCATACTTAATCCCATACGACTTGCTGTGGCATCAATAATTCTTTTATTAGCCTGGTGAGGCACCAGCCATGCAATATCCTCGCCCGTTAAATGATTTCTTTCCAACAACTCATAAGATACATCTGCCATGCCTTTAACGGCAAATTTAAAAACTGCCGGACCTTCCTGGAAAATATAATGTTCTTTAGCCATTACTGTTTCAATAGAAGCGGGTTTTGCAGAACCGCCGGCAACCATTTTAAGGTACTCCACTCCGATACCATCTGTTTTTAACAGGCTGTCTTGTATTCCATATCCTTCCCGGTCAGGCTCCAGTAAAATGGCACCTGCTCCATCCCCAAAAAGCACACACGTTTTGCGATCGCTATAGTCCACAATTCCGCTCATCTTATCAGTTCCTACAACTACTACTTTTTTATAGCGCCCGCTTTCAATTAACGCAGCTCCTGTAGTTACCCCAAATAAAAAACCGGAGCAGGCAGCCGAAAGATCAAATCCAAATGCATTAACAGCGCCTGCTTTATAAGAAATAATATTTGCTGTTGCAGGAAATGTCATATCCGGAGTAACTGTACAGCAAATAATACAGTCAATTTCTAACGGATCAATACCTCTTTTTTTGCAAAGCTCCAAAACCGCAGGCACCGCCATTGCAGAAACACCCTGGTTTTCTCCCTTTAAAATTCTTCTTTCCTCAACGCCGGTTCTTGTTTTTATCCATTCGTCATTTGTATCTACCATAGTTTCCAGCTCCGCATTAGTAAGGCGATATTCAGGTACAAAGCCGCCGGTAGCTGTGATTGCGGCCGAAATATTTTTATCCATTTATTAGCTGATGTATTTATGAAGCGATAAAAATACAACATCCTGACTATTCGGGTATGTGTAACACCTTTTTTTAGGCAATGTGAAAATATTTATATCACTTTCATTAAACTGAATTACTTATTTTTGGCGCTCTTAAAAATATCATGATAGCCTATCTTTCGGGAAAATTTTCATACAAAAATCCTGCTGTCGTTCATATAGACGTGCAGGGCGTTGGCTATGAAGTAAATATCAGCCTGAACACCTATTCATATATTCAAAAACTAACCGAAGGAAAATTATATACCTATCTCCAGATAAAGGAAGATGCTCATACATTGTATGGTTTTTATGAAACGCTGGAAAAGGAAATGTTTGTAATGTTGATAAGTGTTTCCGGCGTTGGAGCAGCAACCGCGCGGATGATGCTGTCTAATATGAAGCCCGAAGAAATCAGTAAAGCCATTACACAAAACAATGCCAGGTTACTTGAAAGTGTAAAAGGCATAGGTAGAAAAACAGCAGAGCGGCTGGTTCTTGAACTTAGAGATAAAATAACAAAATTGCCATCAATTGCTTCCTTGGATGCACCCGGTGGCAATACTTTGGAGCAGGATGCGTTAAATGCATTGGTGGCTCTGGGTATCGCAAGGCCTGTCGCAGAACAGTCTATTAAAAAAATCGTAATTTCCAGTTCAACTGACACACTTGAAGAACTAATAAAAAAAGCCCTAAAAGCTATTTGAGAGAAATCTACCTTAATTAATTTGCTGTGTTGTCTTAAAAGAAAATTGCCATCGAATTTTTTGGGGTTGACAATAGTTTGCTTTCTGGCAATGGCATTTCCATTATTCACAGCTAATATCGCCTCTGCCCAGGATTCTACTTCTCATATTATTACAAATGATTCTCTTCACTACCCGATTTACGATCGCCGGGGAGATTTTATCTCTACTGAAAACAATCCTTTTGATCTTGCACTGCCGCCTAACATAAATGATTCTGTAGCATACGACCCTGATACCAAGCTATATAATGTATATGAAAAAGTTGGTACTAAATATTACAGAACGCCCACTTCCTATACTCCACAGGAGTTCATGGAAATGGAAGGCCAGAAATCTGAGGCAGACTATTTTAGAAAAAGAGCCAATACCTTGGATATACTTAATCGCGGACAGGTAAAACCCAAACTCGACCTTTATGATAATCTATTTAACCGTTTATTTGGAAATGGAAAAGTAGATATTCAACCACAGGGAAATGTGGATATAACAGCGGGATACCAGGGACAAAATGTAAAAAACCCAACCTTAGCGGAAAATGCAAGAAAAAACGGGGGGCTGGATTTTAATATGGCTGCCCAGTTGAATGTAAATGCCAACATTGGTGATAAATTAAAGTTTCCTATTAATTATAATACATTAGCCAACTTCGATTTTACGAACCAGCTTAAGCTGGATTATACCGGAAAAAATGATGAAATTTTAAAACGTTTCGAAGCAGGAAATGTTTCCTTTCCCGTCACGAAGCACGTTAATACCGGGAGCGCAATCTTTATTTGGCATAAAAACCCAGTTACAATTCGGAAAATTATTTGTTACAGCCGTATTAGCCAATCAAAATTCACAACGACAATCCGTGAACCTGCAGGGTGGAAGCGTTGCCCAGCAATTTAATTTTAAAGCCGATGATTATGAGGAAAACAGGCATTTTTTATTGGGGCAATATTTTAAAAACAATTACAATAAGGTGATGAGCAATTTGCCCAATGTAACTACACCGGTGCAAATTTTAAGGATGGAAGTTTGGGTTACTAACAGAAATGGAACTACAACAAATGCGAGGCAAATTGTGGGATTAATGGACCTTGGTGAAAGCAATCCATATGCTCCTTTTACAGTAACAGGAACGTTGCCAAATAACCGGACTAACTCTGAGTATCAAAGCATCATATCCAATCCTAACGCCCGGAACGCATCATTAATTACTAATATTTTACAGAATCTTGGCCCGGTAAGCCTGAATCCTGTGCAGGATTTCGAGGTAACATTTGCCAGGAAACTTGATTCTTCTCAATATTTTTTTAATGCAAAAGTTGGGTTTCTTTCATTGAGTCAGCCCCTTCAGCCCAATGATGTACTTGCTGTAGCCTATCAATATTCTTACAATGGCAGAATTTTCCAGGTTGGTGAATTTTCCCAGGATGTACCTCCGGATTCCACTTCCGGAAATCAAAAAGTTTTGTTCCTGAAGTTATTAAAAGCTACCTCTCAAAGGCCAAATCTACCGATCTGGCAATTGATGATGAAGAACGTTTATAGTGTGGGTTTCGGAACGCTTGATCAACAGGATTTTATGCTGAATGTCTTATACCAGCAACCCGGTCTTGGGGCAAAAAGATATTTGCCTTTTGGAAATTTAAACCTTGGTACTCCTCTTTTAACGCTGGAGAATCTCGATAGATTAAACAACAACAATGATCCGCAGCCTGATGGTATATTTGATTTTGTGCCCGGATATACGGTAATACCGCAATATAGCAGGATCATATTCCCGCTGTTGCAGCCTTTCGGGCGTGACCTGGCTCCAAAGGTTTTCAGTGATACAACGATGGGTAAGGACAGCCTGTATTATCCCTTATATGACTCAATAAAAGTTATTGCACAGCAACAGTTTCCCAACCTGGATAAGTTTTATTTGCAAGGATCGGCAAAAACATCCGCTTCTGCGGATATCAGTATCGGATATAATATTCCGCCGGGCTCCGTAACGGTCTCGGCCGGCGGTCAAACGCTCAGTGAAAATGTGGATTACACTATAAATTATGACCTGGGAACGATTAAAATAATTAACCAGGCAATATTGAATGCCGGAGTGCCCGTGCAGGTAAATTTTGAAAACAATGCCACTTTTGGCCTTCAGCAAAAAAGTTACATGGGCCTGAGGTTTGATTACCAGGCAAAAAATACGGCAAAGGAACAGCTTACCATTGGCGGAACTATTGTGAGATTGAGTGAAAGGCCTTTCTTTACAAAAGTGAATTATGGAGAAGATCCTATCAGGAATACGATGTTTGGCACCGATGTAAATTATCATAAAGATGTTCCCAGGCTTACAAAGCTGTTAGATAAACTTCCGTTCTACAGCACAACGGCACCTTCTGCGGTTAATGCGTATGTAGAGGCAGCCTATCTGAAACCTGGTCATGCTCCTCAAATCGGAAAAGGTAGTAGCGGCGTCGTTTACATCGACGATTTTGAAGGTAGCAACAGCCAGATCGATCTTCGTTTTCCGCCTATAAGTTGGGCGCTGGCATCCACCCCTTTTGGTGCAACTGATTCAAGCGGTAATGTCCTGTTATTTCCCGAAGCCGCACTAAATGATAACCTGGATTATGGTAAAAACCGGGCAAAAATTGCCTGGTACGAAATCGAGCCTACACTCCAGGATCCGGAGAATATAAATAATCCTTTGCGCGCAAATAAAGCCGCACTTTCAGATCCAAGAGTAAGAGCCATTTCACAAACAGAAATTTTTCCCCAGACGACTACTGATCTTGGACAGAACCAATTGATCACCTTTGACCTTGCTTATTACCCTACTGATCGCGGCCCTTATAACTATGATGCCGCAGCGGGAAGCGTTTCGCCATCTGGTAAGCTTCTAAATCCGGCTAAAAGGTGGGGAGGCTTAATGAGAAGCCTTGACCAAACCGATTTTGAAACAGCCAATGTGGAGTATATAGAATGCTGGGTACAGGACCCTTTTATAACAAACCCATCGAGTAGCGGTGGAAAATTTTACATCAACCTCGGCAGTGTGTCAGAAGACGTGCTTAAAGATGGAAAAAGATTTTATGAAAACGGCCTGCCTACTCCTAGTATCCCGGCAGTAACGGACACTTCTGTTTGGGGCGTAATACCTGGAAATCCTTTGCAGGTAACCAATGCTTTCAGTAACGATCCTAATGACCGGCCATACCAGGACGTTGGCTTTGATGGATTATCAGATTCAGGAGAAATACGTAAAAGAACGCCTGATTATTTAAATGTTCTGGCTGACAATTTCGGAACTGCATCTGCGGCCTATCAAAATGCAATTCGTGACCCTTCAAGCGACAATTATCACTATTACCGGGGCAGTGACCTGGATGCTTCCAATGCGGGTATCCTTGCACGTTATAAAAGTTTTAATGGCCCTGACGGAAATTCCCCTATCGCAAATAATAATTCTCAATATTCTTCGGCAGCAACTCTTTATCCTGACCAGGAAGATCTAAATCATGATAATACCTTAAGTGAAACGGAAGAATATTTTCAGTACATGGTAAATCTTAAGCCGCCGACGGATCCTTCAATGGCGATTGGGCAAAATTTTATCGTAGATAAAAAGGTTGTCTCGGTAAAGCTTGCCGATGGCACTTCGAGAAATGAGACATGGTACCAGCTAAATATTCCTATTGATGCTTACAATAAAAAAATTGGAAACATTCCTGATTTTAAATCGATCCAATTTATCAGAATGTTCCTGACAGGTTTTACTGATAGCGTGGTAGTTCGTTTTGGAGAGCTGTCTCTCGTGAGAAATACCTGGAGAAAATTTCCTTATAAAATAGATTCATCAGGAAATTATTCCACTGAAAATACGGATGATTTCAATTTGGGTGCGGTAGGAATTGAGCAGAACGACACAAGGGTGCCCTTACCTTACCGTACGCCCTGGGATATTCAACGGGTGCAAACGCAAAGCACAAACGGTGTTACCTTATTACAAAATGAACAGTCACTTACTTTGCAATTTTGCGGCCTCAATCCAAATGATGGTAAATCAGTTTATCAGACCTTTGTAAATAAAGACCTGAGGCAATTTGGAAAGATGCAAATGTATATCCACGCCGAACAAAAACCGGGTACGCCTTTAAACAACAATAACCTGGTTGCGGTAGTAAGATTCGGAAGCGACTTCGTATCAAATTATTACGAAGTAAAAATTCCGTTAAGACTCACGCCACTGAATACAGGGCTTAATCCTGACAGCAAAGCTTATAATGATACCTTGTGGATACCGGAGAATAGTCTTGATGTAGATCTTTTTCAGCTTACGCAAATAAAAAATGCCAGAAACCTTTCGAGTTCTTCATTAACTGTTTTATACTCACAATTGCAATCTAACGGTCAAACCTACTCGGTAATGGGCAATCCCAACCTCGGCCAGGTTACGGGCATGCTGATGGGTGTAAAAAATGTTAGCGGCCCTATTGCCTGCGGCGAGATATGGTTTGATGAATTGCGGCTTTCGTCGTTAAACGAAAAAGGAGGATATGCGGCTTTAGGAAGGGTTGATGCAAACCTGGCAGACCTCGGCACCATATCAGTTTCGGCAAATGCACACAGCGCCGGATTCGGCACCTTAGAGCAAAGTGTCACGCAACGATATCTTGACAATTACTTCCAGTTTGATGCCGCAACCAACCTTGAATTGGGCAAATTGCTGCCTAAAAAAGCGGCGCTCTCAATTCCGTTTTTTGCCAGCATCACCCAGGCTTCAAGTATGCCCGAATACGACCCTTATGCGCTTGATATTAAATTAAAACAAATAATCCGGGAAGCACCTAAAAGCCAACGGGATTCCATAAGAAACAATGCGGTAGATTTTTCCTCAACAAAAACGCTTACGTTCACCAACGTTCATAAAAACCGGACAAGTAATAAAAAACCCAAGCCGTGGGACGTTGAAAACGTTGATATAAGCTACTCTTACACCCAAACGCAGGCACACAACCCGCTTATCGAATACAACACGGTCACCAAGCAGCGCGGAGGGCTTGGCTATAATTACATCGCGCAACCGAAATATATTCAGCCATTTAAAAAAATATTTAAGAAAACAAAAACGCATTGGTTTGATCTTGTCAAAGATTTTAATTTCAATCCGGTGCCATCGCAGGTTAGTTTCCGGGCGGATATTTTCAGGCAGTTTGGTGTAGTAAAACCAAGAAGTGTTGGCGGTGATAAATATCAAATTCCCGAAACGTACGACAAATATTTTACGTTTGATAGAAATTATGTTTTCAGATGGGATTTAACCCATTCCCTAAACCTGGATTATACCGCTCTTAACAATGCAGTCATAGATGAACCTTACGGTCGGTTGGACACAAAGGCTAAAAGAGATACTGTAAAAAGAAATTTTTTCTCTGGCGGACGTAATACCGTTTATACACAAACTATTAATTTTTCATACAACGTTCCTCTTAGCAAATTTCCATTGACAGACTGGACCACGCTGCGCATCGGATATACAGCCAATTATCAATGGATAGGCGCTTCGCGGCTTGCGGTAAATCTTGGAAACTTCCTTGAGAACGGCCAGCAGGAAGAAGCAAATCTTCAACTTGATTTTACAAGACTTTATAACAAGTCAAAATGGCTCCGTGCAGTAAATCAGCCAGAAAAACCAAAACAGAAAAACTCTCAGAGATACGGCTAATTTAAAACTTCTAACCCCAGCGAAGCCATTGCCCCAGGCAAATAAGGCAACGCAGGCGTTGCCTGAGGTAACCGGCGTTGCCAGGAT
This sequence comes from uncultured Chitinophagaceae bacterium, assembly GCA_963823305.1. Classification (GTDB taxonomy): domain Bacteria; phylum Bacteroidota; class Bacteroidia; order Chitinophagales; family Chitinophagaceae; genus Ginsengibacter. Next base: position 113,375 of record CAWGLC010000001.1, read on the forward strand.
TCTTGGCAAGTTATTAACGAGCATAAAATCTGTGAATGCAACCGTATCGCAAAACAGTCATACCCGGTTGCCAGGCTATACAGACAGCACACAATTTCTGGGGCAAAATTTTAAAAGTATGGCTCCGGGATTAGATTTTATATTAGGAAAGCAGGTGGACACCGCATGGCTGAACCGGGCTGCCAAAAGAGGTCTTATCACAAAAGATTCTACGTTTAACGATCTTTTTGTTCAAAGCTTTGATCAGAAAATTTCTGTCTCAGCCCAACTCGAGCCTTTCAGAGATTTTACAATTGATGTAAATATTGATAAAACATTTTCAAAAAATTATTCGGAAACATTTAAGGACACAACAGGTACCGGAAATAATTTCTCCCATTTAACGCCGTACGTTCAGGGCAGCTTTAACGTAAGTTATATTTCTTTTCAAACGCTTTTTAAAAAATACGATCCCAACCAGGTATCATCTACTTTTTTGAAGTTTCAGAATTACCGGCTGATCTTATCAAACAGGGTTGGCTCAAGCAATACTTATAATAAATTGCAGGGAAATCCTTCCACCGCTGACGGTTATGCTTTGGGATATGGAAGATATGCCGTTGATGTATTGGTTCCTGCATTTATTGCTGCTTATACAGGCCAGGACCCTACAAAAGTTTCACTGATACATGAAAGTAATTCCAATATTAAATCTAACCCATTCAGCGGAATTATACCTAAGCCTAACTGGCGTATTTCTTATACCGGGCTTAGCCGGGTCGCCGGACTTGATAAAATATTTACAAATTTTACGCTTACTCATGCGTACAATGCGAGCCTCGGGATGAACAGCTTTACATCAGCTTTGCTATACCAGGATGTGTCAAGATATGGTTATCCCTCTTTCATTGATACTACCGCTGGCAATAACAATTACATTCCGTTCTTTTTGGTCCCTAATTTAACTATCCAGGAACAATTTGCTCCGTTGATTGGTGTGGATATGACCTTTACCAATCAGCTCAGCCTTAAATTTGACTATACCAAACAACGTCAGTTAAGCCTTAGCCTCATTGATTACCAACTTAGTGAAGTTCGATCTACCACACTTACTTTTGGCGGCGGTTTCCGGAAGAAGGGATTAAAACTTCCTTTTAAAGTACCATTTTCAAAAAAGGATACAAAAAAACTTGACAATGAAATCAATTTTAGAATTGATTTTAAAATTGCAGATAACGTAGCCTCGAATAGCAGGCTTGACCAAAACAGTTCCTTTGCAACAAGCGGAAGTAAAGACATCACCATAAGCCCCACGATAGATTACTATATAAGCAATCGCATTAATGTAAAATTGTATTTTGATCAGCGAAGAGTAAATCCATACATTTCATCTTCACCGCCAACTATTGATACCCGTGGTGGTGTTCAGATTAGGATATCGTTAGCTAAATAACCTGCAATACCGGGTAAATAAACCGATTCTTGAAGAAGATTCGTATAGATTGGATTTGGAATTATTCATCTTTTTTATTCCACATGCTTAAAATGTTTGTTTGAACTACTGGCCCGGTTTAATGTTTTAATCACTACCCTTGATTGCGTCGAAGAAATGTATACGGCTGAAAATATATCCATCCATAGTTGCATCAAATCTATAAACCGCCTACAATTAGTGATAAGAACCAATGCCCATAAAATGCGACAGATACCCGATGGAGATAAAATCAAACTGGTTAAATTATTGTAATGAAAAGTATCACAAAGACAATCGGGGAGCAATCACGTTTCTAACCGCACGTCCTGTTTTTAAATTATGTTTTCAAGATGAAAAGTATACTCGCTATTAGTGGTTTAATCCTGCTTACTGTTTCAACCTGCTTTGCGCAGAGTATTAAAAAAATTCATTATGGTAATAACCCCGCTGCAGGCAGATTTTATAACATACGGGGCATTAAAATGTATTGCGAAGTTTATGGCAGCGGAAAGGCGGTCCTGATGATTCATGGCAACGGGGGTAGCATCAAAAATTTCGAAAATAACATTGCGTATTTTTCTAAAAAGTATAAAGTAATAGCGGCTGACAGCAGAGCCCAGGGTAAATCCAGGGACAGCGGGGATTCACTCAGTTTTGAAATGATGGCCGACGATGAGGCCGTGCTGCTTGATAGCCTGCATATAAAATCCGCTTATGTGATAGGCTGGAGCGACGGGGGAATTGATGCCTTGCTGCTGGCGATAAGGCATCCAAGAAAAGTAATTAAGCTTGTTTCCAGCGGGGCGAATCTAAGACCCGACTCAACCGCTATAACGCTGCCGGAGTGGAAAAAAGACCGTACGATATACGAAATGCTGAACACTGAGATCATTAAAACTTTTGCTGATAAGAATAAGAAAAAATTGTTTATGCTGGATTATCTTCAGCCAAATATACCAAACGATGAATTGCATAAAATAAGATGCCCTTCGTTAATAATCGGAGGCGACCATGATATTATAACCATAGAGCATACTGCATTAATTTACGAAAATATTCCGCATGCTTATTTATGGATAGTCCCCAACTCCGGGCACAGAACTTTAATTGAGCACAAAGATGAATTCAATAAAAACGTGGATGAGTTTTTTAGCAATACTCTCGGCAAAAGATAAGCCAGCAAGGGAACGCGGGTAGTAGAAAGCCTTGTGATCTTATATCTTTACCTTCAAGGATGTTTTATCAAAAAAATTTTCTTGTGATAAAACCGAAAAAACCCGGGGTTAATCACGCCCCGGGTTAAGTTATCAACAAGCATACAAAAAAACTATTTGCTTCGTTTACATATCCTTAATAATCTTTTACTTTTTTCAGCATCATTATATATCCACACACATTTTTCTTTTTCAATTTATTTACCTGTACCGGCTTTATCATGTGATATTCAGTAAATTTAGGAATGTAAGAGTAGCTGATAATATTTCCTGATTTATCATCGTCCATAATGTTTTACATAAGCCACTTGCTTCTCATTAAATCATACATTCTTACTTCGTATAATTTAGAACTTGAGATCGCCAATAAAAACAATCTGGTACCAGCTTCCTTGCGTTAACGGAACAATTACCGGCATTTCATATTCACTTTCCATCATCATCGTTGCTTCTCTTATACTATAAAACCCTGTTTAAGTAAAAATTTCTTTCAGACTATCTGCTTCTTTTTTAAGCGTAGAATCAGAACAGGAAACCTGCCGGATAACATCCTGGCCTTTTACGGAAAACTGTACAGCCAACAATACTAAAATCAACACTGGATTTCTAAGAAGATTTTTCATTCAGGGACTGGAAATTGAGTTAACAATATTACAAAAAAATTAGCTGAGTTTGTAAAATGAACGATCTATTTTTTGAATTAAAACGTGTTACAATATCATGTTCTTTAGTCAAACTTCTGTGTTGTTAACGATTTAGTATAAAAAATGTTGCCGGGCTTACAATTTCCTATTGAAAAAAATACCGTTTGCCTGGGCGAAGGGGTAATTTCAATTTCATTAATACAAACATTGGCCGGAAGAGAAGCACAGTAAAAAATTGCTTCGGCAATATCCTTCCAGTAATGGTGTAAAACCATCGTAAACTTTAGATGCTTAAACATGATCGCCTTTAAACCGTACCAAACTAAATTCTGTTTCAACAGCGCCCGGTTTTATGTTGGTCACTTTAATATTGATGCTTCAAAAGATCAATTCTCATAGAGCGGCTAATGGCGGCTACGGCAGCATTTACTGGCGCAATAAACATTTCCTTTTTCATACACTTCATCTCCCGCAACTGAGCCCATGTTGATAATATGACCTTTATGTTTTTTTACCATAAAAGGCAAAACAGCTTTGCTTACATACAATAATCCATTTACATTGGTTTGAAGCATGCTTTCCCAGTCGCCAAGCGGCGCTTCATCAAAAAAGTCGCTGCCAAGCGCCAGGCCCGCGCATGTTTATTAACATATCAACTGTCCTTCCATTGTTCGGATAAAGGAGTTAATACTTGTCAAAAACTTCTTCTTTATTCTGCACATCAAATGCGAACAGAGCAAACTTCTGTTTTAAATTCCCCTGCCAAAGAATTCTTCAGCGCTTCAAGCCTGTCCTTCCTTCGTCCGCAAATAATCAGATGATCGCCTGCGCCAGCAAATTTCTCTGCGCAGGCTTCTCCGATTCCCGAAGTTGCACCGGTAATAAAAACAATACGATTCATAAATAAAATTTAGAATTAAACATATTTGGAGAAATGAAAGTTCTGTCAAGAGAAGATTACAAAAAGTTACTTCTGCGGAGTAGAAATAATTGATATCTGACCACGGATTTCATTATATAAAAAATTTTCGTCGTTCCATCATTTTTAAATGATGCAATGAAATGATTATAAAACCCTGCGGAATTAAGAATGAATATTGGTCTTACTGTGAATTTTTAATTGGTTCCAGGTAATCATTTCGAACATTTCATCCATGGTTCCATAACCTCCCGGTAACGCCAACGCAGCATCTGCTTTTGCATAGATCATTTTTTTCCTGGAATGCATATCTTCGTTTCAAACAATTCGGAAATACCATATGACTATGTTCAATGCCGTTAAGAGTTTCGGCATTACCCCAACACTTTACCATTTTTTTCGAGAACCGCATTGGCAACTGCGCCCATAATACCTTTATTGCTGCCACCATAAATAAGCGTGATATTTTTTGCCGCAAGCAAGTGTCCTAACTGACCTCGCATGTTCGCAGAACAACGGATTTGTTCCCACGTTTAGAACCACAAAAAACCGCCAGAGACCGAATTGCCATATTTTTATTTATCTTGAATAAAATTCAAAATAAAAACTTTGAAATCCTAATTTTCATTTTTAATTTTTTACAATACTTTGTTCTAATATAATCCTGTAATTATCGAATCATATAATGCGTGCAATTCCTATAATTCGTATAATTCGATGTAATCTGTATAATTGTGTAATTCGTGTTCAAAATTCGTGTTTAAAATTCGTGTTCAAAATTTCGTGTAATAATAATTTATGTCTCCTTCAGTTTTATTGTTTTTATTATTGGTTATTTTTTATGTTGATTTTTATCTCGTATGCTACCTCCAGGAAAACATCTGATAACTCCACTTTTTTTATAGCCAACCGTTCTTCCAAATGGTATCTCGTTGCTTTTGGAATGATAGGAACGGCTTTAAGCGGCGTTACTTTTATTTCTGTTCCCGGCGAAGTGGGAAATGCAGCCGGCTCTCAATTTCGTTATTTTCAATTTGTATTGGGCAATGCAGTTGGATATTTTATAGTCGCCGGAATTTTATTGCCCATGTATTATAAAATGCATCTGATTTCTATTTATGAAGTAATAGAACGAACGCTCGGAAAAGTAAGCCATAAAACAGCCGCGGCAATCTTCCTTATTATCAAGAACCATTGGCTCGGCATTTCAGGCTTTATCTTGTTGCCATCGTTTTACAGCGTTTTATTTTTGATGCATGGGGCGTTCCTTTCTGGCTTACTATTGTTATTTGTTTGTTGCTCATCTGGGGTTATACTTTCAGAGGCGGATTAAAAACTATCATAATTACTGATACGCTTCAAACAGTGTTTTTAGTGGCTTCGGTTTTTCTTTCTATCTATTTTATTTGCAATAGCCTGCATTTGAATATAGAGCCAGGCATTTACATTCAATTAAAGAAAGTCATTATTCGAAAATATTTTTTACCAATAATTTCGTTACCAATAAATTTCATTTCACAAAGCAATTTATCGGAGGCATCTTTGTTACCATAGGCATGTTTGGACTTGACCAGGATCTTGATGCAGAAAAATCTCAGTTGCAAAAATCTGAAAGATGCGCAGAAGAATATGCTCAGCTTTACCTTCATATTCGTCATTATAAATTTGTTCTTTTTAAGCGTTGGCGCATTGCTTTATATCTATGCAAATAAAGAAGGAATTGCAATTCCGATGGATGCGCAACGCATCTCCCAGAACCGATTATTTATTTCCCGAAATAGCCTTAAATCATTTTAAAGGAGTGCCTGCCGTTGTTTTTATGCTTGGCCTTACTGCTGCAACCTTTGCCACCACTGATTCCGGGCTTACAGCCTTAACCACTTCTTTTTGTATTGATTTTTTAAATTTTGATAAAAAAACAATCTTACGCGAAAAACAAATGGTTAGGAGAAGGACTTTTGTACACATATGTTTTTCTCTGTTGATATTGCTTGTAATTTTATTATTCAATGCGGTAAATAATGCTTCAGTTGTTTGCGCCATTTTTAAAGTCGCCACATATACTTATGGTCCTCTAATAGGTTTGTTTGCTTTTTCACTGTATGCCAAAAAAAGATCTGTGATGGACAAGGCAACTCCGGTTATTTGCATTTTGGCGCCTTTAGCTTGTTTTTTTATTGATAAATATTCTACCGTTTTACTCGATGGTTATGTATTTGCAGAGGAACTTATTATCGTAAATGGCTTGCTTACTTTCATTGGACTTTTGCTTGTGTCAAAGAAGAAAATTATTAGAGGTAAAATAAATTTATAATGGAAATAATAAATGCTAAAACTGAAGAATATATTTCAAAATTTTCAACTCCGACAGATCACGCTCCTGCAGGAAATCGAAAAATTTACTTTGCAACACCATGCACACGCTAACATGCTGAGCGGGCCGGTGCAGGGTAAGCTGCTTGAAATGATCAGCAAAATGATTCAGCCGGACAAAATATTGGAAATAGGAACTTTCATGGGTTATAGTGCCTTGTGTCTTGCCAAAGGGCTTACCGCCGAAAGGCGAATTGCATACCATCGAAATAAGGAAAGAAGATGCCGACATTTCGAAAAATTATTTTAGCAAATCATTATACGACAAACAAATAATTTTACACGAAGGAAATGCGTTAGAAATTATTCCTGCATTAGATGAAACATGGGATTTGATTTTTATTGATGCGGACAAAGTAAATTATATTAATTATTACGAATTAACTTTGCCCCGTTTAAAAAAAGGCGGCTTTTTACTGGCTGATAATGTGTTGTTTCATGGCGAAGTGCTTGAAGAAAATATTTCGGGAAAAAATGCAAAAGCAATTCATGCTTTTAATGAACATATTATAAATGATGAGCGGGTACAGCAGGTAATGATGACCGTTAGAGATGGCATAATGCTGATTCAAAAAAAATAGAATGAATTCAGTTCCGTTAACAGGCGATATCTTCATAAGTTAATGAAAAAAATAACTCTTTTTACTGATCACTTCCATTTTGTTTTCGCAAATATTTTATGCCCAATACATGACTGCCGCCGAATACATAGCACAGTATAAAGATATTGCCATATCGGAAATGAAGCGTATGGGCGTTCCTGCAGCCATTTCGCTGGCGCAAGGACTTTTGGAAACTGAAAACGGTAACAGTGACCTGGTAAAAAGATCTAACAATCATTTTGGTATCAAATGCAAAAGCAGTTGGACTGCGGAAAGCTACAAGCTCACGATGATGATGCACCGGGCGAATGTTTCCGTGTATATAAAACTGCCGAAGATTCTTACCGCGATCATTCAAATTTTTTACGGGGCCGCGACAATTATGCTTTTTTATTCAAGTTGGATCCGCGGGATTATAAAGCATGGGCTTATGGATTGCGAAAGGCAGGCTATGCTACCAATCCCAAATATCCGGAAATTCTTATTAAAAATATTGAAGACAATAACCTCGAGCAATATACACTTGACGGCAGTAGATGAAGTTCCTGTATTTGATGCCAGTAAATATACTGATGACCCGGAAGATAAAACTCCTAAGATACTACATCAGTTAGGATTAAAAAATAATCAAGCTGCAAACCAATCAGAAAGTGCCAGCATCCCGCTCAAATTACAATCAATGGCATCTAAAGCTTTATTGGTTCCGAAGGGAACTTCATTGCTGGCTGTGGCTTCTCAAAATAATATAAATCTCGGCCGCCTGCTCGACATAAACGATCTGAAAAAAGATGGCTTGCTTGAAAAAGATCAATATATTTTTCTTGAAAAAAAACAGAAGCAGGGTAATAAAGATTATTATATGGTTCAGCACAACGAAAGCCTCTATGATGATAGCACAAGAAAATGGAATCATTTTGCAAAGTCTTTATCGAATACAATAATATTTCTTCTGCAGATGATCTTTATCCGGGCACAAAAATTTTACTGAGGCCGGCGTCGGCCGCGAGCTACTCCAAAAACTGCGGGCGATCCAATCAAACAGCTCTACCTATAACCTGACACTTCTTATGCAAAGCCGGTTTTTCACGAGGTGCAGCCAAAGGGAAAGCCTGTATGCTATATCAAAAAAATATGGTGTATCAGTAGATCAGCTTGAAGGAGTGGAATAATTTAACAGATAATAATTTAAAAATTGGCCAGCAGCTAATCATTTCAAAATAATTTATGGATTCCATCAAAGTGCATGATAAAGAATTTAGTCTTATACCTCTCTGCGACAGAAATTGAAGAGCAGGTGACGAGAGTTGCGGATGAAATCAATAGAGATTATGCAGGAAAAAAGCCATTATTTATAGCTATATTAAATGGCGCTTTTATGTTTGCTGCGGATCTTTTAAAACAGATGACATTAGAAGCTGAAATAAGCTTTATTAAACTTGCTTCTTATAAGGGCATTAAATCACCGGGAAAGTGGTAACCGCCATCGGCCTTGATGCTGGATCTTCACCGACAGAGATGTTATCATTATTGAAGATATTGTCGATACCGGAAAAACGTTATTTCATTTTTTCCGCAACTACAGCATCAACATCCTACATCTTTAAAAATTGCGTCTCTTCTCCATAAGCCTGATGCATTGTTGCATCCGATTAAAAATTGATTATTTGGGATTTAAAATTCCCGATAAATTTGTAATAGGATATGGACTGGATTATGATGGACTTAGGGAGAAATATCAAAGGAGATATACCAATTGAGAGAAAAGTAATTTTAACGAAATATTTTTATAAGTTTTTGCGTCTTTGGAAAGAAGCATATATCTTACAAAATAAACCACCCTTTGCCAAAGGTATTTTTTACAATTGTTTTTTTAACCCTGGTTTACTCATACAACTGCTCAATATTATATCAGGGGCGATGTAAAGGATGAGAAAAATCAGCCATTACAGAATGTAAAAATTTACATGCCTGCAACAGGTCAATTATTTTACAGCGGCAATACAGGGGGTTTTGGCATTCCCAGTTCCAATTTATACGATTCACTTATTTTAAGCGCGAATGGTTACGAAACGAGATGCCCTTAAAATTAAAACAACCGAATACCAGGAAATAACGTTGAAAATGTTAGCCACTTCCGTAAACACACAAAAACAAAAATTGGTTTCTCTCACGATGGGAATGAAGGGCAATTATTTCCAACTTCTTATTACGATAATGAGAGTTATAGTAATCTGTTAGAAAATGATTATGTAAAGGCCGATAGCAACCACACCACCGCTTTTGCAATGCGGATTGATAAAGCTTCATACAGTAATGTCAGGAGATTTATTAACCAGGATAGCAAAGTACCTGTGGACGCAGTGCGGATAGATGAAATGCTGAATTACTTTCAATTTTAATTATAAAGAACCTTCCCGGCAAAGATATTTTCAGGATAGAATCGCAGGTAACAGATTGCCCGTGGAATAAAGACCATGCGTTGATGTTCTTAAATCTTTCGGGCAGAAAACTTAATCTTGATAAAGTTCCTCCTTCTAATCTTGTATTTCTTATTGATGTTTCGGGAAGCATGGATTTGCCAAACAGGCTTCCTTTACTAAAAGAAGCCTTCCAATTATTGGTAAAAAATTTAAGGCAAAAAGATACCGTTTCTATTGTAGTGTATGGCGGCACTGTTGGCGTGTGGCTTCCGCCTACCAGTGGCGATCAAAAAGGAAAAATAATAAAAGCCATTGAAGATCTTAGCAGCATCCGGCGATACTCCGGGAGAAGCCGCCATCAGAACTGCATATAAGGTGGCTCAAAACTCTTTTATTAAAGGCGGGAATAACCGGATTATACTTGCAACAGATGGAGATTTTAATATTGGGGAAACCAGTGAAAAAGATCTTGAAGAGTTAATTTCAAAAGAAAAACAAACGGGCGTTTATCTTACCTGCCTCGGCGTGGGAATGGGAAATTATAAAGATTCAAAAATTGAAGTTTTGGCAAAAAAAGGGTAATGGAAATTTCGCTTACCTTGATGACATAAGAGAAGCTGAAAAAGTATTGGTGACGGAATTTACCCAAACATTATATTCCGTTGCAAATGATGTTTATTTATCCGTCAAGTTTCAATCCGGCCTTTAGTAAACAAGTACAGGCTGATAGGATATGACAACAAAAGAAATGTTCTTGCCGAAAAGGGAGAAGAATTGAGGGTGGCGAGATTGGCGCGGGAACCGGAAATACAGCAATATTTGAAATAGATGCCGTCCAAGATGCCGACAGTTTGAAAATTGTTTAACTCGGTATTTTGCCAACATAACCCTCCATTACAAATTACCCAATGATACAACAGAAAACTACGCTACACATATTGCTCCGCTAAATTATCTGGTGTTCGATTCCATTCCAAAGAGCCTGCAGTTTGCCTCAGCCGTTACGATGTTTGGCTTAAAGCTGCGGGAGTCAAAATATTTCCCCAAGATCGAATGGAATGCAATTAAACAAATTGCAGAAACTTCGCTAACGCCTGGCGATTATCTTGAAACTGAGTTTACCGGGCTTGGTGGACAAATGCAAAGTGATTTATTATGAGAAAAGAAGAAAAAGGAAGAAAGATCGGAGAAGATTGAATATTTTTTTCGTTTCAGCTAAAAGTCTCTCTTATTTTTTCCCAGAAAGTTTTATCATTTTTATCCGGCTTGGGTTTAAAATTTTCGCTATGCTGCATTTGTTCCAGGTTTTCCTTTTCTTGTCCTGAAACATTCTGCGGCGTCCATACATTTACATGAATTAACTGATCGCCCTTTTCATGTGAGTTAACAGAGGGAAACCCTTTTCCCTTAAGCCTGAAAATTTTGCCGCTCTGCGTGCCTGGTGGAATTTTAATTTTTGCCCGGCCATCTATTGTGGGCACTTCTGCATTAATTCCAAAAACAGCATCAGGAAAAGAAATGTATAAATCGAATGCAACATTGAGCCCTTCTCTATGAAGTTGAGTATTTTGTTCTTCCTCGATCAAAATAATCAGATCGCCCGGGCCACCGCCGCGTTCGCCCATATTTCCCTTTCCACTCATACTTAACTGCATTCCTTCCTGAACACCTGAGGGAATATCAAGCGTTACCGTTTCTTCACCATACACCCTTCCCTCACCTTTACATGCGTTGCATTTACTGGTTATCACAGAACCTTCACCATTGCAAGTAGGGCAGGTAGTTACAGTTTGCATTTGCCCGAGAAAAGTATTTTGAACCCTGCGCACCTGGCCATTGCCGCCACAGGTATTGCAGGTTTGCATACTATGTTTGTCTTTGGCTCCCGACCCGCCGCATGTGTTGCAGGCAATATATTTTTTTACTTTTATAGTTTTAGTAGTTCCCTTTGCAATCTCTTCATAATTTACTTTAATCTTTACCCGAAGATTGCTTCCTCTCACACCCTTGTTCCTGGAAGAGCGACCACCACTTCTGCCGCCGCCAAAAAAGCCGCCAAAAACATCTTCGCCAAAAATGTCACCAAACTGGCTAAAGATATCTTCCATGTTCATACCATGGCCCGAAAAGCCACCACCGCCACCACGGCCTGAAGAAAAGGCACTGTGGCCAAACCTGTCGTACTGCGCCTTTTTATCGGGATCGCTCAATACTTCATATGCCTCCGCAGCCTCCTTAAATTTTTCCTCGGCAGTATGATCGCCGGGGTTTCTGTCAGGGTGATGTTGCATGGCAACTTTGCGATATGCCTTTTTAATTTCATCAGCCGAGCCAGACTTGCTTACGCCCAAAATTTCGTAATAATCTCTTTTTGAAGCCATTGAACTTACCATAAAATTTATTGTGATCTGCGTAAAACATAACCATACACCGTTCGCAGTTGCCGGCTAATGGAAAAAACTGCAGCGATTTACTTTCCTACAACGACTTTGGCAAATCTTATTAATTTATCATTAAGATAATATCCTTCCTCAATAACATCTACCACTTTCCCCTTTAACGATTTATCAGCTACGGGAATTTCTGAAATTGCTTCATGTTTTTCTACATCAAAATCGGTATGAAGGCTTTCCATCGCTTTAAGCCCTTGTATTGCAGTGTCTTCTTGAATTTATTAAACACAAGTTGTACGCCTTCCTTAATATGATCAATATCTTTACTTTCCTGCAATCTGCTTTTCTGCCCGTTCAGAGTCGTCTAAAACTGAAACATAGACACCATTACTTCGCTCCCGGCAGTTTGCATCAATTCCATGCGTTCTCTCGAAGTACGTCTTTTATAATTGTCAAATTCAGCAAATAGCCGGACATATTTATCTCTCTGCTCTTCCAATTCTGATCTTAGCTTTTGTGTTTCTTCGGCTGGAATACAGTGCTCCGGATTCCCACGTTTGACATCATCCAAATTGGTAATTTCTTCTACAGAAAAATCTGATGCATCGATAGCATTTTCTCCGTTATTATTTTGTGCCTCAGTTTCGTTAGCGTGTTTTTTATTTTTTTCCATTTTTTAAAATTGGCTGCAAAGGTAGCATTGTCAAACTTTTTGCCAATAACATTTATTAGACAAATTGACACAAATCTTATAATTAACTAAAATTTTGCCGACTAAGCGAAAAATAGGTTTCAAAAGTCATTTTGTCTCAGTATCGTGAAATGAAGTTTATTCTGACATAGAAATTTTAAATACCAAATTTTTGAAAACGTCTTTCTGAAACTTTAGTAATTTTACTACACAATTTTATGGAAGCTTACGGAAAAATATTGTTGATCGCTATGCCGGTTTTTCTTGCACTGGTTCTGTTTGAAAAGTGGTTTGGCTGGTATAAAAAAAATGACACCGTAAGGCCAATGGATATGATCTCAAGTCTGACCTCAGGCATTACAAATGTAACCAAAGACGTTTTGGGATTAAGCGTGGTAGTTATAAGTTATGCGTGGCTTGTAAACAAAATTGCTGTTGTTCATATCAGGCAGGGATTTTTGGTTTACGTTGCTGCGTTTATTGCTTTGATTTTGCGGGATATTGGGTGCATCGGATATCCCATCGTTACAATATATTTTGGAATAATCATATTATACACCATAGCAGTGAAGAATTTAATCTGGCCTGCGCTTTAAGGCAAAGTATAGCGGAGATATTGAAGATATTCACCGTTTTTTTGCTGCCTGCTGCGCTGCTTGGTGTGTCGCCAATGTTATTGCAGTAGTGGCTCCCATTCAGCTATTCGCACAGTTTTGGTATCACACGCAGCATATTAATAAAATGGGATGGCTCGAAAATGTTATTGTGACACCTTCCCACCATAGAGTGCATCACGCAATAAACCCTGAGTATATTGATAAAAATTTCGCCCAGATTTTTATAATCTGGGATAAACTTTTTGGAACTTTCCAGGAGGAGCTACCCGATAAAAAACCGGTTTATGGCATTACGCGTCCCGTAAGAACATGGAATCCTATTAAAATAAATTTCATTCACGTGTGGCTTTTAGCAAAAGACGCGTGGTATGCTAAAAGTTGGAAAGATAAATTAAGGATATGGCTAATGCCTACTGGCTGGCGGCCTGCGGATGTGGCTGAAAAATTTCCTGCTTATAAAATTGAAGACGTTTATAATTTTGAAAAATACGACCCGAATTATTCTAACGAATTGCTTACGTGGTCATGGGTTCAGTTAACCATTCTTCTTTTAACTACCAGTTATCTTTTTGCTAATATTGCGGTCATTGGTTCCCCGGCGTTTTTTATATATGGCTTGTTTATTTTTTTAAGTGTATACTGCACTTACAGAACTAATGGATAGAAACAGGTTTGCCATTAGTATGGGAAATCTTAAAAAACAGTTTGGGTTGTTGGGTAATATTTAAAATGGGCGGCTGGTTTTCAGATTCCCCGCAGGTTGTGTGGATGAGCATACCGATTTTGGCCTGGTTTGCATTATCACCGTTATTAGTTCGTGGTTTGTTTTTGTTGAATTTAAGTCGCGGCAAGAGCTGGTGGTCTCGGCCAAATAGGTTTCGTCCTGCGGAAATCGCGGCTTTAAAATAAATATTTTACTTTAATAAAGGCTTGCCAACTGATTGTTGAACTAAATCATTGTGACAGGCTTGATTTGACAGTAAAGACATCAGGTTGCTGAAATTAAAAACGTTTTGTCAGGATTACGTTAAAGCTTAGTTATAAGTAGTTTATGGATTAACTTTTGCCCTCTTTTTGACGTCTAATTACTTAGTATTTCGAAAATTTAAAATAATAAATATATGAAAAATGTAAAAGCATTATTGATCATCTTCTCATTGGTTGCCTTATCATTGGGAGCTTCCGCTCAGCGCGGCGGCCACTATTAGGCGGCGGCCATTATTATCATCGTATTCACCCAAGAGTAGTGGTGGTACCATCTTTTGGTTATGGATTTGGTTATGGATATTACCGTTATTCTTATTTCGGAACGCCATTTTTCGGTTATCCTTATGGATATATGTCCCCTATTATGGTTATAACCGGAGCGAATTATAATTTATCCTTGCAAATTCAATCTATAAAGATGGATTACAGGAACCAGATAAGAAACGCAAGAAAAGATAAAAGTATGAGCCATGCCGAGAGAAGAAAAGAGATCAGGAATTTAAAGACTGAAAGAGATCAGGCAATAATTTCAGCACAAAGAAATTACCGGAGTGGCAGGATGAATAATCAAAATTCAAATGGTGGTTATATTAATCCAAATTCCGGGTCAAATAACGGGTATCAGAATAACAATAATTCATCTGGTGGTTAAAAAAGAAAAATTTCTTCTGACGAAATTAAAAGACAGTTTAGGTTAAAAATAAATCAGTAAACCTGTAAGAGAAATCTTTTTAAAGTTTACTGATTTTTTTATTTATAGCACTGGTTATGAGTAAATCATCAAATGTGCCTTTTCTGCGAATGAGACTTCGCTTTTCCATCTTTGACGATTACTTCGGCCGGGCTTTAACCGCGAATTAAAATTAGACGACATTTCAAATCCATATGCTCCTGCATTATAAAAAACAAACAGATCGCCTTCCTTTATTTCGCTTAATTTTTCTGTCCCACGCAAAGGTGTCTGTTTCGCAAATATTTCCTACAATAGTATAATTTCTTCTTCGTGCCATTTTCATTGCAAATATTTTCTATGCGATGGTAAGAATTGTAAAACATGGGCCTGATAAGATGATTGAAACCGCTGTTAACACTGGCAAAGGTTGTAGCAGATGTTTCCTTTAATACATTTACCCTGGTAATTAAATACCCTGCAGCACTAACTAAAAATTTGCCAGGCTCAAACCAAACTTGTAAGGGCTTATTTCCGGGGTTTGGATGGGCGGCAAATGCTTCACTTACTTTTTCGGCAAGCAATCAATATCGGTTTCTGAATCGCCCTCTTTGTAAGGCACTTTAAATCCGCCTCCCAAATCCATGAACTCTAATTCTTTAAATTGAGGAATGATATCAAATAATACTTCGATTCCTTTTACAAAAACATCCGCACTTTCAATATCACTTCCCGTATGAATTTGCAGTCCGCGAATAAATAAATTGTCTTATTAACCACCGTTAATATTTCTCAATCTGTCAACAGGAATACCAAATTTACTTTTATCGTGACCGGTAGAAATTTTAAATTTCCGCCAGCCAAAATATTTGGGCGCAGACGGATGCCTACGGGATAGGAATGACCATATTTTTCTCCAAATTTTTCAAGATTGGAGAGGCTGTCAATATTAATATTAACTCCTAAATTTTTGGCTTCATCAATTTCGCTAAAATCAATTCCATTTGAAGTATATAAAATTTGTCCGGCGCAAATCCCGCGTGCAAAGCTAGTTTGACTTCATTTATCGAGCTGCAATCTACATTAGCGCCAATTGATTTTATATGCCTAATAATTTATATTGGTTAAAGCTTTGCACGCATAAAAAAATTTGACATCAGAATTTTAAAAGCATTTGTAAGTTTGGAATATTGTTCTGAAATTTTTTCTGCATGGTAAACATACACGGGAGTTCCGAATTCTTCGGCTATGCTTGCCAGTTGTGTATGCGATAAAAATTGTGACATTGCTATGCAGTGATTAAAGTATCAGAAAAATTTAGATTATTCAGAAACAGTTTCAGTGATATCAGTCATCGACCTCCGATATCTCCTGCGGTTTCCACGATTTCTTCTTTATCTATTACCTTATCTTTTTCTCCGGCATCACTACGATTATTCTTTATTTCTTCGACTCGTGTGGCTTCTATTATTTCCTGGTTAAAACTTCTTTTATTTTAGGCAAATCGTCCGGGCTGTTAATTCCAAAATAATCCATAAAGGATTTTGAAGTAGCATAAATCAGGGGTTTCCGGGAGAATTTTCGTTTCTGCCAATAATAACTATTAAATCTTTTTCAAGTAATTTTTGCACAGCATAATCGCAGTTAACGCCCCGTATAATTTCAATTTCAGATTTGGTAACAGGTTGTTTGTATGCAATTATTGAAAGTGTTTCGAGCGATGCAACAGAAAGTTTTTTTAAAAATTTATCTCCATTAAGCTGAGCAATGGTTTTATGATATTCTTTTTTTGTAAGAAATTGAAATCCGCCGCCGCTTTCAACTACTTCAAACGAATAAAATTCTGACTCATATTTTTCGCTGGATGGCCTTTATTGCTGCCTCTACTTGATCTGCAGTGGCCCTGTCTTCAATAAATCCAAGCGCATTATTAACCAATTCGACCAATTCCAATTGCGGCAAAGGTTTTTCACTTGCAAATATCAGTGCTTCAATATGAGGAATGATTACGCTTAAGTCCATTAATTTTTGAGAGGGTTATATTAATTTGCTAATTATGCCAATTGCTAATTATGGTTTATCCTTGCAATGCTGCAGCGCCACTTACGATTTCTGTAAGTTCTGTAGTAATGGCAGCCTGCCTTGCACGGTTATAGCTTATTTTTAAAGTTTTTAAAAGTTCTTCAGCATTTTCTGTTGCCTTATCCATTGCGGTCATGCGGGCGCCATGCTCGCTTGCATGTGCATCCAATATCGCTTTATATAATTGTGTATTTAATATTTTAGGCATGAGCTCTTGTATCAATATATCTTTATCCGGCTCAAAAATAAAATCAGCTTTTGTCTCTCCTTTTTTCCTTTCAGATTTTTTTACAGGCAAAAATTGTTCAATGGTAAACTTTGTGTTGCGGCATTTTTAAACTCACTGTAAACCAATTCGACTGCATCTACTTCACCCGCTTCAAAGGCATCCATTGCAAATTTTGCCACTCTGGCCACATGCTCAAAATTAAGATCAGAAAAAATATTCCAATAATGATCAACCACTTTAAATTTATTTTTGCTAAAATGCTCATATCCTTTTTTACCCAAAGGCAGTAATTCCGCATTGCCTTTATTTTCGTGCCGGCATATTTTTCTCTAATCACCTGTTTTGCAAGTTTAATCAGATTGCTGTTGTAGCCGCCACACAAGTCCCCTGTCACTTGTTATTACAATTACCAATACTTTTTGCACAGGTCTTTCTGCCGCAAGCGCCATGTTCACATCGCCTTCTGCATTACTTACAATATTACTAAGCATTTCCTGAAGCTTTTGCGCATAAGGCCTCATTTGTATAATGGCATCCTGGGCCCTTCTCAATTTGGCCGCGCTCACCATTTTCATAGCCTTCGTTATTTGTTGGGTGCTTTTTACACTTTGAATGCGGTTTCTTACTTCCTTTAATGCGCCACTCATATTTTTTGATTTACGGGCTGCAAAGTTAAGTGAATGACATGTATAAAACCATGTCAGTGAATTATCCCTGAATGCAAATTGTGACATTTTCCGGCACAGAGCTGTTTATTTTAATCCGCTAATTTAAATTGTTATACTGCAAATAAAAACAAAAATCACAAAAGTTTTATCATAATTTTGCGTCCTCAAAGGCGATTGTTTCATAAAAGATAAATTTGTGGTCAATGAAATTTAAATGGTGGAAAATATTGTGTATACTCTTCTTATTTTTCACCTTTACTGCCGGTTTTCTTATAAAGGTTCCTTACCTAGGAAATCTTCACGAAAGCATTCGGAATTTTTTCTTTCATGTTCCTATGTGGTTTGGCCAGATTGCATTACTCACGCTTTCATTGGGATATTCCATTGCCTACCTGCGTTCTCAAAATATTAAACATGATATTTATGCAGCGGAATTTGCAAAAACAGGGATTGTATTTGGAATTTTAGGCCTTGCTACAGGTTCTATCTGGGCTACCTATACCTGGGGCGAACCATGGAGCAATGATCCCAAACAGATTGCCGCGGCCATAGCCATATTAATATATCTTGCTTACCTTGTGTTGAGAGGTTCTATGACGGATATTGATAAAAAAGCGCGCATTAGTGCGGTGTATAATATTTTTGCCTATTTCATTTATATTCCCTTAATAATGATTTTACCAAGGCTTGTACAATCACTTCATCCCGGCGGAATGGAAGGAGCAAAAGGAGGTGGTAATCCTGCGTTGGGAGGCGGAAGTCTTGATGCTACAATGGAGATGGTTTTTTGGCCGGCAGTCTTCGGCTGGATACTTTTAGGAATCTGGATCAGCAATCTTAAAATAAGATTGAGCCTGCTCGCACAATAAAAATTTAATTAATGATTAAAAAAATCTTTTAAAGCGTTTATCCCTTTCCGTTATATTTTCATTTATTAAGCTTTTTATTATTTGCACAATCTGCGACTGACACCTAGCAACTGCGATATAAATACTGTTATGAGAAGCCATGATAAAATATATGTTGTAATGGCCGTTTGCATCACTATTCTGGTTGTTCTTTTTTTATACCTTATAAGGATTGATGTAAAAGTTTCGAAAAAAGAAAAGAGTTTCTGATGTCGGTTTAAATTTTTTAAAGCGAAACGTGTTAAAAAAATAAATTATAAGTTTGGTTCATTAACAAATACAAAATATATTTTATGTCATCAGTTACTTCCCTATAGTTTTTTTCAAAATGTTGAAAGAAGTTTTGACAAAGCTGCTATTTTTACCGATTGGGATCCGGGCATTTTCAACAAATAAAACAATGTAACAGTGTTTACCAGATGCGGTTTCCAATAAAAAGAGAAACTGGCGAAATTGTAACCATTGAAGCTTATCGTGTGCAGCATTCACATCATAAAACGCCCTGTAAAGGCGGTATTCGTTTTAGCCTCGCGGTAAACCAGGATGAAGTAATGGCGCTTGCAGCATTGATGACTTATAAATGCGCGATCGTAAATGTTCCTTTTGGCGGCGCCAAAGGAGGTATAAAAATTAATCCCCGAGAATTATACTCCTTATGAATTAGAAAAAATAACCAGGCGCTATACTGCAGAATTAATCAAGAAAAATTTTATCGGCCCCGGCACAGATGTTCCTGCGCCGGATTATGGAACAGGCGAACGGGAAATGGCGTGGATACTGGATACTTATGTTGCGATGCATCCCGGTGAAATAGATGCAGCAGGTTGCGTAACCGGCAAACCGGTAACCCAGGGCGGCGTTCGCGGAAGAAGAGAAGCGACAGGCCTCGGGGTTTTTTATGGATTAAGTGAAGTATGCAATATGCCTTCTGTGATGAATAAGTTGGGACTGTCCATCGGCGTAAAAGGAAAACGCATTTGTGTTCAGGGATTAGGAAATGTTGGTTATCATACCGCATTATTTTTTCAACAGGCAGGCGCTATAATTGTTGGGCTTGCAGAATTTGAAGGCTCTATTTGTAGTAATGAAGGGCTTGATGTAGATAAAGTTTGGCTTCATCGTACTAAAACTGGTTCTATACTTGATTTTCCGGGTGCAGAAAATTTTGAAAAAAATACAGATGCCCTTGGAAATGGATTGTGATATTTTGATTCCCGCGGCCTTGGAAAATGTGATTAATGGCGCAAATGCATCACGAATAAAAGCAAAAATAATTGGCGAAGCGGCAAATGGCCCTCTTACTCCTGAGGCAGATGAAATTTTAAATTTAAAAGGAGTATTGGTAGTGCCTGATATGTACCTGAATGCAGGTGGCGTAACCGTTAGTTATTTCGAATGGTTAAAAAATCTAAGCCATGTGAGATATGGCCGGCTGGAAAAAAGATTTACCGAAAATATGAATCATCATATTCTCGGCCAATTGGAGGAACTTACCGGAAAAACTGTAGGCCTCGTTGGAAAGAGATTTTATTATGCATGGAGCAGATGAAGTAGACCTGGTGCGAAGCGGACTTGAAGAAACCATGATAACTGCCACACGGGAAATTAGTTGATATCTGGCAAAAAACACCCGCCATTCCCGATATGCGCACCGCGGCTTACGTATGTGCAATAAATAAAGTAGCTACTTCTTATGCGGAACTGGGTATATTTCCCGTAATATTTTGATTTTATACAATTGCTATTAGTACCGTATCAGGAAATTCATTAATCTCAATAAACTGATTATCTTTTTTTTAAATCCAAAGCAATAGCTGCCATTAGTGATAATGAGGTATTTGGCAGAAGCTTGCTGTGATAACGTAATATTTGTTCCAAAGTTTTTTCCGACAGCGCAACTTTCATTTCTTTACATTCAATAATCATAAATGGCTTTATATCTCTGGTATAAACAACAACATCGCATCGCCTGGAAAGCTCGCCAATTTTAATTCCTTTTTCTACGGCAATCAATGAAAGGGGATATTTTTTTGAAAGAAGAAAATGTATCATATTTTGCCGAACCCATTCTTCAGGAGATAACAATGAAGCCACTTCTTACTTACAATATCAAAAACTTCGTTTATGCCTTCCTGTTGTCTTGTTGTAACCTGTGACTTGTGGAAACTAAGTTTTATCATTGACCTGTAATTTCTATCAGACAATTGACAATTACAACAAAATTTCATTATATTATCCGGTATATCAGCAAATCTAAAATCTTGTATCTAAATTCTAAAATCGTATTTTTAATAGTAGCAAATATTTTGAGACGCATACAGGAACATGAAAACAAAAAAAGAAATAGTAAACAACTGGCTTCCGCGATATACCGGGCGAGAAGCTTGATAATTTTGGCGAATATATTTTGCTTACCAATTTCAGCAATTATGTAAAAATGTTTGCTGATATGCATAATGTAAAAATTGTAGGCGTTGATAAAGCAATGCAATGCGCAACTGCAGACAATATCACATCATAAATTTTGGAATGGGAAGCCCAGGCGCTGCCACCATAATGGATTTGCTAAGCGCCATAGATCCTAAAGCGGTTTTATTTTTAGGCAAATGCGGCGGCTTGAAAAAAAGAAATAAAATTGGCGATCTGATTTTGCCTATTGCTGCAATAAGAGGCGAAGGAACTTCCAACGATTATTTTCCTCCCGAAGTTCCTGCGCTTCCCGCATTTGCTTTGCAAAAAGCTATATCAACCACCATCAGAGATAATGCTTTCGATTACTGGACGGGTACTGTTTACACTACCAACCGAAGAGTTTGGGAACACGATGACAACCTCAAAACATATCTTAAGAAAAATAAGAGCGTATGCAATTGACATGGAAACTGCGACCATATTTACCGTAGGATTTTATAATAAAATACCAACCGGAGCCTTATTGCTTGTAAGCGATTCACCGATGATTCCGGAAGGAGTAAAAACAGCAGAAAGCGATGCAAGCGTGACTGCACAATATGTAGAAAGACATTTAAAAATCGGAATTGATTCTTTAAAACAATTGATCAATAATGGTCTTACTGTAAGACATTTACAATTTTAACGATCCAAATCTTTTTTATTTCAGACTTCAAAATCTATTAAAGGTCTTATCTCGTGCATAATTTCTTTTCATGATGTTTCCTCTTCTTGAAATAAAAAATTTAAGCGTTGATTTTGTAACAGACGACGAAACTTTTCTGCAGTAAAAAATATTTCTTTTAATGTAAATAAAGGTGAAACGTTAGCCATAGTGGGCGAATCCGGCTCCGGCAAAACAGTTACTTCTTTGTCAATTTTACAATTGTTGCCATCCCCGCCTGCCACGATATAAAAATGGAGAGATCTTTTTTTCAGAAGATGGAATGAAGCGCTTAAATCTACTTGGTCTTGCCGAAAAATCAATTACGCAAAATAAGAGGAAATAAAATTTCAATGATTTTCCAGGAGCCAATGACTTCACTTAATCCTGTTCAAACATGCGGTAAACAGGTAACTGAATCAATAATTCTTCATAAAAAAGTAACTGGTAAAGAAGCACAGAAACAAGCATTTCTCTTTTTGAACAGGTAAACTTACCGGACCCAACGGGCATGCTTAAACGCTATCCGCACCAATTAAGTGGTGGCCAAAAACAAAGGGTAATGATTGCAATGGCTATGAGTTGTAATCCATCCATCCTTATTGCGGACGAACCTACAACAGCCCTTGATGTAACGGTTCAAAAAACAATTTTACAACTTATCAGAGATTTGCAGCATAAGGAGCAAATGGGTGTGATATACATTACCCACGATCTCGCGCTGGTTTCAGAAATTGCCGATAAAGTAGCAGTAATGTATAAAGGCGAAATAGTGGAAGTAAATGTTACCCGCGAAATTTTTTTACATCCAAAGCATCCTTATACAAAGGCATTGATTAATTGCAGACCCTCTCCGTCGTCCAAAGGTAAACGCCTTCCTGTGGTTAGTGATTTCCTGGATCCAACTTTTGATTTGCATAAGTACGATCTGACCGAAAGCGTGGTTAATACCCATGTTAAATCAAAAGACAAAATATTGAGAGTGGAAAATCTAAAAGTGTATTTTCCTGAAAAGAAAAGCTTAACCGGCAAAGTTTTAAAAGAATTCAAAGCGGTTGATGACGTTAGTTTTTCTGTAGCAAAAGGTGAGACGGTCGGCCTGGTTGGAGAAAGCGGCTGTGGCAAAACTACTTTGGGCAGGGCTTTGATCAGGTTAATTGATCCAACATCGGGAAATATATTTTTGAATGAAAGAAATATTGCAACAATAAGTAAGGAAGAACTCAGAAAAATGCGGAAGGATATCCAAATCATATTCCAGGATCCTTATGGCTCATTAAATCCCCGACTGTCAATTGGCGCGGCCATCAATGAACCTATGAAAGTTCATAACATATTTCCTTCACAAAAACAGCGAAAGGAAAAGATCATGGATCTGCTTGAAAAAAGTAGATTTAAAACCCGAACATTTTAACAGGTATCCCCACGAATTTAGCGGCGGCCAGCGTCAACGTATTTGTATCGCGAGAGCACTGGGTCTTAACCCCGAGTTTTTAATTTGCGATGAAAGCGTTTCGGCACTCGATGTAAGTGTGCAGGCCCAGGTTTTAAATTTGTTGAATGATCTTAAAGCTGAGTTTGGCTTTACCTGCATATTTATCTCTCACGATCTTGGTGTAGTGCATTATATAAGCAACCGGATTATGGTAATGAGTAAAGGAAAGATAGAAGAAGAGGGTACTGCAGATGAAATTTTTTTTCATCCAAAAAAATTCTATACGCAACAATTAATTCAATCGATTCCAAAAGTAACTTTTTAGACAAAAAAAATCTTATCTCATTATTTTAAAAGCATTACCTTTGCACACTTAAAAAATCATGCCGTAACATGATAAGTGGCCCACAACGTGGGCACATATCTCTGTAACAACAGTAATGGCATGTGACAATTAACTTTAAAATTATAATTGCACATGAAACTCAGTCAATTTAAATTTGACCTTCCTCTTAATCTTATTGCACAAAATCCCGCCAAGAGAAGAGAAGATAGCCGGATGATGGTTATCGAAAGAAAAACCGGAAAAATCGAAAACAAACATTTTAAAGACATTCTTGATTATTTTGATGATAAAGATGTTTTTGTTGTAAATAATACAAAAGTATTTCCTGCCCGCATGTATGGCCGCAAAGAAAAAACAGGCGCCAAAATAGAAGTTTTTTTATTCAGAGAATTACATAAGCCAAACCGCCTGTGGGATGTGATTGTTGATCCTGCAAGAAAAATCCGCGTTGGTAATAAATTATATTTTGGAGAAAGTGATGAATTGGTTGCAGAAGTTATTGACAATACTACCAGCCGTGGAAGAACCATTCGTTTTTTATGGGATGGCCCGGAAGAAGAATTCAGAAAGATGCTTTATTTTATGGGTGAAACTCCTTTGCCAAAATACATAAAACGTAAACCTGACGAAGAAGATAAGGAAAGATACCAAACCGTTTATGCAAAACATGAAGGCGCAGTTGCTGCTCCAACGGCAGGTTTGCATTTTAGTCCTGAACTTGATTAAGCGCCTTGAAATAAAAGGAATTCGTTTTGCTGAAGTAACACTTGCATACAGGCCTTGGAACTTTTCGGCCAATTGAAGTGGAAGACCTGAGCAAACATAAAATGGATGCGGAATATTATCATATAGATGAAGAAGCCTGCCGTATTGTAAACAAAGCAAAGGAAACAGGAAAGAGAATTTGTTCGATCGGAACTACTACCATGCGCGCCATGGAAACTTCTTTTACAGCACAAAAATTATTAAAACCTTCTGAAGGATGGACCAATCATTTTATTCATCCGCCGTATAATTTCAATATAGCAGATTCTCTTGTTACGAATTTTCATTTGCCCAAAACAAGCCTGCTTATCATGACTTGTGCATTTGCAGGTTATGATCTTATGATGGATGCTTATAAAAAAGCGATAAAAGACAAATATCGTTTTTTCAGCTATGGTGATGCAATGCTTATTATTTAGTTTTAAATTCTATAGATAAAAACTCCCGCTAATCAACGGGAGTTTTTTTTGCCTTACATTTAATAAATGCCTAAAAATAGAATCGTATGCTATGACCATAATTCATTTTTTTGAAATAAATTAGTATAAACGATTGACAAATGAGAACAATTCACGAATGGCTCAGCGAATATGGCGAAAGCCATACCAATGAAACAAACAAATTAATTCACTGGATTTGCGTGCCTGCTATTTTCTTTTCGATTGTCGGATTACTTTATTGCATAAAACTTCCTTTCTACATAAGCAATATGCTACAACTGAATGTAGCAATAATTGCTTTGCTGTTAACAACATTTTATTATTTGTCGTTGTCAATAAAAATAGGAATAGGCATGTTGATATTTGGAATTATTTGCCTTGCAATTTGTTACCTGTAGAATATTTACGGCCCGATTGCGCTTTGGTTCTTTGCATCATCGTTTTTGTGCTTGCCTGGATCGGCCAGTTTTACGGGCATAAAGTAGAAGGGCAAAAGCCGTCTTTTTTTAAAGACGTCCAATTTTTACTGATCGGCCCGATGTGGCTAATGAGTTTCATTTATAAAAAAATGGGCATCTCATTTTGATCACATGTCAAATAAACCTTTATTCAAAAGTTGCAATGTTGTTTCTTTGAATTCTCTTGAAATAAGAATAGAAATATTATGCTGACTTCCGCCATAGCTTACCATACGGACAGGGATACCCGATAAGTTGGTAAATATTTTTGCTATAACGTCTTTTGTTTGAGTGATTTGATTGCCTACTATGGAAACGATAGTCTGATCAGTATCTACTTCAACTGTGCCAAACAATTCCAGTTCCCTTGTAATCTCACCTAAATAAGCATCATTATCAATCGTGAGCGATACAGCCACTTCTGAGGTAGTAACCATATCAATTGGCGTTTCATATTTCTCGAAAACTTCAAAAACTTTGCGGAGAAAACCATAAGCCAGCAACATTCTGCTGCTCTTGATTTTTATAGCCGTAATAAAATCTTTTGCCGCGATCGCTTTAACGCCAACGCTTCCGGCTTCGCTTTCGATAAGAGTTCCCGGCGCATCCGGCTGCATGGTATTTAATAATCTTACAGGAAAATTAAAATATTGGGCGGGCCATATACTCGCAGGGTGCAAAATTTTAGCGCCAAAATAAGCCAGCTCTGCAGCTTCATCAAAGCTCAGGCGGGCAATGGGCTTTGTATTCTTAACAATCCGCGGATCATTGTTATGCATGCCATCTATATCTGTCCATATTTCACACACTGACGCGCCGATGGCGCCTGCAATCAATGACGCAGTATAATCGCTTCCGCCACGTTTCAGGTTATCTACTTCGCCTTTAGCATTGCGGCAAATGTATCCTTGCGTGAGATAAAGATTGTGGTCATTATGTTTTTGTAAAATTTGAGAAAGCTTAACTTTTATGCTGCCTACCTGGGGTTCGCCGGACGAATCAATGGTCATAAAATCGAGAGCAGCCAGCCAAACATGCTTAATATTTTTTTCCAGGAGACAAACGCTAAACAGCTTTGTGCTGAGCAATTCGCCCTGGGCTAAAATATCTTTATTCAATGCCTCACTAAAAGAAATTTTTAGAATGATATTCAGAAATTCGAAATGCTCGGCTAAAATTGCTTTGGCCTTATTGTAATATTCTTCTTTTTTTACAAGCTGAAGAATAAAATTTTGATAGTGCTCCTCCAGCGCATCGATGCGCTGCTTAGCAGCTAACCTGTCGCCCTTTGAAAGACTTGCGCTTATTTCTGTAAGTGAGTTGGTTGTTCCGCTTAACGCACTAAGCACTACTACTTTTGGCTCATCTTCCTGGGTGATAAGCTTTATAATTTCAAACATTCTTTCTGGCTTGCCAACGCTGGTGCCTCCAAACTTCATGACTTTCATTACTATACCTCCGTAATTTTTTTAATTAGGGTTGCAAAGGTAGCTTTTAAAACAATTTAATAAATGTGACTTTGCATGCGCGAAACCTAAATAATTCTTTCATCAAAGTTGCAGGTCAAACTTCTTTCCAACGGCTTTTAAATCCTCAACGACCGAAGCTAATAATGGAATCCCGCTTTCCATTCTTTTCTTTTCAAATGCCGCCTCGGGCTCGCCGGGAATAATTACTTTATCGTGGCCTTCAATAGTTTTTGAAGAACTAAACCTTCGGATCCACTTGTCCATATGAAATTTAAATTCTTCTGCCGGACGGAAGGCATCAATCCGCATAACACCAAAAAAATGGCCGATGCCTTCGCCAGGCATATTTTCAGGCATAGAAACATAGGCCGGAAATGGTGGAACCCAGGGCCCATAATTGGCGCCACTTAAAACTGCGGAGAAAATATCAACGATGGCGCCCAATGCGTATCCTTTATGACTTCCATGCTCATTGTCGCCGCCAAGAGGCAGCAGAGCTCCTCCTCTTTTTAGTTCGTCGGCAAATACAGACGGCTCACCGGTTTTAGTTTGCACCCAACCGCCTGGCGCCTGTTCATTTTTCCGCTGCAGTATCTCAAGCTTTCCATTTGCAGCAGTGGTAGTTGCAAAATCAGCAACAAATGGTTGTTCTTTACCTGCGGGTATGGCTACTGCAATAGGATTAGTTCCCAACAGTCGCTCGGTAGAAAACGTTGGCGCTACTAATGCGGATGCATTTGTCATCGCAATACCGATCATATCATGTTGTAAAGCCATCATAGCGTGTGAACCTGCAATACCAAAATGATTGCTGTTTTTTACGCTTACCCAGCCGGTTCCCGCATTGGCTGCTTTATTAATAGCAACCTGCATTGCAAAAGGCGCTACAACAAGTCCAAGGCCTTTATCACCATCTATAACCGCTGTGGAAGGTGTTTCATGAATGATTTTAATCTCCGGTTTTGGATTGATTCTACCGGCCTCCCATAAACGCACATAACCCGAAAGCCTTGCCACACCATGGCTGTCCACTCCGCGCAAATCAGCAATGAGCAACGATTTGGCGGCAATTTCGGCATCGGCTTCGGTGCAGCCAATCTTTAAAAAAATTTTCCTGGAAAAAGAGATTAATGTTGAATAACTAAAATTTTCGATCATGCGACAAAAGTACGGGATAATGAAACTAACATTTTTCGCAAATCAAACTGATAATGTGCCAATTTATAGAATGTGACCTGGTATATCTTTTTGCTTTATGCAAGAATAAAGAGTGATCAATGACGGCGCCCGTTTATACAGCATGAATTGTTATAAATGATATTGGCTACCATTTATATTTTCGATTTTACATTTTAGATTTTACATTTGCCGGATTGAGAAAGATATAAATTATGGGAAGAATATTTGAAGTAAGAAAGTCAACGATGTTTGCGCGATGGGACAAAATGGCCAAACAATTTACCCGCATCGGAAAAGAAATAGACATTGCGGTAAAGCAGGGTGGGCCCGATCCTGATAATAATTCAGCATTGAGGCGTTGTATCATCAACGCAAAGGCGGTGAATATGCCTAAAGACCGCGTAGAAGCCGCTATTAAGCGGGCGATGGGCAAAGACAAAACGGATTATCACGAGGAAGTTTATGAAGGCTATGCTCCACATGGCATAGCAATTTTAGTAGAAACCGCTACAGATAATCCAACCCGCACCGTTGCCAATGTAAGAATGCATTTTAATAAGAACCATGGTTCGCTTGGAACCAGCGGCAGCGTCGGTTTCATGTTCAACCACATGGGAGAATTTAAAATTAAAAATCAAAAGCTTGATATAGAAGAACTGGAACTGGAGTTAATTGATTATGGTCTTGAAGAGATTGGTGAGAATAGTGAAGGCAATATTATTATCCGCACGCCTTTTAATGAATTTGGCAATATGAATAAAGCCCTGGAAGAAAAAGGAATAG
Organism: uncultured Chitinophagaceae bacterium; assembly: GCA_963823305.1. GTDB lineage: Bacteria > Bacteroidota > Bacteroidia > Chitinophagales > Chitinophagaceae > Ginsengibacter. Next base: position 142,235 of record CAWGLC010000001.1, read on the forward strand.
AAGTTATAACGGCAGAGCTTACACGAATTCCAACGACAACTGTTGAATTGTCTGAAGATCAGGCCAATGAAGTTTTGAAACTTGTTGATCACCTCGAGCAGGATGAGGATGTGCAAAAAGTTTATCACAATCTTAAATAAAAAGACCGCCCCAACAAATTTGGAAGCGGTTCTATTTTTGCTATGACCCCCAAGCTATTTATGTAACGGCGACTTTAATTGCCGCTGCATTTCTCATTTTTGTCCTTCTCTGACATCGCAAAATCAACAAAGTTTAGTCTTCCTAAAGAAAATACAAAAAAAAGACGCTTTATGTATTTAGGTCTCCAAATGCATCATACAAAAGAAGTGTGACGCTTTAAAACCGGTAGGCATAATTTTTTATCTTTAAAAACAAACGAACATTATATGTCTTTACGAAAGTGCACGATCAACGGAGTTTTGTTAGTGCTTGCTTGTTTGGGTTGTGCGATTGTCTTTGCACAAAAAACAACACATGATTTTACCAGCCAATGGAAAAAAATAGATGATTTCGTTGCCAAAGGGCTTACCAAATCTGCACTTACAGAAGTTGATAAAATTTACAGTTACGCCAAATCCGCTGGCGATGATCCCCAGGTACTAAAGGCGCTGTTGTATAAAATAACCTTGCAACAAGACATTGAGGAAGATGCATCAGTAAAAAGTATTGATAGCCTGGAAAAAGACATAACGGTTTCAAAAGAACCTGCAAAAGCAATATTGGAAAGTATTACCGCCGAAATATATTGGAACTATTTTCAGCAAAATCGTTATAAGATTTATAACAGAACCAATACTATTAATTTCGATAAAAAAGATATCGCGACCTGGACCGGTGATGATTTGCATAACAAAATTGGTGATCTATACCTTGCTTCGCTGAAAGATAAAATCCTTTTACAGCAAACAAGGCCTGCTTCCTTTGATGCCATTATTAAGAAAGGAAATGTTCGTTACTTACGGCCAAGCCTATACGATTTATTGGCTCACCGCGCACTTGACTATTTTAAAAGCGACGAGCGGGATATCACGAGACCCGCTTATGCCTTTGAAATAAACGATAAGAAAGTTTTTGCGCCAGCAAGCGAATTTGTTGCATATAAATTTGAAACCAAAGATTCTGCTTCGTTGCATCAAAAGGCATTGTCGATCTTTCAGGATGTTTTGGCTTTTCATCTCAATGAAACGAACCCCGCGGCACTAATTGATGCAGATATAGAACGCATTGATTTTGCGCATCAATATGCCGTGATGGCTAATAAAGATTCGTTGTACATAGCCGCCCTAAATACCATTGCTGAAAAATATAAGAACAACCCTGCATCTGCGCAGGCTGCGTTTTTACGTGCACAATTTATGTATAATGATGCCAGCATGGCTTCTGCGGATGAGAATAAAATTTCCAAATATTCTATAAAACAAGCGAAAGAAATACTGGATGAAATTGCCAAAGTATTTCCCTATAGCGAGGGCGGCATCAATGCAGGAAATCTCATCAATCAAATTTTGCACCTGCAAATAAGTCTTAGTACAGAAAAAGTAAATGTGCCCGGACTCCCATTTCGCACATTGGTGTCTTATAAAAATTTCAGCACTATTTATTTCAGAGTTGTTCCATTAACGCATGAAGAAAAAGAGCGCCTGAAAGACATCGGCGACAATGCAATATTATTTCAGAAATTAACGAATGAAAAAAGCATGAAGGAATGGAAACAGGAATTGCCTGCAACATCCGATTACATTACTCATTCTGCAGAGGTGAAAATTGATGCATTGCCGGTTGGCGAATACCTGCTAATGGGAAGCGCTGCCGCGAACTTTAGTCTGGATAAAAATCCTTTGGCCGCAACCTATTTCTATGTTTCAGACATCAGCTTCATCAATAATAAACAGGAGTATTTTGTACTGAACCGCACAACAGGCCAGCCTGTGAAAGGCGCGCAGGTACAGCTATATACGCAAACCTATGATTACAATACACGCAAAAACAAATTGCAGCAAGGCAAATTAGTAACGACTGATAATAATGGCTACTTTAAATTACCACTTCCTGAAAAGAATGAAAATAACATCGTAACGTTTGATATTACTTACAAAAAAGACCGGTTGTTTTTGGATGACCTGCAATACACTTATAATTATTATAATTCCGGTGCCGGTGATGATTCCGATGACCAAAAAGATTATGATGAAGACAATGCAAAAGTTTTTTTATTTACAGACAGGAGTATTTACCGGCCGGGGCAATTAGTTTACTTCAAAGGGATTGGTGTTACCAAAGATTGGAAAACAAAAAAATCCATTCTTCTTGCAACAAAAGATTCCATAACTGTTTTTCTTTCAGATGCAAATAATCAGTACATAGATTCTTTAAAAGTTACCCTAAATGATTTTGGTTCATTTAATGGAAAATTTCGTTTGCCGGAAAATAAACTGAATGGCGCGTTTGATATTAAAATTGATGATTATAAGAATTCGGACATTTCTTTTTCTGTAGAAGAATATAAGCGGCCAAAATTTTATACAGCGTTTGATACAGTCAAAGGAAGTTATCGATTAGGCGATACCGTTAGGGTTACCGGTTCTGCAAAAGCTTATGCAGGTAACAATATCGACCGTGCAAAAGTCTCTTACCGCGTAACAAGAGTTGCCAGGTTTTTATATCCGTGGATGTTTTGGAGAACTATAATGCCGCTCACACAACCTTTGGAAATTGCGCATGGCGAAATGACAACCGATGTAGATGGAAAATTTATAATACAGTTCGGAGCCATCCCGGATTTGAGTGTAAATAAAAATACCGATCCTGTTTTTGATTACAAAGTAGAAGCAGATGTTACGGATATAAATGGTGAAACAAGGAGTGGCGATATTACTGTGCCGGTTGGTTATAAATCATTGAATCTTCAAATCAATTTATCGCCCGATGAGGCTATAAATATTGACAGCCTTAAAACCATTCCCATCATCAGTAAAAATTTAAGTGGCCAGCCGGAGGCCGTAAAAGCTGAAGTGAATATCTATAAACTGCAGGCACCAGATAGGTTAATCCGGCAGAGATTATGGAATGCGCCAGATACTTTCGCGATGAGTAAAAATGAGTTCATCCAATATTTTCCGCATGATGAATATAGAGATGAGACAAAAAAGGAATCATGGAACAAAGGGCAAGTAGCTTATTCAAACATTGATAGTACAAATACAACTGGTAAGTGGCAATTAGCAAAAGATAAGTTTCAACAAGGCTGGTATGTGGCAGAAGCAACCGCAAAAGATAAGAACGGGCAGGAGGTGAAGGATGTAAAATATTTCCAGGTATATGATCCTAAATCAACTGTTATTCCAGTTGCGGCCTATCTGTGGAATCATTTAGAAAAAAATTATTTGGAACCGGGAGAAACAGCGCATCTTATTTCGGGCACATCGGCAAATGATTTGTTTTTAATACAACAAATTGATAAGGCGACAAACGTGAACAACGCATATGGAAATCCTGCAAGCATGCCCAATTTTGAGTACAATCACTATACATTAAACCACAGCAATAAGATTTTTGATTTTAAACTTAAAGAAGAAGACCGCGGCGGTTTTGGTGTTAATCAATTCTTTGTAAAAGATAATCGTTTTTATCTGTTTGAGAACACTATTTATGTACCGTGGAGCAATAAAGATCTGAATATTTCTTTTGACACTTATCGCGATAAAACTATACCCGGTAGTGAGGAAAAATGGAAAGTTAAGATCACAGGAAATAAAGGGGAAAAAGTTGCTGCTGAAATGCTCGCATCAATGTATGATGCATCGCTTGACCAGTTTGAACCGCACTCATGGGATGCCCTGGATGTATGGCCAACTTACAACAATAATAGCCAATGGACAGCAAGTCAGAATTTTTCGTCTGTTCAATCTTTTGAAAAATATTGGAGTGAAAAATATTTTGAACAAAAAGAAAAAAATTATGATGCGCTGAATTATTTACCGCAAACTAATGTAAGAATTATGTTGCGCGGAATAGCTTCAGGTGCTCCTGCCAGGCTCAGGCAAGACAAAGTCATGGAACAACTGGACATAAATAAATCAAATTTAAAACAGCCAACACAAGTTCAAACAATTGAGTCTACACCTCCAAAAATTGAAGCTGATGAAGAAGTATTAGAATCAAAAAATGAAAATTCACTCAATCCATCACAAATTCAAATTCGTAAAAATTTCAATGAAACTGCTTTCTTCTTTCCTGAATTAAGGACGGATAAGGATGGCAATATTGAATTCAGTTTTACGATGCCTGAAGCGCTGACTCAATGGAAGTTGATGACATTAGCACATACAAAAGATTTGGCAAGTGGCTATGCAGAAAAAACAGTTCTTACGCAAAAAGATTTAATGGTGCAACCCAATCCGCCGCGCTTTTTACGGGAAGGCGATAGAATGGAATTCAGTGCAAAAATTGTAAACCTAACTGATAAAGAGCTTAGCGGCCAATCGGAATTCCATTTGCTAAATGCATCTACTATGAATCCGTTGGATAGCTGGTTTAAAAATACAAATCCGTCAAAAAGCTTTACAGTAGGAGCCGGACAAAGTACACTTGTTACATTTAATATTGAAGTTCCATCGAATTTTAATGATGCAGTTGTTTACAGGATTGTAGCAAAGGCAGGAAACTTAAGCGACGGGGAGGAAGCCGCGATTCCTGTGATTACCAATCGTATGCTTGTTACTGAAACATTGCCTTTGCCCATGAGAGGCGATGGAAGCAAAGATTTCAAATTTGAAAAATTAATCAATTCTGAATCTTCGCATACGCTTAACAGTTATGGTCTCACAGTTGAATATACAACTAACCCTGCATGGTACGCTATCCAGGCTTTGCCTTACTTAATGGAGTATCCCTATGAATGTGCAGAACAAACATTCAACCGCTATTATGCAAATGCCCTTGCAACAAAAATTGTAAACTCATCTCCCAAAATAAAAGCCATTTTTGAAAAGTGGAAAATAACAGATACAGCAGCATTGATGAGCAATCTGCAAAAGAATGAGGAATTGAAATCGGTTCTATTGCAGGAAACGCCATGGGTTTTGCAAGCTCAAAGCGAAGAGCAGCAAAAGAAGAATATTGCATTGCTTTTTGATATGACAAAGATGAGCCTGCAGTTGCAGTCGGCACTTGATAAATTAACCGACATGCAATCATCAAACGGGGGATTTGTTTGGTTTAAAGGCGGCCCTGACAATCGCTACATGACGCAGTATATATTAACAGGAATCGGGCATCTTGAAAAATTAAATGCATCGCCTTCTTTTCAGCAAACCGATATAGCAACAATAGTTAACGCAGCAATTCCTTACTTAGATAAAATGATTACAAAAGATTATAATGACCTTTTAAAATACAAAACAAAGCTTGATCAGGACAATTTATCTGCTATTGCTATTCAATATTTATACATGCGCAGCTTCTTCCCGGAATATCCAATTAATAAAGAAATGCAAACTGCGTATAAGTATTACCGTGATCAATCAGGAAAATACTGGCTTAAGCAAAGTAAATACATGCAGGCAATGATTGCATTGGAATTGTATCGTAGCAAAGATGGTGCTGCTGCAAATGCAATTATTAAATCATTAAAAGAAAATTCTATCAACAACGATGAGTTAGGGATGTATTGGAAAGAATGGGATCAACACGGCTATTGGTGGTACCAGGCGCCAATTGAGTCACAGGCTATAATGATCGAGGCATTTTCAGAAATTGAAAAAGATCCAAAAACTACTGGCGATTTAAAAACATGGTTGTTGAAAACCAAACAAACTAATAATTGGAACACAACAAAAGCTACAGCGGAGGCGTGCTATGCATTGTTGTTGCAAGGAACGGATTGGTTATCCTCGGGAAAAAACAGTTAGTGATAAAGTTGGGTAACACAGTTTTAAACAGTAAAGACGAAAACCAGGAAGCTGGCACAGGTTATTTCAAAAGGAAAATTGACGGAGATAAAGTAACACCTGAAATGGGGAATATCTCAGTAACTATTTCATCAGCCAATTAACAAGTCAGCCAATCGACCAATTAACCAATCACCGTCCTGGGGTTCGGTGTATTGGCAATATTTTGAAAACCTTGATAAAATAACTTTTTCAGAAACGCCATTAAAACTTTCTAAAAAATTATTTATTGAAAAAAATTCTGATAAAGGTCCGGTCTTGATTCCGGTAAATGATGGCGATAAAATACATATCGGCGATAAAATACAAGTTCGGATTGAATTGCGTGTTGACCGTGATATGGAATACGTTCACATGAAAGATATGCGTGCTTCCTGCATGGAACCAACTAATGTTATCAGCGAATACAAATACCAGGATGGTTTAGGCTATTATGAAACAACAAAGGATGTAAGCACCAATTTCTTTTTTGATTATCTAAACAAGGGAACTTATGTGTTTGAGTATCCAATGTTTGTGACGCATGGCGGAAATTTTAGCAATGGTATTACAACTATCCAATGTATGTATGCGCCTGAATTTACTTCGCACAGCGATGGCATTAGAGTGAAGGTGGAAAAGTGAGCTAACATTTGAAATAATGCCGGCAAAATGCGCTTACCAACCTATCTACGTGAAACGCATAAAAAAGAAAGATCAAAAATAAATTTCGAAAAAATAAATTGAAAACAGGAAGTCGTCATAACCGGCCACCCCCAATGATCTTTTGTTTTAGAGAACAGGCTTATATTTGCTATCCAATAATTTTTTCTAACAGATAACAAAATCGCGATGTACAGAACGAACACGTGTGGCGAATTAGGAATTAAAGATATTAACGAACTGGTTACGCTTGCAGGCTGGATACAAACTATCCGCAAATTTGGCAGTATAACATTTATCGATCTTCGCGACAGATATGGTATTACTCAGTTACTTTTTAACGAAAAACTGACCAGCGCAACTTGACACCAATCCCCTGGGCGCGAATTCGTTTTGCAGGTACACGGTACCGTTAGTGAACGAAGCAACAAGAATAAGAATATCCCAACGGGAGACATTGAAATTGTTGTGTCAGACTTTAAAGTGCTCAATAAATCAGCCGTTCCTCCTTTTACCATTCAGGATGATACCGATGGCGGTGACGATTTAAGAATGAAATACCGGTTCCTTGATCTCCGGAGAAATGCTGTTAAGAAAAATATTGAGCTGAGGTATGCGGTAAACCGGGCAGCAAGAAATTATTTACATCAAAATAATTTTATTGATATTGAAACTCCTTTTTTAATAAAATCAACTCCAGAAGGCGCAAGGGATTTCGTAGTGCCAAGCCGCATGAATGCCGGTGAATTTTATGCTTTGCCTCAATCACCGCAAACTTTTAAGCAGTTACTAATGGTAAGTGGTTATGACCGCTATTACCAAATTGTAAAATGCTTCCGCGATGAGGATTTGCGTGCAGACAGGCAACCAGAGTTTACACAGATAGATTGCGAAATGAGTTTTGTAGAGCAGGAAGATATTTTACAAATGTTTGAAGGATTAATAAAGTATATTTTTAAAGAAGTTAAAAATATCGATTATGCGGCACCGGTAGAAAGAATGACCTGGGAAGAAGCGATGTGGAATTATGGAAATGATAAGCCTGATATTAGGTTTGAGATGAAAGTTGCAAATCTTAAAGTAGAAGGCGTTAATAAATTTGAAGGGTTAAAAAAAACGGAATTCGCTGTTTTTAACAACGCCGAAACAATCGTTGCCATTGCTGTTCCGGGTTGCAGCGACTATTCCAGAAAACAAACAGATGAATTAACTGATTGGGTAAAGCGCCCGCAAATTGGCATGGGCGGATTAGCCTTTGTAAAACTTAATAGCGATGGAAGTTTAAAAAGCAGCTTTGATAAATTTTTTAATGAGGAACAATTAAAATCTCTTGCAAAATACTGCAAAGCAAATGCAGGCGATCTTATCTTAATTCTTACCGGCAAAGAAGAACGCACAAGGAAAGCAATCAGCGAACTGCGTTTATACATGGCAGATAGATTGGGTCTTCGCAAGCCTGAAGAATTTAAATTGCTCTGGGTAACTGACTTTCCTTTATTTGAATATGATGAAGAAGCCAACCGCTGGGTAGCGCGCCATCATCCTTTTACTTCGCCCAAGCCGGAAGATATTGCGGTAATGATTAACAACAATCCCTTAATAGAAAATGCAGACAAATATCTGGAACATCCTTACGCAAAAATTAAAGCAAATGCTTATGATATGGTTATGAATGGAAATGAAATTGGCGGCGGTTCTATAAGAATTTTTCAAAGGGAACTACAGGAAAAAATGTTTGCTGCTTTAGGAATGAGTAAGGAAGAAGCGCAACATAAATTTGGATTTTTATTGGGCGCCTTTGAATACGGCGCTCCACCCCATGGCGGAATTGCTTTTGGTTTTGACAGGCTTTGTGCTATTTTGGGCGGCAGCGAATCAATTCGTGATTTCATCGCTTTTCCAAAAAATAACAGCGGCAGAGATGTAATGATTGATGCGCCTTCAACCATTGACGAAAAGCAATTGAAGGAGTTGCAAATTAAGCTGGATTTGAAGTGAGCAAAATTGTTTTATCTTGACAAATTCATAATATACACGATACGATCATTGCTCTTGCGAAACAATTATTTAAGTGAAGAAGATCTAAATGAATGGCTTCCAAATAAAAGTCCAAACAAATGGAGAAAAACTTGCTCAATACATGATTGATTATAATCTTGGCGTTTCCCTTCACTTATGAAATCAAAAAGTTTGATTCAGATTATTTTGAAGAGGACTAACTTTTTTGATTCCTATAAACATTTTCTTTCTTACTTTTCAGCATAAATAATTTTATCTTGTTTAATAAAAAATTTCCTGTTTTATTTATTTTAATTTTTTGCTCTCTAAAAATTTTTGGTCAATACGATGCCCCGCTTTATACTTCTTATACCACTAGTACTGCAAGATTAAAATTGCATGACCGCCTGATTAAGTATTCAATAAATACAAATTTATCAATGCAGCTAGCCGATTCAACCGAAGAGAATTGGGAAGATGCTTTTAGTGCTATAGAAGTTTTATTATATAAATCTCCTTTTAGTGATAGTAAAATTCATAAAGCATTTGAAACTGCCGGCTACAGAAGTATTGATTTTCAAAAATCATTACTTGAATTGGCATATTCCAATTACCCGGGAATATTTTTTTCACAGGTAAAAAAATTATTATATAGTACTACCGATTCAAAAGTCTTTGCACTTTGTGCTGAATATTTACTGCACCACCGAAAAGATGTTCCGCTCATTGATACTATTACGAACCTCATCAGGACTAAATTTGGTGATGAAGGAATTGTCGATCCGGTATTATATATGTTACAAGTTCATATTACAGAGCCGGACACGAAAAACAGTTTTTTGTCTAAAAAATCCCTGGAAGAAATCTTCAGCAAAAAATTTCTTCCGGGACAAACTGTAATGTATAGCATCCAAAGAAAAAACCGCGATTACCCGGGACTGTTAGTAATCAGAGATCCGAGCGGAAGTTTCGTAACAGATAGTACAGGAATGGTTTTTAATATTCCACAACTTGCGAGAAGCGTTACCAATCTACCGTTTTATTTACGCCTTGGCAATACGCCACAGGGAATTTTTTTAATGCATGGCTTTGGCGTTTCAATGAGCAGTTTTATTGGGCCCACCGCTAATGTACAGTTGTCAATGCCTGTAGAGTCCGGCATAAAATCTTTTTTGGCAGACAGCAGCATTACTGATACAGTTTGGAATATTGACTATTATAAAAGATTAATACCCGCAGACCTGCAAAACTATATGCCGCTTTTTTATTCCTATTATGCAGGACTTGCAGGACGCACGGAAATCATCGCTCATGGAACTACTCTTGACCCTAATCTTTACTTGAACAAACCTTATTATCCCTTAACGCCATCGCAAGGCTGTCTCTGTACAAAAGAATTATGGAACGGGAAGCGACTGGAAAGCGATCAGCAAAAGGTTGTAAATGCTTTATTGAAAGCAGGAGGAGCCAACGGATATTGCGTTGTAATTGAATTGAATGATGACCAATGTGCTGTAACTTTGAAAGATATTCTTCCATTTATAAAGCCTTAATAACGATACCATCCTGATGGATTAAAATTTTTTCTATGGCACTTCCTCCGTTAGCAGAACGGCTTCGGCCCCATACTTTAGACGAACTGACCGGGCAGGAACACCTCACCGGCAAGGATAGTATTTTGCGTAACTCAATTGAAAATGGAAAAATTCCATCGATGATTTTGTGGGGACCGCCGGGAGTTGGCAAAACAACGATTGCCAATATTATCGCTCAAACTTTGGACGTTCCATTTTATACTTTAAGCGCCATCTCATCCGGTGTTAAAGAGGTTCGCGAAGTGATAGAAGAATCAAGGAAAAAAGAAAACGCCATTCTGTTTATTGATGAAATTCATCGTTTCAATAAAGGTCAGCAGGACGCGTTACTTGGCGCAGTGGAAAAAGGAATTATTACGCTTATAGGAGCTACCACTGAAAATCCTTCGTTTGAAGTAAACAGTGCGTTGCTAAGCAGGTGTCAGGTGTATATTTTAAAGCCACTTAATGAAAGCGCTTTGATAGGTTTACTGAAACATGCAATAAAGAAAGATGCAATTCTTTCCGGGAAAAATATTGATCTGAAGGAAACAGAAGCGCTTATAAATTTATCAGGAGGCGATGCGAGAAAACTATTGAATCTTTTAGAGCTTGTGTCATCGCAACAAACTTCTCATGGCGCAAAAGATTCAAAAAGTATCATAATAACTGACGAACTTGTAATGAAAGCAGCTCAGCAAAAAGTTGCCTTGTATGATAAAAAAGGTGAGCAACATTATGATATTATTTCAGCATTTATAAAATCAGTTCGTGGTAGCGATCCCAATGCCGCTTTATATTGGATGGCACGCATGATCGAAGGTGGCGAAGATGTAAAATTTATTGCAAGAAGAATGGTAATCCTCGCCAGTGAAGATATTGGCAACGCAAATCCCACAGCACTCGTTCTGGCAACCAATACCTTCCAGGCGGTGAATATGATCGGTTATCCCGAAGCAAACATTATTTTATCGCAATGCGCCACCTATCTTGCGTCATCGCCCAAAAGTAATGCAGCAGTGGAAGCTATCGGTAAAGCACAAACGCTGGTGAAACAATACGGTGATTTGCCCGTTCCGCTTGCCGTGCGTAATGCGCCAACCAGGCTTATGAAAAAATTGGATTATGGTAAAGATTATAAATATGCGCACAGCTATAACAATAATTTTATTGCGATGGAATTTCTTCCGGAGGAAATAAAAAATTCGGTTATATACAATCCCGGCAAAAACCAAAGGGAAGAAGAGATAAGAAAATTTTTAAGAGAAAGATGGAAAGACAAATATGGATATTGACATATTTGAGCGTTGAGGACGAAAAAAATATGTTTTGAAACAGAATTATTATTTATGATTATTGAATGGAGTTGTAAATCGTTTGCAGAACTTACCAACGAAGAACTATATAAGATAATCCAATTAAGGATTGAAGTTTTTGCGATAGAACAAAATGTTGTTTACCAGGATTGTGACAATAAAGATTTTGAATCGTACCATTTTACAGGCTGGCTTAAAGACCAGCTTATTGCATACACCCGTATCATACCGCCGAATGTTGCCTACCCGCAAGCAGCATCCATCGGCCGCGTAGTAACTTCACCAGCCATACGAGGACAGTTGATCGGAAGACAATTATTTGCAAAATCACTTGATCAACTTTATAATTTATTTGGGAACGTGACCGTGGTACTCAGCGCCCAACTCTATCTCGTAAAATTCTATGAAACCTTCTCCTTCGTCCCTCAAGGTAACAGTTATATTGAAGACAGCATACCTCATATAAGCATGATAAAGCCAGCCTGACATGCTTTAATGCAATATTTAAATCTCCTTTTCGTTATTGAATAATTGTTCTTTTGGATAATATAAATTCAATTAATCGCTTGTCAATCATAAACCTAATTGTCTTATGACAAAACATCTACATGCCTCCCGGCTTATGTGCTTCATGCTTGTAGCACTAAGCTTCTTTTTATCAGTTAAAGGCTTTTCACAATCATTAATTTTTGGTGATGAGAAAACAAAGGTGGAAGTCGGGATTAACATCGGGCCTTCGTTTTTTCTTGGTGACCTTGGCGGAAACCGGGGAAAAGGCACAGGCTTTATCAAAGACGTAAATCTTTCCCTGACCAAAATAATGAAAGGCGCTTTTTTAGACGTTTACCCTAATGATTGGCTGGGTATTCGTGTAGCAGCAGAGTTAGGCGAGCTGGAAGGAAACGATGCTATTATTGATACAAAAGGCGTAAATGAATTATGGAGAAAACAACGCAATCTCGATTTCAGAACCAATCTTTCCGAAGCTTATATTGCAACGGAAATTTTTCCATTAATGCTTTTAAATAGTGGCGAAGAAAGTTATAAACCAAGGTTGCGGCCTTATGGAGTAATAGGCGTTGGCGTATTTCATTTTAATCCGCAAGGCTCATTAACAGATGCGAATGGCGTTACAACCTGGTACTATCTTAAGCCTTTGCATACTGAAGGAGAAGGATTTCCTGAATATCCAGATAGAAAAAATTATGCACTCACCCAGGTAAATATACCAATGGGCTTTGGCGCAAAATATTTTGTTTCTGACAGGGTAAATCTCAGCCTGGAAGTGCTGCATAGAAAAACTTTTACCGATTACATTGACGATGTAAGCACCACCTATATTGATCCTAATCTATTTGATAAATACTTATCTCCGCAAAATGCTGCCATCGCAAGGCAAATTTCAGATAAGGTTTACGGAATTGTAACACCCTCCGTAACGCGTTATGCTCCTGGAACTCAAAGAGGTGATCCATCGCAAAATGACGCTTACTTTTCAATATTTTTAAAAGTAGGGGTTCGCCTTGGAACAATATTCGACAACATCTACAACCGGCGGGTTGCAAATCACATGAGATGCCCTGCAAGATTTTAAATAAAAAATAATGTTTGCCTCTCACAGCGGCAAAGTATATGATAAAAGTTAAACCTGAAAACAACGCATTTCATATGCGATGTAACCTCTGAAACCTCAATTTTTTAACTTTGTTATTATGCTTTGCCCTTTTTTATCCGGCTAACTTATTAAGCTCTTCTTTTAAATAGATTGCGGTAAAACTTTCTTTATCTTCTTCGAGTTTTTCGGGCGTTCCTTCAAATAAAATATTCCCTCCACCTCCGCCCCCTTCCGGGCCAAGATCAATTATATGATCAGCAATTTTTATAATATCCATATTATGTTCGATCACTAAAACCGTATTGCCACGGTCTACCAACTTATTTAAAACATCAACGAGGTGTTGGATATCCTGGAAATGAAGTCCGGTTGTTGGTTCATCTAATATATAAAATGTTTTGCCTGTATCTCGTTTACTTAATTCAGTAGATAATTTTACCCGCTGCGCTTCTCCGCCGCTTAGTGTGACAGCGCTTTGCCCGAGCGTAATATATCCAAGCCCGACCTCCTGCAACACTTTTATTTTCCGGTATATATAGGGAACATTTTGAAAAAATTCAACGGCTTCATCTACGGTCATTTCCAGCACATCGCTGATAGATTTCCCCTTGTATCTTATTTCCAGTGTTTCGCGGTTGTATCTTTTGCCGTTGCATTTTTCACAATGAACATATACATCTGGTAAAAAATTCATTTCTATTACCCGCATACCGCCGCCTTCGCACACATCGCATCTTCCGCTTTTTACATTAAATGAAAAACGTCCTGCTTTATAGCCTCTTATTTTAGCTTCCGGCACGGATGCAAACAATGTTCTGATATCTGTAAAAAATCCGCAATAAGTTGCAGGATTGCTTCGTGGCGTTCTGCCGATAGGTGATTGATCTATTTCAACAACTTTATCAATGTGCTCCAGCCCTTTTACACTTTTGTATTCAAGCGGAGTCATTTTGCTTTTATAAGCATGAATACTTAAGAATAGGATAAAAGTTTCATTGATTAAAGTAGATTTTCCGCTGCCGCTTACCCCTGTGATACAAATAAATTTTCCCAAAGGAAAATCAACACTTACATTTTTTAAATTGTTTCCTGATGCGCCTTTAAGCGAAAAGAAAATAGCCATTGCCTTTTCTTCTTTCTGCCGGAACAGGAATCTGCTTTTTACCATTGAGGTAAGAAGACGTAAGCGTATCTAATTTTAATAACTCATTCGGAATGCCGCTTGCAACTACTTCTCCGCCATGTTTACCAGCCTGCGGCCCGATATCAATAAGATAATCGCGGCCATCATAATGTCTTTATCGTGCTCAACCACCAAAACGCTGTTGCCAATATCTCTTAAATTTTTAAGCGCTTGTATCAGCCGGTGATTATCCCGTTGATGAAGACCAATACTTGGCTCGTCAAGAATGTAAGTGATCCCCTGAAGCTGGGAACCAATTTGCGTTGCCAGCCTTATACGCTGCGACTCGCCACCACTAAGGCTTCTTGACGGCCGATTCAATGAAAGATAATTTAAACCGACATCCAGCAAAAATTGAATTCGTTCTTTTATTTCCTTTAAAATATCTTTTGCAATTACATTTTGCCGTTTACTTAGCCGCGTTTCAATATCCGTAAACCACGACAATAGTTTATCAAGATCCAATTCGCTTAATTCTGCAATATCTTTTTCATCAATTTTAAACCAAAGGCTTTCTTTTTTCAATCGCTTTCCATTGCAGGAACTGCAGGTTTTTAAAACCATAAATTTTTCTACCCAAGCCGCTAAAGCCTCGCTGGTTGTTCCTGAGCTAAACCAACTTTTTAGCATATTCACAATTCCTTCATATTCTTCGGATGCGGCTGTGAAAATTCTTGCAGCGTTTATATCAACTTCCGCTGAATTTTGAATCATCATCCTCCGCGCTAACATCTTCTTTTCCGTATAATAAAATGTTGATTATCCCGTGCCGGAATTGTGATATAGGTTTATCAAGGTTGAATTTAAACTTTTCCGGCAATCTGTTGAACCTGTTTAAAAACATAAGCTTCTCTTTCCTCGCCCAGTGGCGCAATTGCGCCTTCATTAATGCTTAATGAATGATCGGGAATAATGACTTCCGATATTTACCTGGTAAACATTTCCCAGTCCTTTACATACCGGACATGCTCCATAAGGAGAATTAAAAGAAAAAGTATTGGGCGAAGGTTCTTCATAACTAATGCCGGTATCTTCACACATCAGCTGCCTGCTGTATTGCACTTGCTGCGTTGTCATTAATCAGTAAAAAAAACAACCCATTTCCCAACTGCAAGCGATTTTTGAACACTTTGACTTAATCTTACTTTTTGGTCAGCATGTAACCGCGAAGCCTGTCAATAACCAATTCAATATCATGAATTTTATAACGGTCAACCTGCATTTTCGGAACCAGATCTTTTATTTCTCCATCAATTCTTACTTTTAAAAATCCTTTTTTTCTTACATCTTCAAAAAGCTCGCGGTAATGTCCTTTTCGCCCGCGAACCAGCGGAGCAAGAAGGCTGATCTTCTTTACCGGGAAATTTGAATAAAATATTTTCAACAATCTCTTCTTCACTCCATTTTACCATTTTTTTGCCCGTATTATAGCTGAAAGCTTCGCCTATCCTTGCATACAGCAATCGCAAAAAATCATACACCTCTGTAACCGTTCCTACTGTACTTCTTGGATTTTTATTGGTTGTTTTTTGTTCAATGGAAATTACTGGAGAAAGGCCGGTGATTTTATCAACATCCGGCCTTTCCATATCGCCCATAAATTGCCGGGCATAAGCAGAAAAGCTTTCCATATACCGACGCTGGCCTTCAGCATAAATGGTATCAAAAGCAAGAGAAGATTTACCACTGCCGCTAATACCTGTTATAACCACCAGCTTATTTTTGGGAATAGAAATATCTATATTTTTCAGATTATGCTCTCGTGCACCAAATACTTCTATATTTTCTTCTGCAGTATCCGCTAATGCAGGAAGCTGCATGCTTTATTTTAACCATATTGAGAACGCAAATTTACTATTAAAATGTTGTGGCGAAACAAAGAATTCTTAAAGCGCAGGTATTATAGAGAAATCCGTTTAACAGTAATTAACAATTATTGCAAATATTTTATATTGTATTGGAATTTTTAAAAGCGAAATATTGAAAAACAAATTCCTCAGAAGGCAATGCCTTAAGGAATTAAATGTTGGTTTAAGCATTTTTAAAAATGTGAAAATCTTTAACGCGGTTTTTTAGAAAAAATTTTTTTTAACTGCATCTTTATATATGGTTTTATCGTAGCTTTAATTTCCTTAAAATCCCTTGAGAATTTCCGTTGGTTTTAATACTCAAATGAAAAATATTTGAATACTTTTTTACAATAATTAAAATATTTGTCCGTTTTATATTATTAATAATCGGTAATGTTTTTTTAGTTTTAAAAAATTCAGAAATCGATAACAGAACCATCATGTTTTTAATTCAAATTAATATTACATTTGCCCTTACCCTTCAAAGTAAAAAACAATGAAAACCAAATTGTTCACTGTCAATAGCCGCTTTAGCTATATTCGTTTTATCTGGTTGCGGAAAATCCGGTAAATCGAAGGGACTTCCTAATGATGGCCAGTTACATGGCGTGGCGCCCCTAAGCCATTATAGCTTACCAAAACCGCCGGGAATGGTTTATATTCCACCAGGAACTTTTCACATGGGACCAAGTGATGAAGATATAAATTATGCTTTTACCGCCCGAAATAAGCAGGTTTCTATCAGTGGATTCTGGATGGATGCTACAGAAATAACCAACAATGAATATCGCCAGTTTACCAACTGGGTAAGAGATTCAATTGCTGGTACATTGATGGGATATGTAAAGCAAGACGCTGATGGTAATGAATATCTTGACTGGAAAAAAATATGCGGCCATTAAATGGAATGATAAGGCAACTATGGAAAAAATAGATGCTATGATTGTAACTCCTGATAACAGAATATTTCGGAAGAAAAGAAATTGATCCTGCTTAAAATAGTTTATCATTCAGAAACCTTTGATTACAAAGAAGCTGCCAAAAGAGAAAATGCGAATGTTCCACGCGGCAAATTTATTATGAAATATGATATTCCTGTTTATCCGGATACTTTGGTTTGGGTGAGAGATTTTGCATATTCTTACAATGAGCCAATGGCTAAACAATATTACAGCCATCCTGCTTTTGGAAATTATCCTGTTGTAGGAATAAACTGGAAACAGGCAACTGCTTTTTGCGAATGGCGAACTCATTATTTAAATGCTTATTTAACTAATAAAAACAGGGCTACAGAATCTCCATTTCGCGCTTCCAACAGAAGCAGAATGGGAATATGCTGCAAGAGGCGGCAGGTCACAATCACCTTATCCATGGGGCGGCCCTTATTTAAGAAACAGGAAAGGATGTCTTCTGGCTAACTTCAAACCTGGAAGAGGTAATTATCCTGAAGATGGTGGTTTTTATACTGTGCGTGCAGATGCTTACTGGCCTAATGATTTTGGTTTATACAATATGGCAGGAAATGTCGCTGAGTGGACATCTTCATTATATTATGAAGGTGGTTATAATTTTCAACACGATATGAACCCGGATATCCGCTGGAATGCAAAAGACCAGGATCCTCCACGAATGAAGCGTAAGGTGATTCGCGGCGGTAGCTGGAAAGATGTAGGCTACTTTCTTGCAAACCAGCACAAGAGACTTACGAATACCAGGATACATCTAAATCTTATATAGGTTTCCGTTGTGTTATCGATTTACCTCCAGTTGCCAGTAAAAAAGGCAGAAAATAAATATTATTCCATAGAAAAAACTTTAGTAAAAAATTTACTGCCTGTATTAATGATTTAATATAGGCATTGTATTGTATAAACCTAACCAACTAATTAAAAATTTAAAATCTAAATCTAACATCATGGCTCCAACCAAAAAGAAATTTTTTAACCCTTGTAGATGTTTTAGTAAGCGCCGGCGCTGCCGTAGTAATTTTTGCTGCCTGGGCAAAATTAACTCACCAGTCATATGCCGATACACATGCTTGGAGTAGGTATGTGGACAGAAACAGGAATATTTCTTGTATATGCTGCAATCGAGTGGGTAAAACCACAAGAAGGCATGATCATGCTCCCGTCGCAGAACCAGTGTAAAAGGAAATCCTGCATTGCAATCAATGGATAAAATGCTGATGGAAGCTGATATTACACCAGCTAATATGAAAAGACTTGGAGATAATTTCCAAAAATTAGGAACTACAGTTTCTCATTTCGGAGAAGTAGGTGATGTTGTAAAATCAACAGGTGATTTTTCTGCAAAAACAAAAGAAGCCACTTCAGCACTTGGAATGATGAAAGAAGCATATGTAAACTCAGCGAATACAATGAGCAACTTTAATAATGCTGCAGACAGCGCCAAAAAATTTCACACACAGGTGCAGGTACTTACAAAGAATCTCGGTTCATTAAATACTATTTATGAACTGGAATTGAATGAAAGCAATAATCACTTAAAACCCTTAACAGCTTTTATGGTAAAATGGCTGAAGCAAGCCAGGTGATGGTATCTACAGTTGACGATGCAAAATCAACCAAAGAGCAAATAAGCGCCCTGGCAACCAATCTTGGAAAATTAAACAATGTGTATGGTAATATGCTAAGCGCAATGCAGGGAAGACAATAAGAATCACAATCCAATTCAAAAAACCTAAGTTAAATTTAAAAAAATGGCATTACCCAGAGAACCCAGGCAAAAGATGATTAACGTGATGTACCTCGTACTCACGGCCATTCTTGCCCTGAACGTATCCAACGAGGTAATAAATGCATTTAAAGTTGTAAATAACAGTTTAATAACTTCAAACGAGAATATCACCGCATCAAATAACACACTTTATAAATCACTGGAAGAAAAAATTGAACAAACCGGAATCTAGCGGAAAAGGCGCACATTTGGGAGCCTAAAGCACTGACAGGCGAAGCAGTATTCAGCCGATATGATGACGTATATTGACAGTTTGAAAACCGCATTGTATAAAGCTGCAGATCTCAGAATGAAATGGGATTCCAAAGTAAAAGACAGTGTTCAGGATTACAGAGCAGATAACCTGGATGCTTCAACAAGTATATTTGAAACCAATGGCAAAGGCCTGAATTAAAAGCCAGGTTAGATAAGTATAAAGTAGATATGCTCAGTATTGATCCCAGCAATCAAGGCAGAATTTCAAAATATTTTCCTGGTGAATACAACCCCTCCTCCTTCTCAGGAAGGAAAGCAAAAAGATTTCACGCAGACGTTTTTCCATATGACGCCAACTGTTGCGGCATTGACCATTCTTAGTAAGTTTCAGAATAATATTAAGAATGCAGAAAATATGGATAGTTACTTATTGTCACAATCAAATTGGATCAGTTGAAGTTCACATGGACCAGGTAGGAGTTTTAGTAGGTCAGAATTCAAATTATTTGATGCCCGGTCAGCAACTTCAAATTACTGCAGGTGTAGGCGCTTACAGTTCCGCTGCTGCTCCGAAGATTTCTATTAATGGAAGTGGTGTAAATGTTGCTAACGGGCAGGGTACTTATACAACCACATGTTAGCGGTGCCGGCGAGCATACCGTGAATGTTAATGTTTCTTTTTTGGATGAAAACAAACATTTAGTTACCAAATCGGTACCTGTAAAATATACAGTTGGAACCCCGGGAGGTGCGGCAGTAATGCTGGATAAAATGAATGTATTTTATATTGGTGTTGATAATCCTATAACGATTTCTTCGGGTACTGGATGGGATAAAACCCATGTTTCAATGTCTTCGGGAAGTTTAACCCCTGCAGGCGGCCCCGGTAAGTTTATCGTAAAAGTTAACTCCATTGGTAAAAGCAACTATTAGCGTAAATGCTGATGGCAAAAACAAGTTCTTATGAATTTAGAATAAAAAGAATTCCTGATCCAAAACTTATGGTAGGTCCAAAGAGCGGTGGAAGAATTCAATCTGTTGTTTTCAAAAATCAACAGTTTTGCCGGGCCGATCTCGAAAATTTTGACTTTGACGCAAGATTTAACGTTGTAAGTGCAACAGTTTATTTTTCTGGTGCTAACTTTCCAAGTGTTCAAACTGCAACCATTACATGGTGGAAACCTTAGTGAATTATCAGGTCAAATGGCAAAATGTATTCCCGGAACATCGGTTAACTTTGACAACGTAAAAGTAAAAGGTCCCGATGGAGTTGTAAGAACTATTGACGGACCAGGGTTTCATATTATACTAAGAAATAAATATAAATGGTTATGAAAAATATTGTTGGAAAATGCATAGTACTTGCCCTTTGTTTTGGTTTGATCGGGAATGTTGCCAATGCCCAAACGAAGAAAAAGAAAACAGGGACTACCCGCACTGTGAAGAAGCGTACTACGGCAAAGCGTACAACCAATTCTAAAACCAGAGCGGAAATTAATCCAAGTGCCAAAGTGGATACCGCTGTTGTGATCGCGCCGCCAAAAATTGACAGTCTTCCGATAACATTTGTGAAGAAATCATTTCGTCCCGACGATGCGATAGAGCGCAATCTTGTAAAAGACAGAACCCCGTTGCCATATGAATATTTAAGAGAGGATGACGCCGTTTATCGTGAAAAGATCTGGCGTGAGATCGATACCCGTGAGAAAATGAATTTGCCTTTCCGCTATTCGGCTAATGAAGATAACGGCAACCAGCGTTTTATATCTATCCTATTTAAGGCGATACAAGATGGTCCCGATAATGGTGGTGTTACCGTTTTCAGTAATGTAGATGACAGGTTTACTACTCCAATGACTATTGCAGATGTCGCAAAGGTTGTTGCCGGCGAACCTGTATCGGTTCCGATTTATGATTCGTTAGGAAATGTTACCGGTTATAAAGAAACGACACCGGAAGTAAACCTGGATTCATTTTATAAGTTTCAAATAAAAGAAGAAGTAATCTTTGATAAAGAAAGCTCAAGGCTTTTCTGGAGAATTTTGGGAATAGCTCCTGTTAAAAATGTTATTACTTCCCAGGGTGTTAATCTTGGTGAATCGCCGCTTTTCTGGGTTTATTATCCTGATATGAGGCCGATATTTGCAAAGTATGAAGTTTATAACGGAAAAAATTATGGGGCGAGAATGAGTTGGGAAGAGCTTTTCGAAAGCCGCATGTTTTATGGAAGGATCATTAAAAGCACTTTGGACAACCCATTTGACGAAATGCTATCGCAACAACAAGGTTTAAAAAATAACCGCATTTTGCAGCTTCTTGAAGGTGAAAACATTCAAAATAAGGTATTTAATTACGAACAGAATCTGTGGAGTTATTGATGTGAGAATATAATTTATTAAGAAAGGGAAGCAAAATGCTTCCCTTTCTTTTGTTTCATCTTTTTCTGAATTATCAGCAGAATTTGTAGAACCGCTTATGTGAAAGCATAATTTATAAGGAACGGGAAACGAAATGGCGTCTTTTCCTGATTTCAAATTTTTCTGCGTTATGCATCAAATAGTAAAAGAACCCATTGAATCTATTTCAATTTGCCGCTACTGTCGCTGAGTTATTCTACATCAGAACATTGAAAAGAAAATCAAATTTTTACTACAATCCCTTTTTCTCCGGCAATGCAGGTAACGAATTTTCATGGTCTTTTTTAAAATAAGTAAGAATGATTTCTGCTTTTGAACTACCCACAACTTCTGTAAGATCTTCCTTTGAAAGTTCCTTTATTTTTTTTACAGATCTAAATTTTTTTAAAAGACTATCGGCAGTGTTCTTTCCAATTCCCTTTATCATTTCAAGCTCATTAACGAAAGTGCCGCGGCTTCGCTGATTGCGATGAAAATTGATTCCAAAACGATGCACTTCATCTCTTATTCTTCTTATCAATTTCAAGCTTTCACTATCCCAGGGCAACTTAACAGATTCCTGGTCCCCCGGGAAAAAAATCTCCTCTTCATTTTTTGCCAAACCTATTATAGTCGCTTTGCCTTGTAAGTTCAACTCTTGCAATGCTTCGACCGCTGCATTCAATTGGCCTTTGCCGCCATCGATGATAATAAGTTGCGGAAATTCAATATTCTCTTTTTCCAATCTTTTATAGCGCCGTGTTACTATTTCCTTCATGCTGGCAAAATCATTAATGCCGCTAACCGTTTTAATATTAAATTTTCTGTATTGATTTTTATCAGGTAGTCCGTTTTTGAAATAAACCATGGCAGCCACCGGATAGCTGCCCTGGAAATTTGAATTATCGAAGCATTCGATATGATAAGGGATTTCAGACAGATGAAGATCATTTTTTAATTGCAATAAAACTGCCTGCTTTTCTGTATCAGATTTACCTTCAAGCCTAAGCATTTTTTTACGCCCCAATTCCTCAATGAAATAATTGACATTTTTTTCAGATAACTCTAATAGTTTCTTCTTATCACCTGCCCTGGGAACGGTTTGTACAATGCCTTCTTCCGGATATTCTATTGCAAAGGGAACAATGATCTCTTTAGCCTCACCGGCAAAAGTATTGCGCAACTGGCCAATTGCAAACGCCAGCACTTCCTGTTCGGTTTCTTCCAGCTTTTGCTCTAAAATTATTGTTTTGGTGAGAACAATAGTCCCTTCATTTACCATTAAATAATTCACATATGCGATATCTCCATCTTTAAGAATTGAAAAAACATCAACATTGCCAATATGCTCATTAACAACTTTTGATTTTGCTTTATAGTTTTGCAGATGGTCCAGTTTTTTTCGTAAAATTTCTGCTTTCTCAAATTCCATATCAGCAGCACATTGTTCCATTTCATTTCTAAAATGAGTTATAACGGGATTAAGATTTCCCTTCATAAGATTCTTAAGCCGCGCCAATCCTTCATTATAATCTTCTAATGATTGCAGGCCTTCGCATGGCCCCTTGCAATTTCCCAGGTGATATTCGAGGCAAACCTTAAATTTACCTTTGCGTATATTCTGCTCCGTTAGGTTCAGCTTGCACGTACGCAATTGTATATTTTGCTTTATAAATAATAACAACTCGCGAACTTTCCCAACTGAAGTAAACGGCCCAAGGTATTGGGAACCGTCTTCAATTCTTGACCTGGTTAAAAAAACCCTGGGAAATGGTTCATCTTTAATCACAATGTATGGATAGGACTTATCGTCCTTGAGATTGATATTAAACTTTGGCTGAAATTGCTTAATAAGCGAATTCTCCAAAAGAAAAGCATCCTGTTCGCTGTCAACTATTGTAAATTCTATCCTCGAAATTCGCCTGACAAGCTCGTGTGTTTTGTAACCGGTGAATGTTTTTGTGAAATAGGAACTTACTCTTTTACGAATATTTTTTGCTTTTCCAACATAAATTAATTCTCTTTTACTATCATAGTATTTATAAATACCTGGCTGGCCGGGTAATGTTTTCGCTATGTCCTGAAATACTTCTGTTGTCATCTGTGAAATTCCTTGAAGCACGTTTTAATCATCGAGATCCCATTTCAAAATTTCTTCTTTTACTTCCGGGGCAATTTTAGGTTCTTGCTTAATTGTTCTGATGCTACACCATTTATTTACCATCCATGTGAGCTGGGTTGTTACCGTTTCTCCGTTTATTTCTTCTTCTTTAACCATATAAATTCGCTGCACCTTGTTTGTTGCAGGGTCAATATAAATATCCCAATGGTTTAGTTTCATCGAATCCGGCAATTTTATTTTAGGATCATAAGTGAGTGTAATGGCATTTATTGTCTGATCCATAAATGATTTCTCTGTAAAAAAAATTTGCATGGAAGCGGAATCGATAACGGGAAAAAGAAACGGAGCTGCAAAGGGCCTGATATCTTTTTTCTTTTGCCAGATAGAATCTCTTTTATCACCGGAAATAATAATTTTTAAAGGGGTTACCGGTAAGCTGTCAATTTCGTTTAACTGCCCTAAAAGGAAATCTGTTACCGGGAAAAAAGACTGGGCATCTGCCGTGTCCGCATTTTGAATCACTGGTTGAGAAGCATTTTTATTATGGCAGGAAAACAAAAGCAAAAGGATTACAGAAGACGAAAAAAATAATTTTTGCATTGCCAAAATTACTGATAAAAAGAGGCCGATCCCTGGGCGGGAAATGAGATTTTCTCAAAAGGAAGTTATAAAAAGATTACTTACCTGGAAATTGCAATTCTTAGTCCGTAATTAATCAGGTGCTCTTGCATAGAATATTCTTTTTTATAAGTTGAAAGCCACTGGTAACGGATATTTGGTCCGATTATCCACTTATACTTTTCAGAATGCAATGTCACAAAAACACCAAAATTGCTGGTCATATTCCAATTACGCAACAAAGAATTATCCTTTATATAGTTTCCATCTGATGAAAGAATATAGGCATTGTTTTTAATTACAAACGTCGGGGCAAAGTTTGCTGCGGCATTAAACTGCAGTTTGTTGACATGTAAGAATTCATATTGCAATCCTACCGGCAAAGATGTTTGCAAACTGTAATTTTTTATTAAAACAACTGTTTGGCCGGTTCCATCTCCGTAATGAGTGATATAACTTTTTGAGAAATTAATTCCTGTCCCTGGATTTTTAAGAATCAAATTGCTTATTGTGGGATGAATTTCATTGGAAACTATATTGTAACCAGAATAGTTTAACTGCAATGCTGTGGTGAATTCCAGTTTCCGGGCAATCTTATAATTCATTTGTGCTCCGGCTTCAAATCCAGCGGTAGAATTGTACAAAACCCTGGTATTTTTTTGATTGACAGCAACAGAGAGCGATAAAGACAAATTTGGATTTATTGTTGGTTGAATTGGCCTTCCTCTGAAAAAAACACTATTCAATTCAGGCGCTGCGAAATAGATCCAACTTACATTTTGATTCTTTTTCTTGTGTAATCTGGCCTGCTTTTTATTTATTGAGCTTATGCCTTTTTCTGATAGCATTTTATTGTCATTTGACCGGGTCAATAAATCATTATCCTCCAACTCATCGCCGCGTGAATTATCATTAATGCGGAGATTATAGATACTGTTATTAACCATCAGATTTTCAGTACCAGATTGGATTTCATTGATGCTGTTTTTGATGGCATTATCCTGAAACGCGAGTATTTGATCGTTGGGAAAATACCCCTGAAATTCATCTTTTTGCAATTCGGTATAGTCCTGCAGAGTATTTGATTTTGCAATATCATTTTCCCTCGCTTTGCCTGAATTATCATTCATTAAATTCAACCGGTTATTTGAATTTTTGATCCCAAAATTATTAGGTTTGATGGGGATATTATTTAGAGCATTATTGGTATTACCCTGGCCAGTCAATGTTGGCTTCGTAACTTCGGTTTTGCGCGGCTGATTGGCCAGTAGATCAGAAGAATAAGGCTTTGAATCAATACTTTGCTGACCGGTTTGCTGTTCATCTAACGCAGGCCTGGTTGAGGGTAATTCAGTTGACTTGTTGGTTGAGTGAGCGATAGCAACCTTGGAGTTTTTTGTTTGAACGCCTGTTTTGGTATTCATATATCCTATCCCAATCAGGGTAACTAACAGCAAAAGAAACATTGCAATAGATGGCCATCTTCTTCCGGGATGCAAATCATTATAGATTCCATGCCATACTTTTTTAGAAGGCATCATCTTAAATTCATCCGCCTGTTCCTTTAACGACTGCTCAAAATCATTCATCGAAAATCTGCGTTCCATTGTTCACATAATTTCAGTTATTGGCAATATAAGGTTAACAATATTTTCATAATACCTATGAATTTCCTAAAACCATCCTGACTCTTTCCCTCGATTGCATAATAATTTTCTTTTTCACCAGAATTTCTTCAAGCATCGATTTTGCCCGGGTATATTGTGAGCGACTGGTACTTTCCTCGATATCAAGAATGCCCGCAATTTCTTTATGCGAATACCCTTCAATTGCATAAAGATTTAAAACTGTTTTGTAACCTACAGGTAGTAACCTTATACACTCAATCACCTGCTTTGCCTGCAATATCGAAGGAATATTATTTTCATTAAGATAAATACTGCTTGCGTGAAAAAGATCGACGCTGTCAGTAAATTTTTTATTCTTCTTCAATATGTTGATACACGTATGAACTATTATTCTTCTTATCCAACCTTCAAACACTCCCTGCCCTCTAAATTGATGAATTTGAGAAAATATCTTTATAAATCCCTCCTGCATCATGTCTTCAGCATCTTCCCGGTTTCGGGCAAACCGATAGCAAACGCCTAACATTCTAGGGCTAAAGCGGTTGTACAACGCCTCCTGCGCAGCAGCTATATTTTCAAGACAGCCTTGAATCATTAGCTCTTCCGTCATATAATTTTTGCTTGATTTAACCCTACTAAGATATGACAAAAAATACTGATAAAAGCTGCTTTACAAGAAAAAATAATGCGATGTCATTCCGGGCAAGTAATTGAGTTAGAGATCATGAAATTCGTGTTCTTATGAAGCGGGGTAATTTAACCTTACAAATTGAGGGCAATCATTACAATTAATTTCATAATAATTGAAGATGTCGGAGATGAATTCATTGCGGTTGATATCATTTGCAGCCGATCCCGCAAAAACATTTTTTTGCCGCCTGAAAAACTGGATTGTAATTAGCGCAATCAAAAGAACAATTAACGCAATCCTGATTATTTTTTTTAAAATATCTTTAAATCCTTATTACTGTGCAGTCAAGATATCGCCGGTCATTTTTGCTGGAATTGGAATTTGCATCATAGACAAAATAGTTGGCGCTATATCGGCAAGTTTTCCATTTTTTACCGGGCCTCTCCAGTCTTTATCAATAATAAAAAAGGGAACAAGATTTAAAGTATGAGCGGTATTAGGCGTGCCATCTTCATTAACCATATAATCAGCATTACCATGATCCGCCGTTAAAAATGTTGTATATCCGTTTTCGAGTCCCGCTGTCACTATTTTTTCAACGCAGTTATCTACAGTTTCTACGGCTTGTATTACCGCATTCCAAACTCCTGTATGTCCCACCATATCTGCGTTTGCGAAATTCAGGCAAATAAAATCTGCCGTTTTATTTTTTATTTCCGGCAACAGGGCATCGGTAACCTCAATGGCGCTCATTTGCGGTTTCAAATCATAAGTGGCCACCTTTGGCGATGGAATCATTATTCTGCGCTCGCCTTCAAAAGGTAGCTCCCTGCCCCCGTTGAAAAAGAATGTTACGTGAGGATATTTTTCAGTTTCTGCTATCCTGATTTGCTTTTTATTTAAACCGGCTAATGTTTCACCTAAAGTATTAGTAAGATCATCTTTTTCAAAAACCACATGTATGTTTTTGTAGGTATGATTATACATCGTCATTGTTGTATAATGAAGATCTAACGGTTTCATCTGGTAATCCGGAAATGGAGTTTGCGTGAGGACTTCGGTTATTTCCCTGCACCTGTCTGTCCGGAAATTAAAACAGATCACGGCGTCTCCATCTTTGATAGCCGAGCCCGGTGTATCCTCGTTTATGATGGGCAATAAAAATTCGTCCGTAACGTCTTTTTGATAGGATGATTCAACCGCTGAAAAAATATCATCTGATACTTCACCAGTGCGATGGACAAGAGCATCATAAGCGATTTTAACCCTTTCCCATCTTTTATCCCTATCCATTGCATAATAACGGCCAGTAACAGTTGCTATCTTGCCGGTAGTTGTGTCAAGATGATCCTGCAGTTCCTTCAAAAAATGAATACCGCTTTTTGGGTCAGTATCACGGCCATCAGTAAACGCATGAATATATACATTCTCAATATTTTTCTCTTTGCAAAGTGTTGTGATCGCTTTTAAATGATTTATATGTGAATGCACGCCACCATTACTTACAAGACCAAGAAGATGTAATGACTTACTGTTAGCTTTTGCGTAAGCAAGGCTATTAAGTAACACCTCGTTCTTTTGAAACTCGCCGGTTTTCACAGCTACATTTATCCTTTGAAGTTCCTGGTAAACGATGCGCCCGGCTCCAAGATTTAAATGGCCAACTTCACTATTACCCATCTGACCTTCAGGCAGGCCAACAGCTTCTCCGCAGGTAACTAACGTGGAATGGGGATATTTTTTATACAACGAACTCACAAAAGGCGCATGTGCATTTTGGATTGCGTCGCTTTCTTTTTTTTGACCAAGGCCCCATCCATCCATTATTATAAGTATAACTTTTCTTGTTTCCATGTTCCAAAGCTAATTATTCAATCTTAACAAACGGTAAATTGTTTAATTTTATAAGGGAGATTTTTTGCATATTTATTTAAAATATGAAATCCAAATCAGTCAGTTTTTCAACAGCTAAAGTTTCTTAAATAATTATCATGAAAAAAATTTTGCTTTTTGTTGGTCTCATTGTTACGGCTTGTTCCTTTATCTCTGTATCATTTGATGAAGTAATCAAAGCAATAAAATCAGGTGATGCTGCGCAGGTTTCCGCTTATTTTGATAATACGGTCGAGATAACAATTCCGGATAAAAGCAACTCATATAGCAAGAGCCAGGCGGAGCTGGTATTGCGGGAATTCTTCGCGTCCAACATTGTGAAAGATTTTGAGATTCTTCATAAGAGCGGCAGCTCCGGCTCGCAGTATTGCATAGGAAATTTAAAAACCAGTAACGGAATTTTCAGAACCACTATTTTTATGAAGCAGAAAGGCGATAAAGAATTGTTGCAGGAACTTCGCTTTGAAAGGTAATGGAAGGTTTACTTTTGTTAGCATGAATTATCCTGAAATTTTTGAAAAAGAACTTCGACATTTAGTTCAAAATGCATTAGACGAGGATGTTGCTGATGGTGATCATTCTACTCTTTCATGTATTGATCCTGAAGCGCGTGGTAAAGCTATTCTCAAGATAAAAGATCACGGAATACTGGCCGGGGTAGCTGTCGCTGAATACATATTTTTATACCAAGACAAGTCTTCAATTTTTAAAAAAACAAAAAATGATGGGGACAAAATGCGACCGGGTGAAAATGCTTTTGAAATAGAAACTGCTACACATACCATACTTACCTGCGAACGGCTCGTACTTAATTGCATGCAACGAATGAGTGGTATTGCAACCCTCACGAGAAAATATATTGATAAGCTTCGCGGGTATCATACAAAATTGCTGGACACCCGCAAAACAACGCCAAATTTCAGACTCCTGGAGAAAGAAGCTGTGCGCATTGGAGGTGGCGTCAATCACCGGTTCGGACTTTATGATATGATCATGCTAAAGGACAATCATATTGATTATTGCGGTGGTATTGAAAAGACAATAGAAAAAGCATGGTCATATATTCAGAGCGTAAAACCCGGTTTAAAAATTGAAATTGAAACCCGAAGTCTTGATGATGTAAAAAAGGTTATGCAAACTGGTAAAATTGACAGAATTCTGCTTGACAAT
Source organism: uncultured Chitinophagaceae bacterium (assembly GCA_963823305.1). Classification (GTDB taxonomy): domain Bacteria; phylum Bacteroidota; class Bacteroidia; order Chitinophagales; family Chitinophagaceae; genus Ginsengibacter. The sequence continues at coordinate 171,792 of CAWGLC010000001.1, forward strand.
TTTTCTCCTGCCCAAATCACAGAGGCACTAAAGATTATCAACGGAGCTTATGAAACAGAAGCCAGTGGCGGAATTAATTATGATAATATAACGTCATATGCTGCAACGGGAGTGGATTTTATTTCCAGTGGCGCCATCATACACCAGGCTGCCAGCCTGGATCTAAGTTTAAAAGCTGAATGATACAATAATATGCCAAAGAAAAAGTTATATAATACCACTGGGATAGTTTATTCCACTGATTCAAATTTCAATACGGAACAAAACTCCGAACCTGAAATCAGCGTACCTTCTGATGAACAAATACTGAAAGTAAGGCTGGATGCCAAACACCGCGGGGGAAAAATGGTCACTTTGATAGATGGTTTTTTTGGCACAGATGCAGACCTTGAAAAATTGGAAAAAGAATTAAAATCTTATTGCGGTACTGGAGGTTCGTCAAAAAACAAAGAGATAATTATACAAGGAGATAACCGGGAAAAAATTTTTCAATGGCTTATTAAAAATGGTTACAAGAGGACTAAAAAAATATTAATCTTTTGAACTAAGCACCAAATGTAAATAACTTCCAAAAATATGATTAGTATATTTTAGCGAGTTTTAATAACTTTATAAACAACCACCAGTTATATGATTTCAAAAATTTCAGAAGGTGTTACAATAAGTGTAGAAACATTTTATCAACCTGAATATAGCAATCCTATAACTAATGAATTCATGTTTGCCTATAGAATTACTATTGAAAACAACAACTCATTTCCCGTTCAGTTATTAAGAAGACATTGGTACATTTTTGACAGCAATGCCGAGCATCGCGAAGTAGAAGGCGAAGGCGTTATTGGCGTGCAGCCTCACATAAATTCTGGTGAGAAATATCAATACGTCAGCGGATGCAACCTCAGGAGTGAAATGGGAAAAATGCATGGCATTTATTTCATGGAAAACAGTAATAACAAAAAAACATTTCTCGTAAATATTCCCGCCTTTGAGATGATCGTTCCGTTAAAGCTTAATTAAGCCTTAGGCTTATATTTTGATTTACCATAAATTTCGTTCGCATCCTTTTTAATAAGTTCGGGCAGCGTTGTTTCAGGATATTTTTCAAGGTATTTTTTCACTATTTGAAAGCCTGTAAAGGTTCCTATGTTACCCGGTGCATCTTCGCCAAGCTCCTGTGTTTTCGGGCTTTCACCGATATAATTCTTGATAATATTTGGGTCCGAATTGTGCAGCAAATCGTTGTTCAAAAAAAAATCCCATATAACCGCCTCATTGATATAAGAATCTCTCAATTGCTTTCCGGTAAAGCCAAAGCAAATGTATTCCGGCGTAGCCGGTAAAAATTTAGTGAGCAAATACATTCTTTTTCCTTTGTCAACCATTTGTTCAATTAATGCTTTTCCGTTGCTTTTGTCGGGATATAGATCGTCAATGATATTTCGCATACAGTTGACCGTTATATGCGGCTGCATCAAAATTATTGGCCAGGTAATCGGGGTATTGTTCCTGCCCTTCTATGCTTTTATATAATGAAAAATTTTTTCCAAGATGAAGCTGCAATCCTATTCCTAAAGCCTTCAGGGGTAATTATGTCGCCCTGCGTACCAAAAGACGTTTCAAAATTCGCATTGATCGGGCCAATAAAAGTTATCACGGTGTTGGGTAATTGATAATCCGGAAAATAGTATTTCACAAACTGCAATGCTTTCTTTATCTCAGCGCTTTCTTTATCAAAATTTTTATATAATAAATCAGAAGAATCCTTGACGCGCCGGTAATCATGAATAAATAACCTGATGGCACTGTCCTGGGAATTTCCAGGAATTATTAAGCTATCCATACTAAGACCAAGAATGTTCTCAACAAAATCAGGTGTAAATTTTGGATACTTTTTTAGCAGGTTTGACATCGATGAAGCTATGTTCGATGTGTCCATAGCAAAGAAATCCTGCTCATATCTTTTTGTTTCCAGGTTTACTTTTATGCCAGATACATCAGGGGCATTTTTATTACTGTTGCAGGAAAAAAAAACGATAATTATGCATGCTGTTACTATTTTCTTCATACCTCAAATAAAACGAAAAAAAGAATAGAAGATTGTTAATTGAAGAAATCCCTTACTTTTTATTCTCCTAATTTTGCAAAATGAAAATTATTATTGCGCAACAAAATTATCACATTGGCAATTTTGAAAGTAATACCAGCAAGATTATCGATGCCATTCAATCTGCAAAAAATAAAAATGCAGATCTTATAGTTTTCAGTGAAATGTGCATCTGCGGATATCCCGCACGTGATTTTCTTGATTTCAGTGATTTTATTAATAAGTGTTATCTCAGTATTGAAACCATAAAGAAACATGCGGATTCCATTGGCGTTATTATAGGAGCGCCGGATCGAAATCCTTTAAAAGAAGGCAAAGATCTTTTCAATGCAGCTTTCCTGCTTTACCAAAAAGAAATAAAAAGCGTGGCACATAAAACCTGCCTGCCCAATTATGATGTGTTTGATGAATACCGCTATTTTGAACCAGCCTATACCTGGAATGTCATTGAATTTAAAGGGAAAAAAATTGCCCTCACTGTTTGTGAAGACATTTGGAACCTCGGCGATAATCCATTGTACAGAATATGCCCGATGGATATCTTAATGCAACAGCGCCCTGATATAATGATAAATATTTCTGCTTCGCCATTTGATTATACACATATTGAAGACAGGAAATCGATTATAAAGGCCAACGTGTTAAAGTATAAGTTGCCACTTATTTATTGCAACGCAGTAGGCAGTCAAACGGAAATTGTTTTTGACGGCGCTTCTCTTGTCTTTGATAAGGATGCTAATTTATGCGGCCAGCTTTCGCAGTTTAAAGAAGCATTGGCCGAAGTAAATCTTAATGACAATGGAACAGTGGATGCGCCGGTAATTGAGCCAGCTTTGGCGATGCCGGATAAATTAATGGATCCTTTATACTTTACTGCAGACCTTAATATTTCCCAGGTTTATGAAGCAATAATTTTAGGTATAAGTGATTATTTTAAAAAGATGGGATTTACCAAAGCAATCATCGGAAGTAGTGGTGGCATTGATAGCGCAGTTACGATTACGCTTGCCTGTGAGGCTCTTGGAAAAGACAATGTGCGGGCCATCCTTATGCCATCGGAATTTTCTACATCGCATTCGGTAAGTGATGCAGAAAAATTGAGTAAGAATCTTGGCAATCCTTATGATATTATTTCTATAAAAAACATATTTACACAATTTATCAAAGAACTCGAACCGTTTTTCAAAAATCTTCCTTTCAACATTGCTGAAGAAAATATCCAGAGCCGCACCAGGGGTAATTTACTTATGGCGATGGCAAATAAATTTGGCTATATTTTATTGAACACCTCTAACAAAAGTGAATTGGCCACCGGCTACGGAACCTTATATGGCGATATGGCCGGAGGACTTGGCGTAATTGGCGATTGCTATAAAACCCAGGTTTATGAGTTGGCCAAATACATTAATTCAGCTAAAGAAATTATTCCTGAAAACATTATAATAAAAGCGCCTTCAGCAGAATTGAGGCACGACCAAAAAGATAGTGACAGCCTGCCAGACTATGCTATTCTTGATAAAATTTTATATCAATATATTGAAAGAGTGCAGGGCCCGGCGGAAATCAAATCGCAGGGTTTTGATCCGCTGCTTGTTGACCGTATATTGAGCATGGTTAATAAAAATGAATATAAAAGAAACCAGTTCTGTCCGATCATTCGTATTTCACCAAAAGCCTTCGGAGTAGGAAGAAGGGTGCCAATCGTGGGGAACTATTTAAGCTGATATTATGTAAATTTTGAAATGCCACCAACTATCAGGAGATTTTAAAATCGTAACTTTAGATTGTATTTATTTAATGGGAAATTCTATTATTAACGGGAAATTTTTTAATTAATATTTGAAAGAAAATAATTTTAAAAGTAATTCGTGATTTTTTTTGATAGATTTTTCTGAAGATTATTTTAACATTGAAAAGAAGATTTGGTTTTACTAACCAATGAATTAAAATTTTTTTTATGGAAGCATATATTGTAGCAGGTTTTAGAACAGCGGTCACCAAATCAAAACGGGGAGGATTTAGATTTTATCGCCCTGATGATTTAGCGGTGGATGTGATCAAAGGATTATTAGCCAGTGTGCCGCAATTGGATCGCAAAAGGGTAGATGATCTTATTGTAGGAAACGCTGTACCAGAGGCGGAACAAGGCTTACAGGTAGGAAGAATGATCAGCGTAAGAGCGTTAGGCATCGAAGTGCCGGGAATGACGGTAAACCGTTATTGTGCAAGCGGCCTCGAAACAATTGCAATTGCTACTGCCAAAATAAGAACCGGCATGGCTGATTGCATTATTGCAGGCGGCACGGAAAGTATGAGCATGGTCCCAACTTCCGGATGGAAAACAGTTCCCGCTTATTCTGTAACTTCCGAAACTCCTGATTATTATTTAGGAATGGGGTTAACTGCAGAAGCGGTTTCAAAAGAGTTCCATGTAACCCGCGAACAACAGGATGAATTTAGTTTACATTCTCATCAAAAAGCAATGAATGCAATTACCGGTGGTTATTTCAAAAGCGGTATTCTTCCAATGCCTGTTGAAGAAATTTATGTTGATGAAAACAATAAAAAACAGAAGAGAAGCTTCGTGGTAGATACGGATGAAGGTGTTCGTGCAGATACTTCAATCGAAGCGCTTGCCAAATTAAAACCCGCCTTTGCATTGGGTGGAACAGTTACGGCAGGCAACTCTTCGCAAACGAGTGATGGCGCTGCATTCGTAATTGTCATGAGCGAGAAGATGATGAATGAATTGCAATTGAAACCAATTGCTCGTTTAGTCCAGTGCGTTAGCGCCGGAGTTCATCCCCGTGTTATGGGAATCGGCCCGGTTGAAGCAGTTCCAAAAGTTTTGAAAAGAGCTGGTATGAATTTATCTCAAATAGATTTAATTGAATTAAATGAAGCCTTTGCTTCGCAATCACTTGCAGTAATTAAAACCCTAGAATTAGATCCTGCAAAAGTGAATATAAATGGCGGCGCGATTGCTCTTGGTCATCCGTTGGGATGCACTGGCGCCAAGCTTACAGTTCAGATTATAAATGACATGAAGCGACTTAACAAAAAATATGGGATTGTGACTGCGTGTGTTGGTGGCGGACAGGGAATTGCGGGAATCATTGAGAATCTGTAAAAAGACAGGTACCATTAAATTCTATAATTTTAATTTTTTATCTCGAAAAAAAGTGCTTTTGAAATAGCCGGACTGAATATAGCTTTTGAGAATTAATTTGCCTGATGATGCATCCCATTTTGTAAACTTGTAAGGATATTCCCAGTCAGAAAGAGTTCATTTTTTACTTGAAGCCGAAAGATAACTTTCCAATGCAGAAACCATGCTGGGCATTTTTGGCTGCGGTGCAATTATATCGGGATTTAAGCCTGCTGCAACAACGGCCTTACGGGTGTTATCACCAAAAGCTCCGATTAAAGTTCCGTTTTGCTCAAAGGAAGGACAGTTTTCCACAAAACTTCTGACGCCAAGCGGCGTGAAAAAACAAATAACATCGTAATGCTTTTCCTGGAATATTTGCCTCACATCATTGGAAATTATTTCATACAATACCGGTATCGCATATTCGCAGTTATTTTCAATAAGCCAGTTTGTTATTTCACTGTCAAATGATTGGGAACAAGGATATAAGAAACGCTCATGTTCTTTATGTTTGTTAATAACATCAAACAGACTTTTATTAGTACCATCAGCCCCATAAAAAACTTTTCTTTTGCGATACAAAATAAATTTTTGCAGGTATAAAGCAACTGCTTCTGTGATGCAAAAATATTTCGTGTTCTGAGATATGGTTATTTTTAATTCTTCACAGGTTCTGAAGAAATGATCGATTGCGTTGCGACTGTTAAAGATCACTGCTGAGTATGCAGCTATTTCAATTTTTTGTTTTCGAAATTCTTTTGCTGAAATAGGTTCAACCCTGATGAAAGGTTGAAATTTAAGGCTAACGCCGTATTTTTTTGCCATCTCAAAATAAGGCGATTTTTCACCTTCGGGCTTTGCCTGAGTTATAAGAATATTTTCGATTTTTTTTAAAGTTTTTAAGGCTTGTAAATCCGTTTTCATATCCATAATAATCGTACAGGTATTAGCAAAGTTAGGGCTTTTTGTCAGAATATAGTTACAACTGTTACAAATGAAATCTATACCAGCCTGTAATTCAACAATCAGATAACATAATCCACAACAACTTTATAAATAAGCAAAATCGGCACAACTTCCACAGCTGCTATATAAATAACGAAATGTAATGGCTGAAGCGGAAACCTGTATTCCAAAACACCAAAAATTTTTGCATATCGTGACAGGAAAAACAAGCCCATTACCAGTAAAGAAAAAATTACAATATAGTTGATCCAATGATTCATGGAAAATGTCAGCAGAATAATAAAGGGAACCATTATAATACCGGTTATTTTATTAACCAGGAAGATCACAAAAATATAATTGTCGGCTGCCTGCTGCATCCCGCTCATCCAGCCCATAAATTTTAATATACAATATTTTGTAAGATATAAAATTCCAACTCCTCCTATACAAAAGGGCAGCAATAACTGGCTACTGATAAGTCTTGGCGGATGATAATATTTAAAAAGCAACCAGATGTAAATGCCGGTGGTTATTGTAAAAAAAATATTAAGGATAAACGATGGCAGTTTTGCCTGCAAAAGCTGATCAGTTAGCTGTGTTTGTCGTATTGACGTATTAAAAAATACCCTGAATAGATTATTAAAATAAATGGTATAAAAAGTTTTAAACAGGCCTAAAATAAAAACCACGATACATAATGTATAAAATATATATTCTTTTCCGGATGATTGTTTCTCATTCGCAATAAAAAAGACTGCAGGTTGCCTGGCATTAGCAAATCTGTTCGCGATAAGTAATGAATCAACTACCGAATGATATGTTTCAACGCGATTAGCAGTTACTTTTATCGCAAGCGTATCTTTCTTTTTGCTGATAGTATCCGTTAAACCACTAAGTGAAGTATCGGCGGATGGTTTACCCAAGGTATCCATCCTGTCTTGTTTTGCACTATCCGCAGATTGCTGCGAAAAAGTATTTGTACAAAAAACGATGAGCAGAAACGTTATAAAAAATCTGGTTAGAGTCATTAAGATTTTCAAAAATAATTGATGTAGCCAAAATGAATTTTAGAGGCATTGCTAATGTCAAATTTAACATCATTTCTTTTGCCAAGGGCATAGCTGAGGTTTAACAGGCCAAATTTTGTTTCAAATTCAAGCCCGACACCGCCGCTTATAAAGTTGTTGGAATAATTTGCATCTGTATATTTTGTTTGAGTAACCGCAGCATCTGAAAAAAGAAAGAAATAAGAATTGATGCCTACAAGATACCTGTATTCCGCGGTGAAGACTGCGTATTGGTTTGTATAAATACTTTGTTCATCAAAACCACGCAGCAATTGATAACCTCCTATCTGGAACAATTCATTTCTGAAAATCTGCGGGCTTTGGTACCAGCCAATGTTCACGGCAGTTTTTAAAGTGCTGCTTTTGCCCAGGGGGATGTAATGAGATGCTGAGGCCACCAGCCGCAGCCGGTAAGATTTTAGCTGTATAGAATCATATAATGAACTAAAATTAAAATCCGGATCAGAAGTGTCTTTCAGATTAATGATGTCATTATTCTTTGTTATTTTTTTTATCCCGGCTGTTGCGGTTATTCCAAATTCATTTCCACGTCTTGGATTAAGCGTGTAGTTTGTATTGATAAAATTATAACTGATCCCAAAATTACCCGATGCGACATCGATGTTAGGAGGCAATGTTTTAGTAAGTAAAACATTGGCGGTGTCTATGCCTCCTGAAAGCAGATAGCTACTTTCATTTTGATAAAAAATCTTCGCGGATTGCTTCGCTGATAAAACATATTCAAGCCCGATAATAGCATTGAGCTGAAGGTAAGAAGAATCTCTCTTCAAAAGGTTGAAAGAAAAATCGATTCCGAATAATGAATTAAAAATATAAGGATGGTTATATCCTAAATTGAGACTGGGCGATTGCGGCTGGAGCTGCTGCCAGTCTACCAAAATATTTTCTCCCTGGCCCAATGAATTTTTTAAATTAAGATGTACATCACCGGTCACCTGTGTCTTGCCGGTAGCGGCGCTCGCGGGAAGAAATCCCACCAATACATTTATTTCACTGCTTCTTTTGGGCTGCAGATACAAGTTAAGAACAGAACCGCTTCCAAGCATCGTAACATCCCACGATTGTTGTTCCTGCAAATAAGGCAATTGTTTCAAACGTGTACTTACATCCTGCAATTTTTTATTATTATAAACTATCCCGTTGGTGACGCCGAGGTAATGCTGAAGAAACAAGTTTTTAATTTTTACTTTACCATATATTCTGATACTATCGATATGATATAAAGGTCCCTTTGATACTACCAGCCCGGCTTTAATTTTGTTCCCGGATATTTCAATATTGTTAAGTGAAACAGCCGCAAATGGATAACCATTGCTTTCATAATAATTTATAATTTTCTCCTCTTGTTGTTGCAAACGGGGGAAATCAATTGTTCTGTTTTTAAATTGCCTTGCATTCCAGCCAATAGCATCAAGTAAATAATGATCAACACTGTCAGTATTTATCTGCACCCACTTATATTCTTCTCCCAAATACAAATTTACATTAGCATGGATTGAATCGAACGTAACAGCATCAACCGAGGCTGCCGGAAACCCTTTTGATATAAGCAACCCAGGCAATGAGTTAATATAAGTACTTGCAGATTCTTTGTTATTGAAGACAGTTTTTAGTCCGCGTTGCTCTGCCTTCAAGGAAGTATCTTTGCCTGAAAATAAATACTGAATTGTGTATATCTTCTGACAAAAGGCATTTGAAATATTTAGCAATAACAGCATGGCAATCCCAAAAAAAGTTCGTTTGACATATGTAAATACTGGCGCTTTCATGTTAATCATTCAAATCTAAAATGAAATATTGAAAACCGCTTCTGAATGATATCACAGGCAAAACAATTTTAAATTTTGGCAGGCATTTATATTCATATTCCATTTTGCAAACAAGCATGTTACTACTGTAATTTTCATTTTTCCACAACACTTAATTTGAAAGGCGAAATGATGAGCGCCCTGGTCAAAGAAATAGGCCTTTCGTCCGCGTCTCTATTAAACGGTAAAACCCAAAGAGAAATTATAGAAACCATTTATTTTGGCGGCGGAACGCCCAGCTTGCTTGCTGCTGCCGAAATAGAGCTGCTGTTAAACGCCGTAAAAAACAATTTTCCAATAAGCGATAATGCCGAAATCACTATCGAAGTAAACCCGGACGATATAAACACGGAAAAATTATCTTGTTGGAAAAACTCAGGTATTAACCGCCTGAGCATCGGTATCCAATCCTTTAAAGAAAAAGATTTGATGTGGATGAACCGCGTCCATAATACCAGCCAGGCTCTTGAAAGTATTGTTTTGGCAAAAGAAGCCGGCTTTGATAATTTTTCAGTGGATCTCATCTACGGTACGCCTGGCCTCACAGAGCAAGAATGGAAATTGAATTTAGATACTATTATAAGTTCAGGGGCGCCACATATTGCTTGCTACGCCCTCACCGTGGAGCCCAATACCGCCTTACAGAAAATGATCGCGATAAAGAAAAAAGAGGATGTTGATGCAGATGAGCAGGCAAATCAATTTTTACTTTTAATGAATTGGATGAAAGAGGCCGGCTATGAGCATTATGAAATATCCAATTTTGCAAAACCAGGTTTTAGAAGCAGGCATAACAGCAGTTACTGGTCAGGAAAAAAATATATAGGAATTGGTCCTTCAGCTCATTCTTATGACGGAAAAAACAGGAAATGGAATGTTGCCAATAATGCGTTATACATTCAATCTGTACAAAACAATATAATTCCTTTCGAAGAAGAAATACTTACAGGCAACCAAAAGCTGAACGAATATATTATGACTTCTTTGCGCACAATGGAAGGATTAAATTTGAAGATTATTGAAGATCAATTTTCCACGAAAGAACGCAATAGAATTGAATTGGCTGCGACAGGTTATTTGGAAAGAAAATTACTATCGCAAAAGAATGAAATTTTCGTTCTAACGGATGAGGGAAAATTATTAGCGGATGGGATTGCTTCGGATTTATTTACAGATCATTAAATCAAAATATGTTTTCACCCGCAAGCTAATTATCGTCAGGACATTAATCTTTCCATTTTATATTAACATTGTGTCAAAGCAAGTTTTTTTCATAGTCAGAAAAGAAATATTCAAAAAAACATTAAGGCTAACGGTGTCGTATACGTGCAGATATTTCATTTAGAAAATATCTGACCTGATGTCTTGTGATAGTTAACGATAATGACGTGGAACCACCAATAAACACCACGCTACAATTCCAAATTCCTTAATCGTAAAGCATTTGTAATTACAGATACAGAACTAAAGCTCATGGCCACTGCGGCTATCATTGGCGATAATAAAATGCCGAAGAACGGATATAAGATACCAGCAGCAACCGGTACACCAACTGCGTTATAAATAAAAGCAAAAACCAAATTCTGATGTATATTTTTCATGACGCCTTCACTTAATTTCCTGGCCTTAACAATGCCCTGCAAATCTCCCTTTACTAAGGTAATCGCGGCACTTTCTATCGCTACATCGGTTCCGGTACCCATTGCAATACCCACATCAGCCTGTGCCAAAGCAGGCGAATCATTAATGCCGTCACCAGCCATAGCCACTTTTTTACCTTCCTTCTGTAAACGTTGGATCTCTTTTAATTTATCTTCGGGCAGGCATTCCGCTTTGTAGCCCGTTAATTTTAATTCATTTGCAACCGCCTTAGCCGTACTTGCATTATCCCCTGTAAGCATGATAACGTTCACGTGGTTTTTAATTAATGTTTCAATGGCATGTTTACTTGTCTCTTTTATTTTATCTGTAATAGTTATGTATCCCAGGGCAACCTTATCTATTGAAATATAGGATACGGTTTTGCCTGCTTTCTGTTCATTGCTCACAAGTGCATCTAAACTTTCAGCGATGGAAGAATTGGTTTCCTGCATTAATTTTTTGTTGCCCAATGCAACTTTTTTTCCATCAACTGTGCCTGTAACACCTTTACCGGCAATCGCATGAAAATCTTTTACGTCAGAGAAGGAAACTTTTTTTCCCTTGCTATATTTAACAACCGCCTCAGCCAAAGGATGCTCACTGTATTTATTTAGAGATGCGATTTTTTGCAATAAATCATCTGCTTTAAAATTCGTTACAGCAAAAACTTTTTCCACTGACGGCTTACCTTCAGTGATAGTTCCTGTTTTGTCAATTATCAGCGTATCAATCTTATTCATTTTCTCAAGTGCTTCGGCATTTTTTATCAACACCCCTGCCTGCGCTCCTCTTCCAACACCGACCATAACGCTCATGGGCGTAGCCAAACCCAAAGCGCAAGGGCATGCAATAATTAAAACCGCAATAGCATTTACAAAACCATAAACGTATTTTGGTTCGGGACCAAACATTATCCACGCAAAAAATGTGATCACAGAAATGCTTACAACAATTGGTACAAAATATTTTGAAATTCTATCCGCTTGTTTTTGAATGGGCGCCTTTGAACGGCCTGCATCATTCACCATTTTTATTATTTGTGAAAGCAAAGTTTCTGACCCAATCTTTTGTGCTTTCATCACAAAAGACTTCGTGGTATTTATTGTTCCTGAAATTACATCATCATCTATTTTTTTGTCAACAGGAATAGGTTCTCCGGTTATCATGGATTCATCAACGCTTCCTTCGCCCTGCACTAATTTTCCATCAACAGGAATTTTACCGCCGGGCTTTATTCTTAATAAATCTCCTTTCTTTATCTCATCGATGGGGATGGTTATTTCTTCTCCGTTTACAATCAATTGAGCTTCTGACGGCACTAATCTCAATAATTCTTTTATGGCTCCGCTGGTTTTACTATGTGCTCTTGCTTCCAAAAGTTGTCCTAATAAAACAAGACAAAGTATAACAGTTGCTGCCTCAAAATAAACAAACACTGTTCCATTTACGGTTTTAAATTGTGTTGGAAAAATGCCCGGGAATAATAAGGCAACTATGCTAAAAATAAATGCCGCGCCACTTCCAATACCAATAAGAGTAAACATGTTTAAGTTCCAGGTGACAATAGAAATCCAGGCTCTTTGAAAGAACATCCGCGTAGCATAAAATATTACCGGAAGGGATAAAGCAAATTGCACCCAGTTCCACACGTGTTGATTGAATACTTTATAAAGCGGGTTGTCCGGCAGCATGTCTGACATTGCTATTATAAGAATAGGAAGCGTAAAAAGCACCGCGACTTTAAATTTCCTCAATAACTCTTTGTAGGTTTCGTTTTCGTCTTCCTCAGCAGGCTGCATGGGAACCAGGTCCATCCCGCAAATAGGACAGGAACCTGGCGCATCACGAATTATTTCAGGATGCATAGGGCAGGTATATTGTTTTTTCCGTACTGCAACAGAAGGAGCTTTTTCTAAATTCATTCCACACACCGGGCAACTGCCTCGCTTGTCGTACATCTTATCGCCTTCACAATGCATAGGGCAATAATATTTTTCGCCACCGTAGTTTGATGTTTGAAGAACCTGATTATGAGAAGACTTTTTTTCTCCTTTTGCCGAGGGCTTATTCATCTTATGTGAATCATTTTTTTCTTCAATCTCATATTTATAATCTTTCAAAGCTGATTTTAATTCAGATGTAGGGATATCTTTTTTCATAGTGACTATTGCTTCCTTTGTTGCTAAATCAATGGAAACATTTTTCACAGCGTCAACCTCCGATAATAATTGTTGAACTTTTGCCTGGCAACCCGTGCAGGTCATTCCCGAAACTTTATATGTGTGTGTCATTATTAGTGTATTCACACAAAGTTAAAATGCATTAAAAGCATTATTGTTGCAGGATTCTGGAATTGATTTACAAAATTCACAGGTTATCAATATTCTTTCGCCTGTTTACCCGTATTGATTTATAAAACGTGGGTGTAAGCCCGGTTTGCTTTTTAAATTGATTGGAGAGATAGGCGACGCTGCTATAGCCAAGCCTGTCAGCAATTTCCGAAAGAGATAATTCATCGTACTTGAGCAACTCTTTCACCTTTTCAATTTTTTGAGCAATAAAATATTTTTCAATTGTCGTGCCTTCTATTTCTGAAAAAAGATTACTGAGATAATTATAATCGTGATGCAGCTTATTACTGATGTATTCTGAAAAGTTAGTGTTGAGCTGGTCTTGAGAATAATGAACCCTGTCAACAATGTTATTCTTTATCTTTTCAATAAGCCTGCTTTTTTTATCATCAATTAATTCAAACCCGAAGGGTTGCAAAACATTATCCAGTTGGCTTTTCTTTTCACTGTTTAATTCTTCATCAATTTCCACTTCTCCTAATTCAACACTTGTTGGATGAAGACCAAACTTTATCAGTTCATCTTTCACAACCATCTTACAACGGCCGCAAACCATATTTTTAATGTATAATTTCATCGCACAAAATTATACTTTGTATTCTTTGTAACAGAATTTAAAAAATTTCCTCGGGAATCGAGATACGATTTATGTTTATTGCTTGATCCATGAATGTTATTTCCTGAAAATACATTATATTGATTTTCAGCGGTGAGCCAAAAACTTTGAAGGAGGATCAAAATACAGCAACACTTCCAGTCGCAATAATCGAAATACTTTCACCTTCTACCATGAATTATGATCGTGGTGTAAAGTTCATGCTATACCGAGCCATAGCATCTTTAACAGATTATATACTCATTGAGGCTGAATCAATTCATATAGAGCATTTCGCCATAAACAAAAATGGACTTTGGCAACTAAACGAATATAATAAACAAACTGAAGAAATATTTATGGAGGGGCTTAATGTGAAATTACCACTTGAAGAAATTTACGAAGATTGTAAATTATAGCATTTTTATATTCAACTACAACTTAATCTCCTCATCACTTTTATCGTAAAAGTGGAATTCGGTAAGGTGATAATTACTATTTGCTTTTATTCTGATTTTTTGTTTGTATTTTATTCTCCACCGCATGCGTTTAGATGGAAATCCTTTGGTAAGATATGCATGTAAAATAGGATGCATTTCTATCGTGAGACCTGTATGCTTTTGCATGATCAGGTAACTGAGGTTTTTTTCAATTTCATCTTCCAACACAAGTGTGGAGGCAATTTTACCGGTGCCGTCGCAGCTTGGGCAAACCTCTGAAGTGTTGATATTCATTTCAGGTTTCATGCGTTGCCTTGTGATCTGCATCAAACCAAATTTGCTTATCGGCAATACAGCGTGCTTTGCCCGGTCTGCTCGCATAAAATTTTCCATATGCTCAGCCAGCTTTTTCTTATTTTCCATGAGCTTCATGTCAATAAAATCGACAACTATAATTCCCCCGATATCGCGTAAACGAAGCTGTCTTGCAATTTCAGCAGCTGCCTCAAAATTGGTTTCAAAAGCATTTTGCTCCTGGTTGTTGCTTACACTTTTATAGCCGCTGTTTACATCAATGACATGAAGCGCTTCGGTGTGTTCAATAATAAGATAAGCGCCACTTGGCAAATTAACGGTCTTTCCAAAAGAAGCTTTAACCTGCCTGGTAATTCCATAACTATCAAAAACCGGTGAGCCATTATTGTGAAAAGAAAGTATTTCTGTTTTGTCAGGGGCTATTCTTTGTAAATAGGTTTTGGTATCGTTAAATATATTTTTATCGTTAACTACTATTTTATTAAAATCTTCGCTGAGCAGGTCGCGAAGGATACTATTTGTTTTTCCTTCTTCGCTCATAATTTTGCATGGAGCCACGGATCCGTTCAAATTTTTCTGAATATTTTTCCAGGTATTTATGAGTGATAAGAGATCTTCATGTAGTTCTGAAGTATGTTTTCCCTCCGCTGCCGTTCGCACAATCACTCCAAAATTTTTGGGTTTGAATGCCTCGATTATTTTTTGCAGTCGCTTTCTTTCTTCTGAAGAATGAATTTTCCTGGAGACAGCAATAATGTCATTAAAGGGAGTTAGCACTACAAATCTTCCTGGTAATGAAAGCTCGCAACTTAAACGCGGACCTTTGGCGGCGATAGGTTCTTTTAATATCTGAACTAAAATATTTGGCTTACCACTTAAAACTTCAGAGATTTTTCCTGTCTTTATAATTTCAGGTTCAACGCCCATTGTAGAATAGTCAAAACCTCCTTCTCCTTTGTCATTGATGGCTATCCTTGTAAATTTCAGGATGGAACGAACGTAGGGACTAAGGTCTGTGTAGTGGAGAAAAGCATCTTTTTCAAAACCAACATCCACAAAGGCTGCATTAAGGCCGGGGATTAATTTTTTTACTTTTCCCAAATATAAATCGCCCACTGCGAAACTTGCGTTTGCATTCTCATTATGTAATTCAACAAGCTTCTTATCCTCAAGCAAGGCTATTTCTACTGCCTGTGGGGCAGCATTTATAATAAGTTCCTTATTCAACTCAAAATCTTTTAATTAATTTCTTAATTATACAGTGGGGGATATCAGGCAAATCCCGGAAGCGCCGGTACAGGAAGGTAAAAGTAAGCTTTTACTTCTTTTTATGTCTATTTTTTCTTAAACGTTTTTTGCGCTTATGAGTTGCTATTTTATGACGTTTTCTCTTTTTACCGCAAGGCATGACTAAACTTTTTTAATAATTTATAATTAAAGATGCATTTGAAAACAAGTTTTTTAAGGCATCGATATGGAAATACCTGGAAATTTAAAATTAAGGACCAGTATTTAAAGCCTTAATTCTTTCATCTATTTCTTTGCTAAACCCGGGGTTATTTACCAGTTGTTTAGTGTGCTCATACCACTTTACAGCATTTGGTTTATCGCCCGAACCCGCGTAAGCATCTGCAAGCCATGATGTTGCTTCAAGATTATTTGGGTCAAATTTGACTACCTTGACGAGCCTTTCGATTGCCTTGTCATATTGGCGGGAAATAACTGCCCCAACTCCCAAAACCAACTGCGCCTGCATGTTATTTGAATCCTTTCTAACCACGTCGAGCAATTGCTGAATTCCCTTCATTGTTTGTTGTGGATCGCCTATCATTCCCTGTCCATAAACATAACAACTGCCAAGTCCGACTTTCAAATCGTTATTGTCAGGATCCAGTTTTAATGCTCTTTCAAATAGAGACGCTGCAGTCTCTGCTTCCCATGATTTTAGCGCCAAACTATCTTCGCGCCGCATGTTCTCTAAAATCAAACGGGCAGCAAAGGTGAGGTTTTTTTCTGAATTATCCAATTTGGCGGCCTCACTCAAATAATAGGCATAAGGGAAAAATACCCGGGCAGAATCTTTCCAAAAACCAGCGAGTTGGGTTAGCTGCTCTTTTGATTGTTTTTTTACGTCTCCGCGGGTGATGTCATTTTCCAGCTTTGATAAATAGATAAGCTGCGATGGCGTCAATTGTTGTTTTTGTTTTGAAATTGCATCAACTATATTAAACGCCGGAGCTACCTGCTGTGCCTGGGGGAAATCTGGTTTTGTAGTGGTGGTTTTACCAAATAAAAAAAGGATCAATAAAAATACAATTCCGCTGGCCGCAAGAAAAATTCTTTTAGTCAATGTTAATAAAAGGGAGATTTTTTGTTCCCGCGCAAAGGTACAATTATTGTGACTTCCGGTTGAGATGGCGCTCTTTGATATCCTGTACAAATTCTTTTGCCGGTTTAAAAGCAGGTATATAATGCTCCGGTATAGCAACAGCAACATTTTTTTTGATGTTCCTTCCGATTTTAGCAGCTCTTTTTTTGGTGATAAAGCTACCGAAACCTCGGATATAGATATTTTCGCCCTGGGCGAGGGATTCTTTCACTTCTTTAAATAATGTTTCAAGGGTGACCAATACATCTACTTTGGGGATTCCTGTTTTTTCTGAAATTTGATTAATAATATCAGCTTTTCTCATTTTAATAAATTGAAATTGAGTTGATTGATTTAAATTCCAATACAAAAATGTTTGACAAGGTTGGTAACAAATTTAAATCTTATTTTAAAAATTCTATTTTTATAAATAGGTGCATTTTTGCCGACATTACCTATTGCAAATTCTTTATACATTAATATTTAATGAAAAATAAGAAATTTTTTCTTGAAATTTTAATAAAATGGAACAGAAATAAAAATAAAAGACAAATGCCATGGAAAGGCGAAAAAGATCCTTACAAAATATGGATAAGCGAAATTATTTTACAACAAACCAGGGTGCAGCAGGGGCTTGACTATTATAATCGCTTTATAAAAGCATGGCCTGATGTAAAAAGTCTTGCGGTGGCGCAGGAGCAAGAGGTTTATAAGCTTTGGGAGGGACTGGGTTATTATAGCCGTTGCAGAAATTTAATTGCTTCGGCAAAGTTTATCATTGAAGAATTGGGTGGCAAATTCCCTTTTAAATATGAAGAAATTTTGTCACTGAAGGGAATCGGCACTTATACAGCGGCGGCCATTGCTTCTTTTGCCTTTAACCAGCCTTATGCGGTGTTAGACGGTAATGTTTTCAGGGTATTGGCAAGATTTTTCGGGATCTCAACGGCCGTTGATACATCGCCGGGAAAAAAATTATTCGGCAACCTTGCCACAGAATTGCTCGATAAAAAAAGGCCTGCTGAATACAACCAGGCTATTATGGATTTTGGAGCTGTAGTGTGTAAACCTTCACAGCCGTTGTGTTTGGAATGTCCGCTTCAAATACAATGCATCGCGTTTAGGAAAAAAATAACAGCTAAGCTACCGTTAAAAGAAAAGAGCATCAAAAAACGTGAGCGTTTTTTTAATTATGTTTTGATTGAGCAAAACAATAAATTGTATGTAAATCAACGGACGGCAAAAGACATCTGGCAAAATCTTTATGAATTTATACTGCTGGAAACCAAGACGCTGATTGCCGAAAAAAACTTTTTAAAAATGCCTGAATTAACTTCACTCATGAATAACGAAAATTTTGCTATTGACAAAATTTCTGAAACATTCAGCCAAAAGCTGACGCACCAAACCATAACAGGAAGGTTCATTCATATAACTTTAAAAAGGCCCTTACCTTCGCTAAATAAGTACATGGCAGTTTCAAGAAAAGAGCTTGCCTTGCTGCCCTTTCCGAAATTTATAGCTTCCTATTTGGCAGATTAAAATGTATCTTTAAATTTGTTTTAATCAATTAATTCATCGGAGAAAATAAGTTTTATGAGAGGCGTAAACCGAGTAGTGCTCATCGGCAACCTGGGGAAAGACCCTGAAATACAATATCTTGAAGGAAACATTCCCGTTGCAAAATTTCTTTTGGCTACTACGGAAACATACAAGGACAAAGCCGGAAAATTAATTTCTCAAACAGAATGGCACAACGTAGTACTATGGCGCGGCCTGGCAGAACTTGCTCAAAAATATCTTCATAAAAGCAGCCTTGTATATGTAGAGGGAAGATTAAAAACCAGGTATTGGGAAGACCGGGAGCATAATAAGAAAGTGGCCACAGAAATAATTGCCGACAACCTGATTATGCTGGACAAACGCACAGAAGCGGGGCAACCCGGTACGGAAAGTGGCCACGAAAATATGCCGGGAAGTGAATTACCTCATCTTGATGAAGGCTCAGAAAAACTTCCTTTTTAAATACAACAGGTGATGGTTCAAAACTCTTATCCGCATTTTTAACTAAAATAATTACTTTGGATTATCATTCGGCTAACCATTACAGTTATAACATGCTTCATCTTTTAGCATTAAGTCCTGCCGCTGCTTCTATACTTTTTTTTATTGTCGCTATACTTTTTTTAATCTCATTTTTGGTGGCGGGTTCTGAAGTGGCTTTTTTTTCATTGACCGTAAAAGATATTAATATGCTAAAAACCAGGCAGCAACCTTCGTACAGAAGAATTGTGACCTTGCTTGAAAATCCCAAGACACTTCTTGCTTCTATGTTGATTGCCAATGCTCTTGTAAATATTGGGATTATACTTATAGCAAACATGCTAATGAGCGGCTGGATCGATGCACTTCACCTGGGAGTGCTTATTGCATTTATTATAAAAGTTGTTGTGGTTACTTCTTTGCTTGTAATGTTTGGTGAAGTCTTGCCGAAAATATGGGCAACCCATCATAAAATTTGGTTCGCTTCTACGTCTTCGCTGATCATCGAAGTTTTTCACAGTATCTTTTTTCGTTTAAGTTACCGGCTGGTAAGCCTCGGCGATAAAATTGAAAAAGGATTTCATTCGGGTTCTTCACGCATGGACGACAGACAACTTGATTATGCAATTGACCTGCTTCCCGACAATGAAGCAAGCAGCGAAGAAAAGCAAATCTTAAAGGGTATAAGAAAGTTTGGCAATACCACGGTCAAACAAACAATGCGTACACGCCTTGACGTTAGTGGCATCGAATTTAATATAACTTTTGAGGAAGTAAAAAGCAAAATACAAGAGGTACATTATTCAAGATTGCCTGTTTATAAAAATAACCTTGATGAAATTGCAGGCATTTTACATACAAAAGATATGCTTCCGCATCTTGATGAAGAAGTATATGACTGGCATGACCTGATGAGGCCGGTATTTTATGTGCATGAACAAAAATTAATTGAAGATTTATTACAAGACTTCAGAAGTAAACGCATTCATTTCGCAGTGGTGGTGGACGAATTTGGCGGCACTTCGGGAATTGTGACGCTGGAAGATATTATGGAAGAAATAATTGGCGACATCCAGGACGAATTTGACGATGAACAAAGCAATAATAAAAAGCTGGATGATTACAATTATATTTTTGAGGGTAAAACAATGATCAATGATGTATGCAAAGCGCTTCGTATTCCCGTTGATACCTTTGATAAGATCCGCGGCGATAGCGATTCCCTGGCAGGGCTGGTACTGGAAATCGCCGGCGAGTTTCCGGAGGTAAATGAAAATATTGTAGCGGGCAATTTTACATTTATCCCACTGAGCATTAATAAAAACAGGATTGAAAAAGTAAAACTTACCTTAAAGAAAAATGAGCACAGCGAAAATAATTAATGTGAAAAATATTTACCGCCTGTTTTATTTTTTCCTATCACTTTCGCTGGGATTTTTTGGCTGTAATTCTACTTACACATCAAAAAAAAGCGGGTATTATAAAATAGATTTTCCCAAAAGAGAATATGTAAAATTTGATAATCCCGGGTATCCATATTCCTTCGAATACCCTGTGTATGCAAAAATTGAAAAGGATTCTTCTTACTTCGATAAAAATTCTTCAAGTCCTTATTGGATCGATATTGATTTTCCCGGTTTCAATGGAAAAATTTTTATAAGTTATAAAGTTATTGGAGGCACATCTATATATAAAGTAAAAACGCCTGCAGGAAATTACATTGATTCCATTGGAAAAAATACCTTTCAAAATATGGTTGACGATTCCTATAAGCTTACTTACAAAAATGATATTAAAGCCTATTCGATAGAAGATAGCGTCATGCGTACACCCAACAACGTTAGTGGCGTTTACTTTCGGCTTTCAGGAAGCGTGGCAACAGCCCAACAGTTTTTTTTATCCGATACGACACACAATTTTTTGAGAGGCGCTTTATATTTTGATGCTACGCCCAATGAAGATTCGCTTAAGCCGGTAAATAGTTTTTTGCAGGAAGATATGAAGCACCTCATCAATACACTGCAATGGAAATAAAGTTTACTCCTCCACTTTGGATATCATTGAATAATAAATTTCGCTTTAATAATAGATTTGAAAGGCAGCAATGATTATGTTTTCCCCTTCGGGATTAGGAGCGTACTTTTGCCGCAATGATAAGTATTGACAATGTTTTGATAAGTGACTCGGTTATCAGTGAGCAATTTGTATGTGATCTTATTAAATGCAAAGGAGGATGTTGTGTTGATGGCGATGCCGGCGCTCCGCTTGAAAATGAAGAACTGCAGCAATTGAATAACGCTTATGAGTCAGTGCTGCCCTATCTTACAAAAGAATCGGTAACTGAACTACAAAAGCAGGGAAAATATATTTACGACCAGGAGTTCGGTTGGGTAACACCAACGGTAAGCTCGGGAATGTGCGCCTATGGAATTAAAGATGAAAAGGGAATTGTAAAGTGCGGTATCGAGCAGGCTTATAATGATGGAAAAACAACCTGGAAAAAACCCATCAGTTGTCACTTGTTTCCAATAAAAATAAAAAAAGCAAAAAAAAGCAAAACTGATCTCGTTAATTATGAGCCGCGTGAAGACCTGTGCAAAGCCGCATGCAGCCTTGGTAAAAAATTAAAAGTTCCCGCCTATGTTTTTTTAAAGGATGCTTTAATAAGAAAATATGGAGTTGATTTTTATGAGGCATTGTGTGCTACTGCGAAACATTATGAAGGCAAAAAATAATTATAATCAATTTAAAAATCCTCATCCTTATTATGAAAAAACTTTTAGCGATCTTATATATCATCCCAATTATTAGTCCTTTCTCCTGCACACTTAATAAAGCCAAAACAGATAATGATTTAAAAAAATATTTTGATTCGGCACATGCAGATGGATGTTTTGCTTTATTGGATAATACAAGCGGCGATATTACAGTTTACAATATGAAGCTGGATACACAAAGAATTTTACCTGCATCAACCTTTAAAATTGTCAACTCACTTATCGGTTTGCAAACGGGAAAGATAATTGATGAGAAGATGGTGATAAAATGGGATGGCGTTACAAGACCGGATAGCGATTGGAATAAAGATCTTACCATGGAAGAAGCTTTTAGAGTTTCGGCCGTTCCTTATTACCAGGAGGTAGCGAGGAGAATTGGAAGAGACACGATGAAATTATGGATTGATAGTGTGCATTATGGGAACATGAATATAAGCGGACCCATAGATTCCTTTTGGCTTAATAACTACTTTGAAAATTTCTCCTGACGAGCAGCTTGGACTTGTCAAAAAATTATACTTCGACAAACTTCCTTTTGACAAACGTGCAATGGAAATTGTGCGCAATGTAATGTTGCAGGAAAATAACACACTCTATAAACTAAGCTATAAAACCGGGTGGGGATTCGATGAAAACAACAATTCCATCGGATGGGTAGTGGGTTGGATTGAAGAGAACCGGCATGTTTATTTCTTTGTAACGCTTGTGAAATCACCTGGCAAAAATATTGATATGAAAACGGTAAGAATGAATATTACAAAGGGAATACTGTCAGAAATGGGATTTTTTAAAGGCGAAAAATAACTATATGTTATCGATAATTCTTTAAAAAACTCATCTTCGTAATTCAGGATGGCTTTTTAAAAATGCTTCATTATTAACCCAGACCTTGATAATTTCTTCCTTTGATCGTAACAAAAATTTTAGCGATATTATTGTAGCACCTGTAAAAATTTCTTGTAAAAAAATTATACATCGTTAATGGCAACCCATCTATCCTGGTTCGGAAACTGATTAAAAAATCTTTCTTTGCGATTAACTCAGAGGCCGGATTTTACAACATAAAATATTATACAAAAGACAGAATGCGAAAATCGTGATCAGCAGGAAACTTGTAGTAATTTGCCGGAAGATTCCCTGGTTCGGAATTTACGGAAAAAGGAAAGGGTAATTGTCCTATTGTAAAAACATAAAATTTTTTTTTACTTTAAGGTCTGAATATAATTCGAACATAAACCCTTTTAAAACCAATTTTATGAAAACTCAAGTTTACCAAAAGAAAACAGCCTTCTCAGTATTCTTCAACAACCTTTCAAAAAATTTCACTGCATTATTTGAATCAGGCGATAAGAGAGAATTTCAAAGATTGAAAAATTTCATTACTTCTTAATTTTTAAATTAGAGGTTATTCGCATCTTTTTGCTAAAGCTTTTTTACAAAAGGACGATGATTGAAAGAATAGTATTCCTCAATCTTAATTTTAAATTGCATCAGAGCCTGGGATAATCATCAGGCTCTTAATATTAAATCATAGTAAGGTTTCTTCAATTGATTTAAAACCATCGGCGGGAGAAAGATGTTCCCACAAAATTTTATAGACAGTTTCGGCAATGGGCATTTCAGCCAATATATTTTTATTGATACTATAAATGCATTTACTGGCATTATATCCTTCTGCTACCATATTCATTTCCAGCTGTGCAGACTTTACTGAATATCCTTTGCCAATCATGTTACCAAAAGTGCGGTTGCGGCTGTAAAGCGAATAGCAGGTTACCAGAAGATCGCCGAGATAAACCGACGCCGCATAATTAGTTGTGTGCGTTTCTATATTTAATGCTGCGAAACGATGTTCAATGTCCCAACCTCTACATTTTCGTATTCCGGCTTTTCTTAAAAAGCCGGCCATTTCATCAGCACTATTTGCAATGAGAACGCTTAAAAAATTATCACCATATTCCAGCCCGTGCGCTATGCCCGCGCCCAATGCATAAATATTTTTTAAGACTGGCCGCATACTGAACGCCATAGATATCGGTATTTGCAACCGTATTGATATAATCATTTTTAAAATGAAGCGCAATTATTTTGTGGTCTCCTGCATCGATCCCCGAAAAAGTAAGATAGGATAATTTTTCAGCGGCAATTTCTTCTGCGTGGCAGGGTCCAAGCACAGTAAAATAATTATGCAAGATCTACCGAATATTTATTTTTTAAGATAATCATTCAGCAAAATATTTTTATCCGGTAAGATTCCTTTTATAGCAGAAATAATTTTTTTATTAGCAAAAATAGTTTGCTGGCAAACCACCAATAACTTCTACAGCGAATGCCGAAGGAACTCCAATAATCAGGCATCAGAATTATCTTGATTACTTCTGTCAACATTGGTGGTAAACGTGATCAGCGGTGTATCAAAATAAGCGGAGCTTAAGATATTGAGGATTGTGATGGCTGTTTTATAAAATGATTAATATTTTCGTCAGTCCTTATCCACCAGTTGATTGAATTATTATTATCAGTTAAAATTTTTGCCAGCGCAGTTCCCCAGCTTCCACTTCCTATAATTCCAAATTTCATAACAATCCTAATTTTTCTACTGCAATCTGGGCCGCTACCTGGCTGGCATCTTTTTTATTAAATGCCTTTGCTTCAGCAATTACAACACCATCAATTTTGGCACCGATAGTAAAAAGCCGTCTTC
The DNA here is from genome assembly GCA_963823305.1 of uncultured Chitinophagaceae bacterium. Taxonomy (GTDB): domain Bacteria; phylum Bacteroidota; class Bacteroidia; order Chitinophagales; family Chitinophagaceae; genus Ginsengibacter. The sequence continues at coordinate 196,125 of CAWGLC010000001.1, forward strand.
CATTTTCTATCTTTTCTTCAAGTGTTTCAAATTCGAGGTTTTTCCCATTTTTATTGGCCCACCCGTACAATTTGTTCTTTTGATTGATGTCAAGATTTTCCAGATCCTGCATAAAAAGATGCGGGCTGATAAGATGTTGATTTACCCATTTGCGTGTTTTTTTATATCCTTTATCCAGGTAAACTGCGCCTACGATGGCTTCCAGCGTATTGCCAAAGATCTGCGATACTTTTAATGAGTTATCAAAACGGTTGTAAAACGTAATTTTCTTCAGTCCGATTTTTATTGCGATTTCATTTAATTGGTTTCTGTTTACCATTTTACTTCTCATTTCTGTTAGAAAACCTTCGTCTTTATACGGATAGCGCATAAAAAGATAATGGGCAACCAGCGAGCTAAGCACGGCATCTCCTAAAAATTCAAGGCGCTCATTATTTTCATCGGCGCCTTCCCTTATTGAACGATGGCTCAGCGCGGTTTTATACAAATTTAAATTTCCAGGAGCAAGACCAAGTACATTGCGGAGCTGTCTTTTTAAGTCTCTGTCAGCTTTCGTAGAAAAAATATTTCTGAAAAAATGCACAATTGAATTTTAAATTATTTCCTCAAGTTAAAGAAAATTATTTTCATCTTTCCAAGGTGCGAAGCGGCAAGCAAAAAAGAAAGGTTTTTATTTCAATACAGACCAATTAAAAAGTCATAACTGCAAAAGCTGAATCTTTAAATAAATAACTTAAAAATTGATGTGCTTAAACAGTTGAAAATATCTCCGGATGTGCGGTTTTATTTAGCGGGCAAATTACGCTTTGTATTTCTTTATAATTACAGAAGCATTATGGCCACCAAAGCCAAATGTATTGCTCAATGCAGCATTTACTTCTTTTTCCTGCGCCTTATTAAAAGTAAAGTTGAGCTTGGGATCCAGCTCAGGATCGTCTGTAAAATGATTAATGGTTGGTGGTATTATATTTTTGGTAACAGCGAGGATGCCGCAAGCGCTTCAATAACTCCCGCAGCGCCCAGGCAATGACCCGTCATTGATTTGGTAGAGCTGATATTCAGATCGTAAGCCTTATCGCCAAAAACATTCATAATCGCCTTGACTTCTGATATATCGCCCAAAGGTGTTGAGGTACCATGAACATTTATATAGTCGATATCTTCCGGGCGCATTCCTGCATCTTTCAATGCAGCAGTCATTACGTTTCTTGCACCAAGTCCTTCAGGATGAGGAGCAGTAATGTGAAAAGCATCCGCAGTGGCGCCACCGCCTGCTATCTCGCAATAAATTTTAGCGCCTCTTGCTTTGGCATGTTCCAGTTCTTCAAGAACCAATACACCGGCGCCTTCTCCCATTACAAAGCCATCTCTGTCTTTATCAAAAGGGCGGGACGCAGTTTTAGGATCATCATTTCTTTCACTCAACGCTTTCATAGCATTAAAACCACCTACGCCTGCTTCGCAAATAACAGCTTCGCTACCTCCGGAAAATATTATATCGGCCTTGCCTAAACGAATATTATCATAAGCATCAATGATAGCGTTGGTACTGCTGGCGCATGCACTTACCACGGCAAAATTAGGTCCGCGAAATCCGTATCTCATAGAAATTTGGCCGGCGCCAATATCCAATATCATTTTAGGAATAAAATAAGGATTGAAACGGGGAGTGCCATCGCCGCTGGCAAATTCCATAACATCATCCTGGAATGTGGTGATTCCGCCAATACCGCTTGCAAAGATAACGCCTACCCTGTCCTGGATCAACGTTTTCTTTGCTAATTCCGGCGTCCTTCACTGCTTCGTCACTTGCAATTAATGCAAATTGGGTAAATCTATCGAGTTTGCGGGCTTCTTTTCTCTCTAAATAATTGGTAGGTTCAAAATCTTTAACCTCACAGGCAAACCTGGTTTTAAATTTAGCAACATCGAATTGCTGAATAAAATCAGCGCCGGAAACGCCGTTAACCAAACCGTCCCAATATTCCGGAACAGATTTACCTAAAGGCGTTATGGCTCCCAATCCCGTTACAACTACTCTTTTAAGTTCCATAAGCTTGCCTGCGAAGTTAAATACGATGATTATTTAGCATGTTCCTCGAGGTATGCTACTGCCTGCCCAACCGTAGTAATGGTTTCGGCCTGCTCATCAGGAATAGAAATATTAAATTCTTTTTCAAATTCCATGATCAATTCAACGGTGTCTAAACTATCGGCACCTAAATCGTTAGTAAATGAAGCCTCTGGTGTAACTTCAGCTTCGTCAACTCCTAATTTGTCAACAATGATTTTTTTAACTCTTGTTGCAATGTCTTGCATGATTGTAAAATTTAGTTAATACGGCTACAAAAATATACTTTTTGTGATAAAAAAAAATAATAACTAATACGAGGCTGTTTGTACTAAATATTTACATTTTACCAGTTACTTTTAAAAAAAATAACAGAGTAAGTTTTCGATTTTAAAAATAGCTTTCTTATTAATTTTCACGGTAAATGGAATTAGATCGTTTTTTACAATTAGCAAATAATTTTAAAAAAAGTAAAATATTGTATATTTATCGCACTTTATTATAAATAACTCAGCCTCATACCTTATGCCCATTAAACAAATCGATCACGGATCAAAAGAATACCAGCAAATGGTGGACATGCGTTACGAAATTTTACGTAAGCCATTGAACCTTTCTTTTGACCAAAAGGAGCTCGAAAGAGAAAAAGACGATATTCTTATTGGCGCGTTTGAAGAAGAAAAAATATTGGGCTGTTGCCTCCTCACCAGGCAGGATAAAGATTGTGTAAGGCTTCGCCAGATGGCCGTAGAAAATAATTTACAAGGAAAGGGAATTGGCGCTTCCATGATGCATTTTGCAGAAAACGTAGCGAGAGATGCCGGTTATAAAAGACTCATTATGCATGCCCGGAAAACAGCCATTGGCTTTTATGAAAAGCTTGGGTACAAAGTTACCGGGAATGAATTTATGGAAATATCTATTCCACACTTTATCATGGAAAAGAGATTAAGTCATTTTTGAACAGCGATAGGCCATGCTACCTCAAACTAACTTTTTTTAGGCCTGATCTTCTCTTTTAAGAATTTTCTTACTTCGCTTAGTTCGGAAAAGTCGAAAGCGTCTTTTGGTATGATAAAAAAAGAACGGCTGTCAAAGTACAAATGAAAAAAGTACGGACTTTCAATCATACTGCTGAAAGCAGTCCATGGCCAGGTCCTGCTTCCGCGATCATTTTCAATAAACATGTGTTGCGGCTCAAAACTCACTCTCAAACGATCCTTAAATGTAGCAGCTTTGCGATAAATAATGTTGGGTAATACATACCAAAAAGATATCATTAAGCTGAACCACAAAACAGAACTTGCTATGAAAGCATACGGAGTCACTTTCTTGAAAAAGTAAAAAGCCGCGGCCGTTATGGCAAATACATTTACCACGATGACCAATATCTTTATTTCCTTTCTGGTGATAAAATGATATCGTAAAGCCTGTAAAACTTTTGCCTTATTATATGTAAAAAAAGAAGAGGTCATGGCAAACAAATGTACGATGTAGTATGAAAGAGAAAGCATTTTATGGCAGAAATAATACGACACAACTAAAGTTACTCAGAAGAACTCTTTTCCTTTGGTTGTATAATTAATACTAACGTGACGGCGTAATCGAAAAATAGAATTCGATTAATGCGTTGCAGGCCTGTCAATCTTATTGAGGTTCGTCAAGAATTTTGACTTCGGTACGGCGATTTTTTTGTCTTCCTTCTTCTGTACTATTGTCTTCAATGGGCTCCTCGGCTCCGTAGCCTTTTGCAACAAGCCGGTCATTACTTATTCCTTTCGACGTTAAATACGCCACGATTGATTTTGCTCTTTCCAGCGAGAGCGCTAAATTTTTTTCATCACTGCCGATATTGTCAGTATTTCCTCCAATTTCTATTCGTTCATTCGGCTTTCTTTTTAAATACTCAACCAGGTCATCCAGCGTTGCATAGGATTCCGCACGCAGGGAAGATTTTCCGAAATCAAATTCTACATTATCCAGAACAAAAGTTTTTGCAGGCTCAAACTGGAGGTTTACTGTAAAAGGATTTTTATAATATGAGTTAGGGCCAAGAGCAGGAATATCCAGCACATTCTGGCTTACGGAATCTTTGAAGCCCATAATGAAGATATCATATTTGTCACCTGCCGGCAGTCTTGTTGCAAATTTGCCTGTTTCATCACTTATTGCCTGGTAGTCGTTGTTGTTCTTCTCACTACGAAAAACGATCAATTCATTATTCTTAGGTTGTTTGGTATTCATGTCCACTATTGTGCCTTCAACTTTTGCATCTTTGGGAAGATTTAACTGAGGAGCAGTTTGAGAATGACTTTCTAATAAAAAAATATTGAAAAATAAAAACAATAGAAGATGTCTCATAAAAAAGTTTTTAGAAGGTGGATCGACAAAAATGGTATTACATATCTGTAAAACTTAAAAAGTTTTATGAATGCCTTGAATTGCAACGTAAATCTGCCGCGTTTATTTTTATCCCGCAAACAATCATTGTTACATTTTAGTAAAATTAAAAAACAAAAGCCACCGGTTATCGATGGCTTTATGCTTAAGATAGTATTTTTTTTAACTACATCCCATGCTGTTCCCGCAATTCAGGCATTTGTAACAAGTGCCGCTGCGGATGGTAATATGCCCGCAGGTATTACAAGCAGGCGCATCACTTTGCATATTTTTGGCGGCGGCATTTACAGCATCATAGCCACTGTTAATTTTTTTCGTATGCTCAGTTCTGTGTGGCTGCTTTACCATTCGTTGATCCAATTACCCTTACTTCGCTCAACTCCGGCACACGATCTCCAATGGTAGGCGTATTTTCATCCCACGGTTCATTACCCAGGTTCTCTACTTCGGGTTTATCCAACACATGAACGAGATCATTTCTTCCCAAATATTCATAAGCTAATGAGCGGAACATAAAATCAATAATAGAAGTAGTGGTTTTAATATTTGGATGATCCACCATACCTGCTGGTTCAAATCTGGTGAAAACAAATTTTTCCACAAACTCTTCTAAAGGAACACCATATTGAAGACCAATTGAAATGGCAATTGCAAAACAGTTAAGCATACTGCGCATGGTAGCGCCTTCTTTTGCCATATCAATAAAAATTTCTCCAAGTGTGCCATCGCTGTATTCGCCGGTTCTCAGAAACAAAGCCTGGCCATTTATTTTTGCTTTTTGAGTAAAGCCTCTTCGTTTTAGCCGGCAACGACCTTCTCTCAACAATCATAGCGAGCTGGCGTTTTAGCGAAGTATCTTTGCTGCTTTGAACACGCTTGTTCATTTCTTCCAGCAAATCCTCAACGGTAAGCTTGCTCATATCCACAAGGTGCGTCTCATTTCCCCTTTGCAGGTTCGTTTTCTGCATTTGCCTGCGTGGTATCTGCATCTTTCTTTTTCTTATCACTTTTATTACTTAAAGGCTGTGATAATTTAGATCCATCACGGTAAAGCGCACACGCTTTCAACCCAAGCTCCCAGCTTAGCTTGTAAGCCTCTGCAATTTCTTCGATCGTTGCTTCATTGGGAAGATTAATAGTTTTTGAAATCGCGCCGCTTATAAAAGGCTGTGTCGCTGCCATCATACGAATATGGCCGCTGTGATGAATATATCTTTCACCGATATTTCCACATTTATTTGCGCAATCAAATACGGCAAGATGTTCATTTTTTAAATACGGCGCGCCTTCCACCGTCATTGTTCCGCAGATATAAATATTGGCTTCTTCAATCTGCTCATCGCTAAAGCCTAATGCTTCCAATAAGCTCCATTCAAAATTGTTGTAATCTTCCGCCTTGAATCCCAAGCGCTGTAAGCATTCTTCGCCTAAGTTATATACATTAAATACAAAGCCAATTTCAAAAGCAGAAGACATGGCGGCTTCGAGTTTTTGAATATCAATGCCATTAAATCCTTTTTCAGAAAGCGTCGTAATATTGATATGTGGGGCGCCGTTTAAGCTGGCATGGCCTTTTGCATAGTTCACAATCTCTTCAATTTCCTTTTCGGTATATTTTAAATTTCTTAAGGCCTGTGGCACGCTTTGATTAATTATTTTAAAATACCCACCGCCACTTAATTTTTTAAATTTAACCAGAGCAAAATCAGGCTCTACGCCGGTTGTATCACAATCCATCACAAGTCCAATAGTTCCTGTCGGTGCAATTACTGTTGTTTGCGCATTTCTATATCCATATTTTTCACCCATTTGTACGGCATCATCCCATGCTTTTGTAGCAGCTTTCAATAAATAATCCGGGCAATATTTTGCATTAATACCTTGTGGTTTTATTTCAATTCCTTCATACGCATCCATAGCATCATAAGCGGCCGCACGGTGATTGCGCATTACCCGAAGCATGTGTTTTTTATTTTCATCATATTTTCTAAACGACCCTAAATGTGATGCAAGTTCAGCAGAAGTTTTATAGGCAACTCCCGTCATAATCGCAGTAATAGCGCCAGCTATGCCTCTTGCTTTTTCACTGTCATAAGGAATGCCGCTTACCATAAGCATGCTGCCAAGATTTGCAAAACCCAAACCCAGCGTTCTGTAATCATAACTTAGTTGTGCAACTTCTTTACTTGGGAATTGCGCCATCAACACAGAAATTTCCAGTACGGTTGTCCATAGGCGAACAGTATATTCAAATCCATTTACATCAAAGGAATTATCGCTTTCATCAAAAAACCTGCGAAGGTTTACGGAGGCAAGATTACATGCAGTGTTATCCAAAAACATATACTCACTGCAAGGGTTAGACGCTCTTATTGATCCGCCTTCAGGGCAAGTATGCCATTCATTAATCGTAGTATTATATTGCGTTCCCGGATCGGCACAGCGCCATGCAGCGTAATTAATATCATTCCATAATTTTTTTGCTTTTACTTTTTTCATCGTGCGGCCATCGCTTCTTGCTTTCAGTTCCCAATCGCCATCGGCTTCCAGCGCATGAAAAAATTCATTGGGTATGCGTACAGAATTATTACTGTTTTGTCCGCTTACGGTTTTATATGCTTCTCCTTCATAATCACTTGGATAACCTGCAGCGATTAATGCACGCCACTTTTTTTTCTTCTTCCACTTTCCAGTTTACAAAAGTTTCAATTTCCGGATGATCCAGATCAAGGCAAACCATTTTTGCAGCACGACTTGTCGTGCCGCCGCTTTTAATAGCGCCTGCAGCACGATCGCCTATTTTTAAAAAGCTCATCAATCCGCTGGAAGTGCCGCCACCACTTAAGCTTTTCGCCTTCGCCGCGAATGCTGCTGAAATTGGTTCCAACACCGCTTCCATATTTAAAAATTCTTGCTTCACGAACCCACAAATCCATGATGCCACCTTCATTTACTAAATCATCATCTACACTTAAAATAAAACATGCATGGGGCTGCGGACGTTCATAAGCAGATGTTGATTTTTTTAACTGGCCATCATTAGCATCTACAAAATAATGCCCTTGTGGCTTTCCGGTAATGCCATATACTTCGTGCAAGCCTGTATTAAACCATTGTGGTGAATTAGGCACACAAGATTGGTTTAAAATTGCATACACAGCTCATCATAAAAAACCTGTGCATCTTCTGCTGAGGCAAAATAATTATAGCGCTCGCCCCATACACGCCAGCAATGCGCCATACGATGTGCTACCTGCTTTACAGAAACTTCCCTTCCTGTACTGCCGTCAGGCTGTGGAACGCCGGCTTTGCGAAAATATTTTTGTGCCAATATATCAGTAGCAATCTGGCTCCATTGTTTCGGCACTTCTACATTATCCATTTAAATACAATTTCTCCTGTTGTATTTTTTATTACCGATGTACGGTAATCATATTCGAACATATCAAATGGAGAAATACCATCTTTGGTAAATTGCCGCTGAAAGCGGAGGCCGGTGGAAGGCAGGTTATTACTTGACATTTGGCGAATATTATTTTTAGGTTAATAATTATTTTGTAGCAATGCAGGGAGAACGAAAATATTTTTTCTCATTCATAAAACATAGCCTAAATTTTGCACAGACTGTGGAAAAGAAGTGTCAGCAATTGGTAATCCTTGCTCACGTTGGGTTTAAAAATTTTTGCACATTTTATTTGAATATTTTTGGCATAAAAGAATTTTTCGGCATTAATTATAATTCCACTTTAGTTATGAGAGTAGTAATTCAGAGAGTTTCTGAAGCTTCGGTAACGGTGAACAATTTGACAGCAGGCACAATACAAAAGGGACTGCTTATATTAGTAGGAATTGAGGATGCTGATACAGAAGAGGACATTGCATGGTTAAGCAATAAAATAGTGAACCTTCGCATTTTTGATGATGAAAATAACGTACCTAATATTTCAGTAAAAGAAATTGATGGCAGATATATTAGTTGTTAGCCAGTTTACTTTGCATGCTTTTACAAAAAAAGGAAACCGGCCATCTTACATAAAAGCAAGTAAAGCTGGATTGCAATCCCGCTTTATGAAAAATTTATTATACAATTATCAAAAGATTTGGAGCGGGAAATACAAACAGGAATTTTTGGCGCGGATATGAAAGTTGCTTTAATTAATGATGGGCCGGTAACTATATGGATAGATACGAAAAATAGGGAATAATCATTACACGAATTTAATCGAATTACACTAATTACTTTTACAAATGGCAGAATTATTATTTAAAGAAGAATCATTTAAAATTATTGGAATATGTATGGAAATACATAAAACATTCGGCATGGGTTTAAAAGAAATTAATTATAAAGATGCGATGGAAATTGAAATTATTGAAAACAAATAATTCCGTATGAAAGAGAAAAAAGATTTTCTGTTAAATACAAAGAAAAAATATTGCGCAATCCTTACGTTGCTGATTTTCTTGTATACGATTCAATTATTTTAGAAGTTAAATCTTTGGCGGCAATTATTGAAGCGCATAAATACCAGGCTTTAAGCTATTTATCTGTATCTAAACAAAAGCTAGGCATAATTATAAATTTTGGAGAAAAATCACTCACGTGGAAACGTATTGTTTTTTAATTCGTGTAATTCGATAGAATTCGTGTAATGATAATCAATAAAATGGACATAACAATCAAAGAAGCTCAGCATAAAATTGACCAATGGATAAAAACTGTTGGCGTAAAATATTTTAGCGAACTAACCAACCTGGGAATTTTAATGGAAGAAGTCGGTGAATTTCAAGGTTAATCGTAAGAATTTATGGTGAGCAATCTTTTAAAGAAACAGATAAAAATAAAAAGCTTAGTGATGAAATGGCTGATGTGTTGTGGGTTTTAATATGTCTTGCCAATCAAACAGGAGTTGATCTTACAGAAGCTTTGCAAAAAAATTTTCAGAAGAAAAATTTAAGAGATGGGAAAGGCATAAGAAAAATGAGAAGTTGAAATAATGTATGTTTTTTAAACTAAGAATAATCGTAACACCACTTGTCCAACCAAAAAATATACTCATTTATAATTCTGATTTTAATCTGCATTCGTTTTTGAACAGAATGTCTTCTTTTGTAGCTAATATTTTTTGTAAATCATTATTCAATTTTATACAAAATCAACTATGTCTTTTTCCTCTAATCTTTCTTTAAGTTTTGAAAAATTCTGTTAATAACTACTGTAATATAAAAATAAATCATTTATACAAATTATTTGATGCCAATTATCTATTATCTTTGCCGCCTTATGGCAAATGAATCAAATAATTTTAGTGAGATAATTGCGCATTGCAAAGAATATGGATACATTTTTCCTTCCAGCGAAATATATGATGGATTAAGCGCAGTATATGATTACGGGCAAAACGGCGCTCAGCTAAAAAAGAACATCCGCGATTATTGGTGGAAAAGCATGACGCAGCTTCATGAAAATATTGTAGGCATAGACGCAGCAATATTTATGCATCCGCTTACATGGAAAGCCAGCGGCCACGTTGATAATTTCAGCGATCCGATGATTGATAATAAGGACAGCAAGAAACGATACCGTGTGGATCATTTAATAGAATCTCATGCAGAAAAATTGGCTCTAGAAGGAAAAAAAGAAGAAGAATATGCATTTATTAAAAAAAATGGATGAGCTGCTGTCAAAAGATGATTTTGAAGGATTAAAAAATTTAATAGAGGAAAATAAAATAAAGTGTGCTATAAGCGGAACCAGCAACTGGACTGATGTTCGCCAATTTAATCTGATGTTCTCAACAGAATTAGGAAGTGTTGCCGAAGATGCCAATACCATTTATTTACGCCCCGAAACTGCGCAGGGAATTTTTGTAAATTTTTTAAATGTGCAAAAAACAGGAAGAATGAAAATTCCTTTTGGTATTGCACAAACAGGTAAAGCATTTCGGAATGAAATTGTAGCAAGACAGTTTATTTTTCGTATGCGCGAATTTGAGCAAATGGAAATGCAATTTTTTGTAAAGCCCGGCACCGAAATGGAATGGTATAATTACTGGAAAGCTGAAAGATTGAAATGGCATGAAAGCCTTGGCATTCCTGCAGAAAAGCTGCGTTATCATGATCATGTAAAGCTGGCACATTATGCCAATGCAGCCGTTGACATAGAATATGAATTTCCATTCGGTTTTAAAGAACTGGAAGGCATTCATTCAAGAACGGATTTTGATTTAAAGCAGCACCAGGAACTAAGCAAAAAGAAATTGCAATATTTTGATAACGATTTAAAAGAAGATGGAAAACCTGTTGGGAATTATATTCCTTATGTGGTAGAAACTTCTGTTGGTTTAGATCGTCTATTCCTAACCGTTATAAGTAATTCTTATGCTGAAGAAAAATGGAATAAAGAAGATGGAACAGAAGACAGCCGCGTGGTTTTAAGAATTCCTGCAAAGATTGCTCCTTATAAATTAGCGATACTTCCCTTGGTAAAAAAAGATGGATTACCTGAAATTGCGAAAGGCTTAATGAACGAATGCAAACAAGGCTTTCTATACTTTTTATGAAGAAAAAGACAGCATCGGCAAGCGTTACAGGCGAATGGATGCAATAGGAACTCCTTTTTGTGTAACAATAGATCATCAAACAAAAGAAGATAATACCGTTACCATTCGTTACCGGGATACTATGAGGCAGGAAAGAATTTTATTAAATGATGTAAAGAAATTAATACTGGAAAAAATCGGTTAAGTATAAAAGTACATTTAGTTTATTCCACAATGGTAAGCAGAATGACGGATTTTTTTAAAGCTTTTATTTTATAAGGAATTTTATCATGCATGGCAATTATTTGCCCGGTATCTGCATCTGTTTGTTTTTCATGGCCTATTACGCCTATTTTTCCTTTTAGTACATGAACGCTTAAAACATTTTCAGGATGAGCAGTTTGAATTTCTGCTTTTCTGTGCAAGGCCACCAATACAATTCTCATCTTATCAGATTTAAAAACTGTTATGGCATTGCGGTCACTTTCCTGCCATGCATTTTCATTTTTAATCTGCTCAATAAAAGAGGGAATATCTATTGATAAAATCGGGGAATTAATTTGCCGGTCGCCTTCCGGCCGGTTATGCGTTGCATCAAGATTTGTATGTTCCATATAGAGAATTTTAAGTTCAGACTCAAAAACCATTCCTAAGATATGCGTGTTTAAGAATTACTTCTACTTTGGAAGATTCTAATGCGAAAGCAAAAATTTATAATTATAGTCTGAGTATTTTTATCCGTACAATTCAAGATGCACAGTTTTTCTATCATACCCTAAATCAATAATTTTTTTACGTGCGTCGTCAATCATTGCTTTCCATCCGCATAAATAAAAAGAAGCCGGGTTTAAATGTTCCAAACTCTCACAAGCTTCATTATTCTTTTTGCAAATCTCTTCATACAAACTGTGCACGTATCCTTTGTGGCCATCCCAATCTTCGCGGCTAAGCGTAGGCATATAAGTAAAGTTTTTCATTTTACTTTCCGAGTTCTTTCATTTCCTCATGATACAACAGATCTTTTTGAGTCCGGACGCCAAAAATGAGATATAGATTTCTATGGGCAATATTATGAAGCTGCATATAATTAAGCATGCTCCTGAAAGGCGCGATGCCCGTTCCCGTACAAATAAAAAATAAATCTTTTTCAATATGGATCCGGCAAAGTAAAAACTCCTTGTGCGCCGCGAAAAGTAAGCTCGCTTCCTACTTTTACATTATTAAATAAATAGGTAGTGCCGGCACCACCTTCGAGCAAAACAATCAAAAGTTCAAATACATTAGAACCATCAGGCCAGCTTGCAATAGAATAACTGCGCCATCTTTTATTTTTTTGCTCATGAATAGGAAGATCGAGTGTAACAAATTGCCCCGCCTTAAAATTAAAAGATTCCAATTCATTTACTTTAATAAAAAAGCGTTTGGTATTGTAGGTCTCATCTTCAATTCGTATAACCGTTCCCGTGCGCCAGGGTTCTGCTGCCATGTAAAGAATATTTAGGGAAAAATACAAATGATATTTCTAATGAAAAAATTTACATTTTCCCAGGTTTTGGTAAAACCTTGTGCCAGGCAATATGCAGGTCAGCCTGATTTAGGCAGAGATTGAATAATTTGAAAATACTTACCTTTGGAACTGTGACAAAAGCTGTTGAATGAACCTGGAAGTGTTGATGAACATGTATGAAAATGATCCCCGCATTTTTTCAATTGCGGATAGGGTTGTATTGACAAAACCGCAGCATATCCATCTCTCTGGGCTCAATGGAAGTTCATCTCAATTTGTCGTTGCAGCAGTTTTTAATCATAAAATTACTTCACAGCTTAACCATCTTATTATATTAAGAGATGCTGAAGAAGCGGCGTATTTTCAAAATACCATTGAAAATATTACGAAAGCACTCGATATTTTTTATTTCCCTTCTTCCTTTAAAAATAAAAAAAATTACCTCCTGCTAAACAGCAGTCATGTAATGCTGCGAACGGAAGCGCTAACCAAACTAAGCACCGGTGGAAACAGAAAAATAATTGTTACTTATCCCGAAGCCATTTTTGAAAAAGTAGTTTTATCAAAAACACTTAGCGAAAATATTATTTCATTTAAGCAGGGCGATGCGATAAATGTTGATGTCATTCTTTCGCGTTTTGTGGGGTATGGTTTCAGTCGCACTGATTTTGTATATGAGCCAGGACAATTCGCGGTGCGTGGCGGCATACTTGACATTTATAGCTATGGCAATGAAAAGCCTTACCGCATTGAACTTTTTGGAAATGATATTGACAGCATCCGCATTTTTGATCCTGAAACACAATTAAGTGAGCGAAAGCTTTTACAGGTAAATATTATTCCCAACATTGAAACACAATTTGACACCGGAGAAAAAGTTTCGTTGTTAAATTTTCTGCCGGATAACACAGTGGTATGGACAGAAGACTGGGAGTTTATAAAAGAAATTATTGAAGAGCAGGAAAAAGATTTACAATATGCAATTGAAAATAAAAACCAGGCTTCAGCTTCCTACAATTCCGAACCTGATGAAGATGAATTGAATCTTAAAAACGAAATTACAGCAACGGATTTCGTCACGGCTGCTGTTGTAGAAGAACAAATAAAAAAAAGACATACTATTGAGTTTGGAAGTAAATCTTACTTTACCAAAAATGATGAAGGGAAAGGGGAAACAATCCAATTTCATATAACGCCGCAGCCCGCATTCAACAGGCAATTCAGCTTGTTAATTGGTAATTTGAAAAAGTTTGAAGCAGATAAATACAATATTTTCATTTTTGCTGAAAATCCGAAACAATTAGAAAGATTACATACCATTTTCAGTGATCTGAATGCAGAGATTAATTTTGTCCCCATACCTGCGTCTATCCATGAGGGTTATATTGATAATGATTTAAAAATTGTTTGTTATACTGATCACCAGATTTTTCAACGATATCATAAATACAGGATCAGGCAGGCTTTTAGTAAAAATAAAGCGCTCACCTTAAAAACGCTTCGCGAATTGCAGCCAGGAGATTTTGTGACCCATATCGATCATGGCGTTGGCGTGTACAGCGGGCTTGAAAAAATTGAAGCCAACGGAAGGTTGCAGGAAGCGGTACGCATACTTTATAAAGACAAAGATCTTTTATATGTAAATATTTCATCCCTTCATAAAATAAGCAAGTACAGCGGAAAAGAAGGAACAGTGCCTAAAATAAATAAATTAGGAAGTGACGTGTGGAATAAGCTGAAGGAAAAAACAAAGAAGCAGGTAAAGGATATTGCAACGGACTTAATAAAATTATATGCGCAAAGAAAAAGCTTAAAAGGTTTTGCTCATTCTCCCGGATAATTATATGCAAACGGAACTGGAAGCTTCGTTTGTATATGAAGATACACCCGACCAAAATAAAGCAGTTACCGATGTAAAGCTTGATATGGAAAAGCCATCCCCAATGGACAGGCTTGTATGCGGGGATGTTGGTTTTGGAAAAACGGAAGTAGCGATAAGAGCGGCTTTTAAAACATGTCTCGATGGAAAACAGGCTGCTGTGCTGGTTCCGACGACAATTCTGGCTTACCAGCATTATAAAACTTTCAGCGATCGGTTAAAAGATTTTCCTGTTACCGTAGATTATATCAATCGCTTTAAAACTTCAAAAGAAAAAAAAGAAACTTTTCAAAAATTAACATGAAGGAAAAATTGATATTATAATTGGTACACATTCGCTGCTAGGGAAAGATGTAAAGTTTAAAGACCTGGGATTGATGGTGATTGATGAAGAGCAAAAATTTGGCGTATCTGCAAAAGAAAAATTAAAACAACTTCGCACAACAGTTGATTCATTTACACTAACTGCAACGCCTATCCCAAGAACGTTGCAGTTCAGCTTAATGGGCGCAAGAGACCTTAGCATTATAAATACACCGCCGCCCAACCGGCAGCCTATTCAAACGGAAGTGCATGTATTTAACCAGGATTTTATAAGAGATGCTATCTATTTTGAAACAGAAAGAGGCGGCCAGGTTTTCTTTATACATAATCGTGTACACGGCCTTAGTGAAATGCGTGTACTTGTTGCAAGGCTTATGTCCGGACCTAAGCATCGCTTATGCGCATGGACAAATGGAAGGCGACAGGCTGGAAGAAACTATTCTTGATTTTATGGATAGAAAATATGATGTTATTGGTTTGTACCAACATTATTGAAAGTGGTGTTGATATTCCCAATGTGAATACAATAATTGTAAATAATGCGCATCAGTTTGGCTTAAGCGATTTGCACCAGTTAAGAGGCCGCGTTGGAAGAAGTAATAAGAAAGCATTTTGTTATTTACTTGGCGCCTCCAATGAGCACTTTACCCGCAGATAGCCGTAAACGCTTGACAACACTTGAGCAATACAGCGATCTTGGAAGTGGCTTCCAGATTGCGATGCGCGACCTTGATATTCGTGGTGCAGGAAATATGTTAGGCGGCGAGCAAAGTGGATTTATTGCAGAGATTGGTTTTGAGATGTATCAAAAAATATTAGATGAAGCCATCCGGGAATTAAAAAGAAAAGAGTTTAAAGAATTGTTTAAAGAAGAAATACAAAAACAGGATGATTACGTTTCTGACTGCACGATTGACACCGATCTTGGAAATTTTAATTCCTGATGAATATGTGGAAAGTATCACTGAAAGATTAAGCCTTTATTCACGACTGGATAATTGTGAAAATGAAAAAGAACTCACAGGAATTTCATAAAGAAATGATTGACCGCTTTGGGCCCATTCCTTCGCCGGTTGAAGATCTTTTTACAACCGTTCGTTGCCGGAAGCTTGCTGTTGATTTGGGATTTGAAAAAATGATTTTAAAAGATAATATTTTAAAATGCTTTTTTGTTGGCAATGCTGGATTCGCCATATTTTAACAGCGAGATATTTTCAAAAATTTTAAATTTTATTCAAACCCAAACTAATAAAGCGAAATTGAAGCAAGTAGGTAGAAATGGGATTTTAATTGTAAAGGATATTTATCGAATGAATGAACTGCATGAAGTTTTTAAAGAAAATGCATAACGCATTCGGTCTTTTCCGCATACTACACAGTCAAAATATAAAGCGTTACCGGACTAAATAGAGTTAGATATATAGGGTATGCTATAAATAAAAAAGCGATACAGCTATTTCTATATCGCTTTCACATTTTTTTTATTGTCTTACCAGCTCTTTTTAGCAACGCCATCTTTCACCGCCTGTACAGCATTTGCTTCGCTAAGCATCGTGGTCATTTTATTTCCTTTACCATCATGGCCCTGGGCCATATATCCACCTCTCGAAGTTTTTGTTATTACTGCATCTTGCATAGGTACATTTTTCTCTTTGGTTTTCATGCAATAGGCTGTTAACATTTTTGACATTGTAATTGGGTTTATTGTTTATAAAGTGGGTTATCACCAAAGTCTTAATTGACAGCTGGTTTTCAAATTTAGCGATTTATACTATTTTTACCATATATTTCTCTAAAACTAATTTTACTTAGTTTACGGAAATGAGTTTTTGATTTTCTTGATATTGAATTTTAAATCGTATTTAATATACATTTCATAGGAATATTCAAGTCCGGTTCCACTCGATAATTTTTTCTATAAAATCTTTATAAGGAAGAATCCTAAAATCGAAATATACATTTTTGAAAATCTCTTTATCATATATAAAGCTTACAATTAGAAGCTCGCGATGCTTTTCAACAAGGCCGGGATATTTTTCTGATACGGACTGGAATAATGCACATACCTCTCGGAGCGATATATCCTTCTGCATTCCAATATCGAAAATCAATTCCAACATTTTTAAAATCAAACAAAAGATGTGAATAAATATGCGTTTCCTTCTTTAAAAGCCTGAATTTTGGTACCTGAAATATCTTTATAATTTACGTAATAATTATCAAAGACGATTCTCTTTAATAATTTATGATCCACATGATATACCAATGAAGCACCCATAGCAGTATTTACAATAGAGGTAAGTGGTGTATTGGTCAGTAGTATCATATTGGCCTCCTTTGTGAGAATACAGTAATTGAAAAGGTATTGCCAAATTTAAGCCTCCCTTTATTTATAACATTGATTTTTGAAACATAACCTATATCAAATTGCTCTTTAAACGGATCCCCGGGTGAATAGCTACCCTCCAGTTAATAAAGAAGTCATGTGTATATTGTTTTGTATCTACTTTAAACTGAAATCCATTTTCCAGCCTTTCATTAATGATAAGTTTATAATCATAAATGGGCTCAATGTATTGGTGATTATTATTTCCCTCCAGTGTGCCAATCAAGAAAGAAGAGTGTTTTGCTTTGTATTTAACGGTAAAAGTAGGATCAACGGTCGTATAATGAGGCCTTCCAAATTCTTTTTGCAAGTATAACGCCTCCTTTTAGAATGAGCTTCGGTGAAATTTGATATTCAAGCTCAGGAATGATTTGGTATCCAAATAATGTTCCGCTCAAAGGGATATTGCCAAACCACTCTGTATTATTAACATAATTTAAATTGTATAGATTAAAAGATAGCTGCTGGCTGTCTGCAGCAATCACAGGAATTTCACTTTTAAATGTGGGATAATCAATTTGTGCTTTAGTTGTGGATGCAATCGCCAGCAATAAAAAACTGAAAATAATCCGGAATAAAATCTTTTCATGAATTTAATTTTAAGTCCGTTATATATATTAAGGATGCAATATTACATGACGGTCTGATACAAGAAGTCAGATTAATATTCATTATATATCGTATGAAAAAACTTTACAATAAAGTGATATGAAAAAGTTTCTTTTGAATGAAAAACTTTATGATCAATATTGGATAAGTTAAACATCAAACCTGGCGTATTTCGCATGGGTTTCAATAAATTCCCTGCGTGGCGGAACTTCGTCACCCATAAGCATGCTAAATACCCTGTCTGCTTCTGCAGGACTATCAATAGTTACCAGCTTCAATGTGCGTGTAGCCGGGTTCATGGTCGTTTCCCAGAGTTGTTCAGAATTCATTTCACCAAGGCCTTTATATCGCTGGATGTCAACACTGTCTTCTTTTCCGTCAGCAACTTTTGCTATCCATGCTTTCCTGATCTTCATCATTCCAGGCATAAGCTTGTTCTTTCCCTTTTTTCAATAAATATAACGGAGGCTGGGCAATGTAAACAAATCCTTGCTCTACCAATTCCTTCATATACCGGAAAACAAAGGTCAGAATAAGTGTTGCAATGTGGCTGCCGTCCACATCAGCATCCGTCATGATGATTAACTTATGATAGCGAAGTTTGCTTATGTCCAGAGCTTTGGGATCATCAGCCGTTCCCACTTTTACTCCCAGCGCGGTAAACATGTTCCTAATTTCCTCATTATCATAAATACGATGTTCCATTGCCTTTTCCACATTCAGAATCTTACCACGCAAAGGAAGTATTGCCTGGAAACTCCGGTCGCGTCCCTGCTTTGCAGTACCACCTGCCGAGTCTCCTTCTACTAAAAATATTTCGCACCTGAATGGATCTTTATCACTGCAATCAGCAAGCTTACCGGGAAGCCACCGCCCGTTAGAACGCTTTTGCGCTGCACCATTTCACGCGCTTTTTTAGCTGCCGCTCTTGCCTGCGCCGCTAAAATTACTTTTTGAATAATAATCTTTGCATCTCTGGGATTTTCTTCAAGATAAGCAATAAGCACTTTGCTTAATGTAGAATCCACCACACCCATTACCTCATTATTACCCAAGTTTGGTTTTCGTCTGTCCTTCAAATTGTGGCTCAGGAACTTTTACTGAAATAACTGCGCTCAGCCCTTCCCGAAAGTCATCTCCCTCAATTTCTACTTTGGCCTTTTCAAACAAGCCTTCTTTTTCGCCATAGCTTTTAAAGACACGTGTTATCGACCGCCTGAAATCCGGACACATGAGTGCCACCTTCAATAGTATTGATATTATTTACATAGCTAAATAAATGCTCCTGGTAGCCGGTATTATAAATCATAGCCACTTCCACGGCAACATTGCTGGCTTCATCATGCCCATCGCAATAAATTACAGTTGGAAGCAGTGGCTGCCGGTTGCCATTTTTATCAATCAGCTCTACAAATTCAACAATGCCACCTTCACTATAAAATGTTTTTGAGTATGTTTTCCATCATCATCTTTTTCACGAAGATCATTAAGTACAATCGTGATTTTTTTATTCAAGAAAAGACAATTCTCTTAGTCTTCCTTCCAATATTTCCCGGTTATACTCTGAAACAATAAAGATGGAGGTGTCCGGCCAGAATTGTATTTCCGTTCCCGTAGTATTGCTTTCGCCAATTTCGCGAACCTTATATATGTGGAATTCCTTTTGCATATTCCTGTTCAAAAATTTTCCCTTCGCGGTTTACCGTTACATGAAATTTTGTGCTTAACGCATTTACGCAGCTTACGCCTACTCCATGCAAACCACCACTTACCTTGTAAGTGTTTTTATCAAATTTTCCTCCCGCATGCAAAACCGTCATTACTACTTCCAGGGCGCTTCTTTTTTCTTTCGTCATAATTCCCGTAGGAATGCCGCGGCCATCATCTTTTACAGTGATTGAATTATCTTCATTGATCGTAACCAGTTATGTTATTACAATATCCTGCAAGCGCTTCATCAATAGAATTATCAACTACTTCATAAACAAGATGATGAAGGCCTTTATTGCCAACATCTCCAATATACATTGCGGGTCGTTTTCTTACTGCTTCAAGGCCTTCAAGAACCTGTATACTATCTGCACCATAACCGTCTAATTTCGGAGTAATTAATTCTGCTATTTCTAATGTCATATTAAGGGATAAATAAGCTTTCAGCTTATAAAATTATAATCCGCAAAGTTACGAA
The DNA here is from genome assembly GCA_963823305.1 of uncultured Chitinophagaceae bacterium. Classification (GTDB taxonomy): domain Bacteria; phylum Bacteroidota; class Bacteroidia; order Chitinophagales; family Chitinophagaceae; genus Ginsengibacter. Next base: position 216,031 of record CAWGLC010000001.1, read on the forward strand.
TTAATGATAGCTAAAAAGAACAATATTAAACGATTCAGTTCTGTGGCAATTTTTTCATTTTTTCATTATAGAGTTTTAAGAATAAGTCGCAATGTCATTATGTGAAGTCGCCCTGGATAATAAAAATTTTATTTCCGGCTGTCGCAGTCAACGGCACATTTTTAAGGCTGATCGTATAAAAACAGAATTTATAAAATAAGTTTAGGCTGGCATCAGATAAACTTAGCTTTTTATCCATTGTGAAAAGCCACCTTGCCGTTCTTTTATGAATTATGTCTTCGGAAATATTATCAGTTTCTTTAGATCAGCCCTGTATGGAAGGTGAAATGGAATTGGTTCACGAAAAAGTGCAAAAAATTCCGGGCACTGTTCACTATACCATTACACCGATACAAAAAGTTGCCTCATGTAAATTTTGAAGACACTGGCATTGATGGTATATAATTTCAGACCGGAGGATGACAACGAAAGTAGCCTTGAATTGATATTTTGTGTAACAGGCAACAGTTATTGTGGCCAAAAAGATACTGAATGCAATTTTTGCAGGAATGCTCAATTCTGAGCATTGTCGTGAACTATTGATACCATCGATGTAGCAAGTTTCCGGTTTAACACTGACCATCTTTCCCAATTTGTAAAAGATATTAAAACCACATGCTTTTCTGAAAATATTTTAAATTTTAGCCATACTTCCTCATTTTCAAAATCATTGCCGCTTTGCGGAAGAACAAAGAATATTTTAGATGCATTGTTGAATCATTCCTATTCAGAGAGCCTTGAAAATATTTTTATAAATGCACAAACGCAAATGTTGTTATTATACAGCATGGATTGCATGGCTGGTGAAGGCGAAGATTCATTTTCCTGCAAATTTTTAGCCAATGGCGCAGACAGGGAAAAGATCGCATTGGCCAGGGAAATATTACTAAAACATATCAGCGAACCTTTAACTATAAAGGAGCTTAGCCGTAAAGCTGCTATTAACGAGTGTTATTTAAAAAAGGGTTTTAAGGAGATGTATGGCACTACTATTTTTGATTTTTTCCAGAGTCAGCGGATGGAACATGCAAAATATCTATTGTATGAAAAAGGATTAAGCGTTACGGATGTTTCGGCATTACTTGGCTATTCCTCTATCTCACATTTTTCTACTGCTTTTAAAAAGCACACAGGTTTAAAACCATGCGAATTACTATTTCATTAATATTTACATGCTTACGGTGCTTTTTATATGCTTTGATAGCAATCATTAATAAGATGGCGATTATTATAAGTACACTCAATCCCCATACAACGCTAAGCAATTCCTTTACCACTGCAAGCATTACAATTGCAATCAAAAAAAGCGTTGCCAGCTCATTCCACATCCTTAGCTTTTGAGACGACCATCGAAAATCCTGTCTTTGTTGTTGTTTGAAAATTTTATGCAGGCTCAAATGATAAATAAAAAGGCCGAGGACAAAACATAATTTTATTAAAAGCCATGGCGGCAGGCTTCCATATAATATTCCCATCCAGGTTCCAAAAATTAAAGTAAGAATTGCAGAAGGCCATGTAATTCCATACCACAACCGCTTTTGCATAATACCAAATTGTTTCATCAGAATAGTTCTCTCGGGTTCTTTTTTCGTGTGTGCTTCTGCGTTATATACAAAAAGCCTTACTATATAAAATAAGCCCGCTAAACCAGGTAACTACAAAAATGATATGAAGCGCTTTTATATAGAAATACATTGGTGTGAGTTATGAAAGTTAATCCGATAGCTTTCGCATCGCGAGGCCGAACTATTAATTCCGATATTGTTGAGATTGATCATCCTGTTCAAAAGCTTATATGCGCAAACGATTTTATTATTTTAACCGAAAAAAAAATGCAAAACATATGTTCAAACAAGTGCAATTTTAAATACTATATTATTGTACACAACTCATGGGCAAAATCTCTAAATATTGACAATTGACCCCCACTTAACCTACCCACATACCCTGCCAATGCCTTCACCCACAAAGGCTCCGTATTCAGGCAGGGAATCATGGTAAAAGATTCGCCGCCAGCATTCATAAATATTTCCCTTCCTCTTATTTCTATTTCTTCCAGCGTTTCCAGGCAATCGCTTACAAAGGCGGGGCATAAGATCAATAAATTTTTTGTGCCTTCAGCCCGGAAGTTCAGCTAACCTTATATCCGTAAAAGGCGTAAGCCACCCTTTTCCCAAACGGGATTGAAAAGAAATGCTGTATTTTTCTTTTGGTATGTCTAAAAATTCAGTAACCAATTTCGTAGTTGTAAAAACCTGGTGCCGGTAGCAATGCGCATGCGCGGTGGAAGCTACTTCGCAGCAATTTTCTGTTTGCAAACAATGGCATCCTGTAACATCACTTTTGCGTATATGCCTGCCCGGTATCCCATGATAACTAAATAGAATTTGATCGAACGGCTGATTTAAAAAAGGCTTTATTTTTTCTGCCAATGCAGCTATATAATCAGGCTCGCTGTAGAAAGGTTTTACAAATGAAAGCTTAAATGAATATTTATTTTTTTTGTAAATTTCCTTTGCATATTCTACCGCAGTTTCATAACTTGCCATGGCATAATGGGGATACAAAGGCACGGCTATCACTTCCTCAATCGACGGGATTTCTTTTCAACAATGCGTTAAAGCCATCTTCAACGGTTGGATTCCCATAACGCATCGCAATTTCAACGGGCTCTTCAATTTTCTTGCTGCAATGCACGCTGTAATTTTTTAGTAATTACAATTAAAGGCGAGCCCTCTTTGGTCCATATTGATTTATAAGCTTCGGCAGATTTTGGCGCCCGGAAAGGAACGATAATGCCTTTTACCAACAATGCCCTTAAAAGCCACGGCTTATCTATTACTCTTTCATCCATTAAAAATTCGTCAAGGTATTTTCTTAAATCTTTTACGTCAGTAGAATCAGGTGAGCCGAGATTCATTAGCAAAATTCCTTTGTTTGACGATCATCTTTTTAAAAAATATCCGCAAATGTAAGCCGCATAAAAATAAGTCGGCATTATTGAAAACATTTACCTTTATTTCCATTACGGAAAATATTAAGTTATTACAGCGGCTATTCTGACATTCGTACATTTTATGATCAATATCATAAATAAGCTGATGAGGATTGCCCAAGGAGATTTTATTTGGTTTTATTTTGAAAAGATAAAATAGTTAATGAAAATAAATGGAATGTCTATTTCTTATTGCTTAATTTCAAATAGCCTCGAAGGGTTTTATGACATTTTAATGACTTTTCAGCATTTAGTTAAAAATAATTTTGCATCACTTCATGATTATCGAGGAACCAGTACATCAATTCTTAGATTCTTTCTGCGTAGCAGGGATTAATTATCGTAAAAGTGATATTAGTATCAGGGGTAAATTTTCATTACTTCCCGAGCATTCAATTTTAGTGTTAAAACAGGCTGTTGAAAAGAGGTTTCCCGGCTGCATGGTACTTTCTACCTGCAACAGAACGGAGATTTATGGAATATGTGATCATCCCTCACCAACTTATAGAAATGCTTTGCATACATACGCATGGCAGCATGAAAGATTTTACCGATCACGGATATCAGATTAAAGGACTTAAAACAGTCGAACACTTGTTCAAAGTGGCCGCAGGACTTGATTCGCAGATAATCGGCGATTATGAAATTCTTTCCCAAATTAAGCTCGCTGCAAAGCAGGCCAAAGAGTATTTTTGCCTTAATAGTTTTATGGAAAGAGTTGTGAATTTTGCATTACAGGCTTCAAAAGAAATAAAAACCAATACCCGCCTAAGTTCCGGGACCGTTTCTGTTTCATTCGCTGCTGTTGAAATTATTAAAGAAAAAATTGCTGATGCTGGTGACAAAAAAATACTGCTGGTTGGTACGGGAAAATTTGGAAATCATATTGGCAAAAACCTTAAAAATTATTTATCAGGTGCTTCACTTTTATTTGCCAACAGAACCGATACAAAATCTCAACAAGTTGCAAAAGAATGCGACGGCCAGTTTGTGCCTTACGCAAATTTAGCAGTCAGCAGCTTCAGAGGCAGATGTAATTATTGTAAGTTCTGCGTCGGAAAAATATACCATTGATCCTTCCCATTTTACGGATAAAAACCAAGATTAATCCTTGATCTTTCAGTCCCGCAAAACGTGGATCCTGCTGTTAAAAATATGGAAGGGGTAACACTTTTAAATGTTGATGAAATTTCTGCTATTCTTGACAAAACAATCTCACTACGGCAGGCAGAAATTCCCAAGGCGATGGAAATTATTAATAAGACAATGTTCGACTTATGCACCTGGTATCGCAAACAGGAAATTAATCCGTCTGTTGCGAATAGTGAAAACCCAGCTTTATGAGCTAAGCGAAATACATCTTGCTAGCCAACCCTGCGATGAAAAAATTCATAAAGCAGTATCTTCGCTCGCAATACAGTTGCACCAGCAAAATAACAGGGGATGCCAGTGCATTAGCACTTTAAGCAGTTACCTTCACATGAATTGAAACAAATAATTAAGATAGGAACCCGTGAAAGCCAATTGGCTGTATGGCAGGCTACGCTTGTAAAAACACTTCTTGAAAAAAATGGCGTCGCGTCAGAATTAATTTATATAAAAAGCGAAGGTGATGTGGATACGGTTACACCGTTATACGAATTAGGCGTTCAGGGAATTTTTACAAAAGCACTCGATGCCGCATTAATTAATAAACGCATCGATATTGCTGTTCATTCATTAAAAGATGTACCAACAAAATTAGCCAACGGAATTCGACAGGCAGCGGTTTTATCAAGAGCATCCTATAAAGATATTTTCGTTTATAAAAATGATTGCTCATTTTTAGAAGATAAAAACAGTAATGCAATTATTGCCACAAGCAGTATTCGCCGCATTGCGCAATGGCTGCATCGTTATCCTAAACATGGCATTGATAATTTGAGAGGAAATGTAAATACCCGTTTACGCAAAATAGATGAACATAATTGGAATGGTGCCATTTTCGCTGCAGCAGGCCTCGAAAGAATTAACCTTCGCCCTGAAAATTCTGTTGACCTGGATTGGATGCTTCCAGCGCCGGCGCAAGGTGCTATTAACATTGTATGCAGAAGTGAAGACAATTTCTCTTTTGATGCATGTAATAAACTAAATGATGAATTAACACAGCGTTATGCACCAAAATTGAACGTGATTTTTTAAGAGCATTGATAGGCGGATGTTCCACACCCATAAGTGCATTAGCGATAGTTGAAAATGATGTCGTTCATGTTTAAAGGAAACATTTGCAGCCCTGATGGAAAGGCGAAAATTGAAATTAGAAAGAACTGCGTCTATTCCTGATAGTTATAAACTGGGCATTGCCTCAGCAAAGGAAATTTTAAAAGAACGGAAAGGCGAACGAAGATAATATTCGATATAAGAAATGCAGAAAAATAAAATTCAAATATTAAGCACACGGCTACTAGATAAGCCAACATAAAAAAGGCAGCGGAAGAGGATGTAGTCATTGATGTGATGTCTTTTATTAAAACTGAAAAAATCATTAATACTGAAACGGAAAACAAAATTATTAAGCTTTTACAGCAAAAAATCACCGTAGTTTTCACCAGTATGAACGCTGTTGACTCAGTTAAGGCCTACATTTCTCGGCCTCCTCCTGGAAAATATATTCCATCGGGAACACAACAAAAAAATTAGTGAGCAAATTTTTGGAGAAGAAAGCATTGCAGGTTTTGCCAATAACGGCGAGCAATTATCAGAAGTGATGTTAAAAGATAAGAGGATCAGAAAAATATTTTTTTTTTGCGGGAATATCCGCCGGGATAAAATGCCGGCAAAGCTTAAAAATAATGGAATAGCGGTTGAAGAAATAGTCGTTTATAAAACAATAGAAACATCCGGCATCATTAAAAAAAAATATGATGGCATTTTATTTTATAGCCCGAGTGCGGTACAAAGTTTTTTTAAAAAAAATACTGTTTCCAATAAAACAGAATTATTTGCAATTGGTGCTACCACCGCAAATGCAATAGAACAATTTTCTAACCAACCTGTTATCATTGCTGAAATTCCAGGCAAAGAAAACCTGGTTGATCTCGCAGTAAATCATTTCAGCAAAAGACAAATAATATAAATGCAGACTATACAAAACGATTTATTATTAAAAGCATTAAGAAGGGAAAAAGTAGAGCGGCCGCCGGTTTGGATGATGCGGCAGGCAGGAAGATATTTACCTGAATACATTAAGCTGCGTGAAAAATATGATTTTTTTACCCGTGTGCAAACTCCTGAACTGGCAGCAGAAATAACAATACAACCAGTGCAACAGATAGGTGTAGACGCAGCAATTATTTTTTCTGATATACTGGTTATTCCGCAGGCAATGGGACTAGAAGTTTTGATGGAAGAAGGAAAAGGGCCTTCATCTGCCAAAAGTAATCAAAACACAAAAAGATATTGATGCACTGGTTACTGATGGTGTCGAAGAGAAATTGAACTATGTTTCAAAAGCTTTATCATTAACAAAACAGGAACTAAATGGCAGGGTTCCTTTGATAGGATTCGCCGGAGCGCCGTTTACCATTTTATGTTACATGGTAGAAGGAAAAGGAAGCAAAACATGGGACAAAGCAAAACAGTTTTGTTTTACTCAACCAAAACTTGCTCACCAGTTGTTGCAGAAGATTACCGATACAACCATAAAATATTTAAAGGCCCAGGCCAAAGCCGGCGCTGACGTACTGCAGGTTTTTGATAGCTGGAGCGGATGTTTGAGCCCCGAAGATTTTAAGATATTTGCTCAGCCATATTTAATACAAATAGCTAATGCATTAAAAGAATATAGTGCCTGTAATTTTATTTCCAAAAGGAAGTTGGTATGCATTGAAAGAGTTGAGCAATAGCAGTGCATCGGCACTCGGGATTGATTGGTGCATTTCGCCAAAAATGGCAAGGGAATTAACAGGTAATAAAATTACATTGCAGGGAAATTTTGATCCCGCAAAATTATTATTACCTGTTCCCGAAATAAAAAAAGCGGTTAAGGAAATGATTGATGCTTTCGGTGTTCAGGGCTACATTGCCAACCTGGGCCACGGCATTACGCCTGATGTTCCCGTTGAACATGCAAAGGCATTTGTAGAAGCTGTAAAAAATTATGGTAACTAACGTCGTAGGTTACACGAAAATATTTTATCTGATTTATGTTGTATAAAACCGATACAAAAGAGTTTAGGGAAAGATGGATAGAATATATCTATAATTTACAGGATACCATCTGCAACGCGCTCGCTGAAGAAGATGGAAAAAGTAATTTCAGGACAGACGAATGGGAAAGAGCTGAAGGAAAAGGTGGAGGCGGAACTACAAGAGTTATTGAAAATGGAAATGTGTTTGAAAAAGGTGGTGTAAATACATCGGTAGTGTATGGAAAAGTTTCAGATACCATGCGCAAACAATTAAAATTAGAAGGCGATAAATGGTTCGCTTGCGGATTGTCGTTAGTCATCCATCCATTAAATCCTCATGTGCCGACAGTACATGCCAATTGGCGCTATTTTGAATTATATGATGGAGATGGAAATGTGATAGACCGTTGGTTTGGCGGTGGCACCGACCTTACTCCTTATTATTTATTTGAAGAGGATGCCAAACATTTTCATCAAACCATAAAAAATACTATGGATGAATTTGGAAAGGACTTATACCCAAAATATAAGAGTGGTGCGATGAATATTTCAACAATACACATCGCAATAATGAGATGCGTGGCATAGGTGGTGTTTTTTATGATAATCTGAAACCTTCAGACGACGAAGATGCGGAAAGATTATTGAATTTTCAACAGGCGAATGGAAATGCATTTCTCAATGCCTATTTACCTATCGTTAAAAAAAGAAAAAATACACCCTATTCAAAACAGGAAATTGAATGGCAGGAAATAAGAAGAGGCCGATATGTTGAATTTAATTTAATTCATGACCGAGGAACTTTATTTGGGTTAAAAACAAATGGCAGAACAGAAAGTATTTTAATGAGTCTTCCGCCAAGGGCAAGATGGGTTTATGATTATCAACCGCAAGCCGGAAGTGAGGAAGATAAATTATTGCAGGCTTGTCTTCATCCTGTAGATTGGATATCGTAGTTTGCAAATTAGCTGCCGGTAAAATTTAAAAATTCAGGTAAATTTGCATAAATAAATTACTATGAGCATTGCCGAAAAAAAGCAAGTCTTATTACACATCGTTGAAGAGGCGGACGAAAAGCTTATGGGGTTATTGATAGCATTGGCTAATGAATATAATACATCTGGCGAGGAATATTCAAATGAAGAAATTGCTGATTTTTACAAAACCAGGAATAACTATTTACAAAATCCAGAAAAAGTTTTCGCTGTTGAAGAAGCCCACCAAAAAATAAGAAACAACCGGGATGAAATTTGACCTATTTATTACTCCGGTTGCTTTAAAGGAATCGATGGATCCGTTTGATTTTTATGAGGCAAATTCACCAGGCCTTGGAGAACGATTTCTTAAATCATTGGAGGGCGCTTATCAAAAAATAGTTCATTTGCCAAAAAGTTATGGCTTTATTTCTGAAGCAAAAGATATACGGGATGTTTAGGATCAAAGACTTTCCATTTGTTGTAATATTTCAAATTTTCGAAGCTAAGATTATCATTTTAAGACTCTTTAACACCAAGCGTAAACCACCCAAAAAATTTTAGATTTCTATATGTATTTGCAACGCCGTAGTAGAATCCTTCGCCAATCGCCTTCCATCAGAAGTTTGGTTGCAGAAACCACTTTAACACCTAATGATTTTATTGCTCCTTTATTTATTGATGAAGGTGAAAATGTTGCATTTGAAATTCCATCAATGCCGGGCTATTATCGGTATTCAATTGACAATACTATAAAGGAAATAAAAGAACTGTGGAGCCTTGGAATTAAAAGTGTTTTATTGTTCATAAATGCCCAGATGAATTAAAGGACAACACGGGGAAAGAAGCATGGAATGAAAATGGCTTAATGCAGCGAAGCATCAAAGCTATTAAAGATGCAGTTCCTGAAATGCTTGTTATGACTGATGTTGCGCTTGATCCGTATTCATCTTATGGGCATGATGGCATTGTAAAAGATGGGGAAATAGTAAATGATGAAACAGTGGAAGCTTTGGTAAAAATGAGCCTCAGCCATGCTAAAGCTGGCGCCGATTTTGTTGCGCCCAGCGATATGATGGATGGCCGCATTGGGGCTATCCGGAAAGCGTTAGAGGAAAATAATTTTACCAAAACAGGTATCATGGCATACAGTGCAAAATATGCTTCGTGTTTTTACGGACCTTTCAGAGATGCATTGGATTCTGCGCCTGGCTTTGGCGATAAGAAAACATACCAGATGGATTATGCCAACCGTATTGAAGCCGTAAAGGAAGCGTTGATGGATGAGGAAGAAGGTGCCGACATAGTAATGGTAAAACCTGCAATGGCTTACCTCGACATTATCAGGGAAGTAAAAGATAGCAGTAGCCTTTCCCGTTAGTGCTTATCACGTAAGCGGCGAATATGCAATGATAAAAGCCGCTGCAAAAATGGGTTGGATAAATGAAGACAAAGCTATTACTTGAAAGCCTTACGTCTATTAAAAGAGCAGGTGCAGATTTGATTGCGACTTATTTTGCGAAAGATGCAGCGAAATTGATTGGGTGAATGGTCAATGGTGAATGGGCAATCGTGAATATCGCTACAGCCAACTCCTCGTTTTTATTTTGAATTCGGGATTGAAATTATTCATCACTTATCATTTATCATCCACCAAAAGTTAAATATTATGTTCTTAAAATTGAATCACCAAAATCTTGACGTTTACACTTTTTCAAAAAAATTTGTTTTGGAATGTTATAAACTAACAAAGCATTTTCCCTCTGAAGAAAAATTTGGTATGATCGGTCAAATTAGAAAAGCCGGGTTATCTGTTCATCTTAATATCGCAGAAGGTTCTTAAGAAAATCAGAAGTCGAAAGAAAAAGATTTTATGAAATTTCAAGAGGCTCCGTTATAGAAATTGATGCAGCCTTGGATATTGCCAAGGAATTAAAATACCTGGATAGAATTGATTTGAACCAACTCCAGGAAAGTATGATTGGGACGTTTAAAATATTAAGCGGGTTAATTACTTCAAAAGGTTCCGTCACTCATTGAATCATTCATCACTCACCATTCACCATTCACCAAATGAACATTACTTCCAGCCAACAACTCTTTTCCCGTGCCCAACTATCTATTCCTGGAGGAGTAAATTCCCCGGTAAGAGCTTTTAAAAGTGTTGGTGGAACTCCGGTATTTATCAAATCGGCTAAAGGTGCTTACTTATATGATGAAGACGGTAACCACTACATTGATTACATCAATTCCTGGGGGCCGATGATTCTTGGGCATGCCTATGAACCTGTGGTAAATGCCATTAAAGAAAAAGCTTCGGATTCCACTTCCTTTGGAGCGCCCACTCGGCTTGAAGTTGATATGGCTGAACTGATAAAAAGCATGGTGCCCAACGTAGATCTGATAAGAATGGTAAGCAGTGGCACAGAAGCGTGTATGAGTGCCGTTAGGTTGGCAAGAGGTTATACAGGCAAAAATAAAATCATCAAATTTGAAGGCTGTTACCATGGCCATGCAGATTGCTTTTTGGTAAAAGGCGGAAGCGGAATGGCAACTTTAAATATTCAAACGGTTCCAGGAGTTACTGCCGCTGTTGCTAATGATACACTTACTGCTCCTTATAATAATTTATCAGCGGTTGAAAAGTTAGTTGAAGAAAATAAAGGACAAGTAGCCTGCATTATTATTGAGCCTGTTGTTGGAAATATGGGATGCATTCTTCCGCAGCCTGGCTTTCTCGAAGGTTTGCGTAGCATTTGCGATGCAGAAAATATTATTTTTATTTTTGATGAAGTAATGACTGGATTTCGTTTAGCGGCCGGTGGTGCACAGGAATTACTTAATATAAATGCAGATCTTGTTACCTATGGTAAAGTCATTGGCGGCGGTCTTCCCGTTGGTGCGTTTGGAGGAAAGAAAGAAATTATGGAGCACATTGCTCCGCTCGGAAATGTTTACCAGGCAGGCACCTTAAGTGGCAATCCAATCGCCATGATTGCGGGATATACCATGTTAACAGAATTAAAAAACAATCCGTCGGTGTACACAGATCTAAATAGTAAAAGCACTTTTTTAGAAAAAGGACTACACGAAATTTTATCTTCGCGGAATATTTCCCATCGCATTAACCGCATCGGCAGCATGATGAGTCTTCATTTTTGCGATCACGACGTTACCAATTTTGAAACTGCGTCTACGGCTAACATTTCTTTGTTTAATAAATTATTTCACCATTTATTGGAGAATGGCATTTACCTTCCCCCATCTGCTTATGAAAGTTGGTTCCTGAGTAACTCATTAAACACAGGTGATATTCACGATACATTAAATGCCTTTGAAAGCTTTTCTTTTTAAAAATTTTCTAAAAAAAAGAGCGAAGGTAAAATCCTTCGCCCACCCTAATAAAACCTTAACCAGCAAAAGCCTTTTCCTTTTAGTGCTACACATAAATTCTTTAGCCATAAGAATTATCAGGGGTTTTTCCGTTAGCAACGGCCATTATACTTTTAAAATATAATTGTGTGCGTAGCGATAGCGGTTATTCTAATATTGTGCCAAATGAAGCTGCGTTAAGAATTTTATTGTTTCTTTTTAATTAAGCCTTTAGATGATTCTTATACGCTCAATTTTAGTCAATTCAAGGTTTTGCGAAAAATATAAATAGCCGCGTTTGTGTATGATACTACCCAAAAGTGCATTCATACAGATTTTGCTTCAAGTTGTGGCATGTTAATTTCTTACCTTTGCCATCTTTTTATATTATTTGAACGGATAGAAAATGAACGGTAAATACCCTGAATACAGCCAGCTTAACTTAACAAAAATTGCCAGTGAAGTATTAGGCATTTGGGAAAAAGAGAGAGCCTTTGAAAAGAGTATTTTTAACAGGGAGGGCAACGAAACTTTCGTATTTTATGAAGGCCCTCCAAGTGCCAATGGAATGCCCGGTATTCATCACGTGATTTCAAGAACATTAAAGGACCTGGTGTGTCGGTATAAAACTATGCAAGGTTTCCAGGTTAAACGCAAAGGCGGATGGGACACACATGGATTGCCCGTGGAATTGGGTGTGGAAAAATTGCTTGGCATTACCAAAGAAGATATTGGTAAAAAAATCTCTGTAGAAGAATACAACGAAACGTGTCGCCGGGAAGTTCTTAAGTTTAAAGATAAGTGGGATGAATTAACGCAGAAAATGGGTTATTGGGTTGACTTGAAACATCCTTATATCACTTTTGAAAATAATTATATTGAAACACTTTGGTGGTGCTTAAAGGAATTATATAAAAAAGGATTGCTTTATGAAAGTGTAAGTATTCAGCCGTATTCTCCCGCCGCAGGAACGGGTTTGAGTTCGCATGAGCTGAACCAGCCCGGAACTTACAAAGACGTGAAGGACACAAGTGTAGTGGCAATGTTTAAAGCAGTTAAAAATAAAAATTCAGCTTTTCTGTTTGAAGAAGCCAAAAGCAATGAACTTTTCTTTCTTGCATGGACAACAACTCCATGGACTTTACCATCCAATCTTGGACTAACTGTGGGCTCAAACATTGACTATGTTTTGGTTCGCACATTCAATCCATATAGCGGGAAACCGTGTGCGGTAATTCTGGCAAAAAATTTATTGCATAAATATTTTCCTGAACACATTGATGAATGGACTGAAGCGAAAAATACTGAATTATATGAAGCAATAATAAACTGGCTTGATAAAGGTTCGGACGATAACATTATAGAAGAAAATACAACTACTTTAAAAGTTGAATTTGAAAGTCTTATTAAAAAGAAACAACTTCCCTACAAAATATTACTTGAGTTTAAAGGATCAGAAATTGAAGGTTGTCAATATGAACAACTGCTTCCTTCCGAAGCAAATACTTTAGAAAAAATTCGGGAAGAAACTCCCGGTGCTGAGCCTTTTAAAGTAGTGACCGGCGATTTTGTTACAACGGAAGACGGAACGGGTATTGTACATACGGCTCCTGCGTTTGGCGCTGATGACTTTAAAGCAGGCAAAAAAAATAATCTTGGCATTTTAACGCTTGTTGATAAAGAAGGAAAATTTATAGAAGGCGTTGGCGAATTCAGCAGCCGATTTGTAAAAAACTATAAAGACGATCCGCATTACACTGACGTGAATGTTGATATTTCTGTTAAACTGAAAAAAGAAAATCGTGCTTTTAAAGTTGAGAAATACGAACACAATTATCCGCATTGCTGGAGAACTGATAAGCCAATAATTTATTATCCGTTAGACGCCTGGTTTATAAAAACCACAGCCGCTAAAGACAGGATGATAGAGCTTAATAAAACTATTAACTGGAAGCCTGCTTCTACCGGAACAGGAAGATTTGGCAACTGGCTGGAAAATATGGTAGACTGGAACCTCAGCCGCAGCCGTTTTTGGGGAACGCCTTTACCTGTTTGGCGTACCGAAGATGGAGCTGAAGAGAAATGCATTGGTTCAATTGCCGAATTAAAAGAAGAAATAAAAGCGTCTATCCATACCGGTTATATAAAACCGCCTTCAGAAAATAAAAATGATATAAAGACTTATATAGAGAAACTTACTTCTGATCTTCACAAGCCCTATGTTGATGAAATAATCCTTGTTTCTGAAAAGGGGCAACCCATGAAAAGGATTTCAGATCTTATTGATGTTTGGTTCGATAGCGGCGCGATGCCTTATGCGCAATGGCATTTTCCTTTTGAAAATAAAGAAGAATTTGAAAAGAATTTTCCCGCGGATTTTATTGCCGAAGGCGTTGACCAAACGCGGGGCTGGTTTTATACTTTGCATGCTTTGGGCGTTCTTTTGTTTGACAGCGTAGCTTATAAAACCGTCGTAAGTAATGGGTTGGTGCTGGACAAGAATGGAAATAAAATGAGCAAAAGAGTCGGAAATGTTGTTGATCCGTTTGAAACACTGGATATTTTTGGGCCCGACGCTACAAGATGGTATCTTATAACCAATGCCTCGCCGTGGGATAGTTTAAAATTCGACATTGAAGGAATAAAAGAAGTACAGCGTAAATTTTTTGGAACGCTTTATAATACATACCAGTTTTTTGCTTTGTATGCAAACGTGGACGGGTTTGTTTTTAAAGAAAAATATATTCCCGTAAGTGATCGCCCTGAACTAGACCAATGGATCATTTCTTCCTTAAACTCATTGGTAAAATCTGTTACGGAAAGTTTTGATGATTTTGAGCCAACCCAGGCAGGCAGATCCATTGAGAATTTTCTCGATGAGCATTTAAGTAATTGGTATGTTCGCTTATCCCGCAGGAGATTTTGGAAAGGAGAATACGGGCATGACAAACTTTGTGCTTATCAGACTTTATATGAATGTTTGGAAGTTTTGAGTAAGCTTATCGCGCCTATTGCGCCGTTTTTTGCAGACTGGCTTTTTAGTAATCTCAATAAAATAACTGGTTTAGTAAAAGGAGGCCTCTGTTCACCATACCGATTTCCCAAAAGCTGATGAAGAGCTAATTGACGTGAATCTTGAAGAAAGAATGCAATTAGCGCAGGACGTTTCATCTTTGATTTTGTCGCTACGAAAAAAAATAAATTTGCCTGATGGCCAGGTGGGCATCAAGGTGCGGCAGCCACTTCAAAAGGTAATTATTCCGGCCCTTGACAATTTTTTTGCAGAAAAAATAAAATCGGTTGAAGACATTATAAAATCTGAAACGAATATAAAAGAAATAGAAATCTTACCTGCAAACAATAATTTCATAAAAAAGAAAGCTAAAGCTAATTTTAAAACGTTGGGCAAAAAGCTTGGGGCCAGGATGAAATGGGCGGCTGAAAAAATTCAGCAATTTGATGATGCTGAAATTACTAAGATTCAGCATGGAAATTATTTGTTAAATGCTGATTATGAAGATAAAAAGGAAGATCCAATCTTCATAAATGGCGGACGACATTGAAGTGTCTACCAATGAAATTCCAGGCTTTGAAGTTGCTGTTAATGGAAATCTTACTGTAGCCCTGGATGTTGTTTTGACAGACAATCTTAAAAATGAGGGATTCGCCCGGGAATTTGTTAATCGCATACAAACCTTAAGAAAGGAGAAGAATTTCGAATTAACTGACAAAATATTGGTAAATATTATAGATAATGCGAGCGGCAAGGCTTCCAATTTCTGAATTTAATAATTATATTTGCGCCGAAATTTTGGCAGATAAAATCGAATTTGTTCCAAAATTAGCTGATGGCACCACAATTGAAGTAAATAATCAATCTTTAACGGTAACGGTAACAAAAAAAGAAAAGTAAGTTATGGCTATACAGAAAAAAAAGGCAGCAAAAGTTGCAAAAAAATCTCCAATTTCAGCCAAACCTGCTGTAAAAAAGAAGGCAACCGTTTCAGCAAAAGAAACTGGCAAATCGAAACCCGTTGACAAAAAATTATCTTCTAAAAATATTGTCGTACAAAAGCGATTATCAGAAAAAAAGCCACCGCGAAGAAAAATGTTGCAAAAAAAACTGCTAAACCTATTTCAAAATCTGCACCTGCTAAAAAATCTGCTAAGCCAGGTGTAAAAAAAGCAGCACCCAAAAAATTGAGTAATATTAAAAAATCAGTTGCTAAAAAGCCTGAGATTCAGACAAAAAAGGCTGCAACTAATACTAAACCCGTGGCCGGAAAAAAGACGCCTTCTATCCAAAAAAAGGAAACGGCAAATTTAAAAGCGAACGAACAAAAGCATGCCGAAAAGAGCCCGAAGGCACCTGTTGTAAATATTAATGATCATCAAAAAGAATTGAAGAAGGCGTTGAAAAAAGCCAAGGATATTGAAGGAACAAAAAGAACTGAAAAGCCTTTTGTGATGCCGAAAACAAACACTGAAAAGGCCTTGAAATATGAACCCCAATTTATAAAGTCTGTGCTTGATCACGCACCAGAAGAGTCTAACGGACCATCTATGAGATATAGTGACGGGGAATTAAATGAATTCAGGGATCTAATAAGCAGGAAACTTGAAACAGCTAAGAAAGAGCTTGGTTATCTGCAGGGTCTTATTACCAGAAAAGATGAAATGGGGGGAGATGACACGGATAATCGCTATATGACAATGGAAGACGGTAGCCTGAGTATGGAAAGAGAACAGCTAAGCCAAATGGCGAGTCGCCAAATTACTTTTATCGATCACCTGGAAAAGGCAATGATGCGTATCGAAAACAAAACTTATGGTATTTGCAGGGTCACCGGCAAACTTATCGATAAAGCCCGCTTAAGAGCCGTTCCTCATGCTACACTATCTATCGAAGCAAAAATGGGAATAGCTAAATAATACATATAATTACTTTTTAAATAAATGGCGGGCTTTGACAGTTCGCCATTTTTTATTAATGTGCTGGCATGTCCATTAGATATTAAAGCTGTTTTTCCTGTCGATCTTTGTGTTTTGACGCCGCCTTGCAAAATCATTAATGTATAATCGCTTACTCATTCTTCAAAGCATTAATCAAAACTTTTAATTTTTTATCAGTAATATTATTATCAACATCATGTTTGTCATAAATAATTCTAAGACTACCTTCTATTTATACCCCTTTGCCTGCAATAAAAACAATTCTGCATAGCGGCCGTTTTTATTTAATAACTCTTCATGACTGCCAATTTCTATAAGCTTCCCATTGTCCAATACAAGTATGCGATCGGCCATTCGCACAGTTGAGAAACGATGAGATATAAGTACAGCGGATTTTCCTTTGGTGAGCTCTGCGAAGCGCAGGAAAACCTGGTACTCCGCCCGCGCATCTAACGCACTCGTAGGTTCATCAAGAATGAGTAACTGCGCTTCTTTCATGTACGCACGTGCCAGCGCAATCTTCTGCCACTCGCCACCACTGAGCTCAATGCCATTATTAAAACGACGACCAAGTGCCTGGTCGTATTTGTCTGGTAACTTATCGGCGAGCAGATTTGCCAAGCTTTTTTCAGCAGATACTTTTATCAATGGCCGGTTGTATTGTTCAGCAATATTTCCTGCGGCGATATTTTGTGCGAAGCTCATCTGGTAACGAAGAAAATCCTGGAAAATAATTCCTGTATTTTTCCGCAGGTCCATAATATCGTAATCACGCAAATCACGCCCATCCAGAAGAATACGGCCTTCAACGGGATCGTAAAGGCGTGCCAGTAATTTCACCAACGTTGTTTTGCCTGCGCCATTTTCGCCAACTAAAGCAAGCTTTTCTCCGGCATTCAATGTAAAATTTAAATGCCTGTTGGCCCACCTATCACTGTTATGATATTTAAAGCCAACATTTTCAAATATGAATCCCTGCATAATAGGATTGGGAAAAGGAATTGGTTTTGAAGCGACCGATAATCTTTGGTCTTATCTCAAAGAATTCAAAAAAATCACGCAGGTAAATAGCTCCCTGCGATACACTGGTGAAGCGTGATAAAATATTTTCGAGCAGGCTTCGCAATTGCCTGAAAGAACCTGCAAGGAAAGTAAGCGTACCAATGGTGAGCGCACCTTCGACTGTTTTCAGAATCATAACAATATAAGCGGTGTAATAACCGAGGCTTCCCAGCAAAGCAAAAAAAATCCCCCAGGAAGCCCGCTTTACAGAAAGCTTTTTATTATCATCATAAAATTTATCGCTAAGTGTTTTAAAACGGTCAATTAAAAAGCCGGAGAGATTAAAGAGCTTAACCTCTTTTGCAGTTTCATCGCTGGCGCCGAGATAGCGCATGTAATCAAGCTCGCGCCGCTCGGGAGTTTGGCCGCGTGTGAGCGCATAGCTGCGGTCATTAAAATATGATTCGCCAAGGAATGCGGGAACAATGGCAACGAGCAACAATAAAATAAGCCATGGATCAAATGCCATTAAACCAACAAGTAGAAAAGCCATTGTGATGATATCCTGAACCTGCGTAAGTAATTGCGATAACAGCACGGTACGCCCAACCGTTTGTTGCCTGGCACGCTCCAGCTTATCATAAAATTCCGAATCCTCAAATTGGTCCAAATCGAGTGTGGCAGCATGTTGCATAATCTTTACGGAGGTATGGTTGGAAAAAAGATCGCCCAGCAAACTATCAACGAGTGTGGTGGCCCTGGCGAGCGCATCGGATATGATGGCCAGGCCAAATTCCGCAGCAACGAGCTCCCATAAGTAACTATGATCGCCTCCATGCACCCTGCTTAATAATACCACTTCATCTATAATAAGCTTGCCGATATACAGCACACTAACGGGAATGGCTGAACGAATTAATCTTAAGATAGCGTCTAATATCGCGTACCAGTGATTGGTTTCCCAAACCAATTTAAAAAATCGTGGAAGATTCTTAAACGCAGCAATCCTTTCTTTGAATGTTGGTTTCGGAAGTGTATTTACGGGAGGCCTCGGCATACTTAATTTACTTAGCCTGCGAAATTAAGTTAATTGTTTATTTACTCTCTTCCATAAGCCTGAAAGTGAGATTCACTCTCAGCTTTGTTATTTTTTTTGATTTGGGCAAACAATGCAGCCAATACTTTTGCGTAGTTCCTTTCATTTCCAATAAGCTTCCGTTTTCAAGCAAAAGAGAAATCGTCTGTCTGGCTTGCTTATGTTTCAATGAAAATTTTCTTTCAGCTCCAAAGCTAAAAGATGCTATGGGGGAATCTGTTGCCAAAGTTTTTTCATCGTCACTATGCCACGCCATTCCTTCATCGCCGCTATGATACAAGTTGAGTAAACATGAATTAAATTTTGTATTGCAAAACTTTTCTGCAATTTCTTTTAGCACCAACAATTCTTTTGTCCATGGCATTGCATATTTGGGTTTGTTGGAATAAGTATATTCAAAATTCTTGTCAGCGTACCACGCTACCTTCCGTTTGGTGATGATATGCTTCCCAAACATGACGGCTTCATCATTTTTCCACTCTATATTTTGTAGCAATTTTTCAAGATAATACTGTGCTTCAGATTGGGCAATCACTTTTCCATAATAGTTAACAATACCATCGGTTGGTAAAATATTTTTCGTGATTTCATTTTTAAATAAATCCATTTTGGGTATTTTATATTTTATTTTCATACAAATTTCACAAACACAATAACCTTCATGAATTGCTTCCTCCTCCAGGCTAAAGAATATACAGTTTCTTTTTCAGTTTTGCCTGACTTACATCTTTCATATTCTTGATTTACTACAGCAAAATTAGCGCGGGCTTAATCCAATTACAATCTAAAACTTGCTCAGTTCAAAGCAGATTTTATTTTTGATGAAATTATTAAAAGCTTGTTTTTTGTAAATGATCAAAAATTTAATTAAAAAGATACTATGAAAATATATCAGCAGATAATAACGCTGCCCGCAAAAAAAAGAGGCTTTCATCTTATAACAGATGAAATAATAAACTCACTGAAAGGGCTACTCGAAATTGAAACAGGCCTTTGCCAGGTTTTCATTCAACATACTTCAGCATCTCTTTGCATAAATGAAGATGCTGACCCGACTGTGAGAAAAGATTTTGAAACCTATTTCAATAAGGCTGTTCCGGAAAATGACCGTGACTATGTTCATAATACGGAAGGAAGTGACGATATGCCGGCTCATTTGAAAGCAGCGATTTTGGGTAGTTCAATATTAATTCCGGTTAAAAATGGAAAGCTTGCCTTAGGCATGTGGCAGGGAATTTATTTATGCGAACATCGCAATCATGGAACACAGAGAAACTTAGTAGTTACAGCACTGGGCGAATAAAAAAATCTAGTAAGAATAAAAAAGTTGCCGGCAAAGCTTATCAATAATATTGCCATGTTGAGGGCAGGAAGCTAATAAATGTTGTTTACACGCGATTTCAAAATCTCCAAAAGCAAAACCCGGAGCAACCGTGCAACCTGCAAGAGTATTCGGCGTTCATTTAGCCGTTAAATATTCTGAGGGGATTGCATCTAAAGGCTCAATCTGGATATTCTTATAATAAATTTCATGCGCCTTCTGATTGAAGTTGTATTTTTCCTTTTACTAACGGTGTCGCCTGTCCGTTATCCCATTGACTTGAATGATACAATACCATCATTACTTTTCCATTAATCATCTGCACGCTGGTATCCCATGGCAATATAAATCCAATGTGTTCCATTCTCCCACTGGCCTTTCAGCATCGCCTTGCTTAATACAATGCCGCCCACGGGGCTTTTGGCGCTAAAAGTTGTCATCTTTCCTGCAGGGCTATACACATATTCACTGTCAGATTTTTTCACCACAGGCACATCTTCCATTCCTCCTGCAACACCCCAATAATCCCCGCAATTTCCCTGCTCCACCTGGAATTCCTGCGAGCGCATCCACGCACCATAATCGGCACCATTGTCACCTACCGAAAAATACAATACGCCACTGTCTTTCTTTTTCCCTTTCTTTTGGCCCCAGATAAGGCTTCCCCATTTGAACATTAGCCGCAAATGAAAATCTCCATATTCTTTTAGCGTATATAGGCTACCCCAGTTTTCCCCTGAAATGCGAATTACCTTTTCGCCGGCGATATCAACAATAGTAAAAACATGATTAGGATCATTATTCAATCCTACAGGAATGTCGCTCAATTTTTTTCCGGCATCGTCGGTGGAGGTCCGATATAAGTATTCCATCCGTCAAAATTTTTACCATTGAACGGAGCCGGTCCGGTTTTGCTTTGTGCAGGCAGGCAAATGGAGAAGACAAACAACAAAAAATTACAGAGTATAAATTTCATTTTACTGTTTTTTCTAAAGATAACAATTAGATTTTTTCGCTCAGCAAATCAGCTTCTTTAAAACTTAAGCTTTTCCCGTGTTTATTTTTTTACTGATTTTTTGTCAATTATTGTCATAAATATGTTGTGTATTTGTGTAGAAATTTAACCTTAAATTTTGAAAAGCTTGTTCCCATCTTTTTCATAAAACCGTTCATCTTAGTTAAATAAAGGTTCTGGAAAATTTCAGCCTGTTTTTTGTACTGATCTGAGTAACAAAATTAAATCCTTATAAATGAAAACATCATTGCGCCCATGCATGCATTTTATTATCATTTTTCTAAGCAGTTGTTTTTTTTGCTTTAATGCTTTCTCTCAATTGTCAGTCGGCATCGAAGGCGGATATAATATAAATTATCTCACCACTAACAATGCCAACAGATCATTTACCAATTATGGATCAATGAATGGTTTTAACATATCAATTCCGCTACAATATAAGATTGCGGATTGGTTTGCAATTGCTACAGCACCAGCGTTGGTTCAAAAAAATTATAACCAGCAACGTTCTGCTTTTTTTGCGGGCGTTTATCAAAACAATTACAATAATTACATCGATCTTCCGCTTATGGGCCATTTCATGTTTGGCGGACAAAGGCTTAAAGGTTTTTTAAATGTAGGAATGTATGCAGGTTATTGGGTTTCGGGGCAGGTAAAGGGGGTAATGCCTAATATACTCAATATTACAGCCGACAATAACTCGAGCAATTCAGTTTATGATTATGAAAACCCGTATAGCTACAATGAAAAATACACATTTAATACAACAAAAGATAATCGGTGGGAGGCAGGATGGATAGGAGGGTTGGGCATTTCTTATAAAATCACCCGAAAATTACCAGGTTTTTACGGAAGGAAATATTTTATACACATTTACTGACCAGCAAAAAAATTACATGATTAACCAGGTACCTCGTTATAATACAACCTACAGGTATTAATGTGGGTATTATGTTCAGTTTTTCCCGCAAAAATTCATCTTATTAAATTTTCAAAAAAATTATATGAAAAGGAATTTATTATTAGTAATTGCTGCATCTTTCGCGTTTCTCACCATTTCATCGTGCAGAAAAGATATTCAAAATGTGCCCGTTCCTGAAAATTATATTGGCGGATCCTTCAGTGATGTATTTGAATCTTTTTGGAATGGCATGAATAACAATTATGTTTTCTGGAGCATTGATACTACTAACTGGGATAACATGTATAAAATTTACAAGCCTGTTTTTGCAGGCCTGGATATTAATAAAACGAGCTGACGTACAAAAATCAGTTCAGTATTTTCGAGCAATGACCGATGGCCTGATCGATTCGCATTATAACCTGAGTTTTAGCGACCCCATCGCTGACTCTTCCATTTCACCGTCTTATGATCGAAAAGTAAAAGCAGGCATCATCAGGCAGCGCTATGTTTTTTACGGTTATGATGCGACATTATTATCTTGATTCACCTTTTGTATATGGCCAGGATTCGCTCAATCTTTTGGATGGCGATACCACAGAAGCAGTTGCAGGCACTATCGGCGGCAACATTCTTTATTTAGGCTTCAACCAATTTAATTTACATACTTCATATACCTCCACTGATAATGGGGTAAAGCGTGTGTTACAATATTTTCATTAACTACCTGCACAATCCTCCGTCTGGCTTTAAAGGTGTAATAATAGACGTTCGGGGCAATGGCGGAGGAGATATTAGCGATCTTAATTTCCTGGTAGGCAATTTTATCAGCTCGCCTTTAAAAATAGGTTATACACGATACAAAAGTGCAGATGGCAGGCTGGATTATACGCCATACGCGCCAGCCATTGTAACGCCGCAAACAGGGGCTACTGCAGTAACAAAACCTGTAATAGTACTAACAGATATATGGACGGTGAGTATGGCGGAACTTACCGCGATGGCTATTCATGCCCTACCTAGCGGTAACGGCCACACGGTAGGCGAAAAAACCTGGGGAGCCAATGGTCCGCTTACCGATAATAAGATATTAAATGGCGGACAATTTACTGCCGCTAATTTTACTTATGTGTACACTTCATCAAGCATGTTTAAATATATAGATGGAAACATCTATGAAGGGAAAGGTTTTCCACCGGATTACCCGGTTGCATTTGACCTGCATTCCTTTCAAACAACGGGGGATACACAATTGGAAAAAGCTATAAGCCTTATACCATAACCGTTTTTGTTTATTTCTTTACAGAAAATATTATCGTATAACTGTAATAAAAAAGGCGTCATGCATTTCTATTTGCCCGGGCGGGATGGTCTTACTTCAATTTTACTGGGCAGGGTTCGCGGATGCATATTCAGAAGGTCAAGAACCAATTGCCCAATATCGCCGGGTTGAATCTTCCATTTATCTGCGTCGGATGGAACGTGATTATTAAATTCTGTAGCAACGGAGCCTGGCATGATCGTGCTTACTTTGATATCATATTTCCTGAGATCTAACATAATAGCCTGAGAAAACCCTACCAGGCCAAATTTACTGGCATTATAAGCTGCACCATTTTCAAAAAAATTTGTGCCCGCAAGACTGGCAATTGTTATAATATATCCTTTAGAATTTTTAAGCGCTTCCAGGCTTGCTTTGACACTATTGAACACGCCAGTCAGGTTCGTATCAATTGTGCTTTTCCATTGCTCTTCGGATAAAGTTTCTATCGGCGCAAAATGACCGACACCGGCATTAGCTACCAGAACATCCAGTTGCCCAAAATGATCTACAACCGCCTTTATGGCTTTTATTTCTGCGTCAAGCGAACTCACATCCGATTCCAGGGCAAGTATGTTGGAGCTATCGCTGGTCAATGCTTTTGCGGCTTTTGCGCCTTCCGATGCATTTCGGCTCGTAATGGCAACTTTCATTCCGGCAGTTATCAGAGCTTCCGCTATTCCATAGCCGATTCCTTTGCTGCCGCCTGTTATGTAAGCTACCTTATTGGTAAGATCGTTCATGAAAGAAATTTTTTTTGTATTAAAAATATAATTGGATAAATAAAAAAAATCCTTTTATCCTAACCAATAATATCAGAAATTGTTCTGATAATTTTTTTCTTCTTAAATCATGAACCATTTTTTGGTTATTATGCAAAAGCATTGTAGCAAAATTTTTTACATCATACATTAAAAATAATTTTTCATTACTATACAATGTTATCGCCTGAAATAATTAGCTGGGCAACCCTTCTTTGGGACTATCATCATATGAATCATACATTGAAAAAATGCGATTGCATACTTGCATTAGGAAGTCACGACCTCAGGGTTGCGGAATGTGCGGTGCAATTATATTTGGAAGGCTGGGCGCCTTTCATCGTAATGTCAGGCGGATTAGGAAACCTGACAAAAGAAACCTGGACAGAACCCGAAGCAAACCAGTTTGCGGCCATTGCAATAAAAAATGGCGTGCCCGAAAAAAATATTTTCATAGAAAATAAATCTACCAACACCGGTGAGAACATTTTATTTACACAAAAATTGTTAAAAGAAAAAAGGCTGGATCCGAAAAGTTTTATCGTTGTACAAAAACCGTATATGGAGCGCCGGGCGTATGCCACCTTTAAAAAACATTGGCCTGAAAAATTCTTATTGCTTACTTCTCCACAGCTATCTTTTAAAGATTACATAACAAAAGATATTACTATAGAAATGGTAATCAATATTATGACGGGAGATTTGCAGCGGATTAAATATTATCCCGAAAAAGGTTTCCAGGTTTACCAGGAGATTCCCGGCGAAGTATGGAACGCTTACGAAAATTTGGTTAAGGCAGGGTTTAACAAGCATCTTATAAAGCAATAATTAGAATAAATAAGGTATAATATTTGTCCAAATTTTAGATGCACAACGATTTATTAATTTCAGTCTTTCAATAAAACATTATGAAAAAAAGTTCTTTTCACGCTATGGTAATTATTATTTCCATGCTAATGATAAGCAATTACTCATTTGCTAAAATTGTTGGCGATAGTATTTATACAAAAAAAACAAAAGCCGCGGCGGAAACAGCGGGCCTCAAATTGCCCGCGGGCTTCACGGCCACACGGTTTGCTGAAGGCCTGGGTGAAGCGCGGCATATTGCCGTGACGCCGGAAGGAGATGTCTATGTAAAACTTTCTGGCCTGAAAGATGGTAAAGGAATTTATTACCTGCACGACTCTAACGGCAATGGCAAAGCAGATACTAAATTTGGTTTCGGAGATTATACAGGAACCGGAATGGGTATTAAAAACGGTTACTTGTATGCCTCATCCGACACAAAAGTGTATCGCTATAAATTGGATGCAAAAGGAAAAGTTATCAATCCTGATAAGCCTGAACTCATAATAACCGGCTTGCTGGACAGGCATGAGCATGAATCCAAACCTTTCACTTTTGACAATGCCGGAAATATTTACGTAACGATTGGCGCTTATTCAAACTCCTGCCAAGTGACAGACAGGACTAAAGGATCACCGGGTATCCGGCCCTGCCCTGTACTTGATTCAGCCGGGGGCATCTGGCAATTTAAAGCCGATAAAAAGGATCAAACTTATGGCGATGGCACGCGCTACGCCACGGGCTTGCGAAATGAAATGGGAATATGCTGGAACCAGGATGTAAATGCGCTTTATGTAACGCAACATGGAAGAGATCAGCTTCATGATCTGTATCCTGATCTTTATACAACAAAACAAAGTGCAGAACTGCCCGCAGAATGCCTGTACCGGTTAAACAAAGGTGACAACGCAGGCTGGCCTTATATTTATTATGATCAGATTCAGCATAAAAAAATACTGGCGCCTGAATATGGCGGCGATGGCAAAAAAACTGCTGGTGAAGATGCCATCGATCCTTTAATGGCATTCCCGGGTCATATGGCACCAAATGGTCTTTTGTTTTACGAAGGAAACATGTTTCCTGAAAAATACAAACACGGCGCGTTCATTGCTTTTCATGGTTCATGGAACAGAGCTCCGGAGCCGCAAAAAGGATATTTTGTTGTATTTGTTCCTTTTAAAGATGGAAAACCCAGTGGCAATTGGGAAGTATTTGCAGATGATTTTGCAGGCGGCGAACAATATATGTCTCCAAACGAGGCAAAGCACCGGCCCTGCGGATTAGCTCAAGGCCCTGATGGATCTCTTTACGTATCGGATGACCAGGGAGGAACTATTTATAAAATTGTTTACAAAGGAAAATAATGAAGAAGATATTAATCTGTGTTTTTCTTGTTAGCCTAACAAATTTGATTGTTTTTGCGCAGTCATCTTTGCAATCTTCACTAACAAACGGAAAAAAAGTTTACGAGAAAAATTGCTTAACCTGTCACCAGGCCAATGGCGGTGGTGTTCCGAAAATGAATCCGCCACTTACCAATGCGGAATTTGTAAAAGGTGACAAGGCAAAACTGATTCAGTGGGTGCTGCTGGGCTCAACAGAAAAGGTGCCGATAGACGGTAAATATTATTCAAACAATATGCCTGCACAGGCAACTTTAAAGGACCAGGATATAGCTGATGTACTTACTTACATCAGAAATAATTTTAAGAATAAAGCTTCGCAAATAACAGAAGCGGACGTAAAAAATGTAAGACTAACGATTAATAAATAGGGGATCTCAGTTTCAAAAATTCTTAATTCATGAGCAGGACTTTAAACTTCAGCGTTAGGCTGTTATTGCCATTTAAAGCTCAATAATAAATTCGGCGAATTCACCTTCTTTTGTATTTAACTTTAAGGTTCCTCCGTGTGATATTATGATGTCGTAGCTAATGCTTAAACCTAATCCGGTTCCTTCGCCGGTTGGCTTGGTTGTAAAAAATGGCTGGTATATTTTATTCAGGATATTCTGAGGAATGCCAATGCCATTGTCTTTTATATGAATTTGTACTTTATCATTGATTCTTTTTGTGCTCAATGTGACTTTCGGTTCGTAGCCTTCGGGATGCTGTTTTTTCTTCTCATCAACAGCATAAAATGCATTATTGAATAGGTTTAACAACACGCGCCCAATGTCTTGCGGCAC
Source organism: uncultured Chitinophagaceae bacterium (assembly GCA_963823305.1). GTDB lineage: Bacteria > Bacteroidota > Bacteroidia > Chitinophagales > Chitinophagaceae > Ginsengibacter. The sequence continues at coordinate 242,984 of CAWGLC010000001.1, forward strand.
TATATTTATTTTACCAACTTTATTGTCAAAATGCGTTTCAAGCGTGGCATTGAACGATTTATTTCTTGCACGTAGTCCCTGGTAACTCAATCTTAAATATTCGTCTGCCAATGCATTAATATCAATGCTTTCCTCTTGTCCTTTACTTATCCGTGAATGTTGCAACATGCTTTTTACAATGGCGTCAGCACGTTTTCCATGATGTGTAATTTTTTGCTGATTTTCTTTAATGGCATCTGCAATGACAAAAACCTGGTCCATATTTCCTTTGTCAATTTCCTGCTTTAGTTCTTCAGCCAATTCTGTATTCACTTCAGAAAAATTATTTACGAAGTTCAAAGGGTTTTGTATCTCATGAGCAATTCCAACAGTAAGTTCACCAAGTGAGGCCATTTTTTCTGACTGAATAAGTTGAGTTTGCGCTGATTTCAATTCATCTAAAGATCGTCTTAACTGTATTGTGCGCCTTTTTACTTTTCGATATAGTTTTAGCAGTATAAACATTATTATGAAAACAAAAATCAAACTAAAAGCAAAGGTGTTCCTCGCAAATTTCTGGCGCAATATTTCCAGCTTTTGTAATGACCGGTCCTTAGTAAGAATATCAATCTGACCCTGTTTTTTTTCAATCTCAAAATTTGTTTGAAGGTTGTTTACCTTTTGAGCAACATCGATATTGAATAATGTGTCCTTTATATTTGTAAATAATGTTTGGTAAGTAAAAGCCTGCTTAAAATCATTAAGCGCGGCATATGTTAAAGCGAGGCCATGATAGGAATCTCTCAACTCCTTTTTTAAATTCATTTTGTCTGCCGTGATCTCTGCGTTTTTATAAGCCTCAAGCGCGGCGTTATATTTGCCATTATTATAATCGGTTGTAGCAATGCCAAGGTACGATTGTGTAACATCCAATTGTAAACCAAGTTTTATTGCAAAGGCAAGTGCTTTTTCGTGATAACTTTTCGCCATTGAATAATTTCCCTGCCTTGTGTATATTTTTCCAATGTCATTCAATGAATAAGGAATGTTTTCTGTATTCGCATATGCATCTAATGATTTTTTAAAATAGTATAAAGCTGAGTCATCTTTATTCCTGTTCATATAAGTTTCGCCGATATTAACCAGTACGCCGCCGCTTATATTTTTATCATCAAGCTTTTCACTCAATGTTAATGCCTTCAGGTAATATTCTATAGCCTTGTCGTACGTAAACTTGTTATTGGAATAAATAGTTCCAATGTTTGCCAAAGCAATGGCAACTTTATGATCATCGTTATTTTGCTCGGCAATCTGTAACGACTTAAAAAAGTACTCGAGCGCCTTGGGATCGTCTCCCTGGTTCATATAAACAGAACCAATATTACTTAAAAGTAAAGCTTCATTAACCTTATCGCCGATCGAATCGAACAATAAGTATGATTGTGTCCAATGCTCAATTGTTTCGACATATTTTGTTTGGTTATAATAAACCATGCCGATATTTTTTTGAGCGTAGGCCACGCCAGGCCTGTAACGAAGCTTTTCAGACAGATCTTTTGCCTCATTGCTGTACTTAATTGCATCGGCGGGCGATAAGCTGATGTATTCCTTGCTTAACAAAAGAAGGTTGTTCACTTTGCTGGTATCATTATTACCTTTTGATACCAACAATTTCAAACTATCCACAAAATTGTTTTGAGCCACGCCTATTGCAGGAAGACAAATAAAAAATATATGGATGAATATTTTTTGTCTTTTCATAAGCGAAAGTTAATCAACAAAATTATATTTGAGATAGAACTTGTTGATAATACTGACGACGTAGATTGGGTAATTCCAACCAACAACAAACTTCATAACATTTTTTTAAAGCTTTATGATTCGCAAAGTTTTTAAAGTGTTATTAATTTGCATTTTTAAGAAATAGATTCCACTGCTTAAATTACTAAGGTCAATATCAAAACTATTCGCCGAAATTTTTTCTATTGATTTAGGCACATGTGGTTTGCCCAGTAGATCTAAAAGCATAATATTATTATCGATTGTAGAAGAGCCTGCCAGGCTTATTCGTGTTTTTGTTGTCGCAGGATTTGGATAAGCGCTTAGTTTGCCGGGTTCATCAGTGGAAATATAGATATTGTTTTCAGCAAGTGAATAATCCACAGAACTGCTGCACGTAGGCGATGATGAGCTGGCATAAGCCATCGCCGTGGTTTTTTGATTGCAGTTATAAGTAGTCAGCGTCCATGTCAATTTTGTTCCATCAAAATAGATATCAAAGTTTCCGGTTCCCGGTAAAAATACCTGCGGTTGAACACCTTCATATGTATCTGAACTTGTTATTAAATTGCTGTTTCCTATTGGCACATATACTGTATTGCAATTTGGATTTGTATAGGAAAAATGTGCTACATAATTATAACCCGATGGATTGTTAGTTACGGCATCAACACAATTTAATTTAATTCTTACATTTCTCGTATCTCCTCCTCTTGGATTTACATATAAAGTGCCTGCAACATAAGATATTGTATAATTTGCGGAATCACTTAGCACAAGTCCATAAGGAGTTATAGGATACGTTCCGGGTGCGGCGCAATTTAATTCCTTAACCGAATAAGACGGGCCGGAAATGACCGTGTTTTCATGATACACAAAGCCCGTAATTGTAGAAGTAAAAACCGGTTGCGGATCTCTTTGAAAGATAACTTTATCGTCTGCGGTTACGGTGAGTTGCGCGGGTAAAATTGTGAGGTTCCCCAAGCCGTAAGTAATTTCAAAATTTTCTGAGATCAATGCTCCCGGAACGATAAAGCCACTTCCGGCATCAAGCGCAGTTATTAAATTGATAGACTTAAGATCGCTCAAAGTTATTTGATCCGATGAATTAACATCAGCGGAATCGATAATTACCACGACATTGTTATTACTGCTGTCATTAATGCTGACACTGTTCGCAATTTGAGTGCCTTCTACAATCGCTTTACCCTCCACGATGGCCTTTCCCTCCACGATGGCTTTTCCTCCAACAATTGCCTTCCCATTTATGAGTGATCCTGATGAAGAATCCACCTGGTAATTATAAATAGATGCTGGACTTATTTCGATCACATCCATATCAGTCACTAAGCTTCCTTCTACGGTGGCTTTGCCGGCAACAATCGCTTTCCCACTTGCCAAAAAGCTCATGTCGTTCAAGTCGGCGGCTGTCAGCGTTTTCCCGGCAACAATCGCTTTTCCATTAACAAAAGCAATTACCGTATCTACAAGATTTGAATCGTGTTCTGCCTTTAAATTATTTAAGAACGTTGTTCTGTTTGCAGCGTCTATGTTACTATCAGCATATTCATATTTAAAAGTGATGCCCTGTATCTTATCACCATAAGTGGCAGTTATATCATTAGGAGTTATTTTCAGCGGTAATTTATTTATAGAGAGCAATCCGTCAACAAAAGTATAATTATACAATTCCATCAGCCCCTCGTCTGTTGCGTTAGTTGAGTCAAATGTTCTTATCGCTTTTATATAATAATTCCCAACATTACTAAAGTCGTTGGCGGGCGTTGAAAATGTGATAGAATCCAGACCAAGGTCGCTTAAAGACAAGCCGGAATTTGCAAGTGGTATGCTATCTACCAATATTGAAACGGTGAAAGGCGGAACCTTTTCGCCATACTTTTTACTTTTATTATCGGCTGTCACCGTTATTTTCTTTTTTACAATTGAAAAGAAATAAACGGCTGCAGATGTACCGCCGTCATTTTGATTAACAGATTTAGGAGCCGTATATGCCTGTATGGCCGGATTCCCCGTAAACGGCGCTATCGTTGCAGTAAGTTGGGTTGCATTTACCATAGCAGTGGTTAAAGGTGCGCCCCTGAAAAGAATTTTGGTTTGGTCAGTAAAATAATTCCCATTAACCGTCACCGTAAAGGAAGTTTGTCCCGGAGTAATATTCGCCGGCACCACCAAGCCTGTAACCACCGGCGTAGGCGCTGCAAAAGTTGCTAAAGCTGCCTGAGCCTGTATTAATCCTGAGCCGCTTAAATAGTCAAAACCCGGTGAATCGATATCAAGCGCCGTTGTTTTTAATAAATTTCGTATTTCCGCCGGCGCAAGCACATGATTTGAAAACTTCAATTCAGATTGCAGCAGCAATGCCGCAACGCCGGCCGCATGCGGCGCAGCAGCCGAGGTACCAAAGAAATTCGGAAATTGATCTCCTTCGATATTTAATGAATTAAAATTCACGGTTGTATTTACACCGTCAGGTCCTGTAAAATCGGGCTTATTACGATTAACTCCGTTAACGACCGTCCCACCTAAAGACGAGAAACTTTCAGTTACAGGTGGGTTGGTGCCGAAGGCCGGCGTATTGGTATATCGTATAGCCGCTACCGTCATAGCGCCGGCAGCGTTTGCCGAACCTACAATTGTGGACTGACCTGAATTGTATTCATTAATGGTAAGATCACCCCGAAACACGACATATTTAAAATTCACCGGCGTGTTTCCAGCGGCTCTTATAATCATGAGATTGGCCTGCGTAGGCGAAGTAACAGTAAAAGGCAAAACTTCAATGGGATCTCCACCCATATTATTTCGGTTAAATCCAAAAAGCGGAGATCCATTCATATCCGTCAGGTAAATATCAAGATCATTCACCGTGCCCGTGGAGGTTTGCCCCAAAGAATAAATAGAATCCTGCCATTGAAGGACGATGGTATAGGTGCCAGGTTGCAACGAAATATTTTGATATATATCGCCACCACCAAAATTATGTGCCGACCCCGTCAGGCCTGCCGGAGCCGTTGTTGCATTGAAAGTACTCTGATAGGAAGTGTTGCCATAATTTCCTGCAGCTGCAAAATACGAAACGCCCTCGCTTGTCACTTCGTCAATCGCCTGCGCTACAACACCATCTTGTAAAAAAGGCTCAGTGATATAAGTGACGTCATCAACAATTACATTGTAATTATTTTGCTTAAGGTCTCGTATGCCCTGGGCAAAATCGCCTGCACTTATGAAGCCGGTTCTGAAACCAAGTTGAGCCTTTGGAGCGATGTCGTGCACTATTTGTAACATCGCACGACCTTCGTCAGTACTTCTTCCAAAGGGATAGTCCTGGAGCACCTGCACTGGTGTCGTATTACCATAAGGATTCCCAATGCCAGGTAAGTCTCCGTTTACAACATCCGTATTTGCAGGGTTGCCGGGAATAGTATTATAACTATCTGATATGACCGCCACCTTAACGCCGTCGCCCGAAACATTATAACCATTGCGAACAAAGTCAGAATGGATGGCAATGTCACCCTGCGTTGTTGTTACTCCTATATTGCCCAGGGGTGGATAAACGGGGCGGCAATAATCGATGAGTGTAGTCAATGAATCTAATTTGGCAAGATTCGCTATTGGAAAAAGGCCTGAAATGATCAACGAGTTAGGGCCGTTATTAATAATATTCGTAAGCCCATAGGAAGAACTGGTAAGCGTCGTTAGCAATTCGCTCACCTTGCCCTGCAAGGCAATCACCTCTATCATTACGCTATCGTTCTTTATTATAAAAATATTTTGCTGAGGATCGGTCAGTGTAGTTGGGTTATTGTAAAGGGAATTTAATTCAGCACCGAGCAGATCGTTCACTTTTCCATTTGCCGGCGGTGGATAATAAGGTAAAATAAAACCCGCGCCGGAGTAGGATGCGTAACTAATACTTACCCCGCTCAATACGAAAACTTTTGTGCCACTCAGTAAAGCGCCCGTGAGGCTGGTTGCTCCCGTGCCGGAACCAATACTTATGGCTCCATTCGGAGCCCACACCGTTCCTAACCAGGTGGAAGACTTTCCAAAAAAACCATTGGCGATACTCATTGTTATGCCGCTTTTACCGCCGGTTCCATGAATTTCGGTGTATATTTTAGAAGCGCTTCCCCCATTTATCATAGTTGCGTTCACCTTGCCGAGGTTCGCATCGTTATAGACGTAAATCTGGAAAGTGCCTGAAGTAGAATTTTGAAAATCAAATACGAAATTGTTGCACAGCCCCGTGCTGTTAATAGAGTTAAAAACGTAAACACCTGGCCCGGATAACGTAATGGTTTTACCGCCATTTAAAACAATATCGCCGTATGAGTTTGGGGTAATCGTTTGGTTACCTGTGACATTATTTTTTCCGACTGCCGGAAAATTAGTCGTTGATGGTAATGCGGGTAAAGTGGGAAGACTGGGTTGCCCTATAACTTTTCCTCCTTTAGGTAGCGGTCCCCTGTAATTATATCCGGCAGGATAAGTCACTTTGCCTGAAACGGTCCCACCCGCGATAAAAATATTTCCATTTACATCAATATTGCCACCGACGTTCGCAAAATAACCTGTTGACAGAGCGTTGCCGGATACATTTTGTGAATTGGCAGCGGAAATATTTCCTGTTATTGTATTAAAACCGGATAATTCTATAGTACCACCGCTATAGATATTTGAATTCAACTTTGTAACGCCGTAACTTTTTATCGATGTAAAACTTCCAACTGATCCTCCCTGAACATTAATTGCAGGAAGCATTTCTACACCGGCGCCGCCAAATAAAACAAAGTCAGTCGTTTTAAGTTGTTGCGCATGCGAAAGCTGCGCGTTCACGATCAGGATTATAAATAATGCAAGTGACGGCCTTAAAAAATTGGCTACGAAGTTTTTTTGTTTCATAATATCAAGGAATATTTGGAATTCAATAATTCATACCTATTATAAAAAAATAATAGTTCTCAGGTACTTGATAGGAGAAGATTCCCGGGAATCTCAGCAACAAAAGTTTGCGTAGTTTTTGGATAGCAATTAGAGATATAAAAATATGATAAAATTATTTATCAAAAAAAGAAGCTTTTTAATCAAAGAATATTTTCATTGAAAAGCCTTGATCACTCAACGACCAATAAGATGATCTATACAATTTAATAAAGGATTGCATCGATTACAATTTTTTAGTTACGACATAATCTTTGATCCTAATAACCAATAATAAAATTAATCCTGTGCAGATATTTTATTGAAGAAGTACTCAGGTTGGATAAACTGTTAATCCCTTCTGTTCTTTAAATAAACTTTAATCCTTCCTGTTCCAGCTTTTTATATTTAATATGATCAAACATATAATAAAAGGCGCCTCTTTTTGACAACAATTTTTCTTTTTCATCAAGCTTCTTAAGAATATTCAGGGATAATATTTTCCTTGAAAAATTACGTTTGTCAAAACCCATATCATAGATCGCTTCATAAAGATTTTGTAATTGCGGCAGTGTAAATTTTTCGGGCAATAATTCAAATCCGATAGGGTGGCTGGCTACTTTCTGTTGCAGACGTTCTTTTGCCTGCGCTATCATTTTCTTATGGTCGAAAACCATTGCTGGAATTTGTTTTATATTAAACCATTTGGCGCTATGTTTCTTCATTAATTGTTCTGAATAATCATTCAGCTTAATTAAAGCGAAATATGGTAAAGACACCACGCGATCTCCCGGATCACGATTTACTTCGCCAAAACTGGATAATTGTTCTAAGTAAATATCCGTTAAGCCCGTAAGTGTTTCAAGAATACGAAATGCCGCATCATCAACTGACTCCTCTTTTTTTACAAAACCTCCCATTAACGACCATTTGCCAAGTTGTGGTTCAAAGCCTCTTTTTATAAGCAAGGCTTTTAATTCCTTTCCATCAAAACCCATAATAATACAGTCCACTGCAATAAGCATTTTGTCGTGAACATTGTATTCATTAATAACAGTCATATAAGCTTGTAATTGCCATTCAATTTTTGAGGTTTACAATCCAGTGCAAGACTACAATTAAAAATTTATTCTAATTCTATATTTTTCGGTTTAAATAATTGGAGTCCTTTTAAAGTTGCTTTCACGCAAACAAATCTTTACCTATCTTCTTTATTCTTGCCTCATTTTAGTTCCAATACCACCACCGAAAAGGGCGGCAGCTTTACAAGGAGTTCATCTTGCTTTAAAGAAGCTCCGTTAAATATTTGAGGCGTAATTTTTTCAGCGTCTTCAAATGTATTGTGGTCCTGCAATTTTTTTGAAGTTAATATTCGTCCGCTGACGCGGCTAAATTTTTTACCCTCTATTTTTATGGTGACGGTTTCATCTTTTTTGGAATTAATGTTGACAAGAGAAACATGAACAAGTCCTGCAGAATCTTTCGAGGCAGATGCGGAAACCGCCGGCAGACTTTCATTTCCAAAGGTATAATTATCTGTCTTGATACCCACTTGCAGCAACATCGCATCCTGGTGTACACTGTACATTTCCATTACATGATAGGTCGGCGTTAAAATAATTTTTTCTTTATTAGTTAAAATAACGGCCTGTAATACATTAATGGTTTGTGCAAGATTAGCCATGCGAACCCGGTCGGAATGGTTGTTGAATATGTTTAGAGTGATACCTGCAATCATGGCATCGCGCATGGTATTTTGTTGATATAAAAATCCCGGATTCGTTCCTGGTTCTACATCATACCATCCGCCCCATTCATCTACTACCAACGCAATTTTCTTTTCTGGATCATATTTATCCATGATAGCACTATGCTTTGTTACCAGCTCCTCCATTTCCCATGCTGATTTAAGCGTTTTAAAATATTGCTCTTCTGTAAAATCTGTTGCAGAACTTTTATGGTTCCAGTCAATAACAGAGTAGTGATGCAATCCCGTTCCGGAAATCATGTCGTGAGGAATGTCGCGCATTAATACTTCAGTCCAGTGATAATCGGCATCACTGGCACCCGAAGCAATGCGGAACAAACCGTGAGAGTTGCTCCAGTCGGTCATAAAAGTTGCATATTGCCTGTAAATATTTACATAATATTCCGGTGTCATATGCCCACCGCAGCCCCACGCCTCATTACCCACTCCCCAATATTTTACGTTCCAGGGTTTGTCCCGGCCATTTTGCCTTCTCCAGTCCGACATAGGACTTTTGCCGGTGAAGTTGACGTATTGCAACCACTGCGATAATTCCTGAACCGTTCCGCTTCCTACATTTCCCGCTAAATAAGGTTCGGCGCCAAGTCGTTCGCACATATTCAGGAAATCGTGTGTGCCGAAACTGTTATCTTCCGTAACACCGCCCCACCAGGTGTTTACCATGGCAGGCCTTTTATTTTTTGGTCCCACTCCATCTTTCCAGTGATAGGTATCTGCAAAACAGCCGCCTGGCCAGCGTAATACCGGAATTTTCATTTTTCGCAAAGCCGCTATTACGTCGTTCCTTACACCCTCCGTGTTTGGGATAACCTTATTGCTATCGCCAACATAAAAACCATCATAGATACAACGGCCAAGATGCTCAGCAAAATGTCCATAAATATTTTTATTGATCTTTTGCTTTACCGAATCCGCACTGATAACTATTTCAGTTTGCGCATTGCTTCTTGCTACAAAAAGGAAAAGAATAAAAAAACAGGAAAGCTTTTTCATAATAAGTCTTTTAAATTTTCTTTCTTCAAATAAAACAGATGTTGAGTACTACTAAGCATTAAAGAAAAGCAATTTCAGAAGAAATTTTTTAATTTTTTACAACGTGGAATTTCCGGGTATAAATGTAAAATAAAATAATTGTAATTTTGACAATTATCCCATTACTTTTTATTTGTCCGGTTTATGGCTCTTTCAAAATACAATAACTACGGCGCAATACATTTTGAAAAGTACGTTCATGATTTTCGTATATGCCAAGGCGTTATGTTCTGAACTTACGCCATTTCAATTTAAAATAGTACCATGGCAGAACCGACTTGCACTTTTTTATAAATCGGCCGGAAAGGTTATGAAGTGAAAGAAAAGCATGATAAATTAAATGATCATAAGTAGTTCCTAACCCGAATACCTTATGTTCCGAATGATATAAGCTCCACTTTTTCTCTTCAATTTCTGTAGGCCACCAGTATATGATTTTGCCGCCTTTTTTAAGGATTGTTTCAGTAAGATTTTGACCTGCATCCATATCTTCAGTCATGTTCATATCGGGGTAGTCAAGCTCTTTTAAATATTCTGTGGAAATGGCAAAGAAGAATGGCGAGACATAGAGATTTTTAGCGTCCCTCAAATGGTTGGCAGTTTGTGCCGCACCGGTTATGGTATCTGGCTCACTTAGATCTGCCAAAACCTTAGTAAGCCATTCCGTTTGAAGCGGAATACAATCAATATCGAAAATGATGATAAACCTGGTGTCTTTTATATTTCTACAGATATAGTTTAGAAAATCGCCGTGTGTAAAATCTTCCTTCACGACATGATTGATGGTGCATCCGAAATGACGAAACACGGCTTTCTGGTATTCGGGTACTTTGGGATTTACCCTGGAATTATAAAATGAAAATATTTTAAAAAGTGCCGGATTATCTTTCGATCTTTTGAATAACAACATGAACTAACTTAATTGAATAAATTTTTTTATCTCTCTTTTTGGAAATGCATTTTTTACAGGGAAAGGGGATAAATAATATAACGTTAACTTTTCATCAGTAAGGCTTCTTTTTGACCACCTCAATTTTGCAAGAAGTATTCTGAAAGGTGACAGCAATAAAAGTCTCCACTTATTTTTTTTCTTAATCTTTCCTAAAATATGAATCGCAAGATCATACTCGTGCAGGATCGTACCTGCCTGTAAAATTCCGTCCATTAGCCGGTCACGGTATTCAATGGTAAGTCTTTCTTTTGGAACAAAATGATGAAGAATCATTTTTTCATCATAGTACAATTTATATCCCCACAATAATAACCGCTTGCAATATTCAAAATCATCGCCCGTACTTAATTTGCTGCCGTTTCTGCCATTTAATAAAGAGGGAAATTTATCATCAAAAGCTGCAAGAAATAACCATCGTCTTGTCACAAGACCTGCGCCTAAAACATATGTTTTATAACTTACATCGCCCGATACAGGCATGATGCTGCTCATTCCATATTTATCTTTGTATTGCTCAAACCATTCAGGATATGCGTCTGCGTTAGTAACAGGCAAATTTTGACCACCGCCCGCTCCTATGCACTTTTCTTTGTTAAGTAATTGGTAGGCGAGGTACACATAGTTTTTATCCAGCCAGTTATCATCATCGCAAAAAACAAGACAGTCAAAAACAGCCCCAGCAGCTCCGCTTTTTACGCGCATGCATCTGCCCGGGCTTTTCTTCATTGATTATTTTATAAGAAATATTTTTTGAAGAAATTTTATCCAATTCCTGTTTGGCAATTGCTACAGTGTCATCTGTAGAAGCATTATTCACAACTAAGATTTCAATTGTAAACTCATCGGGAATCGTTTGTTGAGCGAGATGCTGCAGCGTATCTGGTAAACGGGCATAGCTGTTGAAGCAACAAATAATAACAGACGCGCCGTATTCTGGCTTAATATCCTGCATGTGATAAAGTGATCTGTTCCCAAATTTACAGTAAGAAGCGGAAGCGTAAACACAAAGTGAGAACAATGCTTTTGCGTGATGCACAGATCTGATTATTGCAACTTTAGATTTCTGACTATCTTTTTTACGATGGCAGGCACAGGTTTACTTAATGCATTGTATGCGCCTTCATTTAAGGCGATAAAATTTATGAGCTCAAATATTTTTAAAGGATCAGAAGTTAATTTCGATTGCAAATATTTTTTCACAACACGCCTTGAGAATTTCGCCGGAGAAAGTATTTTACTTTGCAATTGCTTCTTATGCTCAGGAAACACCTGCACGAGCGAGGTCTCATAACATAAGCCCGTTCCATAAGCAAGTTTTTTAAGATAGTTGTCATTAGCTCTTGCTAAAGGAATAATGTGCTTAAGCCGCAAAGTGGGCGACACACCTGCGAAATAACCTTTGCTGATACATAGCAAAACCATTTGCGTGTCTTCACCGCTGGAAAGTTTATCACCCGTTCTGCCCGGCATCGTAAGCTTTTCTTTTTTTGCCAGTTGTACAAATTCTTTTAGCAAAAAAGATAGTGTACAAAGCCCGGTGCCAAAGGGATAACAGCTTTGCCATTCCCTTTTCCCGGAAAATTTTATTGACTTCTTCGTGGCGCTCCTGGAAAGCAATGCGGGCATAGTTTTCAATCTTTTTATCAATAGGATCGATAAAATCTACTGTAACATTTCCAGGCCCAAGGGCCGCAACCTCAGGGTATTGCTTGTTCAACTTTTTTAGTTCCTGCAGGTAGTCATTTTCGGGTTCATTATCAAAATCAAAATAAACAATGTAGCGTCCCGCAGCTTTTTCTATGGCGGCCATTCGGGCATACCTCACGCCCTGTCCCGGTACCATTATTATCTTCATGCGGGGTATTTTCCCGAGGAAATTTCTTACATAAGATAAAGTTTCAACCGGAACCTGGCTGTTGTTGTCAACAACAATTAATTCAGTCGTAATTCCGGCGATATCTAAATTATAAATTGCGTTTAAGCATCTTTTAAAAATTCGTTCATCGGGATTGTAGGTGCATACTACAATAGAGTAATCGATATCGTAATTTATTAATGACATTAATGCTTATTTTGTTTAAATAAGTTCCTCACCCATCGTTTGAAACGCCGTCGCAGTAATTTATTCTTTGCAAATTGCTGCCATTTTTCTTCGAGATAAAATTCTTTTTTTAGAAAAAAGTAATCTGCCTTTCTTTCCGGTAAAAAATATAACGGGTGCACGATCTCATTTATTTCACTTGTTGGTAAATTGGCATGGTATGCATGTTTCAATGGCATATTGGTATGCGTAGCATCTGGTCTGAAACCAATATTTGAAATGAGATTTACATTCGGCGTAACGCACAATCCGTTTTCAAAAAAATTCAAAAATTGTAATTGGTGATCCCAGGTATCGAGTTTATTTCCCTTTAGCTTTTCAAATATTTCCAGCCACGCTTGTTTTAAAAAAACGTCATCAAATATTTTTGATAGTTGCACAGAAACATCTTCCACTTTATACTTACTCATGGAAGGATCGTATTTTTTCCAAAAACGTTTCCATGTCGCCCATCCCCATATATTACTGAACTGCGAAAAATAATAACTTGCTGATCCCCATTGCTGTCCCATTTGCAGATTGGTACCTGTTATGGTGTTAATCCTGTTATCATCTCTGTAGGTTTCTAACATTGCATCGGAAAAATAAAAAAAGCTGCTGTTAGGCACGCAGTCATCTTCGAGAATAATGCCTTCAGTTTCATTTTCAAAAAACCAGCTTATTCCGGCTGTGACACCCATTTTGCAACCCTTATTGTCGATGCTAAAAAGTGTTTTAAGCTCACAATTCCAATCTATCATTTTAGTGATTGAACGGGTTTCGTTCGCACAATTTCACGTCACTGACATTTTGCGCCTTGGTCCATCTGCTGAAATGTATAGACGCGACTGGTTTCGCCTTTTTTACCTGTTCAAACACGAGCAGGGTTGTATCCGGACGATTAAAAATTAATAATAAAACCGGTGAGCGAACCTGGTAATTCATAATCCAAAATTGAACATTATATCTTTTTAAAAATATCTCTCCGAAATAGTTTTTAGTTTAGCAGGCTAATTTAATCATTAGGAATGAATGAAGCCCGGATAAAAGAAGTTGACGACATTTTGATAAGCATTATTATTGCCACCTTCAATGCAGAAAAGCAGATCGGGCATTGCATACAGTCTATTGTTAATTTGGCACAAAAAAAATTAGAAATTATAATAGTTGACGGAGCGGGCACTGACAATACAAAAAGTATAGTTGAACAATTTTCAGATGAAAATATAATATGGACAAGCGGGCCGGATAAAGGAATTTATGATGCATTAAATAAAGGAATAAAGATTGCGAAAGGCAAATGGTTTTATTTTATGGGAGCGGACGACCGGCTCTTGCCTGGTTTCAGTGAACTTGCTTCATGCCTTTGCGTTGAAAACGCAGTTTATTATGGCGACACTCATCCTTTTTATCATGAGGGAAAAAAACCAGGCTATGAATTACTGTCAGGCAAATTCAGCAATTACAGGCTTGCTAAATATTGCATTAATCACCAGGCCATTTTTTATCCTGCAACTGTTTTTATAAAATATAATTATGACTTGAAATATAAAATCTTTGCGGATTATGCATTAAATCTTAAAGCTCTGGGGAGACCGTGGTTTTCAAAAGATTTATTACCCAATTACCATTGCACGTTATAACATGACAGGATTTTCATCTACGAATAAAGATGCTGAATTTAAAAAAGATAAGCCCAAATTGATAAGACAAAGCATGGGTACATGGATGTATATAAGATTTCTTTTAAAGAGGTATAAAAAGAAGATCAAAGGCGAAACAGGCTTCGAATAATTATTGCTTTTTTTTCACGAAAATCTTTCCCAGGGCAATTCTCTTTTTCCACTTTTCTTTTTTTTGTTTTTTTAGATAAATATTTCTTAAGCCTTTATAGCTATAATCAAATTTTTTATAAAAAAAATAATCTGCTTGTTTCAGCTCCGTATTGTAGCTCCTGTAAATACCCTGGATATCGGCTCTGTTGCCAAGATTGAACCGGTTATATTGCGAAATTGGCAATTCAAGTTCATCGGCTTTAAAGGAACTAAAATGGAAAAAGATCAGTTTTTCATTTTCATTTACAATATATTTTTCACCTTCTTGTGATAAATATCTTTCATGAAGATTCCAGGGCGCCATGTTAAGTCCAGGACACTATTCAAAACTTTTACATTTTTAAAAAATATGGTGGCAAGATTGACAGGCAACTGGTCAACAAAAATTCCTTTGTAAACATCAATGTAGCCTTTATGGTAAGTATGTTGTTTCCACCATGAAAGGAATTTTTTAGTCTCCTCATCTTTTTTTAATCCGATAAATCCAAGATTGTAAATGCCGAAATTGAGAAAATGATTTTCATCAGGTTTTTTGTTATCGAAAACAATCGGGGTACAAATATGTGGCGTAAGAATTATAGAAGACACATCAAGTTCTTCATACAAAAATGAAATTGGATTGAACACCTTGATATCCGGATCAAAGAAGATTATTTTTTCAGCATGCGCGCTCATCAAACAAGTATTCAAAAACACGTGGTTTTATGCAGGTATTCAATTCTATTATATTATATTTTGACGCCAGCTCTTTAAACTGCGGTTCAATTACATGCACCGGAATCACCTCATCAGCAAGAGAAGTGTAATCAATCAATTGACTTTTTTCATCGCAAAGAAAAATCACGTACTTTAATACAGGTTGAAATTTTTTCAAAGATTTTCCCAGTACTTTAGCATATGACAGGTAATTATTTGAGCATATCGTGAAGGCAATTTCCATCATTAAAAATAATTTAAAAGCACGCTACTACAAACAGCCGCCTGAACAGGAAGATAAATTTATGACTGCGCGATGTAATTTTAATTTATGAAGATAAGTATTGATGTCATCATTCCATCTTACAGGCCCGATGAAAAATTTATTTTACCCATTCTTCACCTTTCCAGGCCGGTTAATGCAACTATTAAGTTCTATCTTATTATTGACAATTCTTCAGCTATACTATCACCATCACTATCACGCATAGACGAAGAAAATATTTTTATTATTAAAAATGAAAAAAATTCAGGAGCTGCTGCTACAAGGAATAAAGGAATAATATCCGGCTCCGGTGATTGGATATTATTCCTGGATGACGATATTCTTGTTGATGAAAATTTATTAATAACGTATGCTGAAGCCGCAAGCAATGATCCGAACGAAATTGGTTTTATCGGTTTGATTAATTTTCCCAAACCGACTACGAGCTTTACACAAGCGATTTCAGCAAGTGGCTCGATGGATATCTTTAGCATAGCCCTTCGAAAATCGACTTTTGCATGGGGGGCAACGGCAAACATAATGGTGAAAAGGAAAGCCATAAATGATATCAGGTTTTCAACCGTATATCCAAATTCAGGAGGGGGAGAAGATGTAGATTTTTTTTTAAAAGTCCGGAAGAAAAATAATTTTAAGAATTTTAAAACGCTTAAAGAAGCGTCAGTGAAGCACCCATGGTGGAATCATGAAAAGCCAGACTGGCGGCGGCCTTTTCGCTATGGAATTGGCAATAGTAATCTTGGTTATTTAAACCCGGAATATACATACTACGATTTTCCAAATACGCCGGAAACATTATTGCTTTCGATAGTTGCAGCTATCGTTGCCTTCGTTTTAAAAAGCAGGGTATTGATACCGCTATTCACTTTTATTTCTGGAACAATAGTAATAGAAATAATTGCCAGCGCCATTCAAGCAATCAAAAGAAAACACACAGTCAATTTCAAAGTGATATTCTTTGTGATGGCTTTAAGATTCGTCCATGAAACCGGTGTTTTGTCTGGCAAAATTTTAAAGCTTCAGCTATGGAGAATAGGAGAGCGGTTTCATGACGACGGATCAATAAATAAAGTAAGTTTTTACAGAACCAACACCTATAAATTAGTGAAGTGGATTCTATATCCGCTCCTTATTTTTTACATTATTAAATTAGCAAATTAAACCTGGGCGAGACCGTTAGTTGAGAAACTTTTTTTAGATATGATGGTTTCGTTATACAAAGCTGTATTTTTTTCTACATTGTATTTCGGATTTTGGGCGTGATTTAAATGATAACAAATCGCAGCCATTTTCAGCCTTCGCTTTTTCACTCCGTAATTAATCAGCCTTGCCGCAAATTCATCATCTTCCAGCCCCCAGCCATAAAATAGATTGTCGTAGCCGTTAACCGCAACGTAATCTTCGCGCCAAAAAGCCAGGTTGCAGGCTTTTATATTCTTTGAGCAATAAGGATCCGTTTTAATAAGCAATGACAAAAAAGGTACTCTTATCGCATTTAAACGGTTTTTTATCCCCTTTGAAAGAAAATGAAAAGAAAGCCGGTTTTCATTTATTACTTCACGGGTTGTAATCTCATTCAAAATAGTACGACATCCCTGCACAAAGCTTTTTCTGCGCGCATTTCGTACATGATCCTTTATGAAATTTTTATGAAGAATAATATCCCCGTCAATTTGTATAATGTAATCTGATGTGGCATATTTCATTGCCTTGTTAAGAATAATCGTTTTTCTAAAACCTTTATCTTCCTGCCATATATGCTCAATAGGTATATCAAAAAAAAACCGGTATTTATCAATAAGCATTTGAGTATCATATCCTGAACCGTCGTCTGCGATTAAAATGCGGTTTGGCTGATAAGTTTGATTAATAATGCTCAGAAGAATGTTCTCGAGTGCTTTTGGCCAGTTATAGGTTGATATTAAAATATCGACGGAGATATTGTCAGTTTTCATCGTTTCCCGGGTTTGAAAAATTATAAGCCAGTTTTATGCCAATCATTCAACTTTTGATTTTGTTCTTATTTAATCAAAAATCATTACAAGTGCGTGGCAATAAACTGATGCCCGTTTTTATCGGACCGCCGGCTGCGAAAAATAAAAATTATTATAAAATTGCGGGCTCATCGCCGTTAAAGTATGAGTTTTAGCAATTAAAATCTTAAAATTTGATTTCAGAATTGGGGCAAAAAATTTTACAACGCTGAATATTCTTCGTTTGAAATAAACGTTTGCATATCTATCAGTTTGCGGTAAAGTCCATTTGCGTTTATCAGTTGTTGGTGATTTCCTTGTTCGACCACTTCTCCATTTTCCAAAACGATAATCAGGTTTGCGTTTTGGATTGTACTTAACCTGTGAGCAATAATAAGCGATGTCCGGTTTTTCATAAGATTATTTAACGCTTGCTGAACCAGCTTTTCCGACTCTGTGTCAAGTGCGGATGTCGCTTCATCCAGCAACATGATAGGCGGGTTTGCGAGCACAGCCCGCGCAATACAAATTCGCTGCCGCTGGCCGCCGGACAGTTTGGAACCTTTGTCGCCTATATTGGTCTCGTATCCATTTGGAGTTGATAAAATAAACTCATGCGCATTGGCAATTTTAGCCGCTGATTCTACATCCCGGGCCGTGCTTCCCGGTTTTGCGAATGCGATATTGTTGAATATAGTGTCGTTAAATAAAATCGATTCCTGATTAACTACTCCCATCAGATCGCGGAGAGAATTGATCGTGACATCCTGAATATTTTTTCCATCAATTGAAATCTTTCCCGACTGAGGTTGTAAAAATCGGGGAATTAAATCCATCAAAGTGGATTTTCCTGCGCCTGACGGACCAACCAGCGCTACCGAATTTCCCTTGGGTATTTGAAGATTTATATTATGCAATACATTTTTTTCATGGTAAGTGAAGCAAACATTTTCGAATGTGATGGCATTATTAAAGTTTTCAATTTCGATGGCGCCCGGCGCATCTTTTATTAGCGGATTTTCATCAATAAGTGCTAACACTCTTTCTCCCGCAGCTATACCGCTGTGAATATTGCTAAACGAAACAGAAATTGCTTTTGCGGGGCGCATGATCTGCGAAAACAAGGCTATATAAGCAATAAAATTAGCACCGCTTAATTCGCCTTTGTTACTGAGAACCAAAGAGCCTCCATAAAGCACAATGCTAACGACCATCACTATCCCCAAAAACTCAGAAACAGGAGAAGCAAGCTGCTGGCGCTTAGCCATTGAGCGGATGATTTTCGAATAGCGCAGGTTTTCTGTATTGAAGCGGTCTGTAATAAAATTAAACGCATTGAATGCCTTTATAATTCTGATCCCGTTCAGAGCTTCATCGAGGTAACTTATCATCGTGCCATAAGAAATATGTGATGCAATAGCTTCTTGTTTCAACTTTCTTACAATCCTGGAAATAATAAATGCGGAAACAGGAATTACCAGCATAGAAACCAGGGTAATTTTATATGAAATAATAAACAGCATTACCAGGTAAAAAAGAAGCGTTAGCGGTTCTTTAAAAATTACCTGCAGCGTGCCTGTGACCGAATATTGCACCACCTGCACATCAGAAGCAATTTTACTCATAATGTCTCCTTTGCGCTCATTGCTAAAATAGCCGAGGTCCAGTCTCATGACATTATTAAACACAGATCTTCGTAAATTCAGCAGAGTCTGTATTCGTAAATTTTCCATCGTGCGGTCAGCGAAATAACGGAAAATTCCGCCGAGTAACACCGAGGTTAATATTGCTGCGCAAACAAATTGTAAGGTTCGGTAAATTCCATAATGAATGTTTGCATAGCTGGAATAATAATTAAACATTTTAAAAATATCGTAAACATGTTCAGGCTTTACGGGCATATCGTGTAAAGCGGTTTGCTTAAAGAGCGTGGATAGCAGCGGCGCCAACAGAGCAAGGTTTAGGGTGCCAAAAAGCACGGCAAGCAAAGTGAAAAGAATATAGGGAAAAGCATACCTGCCGATAGGTTTTGCAAAAGATAATAGACGGAAATAAGTTTTCATTTGTTTAATATCGGGCGCAAAATTAGCTATTATAAGCTACATCACCGGCTGCCGCGCGGGCCTAATAGTTTTGAGCTTTTCATAATAAGCCGCTTATGGCAGCTCATACCCTAAAAATTATCGTTTGACATGTTGGAAAAATTTGGAAAAAGGTCTTGGAGGTAAATAAATATATTTTAATAATTAGCTTAATTTCAGTTAGTTGTAATCGAAAATGCCGGTTTTAGGATGAAGAAAGATTGAGTAAGTTATTTTCCAGGTGGCTTTATATCGACTTATTTTTACCAGGTTATTGTAAATGAAAGGAAAAATTAATGTTTTAAGTATAAATTTCGCTTCTTAAAATATAACCGGCTGTTGTGACGAAACTATAATCAACGAAATAAATCCCTATTAAAACTTAAAAGACTTGCCGGCCATAAGCCAGCAGGTCTTTTGTTTGTATCAAAACGGTTAATATATTGAAAAAAAGAAAATAAAAAAAAATTGTTAGTGATGATTAAATCCTACTTTCACGGTCTCAAAAAAACAGGCCCTCCTGTAGAAACAAGACGGCCTTTACGATTGCTTGATATGAGAATCTTTAGTTGTTTTTGTTGCGCTGATTCACAGCTTGCAATTGGAAGAATCTGAATTGAATGTCTGCCTAAATAAATCCTTTTTATCTTTAGAGTTCCATTTCTTTAACAAACATACGTAGTGCAAACAATTCAAACGAATCAAATTATACGTAATTATACTATCGCAGAGTGATTTTTTTTTTCTAAAATGACTGATAGTATTACGTTTCAGGTAAAATTTTAAATGATGCCCAACCACTTTTCTGATACATTATTTCAACTGGTCCATTCCCTTGAAAAGTCTGAGAAAAGGCATTTTAAACTTTATATTAAACGGAGTTCGGCAAAAGAGGACCTCAAAATTATACGCCTTTTTGATGCGCTTGATAAACTTTCGGAATATGATGAGAAACAGCTTTTGAAAACATTAAATGACATTACGAAACCGCAATTATCAAATTTAAAAACCCATTTATACAAACAGTTATTAGCCAGCCTGCGATTATTAAAAACCAATGATAACATCGATCTGAAGCTGAGTGAGCATCTCGACAATGCAAGATTGTTGTATAATAAAGGATTGAAGATTCAAAGCCTGCACATACTTGAAAGAGCAAAGGAATTAGCCAAGGCCAACCAAAAAATGAATTTTTTGGTGCAGGCTATTTCCCTTGAAAAGAAAATTGAAACACTGCATATAACGAGGAGCACGCTTGAGAAGACGGAGAAAATGACTGAAGAAGCGCTTTATATCAGCGGTCATATTGATAGAGTAACCCGCCTGTCGAATCTGGCACTGTTGCTCTATAGATGGTATGTAAAAAATGGCCATGCGCGAAACAAGGAAGACGAGAAAGACGTGCGTGCCTTTTTCAAAAGCTCTATTCCTGCCGATCCCAACGCTATCAGTGAATTTTATGAAAAACTATACTTATACCAGAGCTATTGCTGGTATTCATTTATCAGGCAGGATTTTTTAATGTATTATCGTTACAGCCAAAAATGGGTTGACCTTTTTGCGGAAAATGAAGTTATGATCGCTGTGGAAACCGGCCATTATATTAAGGGAATGCATACGGTACTTAATGCGCATTTTGATTTGCGAAATTTTCGTCAGTTTGAAATCACATTGCGTCAATTTGAAGCATTTGAAAAAACACCAATTGCCCAACAGCATGACAATTTTCGCACGCATACATCCATTTACATAAACAGTGCTAAAATAAATCAATATCTTATGAAAGGTGAGTTTACAGAGGGACTCGCCATAATTCCGGAAGTGGAGGCGAAACTCGAGGAATATTCCATTTTTGTAGATGGACATCGCATTCTTGTTTTCAATTATAAAATCGCCTCCCTTTACTTTGGGGCAAGGCATTATAGCGAAGCGATTGATTACCTGCACAGGTTGATGAATGACCAGGCGGGTCTCAGAAACGATCTTCAATGTTATGCACGGCTCATGCACCTGCTTTGCCATTTTGAAATTGGTAATGAAGAAATTCTCGATTCATTAATTAAGTCTGTTTACCGCTTCTTTGCCAGGATGAAAACGCTAACTGTAGTAGAAGAAGAGATCTTTACCTTTTTGAGGCATTCTTTTAAATTAAATGCCAAACAATTAAAGCCAGAGCTAAAAGAGTTTTTAAATAAGATAAAACATCTTGAAAACAACCGCTTTGAAACCCGATCCTTTGCTTACCTCGATATTATTTCCTGGGTGGAAAGTAAAGTTTACGAAATACCGATGGAGGAGATCATCCACAAAAAATATCTGAATAGCAAACACCGGTAGCACGGAATGATAGAAAAGATATTCCCTTCAATATTTATTTGAACGACCTCGGGCTGTTATTTGCGTTTTTATTAAATGAAAACGCCCTAAATGATTCGGGCGTTTTATTTTTGAAGTCCGGCTATTGTTTATTGAATCAGATAAGTATAATATCCCGAATTATTAAGGAACAAAGTAATGGTATGATTGCCAGCCGGCACTGCAACATTTTTAGTTGCATCACCAAGGTTGTCGCCATTGTAGACAAGGCTGCCAGTAGTTCCGGATTCGCCCAGGTTCGTTCCCCAATCATGATTGGCTCTGAATTTAAATTGATCGCCAGCGGCGGTTGTAATCGATGCACTCCATGTATTGTTTGACGCGGAATAAACCATATTAACATCGTTGTTCCAGCTACTGGCTGCAAAGCTGCCGATAATGCTCCAGGTGGTCGCTGTTGCTGACCATGTATTAGAAACTGTGCTTGCCATAATATGATAATATCCGGCACCAGGCACCAGCATGTTACCTCCGCTTGAGCTTAAGGTTCCACCGCCGCCATCTCCATAAGAGTTACTCCAGTCGGGAGTTAAATTTAATTTGAATTGATAAGTACCTCCAGCAGGTATATTCACATAGCCGTCATAGTTACCATCATTTTTTGGAGAGCCGAGGGTAGGCGCAGTGGCGGGAGCCCATCCCTGGTAGTCGCCCGGCACATACATTAAACCATATTGACTCATACTCTTCACGGAGAATTTGCCATGCTGAAAATCTACCGTTATTTGATACATGCCCGTTGTTGCCGGGGCAGGAAAATTGGCGTTAAAATCTGATCCGACGTTATATCCAAAGTCGCCACCAGCGCTGAGACCAGTGATAGAATTGTCCTGAACTGCATACTTATGATCCCAATTTCCATTCACAGGTAATAATAGATATTGTTGTCCGCCATTTAAATAAAAGGTTCCCTGGTAAGTGACCGAGTCAAGTCTTGTAAACATTTGTGCAGGTACCGGAACGGGATTGCCCCATCCCCCTGCAGTAGCGTTGCCAACTATGAACAAAGAATCTGATGAGGGAGGTATTACTTTTGGCGGTACCACATAAGGAGTCATTTTTAACGTCAAAATATTTGACATTAATTGCTCGTTATTATTTGAATAAGATGAAACAAGTCTCACATCCACGTTATAAGTTGTGTTATAGGCAAAGCCTAAAGCAATCAGTACATTATTTAATGACTTGGCCGTTAAAGTGTCTGTCAGTTTTCCCGTTACCATCACGGTTTGCTTTTGTGAAAAATTTCGGCCTGAGGAATCAAACTCAAGAATGAATTTCGTTGTGACCGAATCGTTAGCGTATTTTGGATTAGTCCACGAAAATGCAATGATATTTGTGAGCGAATCTGCCGGTGTGGGCATAGTTGAACTTACGCTGCTGGTTAATATAGGCGCATTACCATTTTGGTAAAAGTTTTTGGGCATATCTCCCAATTTGCTGCACGCATTAAACAGGCAAATTATAGAGAGGCCAGCTAAAAGGTGTTTTAAAAAGTATTTCATATCAATTATTTACAATTAAAAATTAAATCGTTTTCCTATTGCTTGGTTACTGTTATAATTCCTGTTTGAAAATTTACGTCAAATAAATAGGTGCCAGGAGCCGTTGGACCGGGAAAATTCGAACTGAGGTCAAGGCCAAATTTACCGCCTGAGAAAGGCTGGTTAGCTGTGTTGGCGCAAGCATATTTATGACTCCAGACGCCATTTACCGGTAAGATCAGGTACTGGTCTGAACCATTTGTGGGGTCTCCTCCGGAAAGTGCAATCTTAAGTTGATAATCTGTTGGGCTTACCTGAGTAAATGCCTGCGAAGCAGGTACAGGATTTGCCCATGCACCGAGCAAAGCATCCCCGCCTACTAACACCAACTGGCCGGACGATGGAGGCGTTACTACTGGCGGCGGCGCGTAAGGAGTTACGACATAAGAAAGTACATTTGAATTCAGCGAACCCACGCTGGCAGATCCGGAAGTGTAAGGAGCTAATAAAGCAACAACCCGCACCTGGATCGTGTGCGATTGTGCAAAAGACAGTTGCAATCCATTGGTAACCAGGCTGTTTAAGGCGTCAACAGTCAACGAAGTTCCCAGATCCGGGCTTATTTGTATCGTTTGCAAATTAGCACTGCTAAAGTTGGCGCCGGCTGTATCAAACTCCAGGTTATAGGTAACATTTAATGAACTGATGCCATTGCTGAAGGAATAATTGGGGTTTGTCCAGCTAAAAGAAATTGCCTGGTTTGGGCCCGTTGCCGGACTGAGCGGAATCGAATCGCTTAATGAAGCACTCAAAACCGGCGGCGTTCCGCTGTTGAATACTACGTTCTCGCCTTGCTTTTTACAGGCTACAAGCAGCATCGAAATGCTTAACGCTATGAAAAGCACTTTATTTAAGGATCGTTTCATAATATTTTAAAATTTAAACTTAATAATGTTTAATACCCTGGATTTTGAACCAGGTTGTTGTTAGCTTCTAAATCAGTTACTGGAATTGGGAAGATAGAAAAGTGGGCATCAACACCCGTACCACTAGAAACACCTCCTTTCCATGGCCATAAATAATTATTGCTTGTAAACTCATTAAACCTTACGAGATCTGTTCGTCTGAAACATTCCCAATACAACTCACGGCCTCTCTCACTTAAAATAAAAGGCAATGTTAGCTGGCCCGACGTAATATCGCCGGACGTGTTGCCATAAGCTCTTTCTCTAAGTAAATTGATATATCCCAGTGCGGTATTTTGATCTCCACCGGAACCGCCTCTTAAAACGGCTTCCGCATAAATTAAATATTGTTCTGCCAGCCTGAACAAAGGAAAATCGGTAGAACAAAAAGTACCACCGGCACTGGGCTCAGCCTGAACCCCTGTAGAAGTGATGTTAGTAAATTTATTCACTGGAATGCCCTGGTTAAATGCTGATATATTGCTAATAACACTTGTAACACCGGGCGAGTTTAAAAAGATACCTCGTTTATCAACCGTTGTATCCGGAGTAGGGAAAAGCGCCGGAAGTGCGGCGGTGCTCCTATTGCCAGCCCATCCACCACTTGGAACTCCATAATTGGCGGTATTCATTGCATAGCCGGGACTTCCGGGAGTATAGGATGAATTGGCGCAAGATCCATTTATTAAAAAGGTAGTGCCGCCGTAAGTTTGTGTATTAATTCCATCATATGCTATCGCCAGTATGGTTTCAGGGTTATTCAAATTATTATCTCCTTTGAAAAGGTTGGAGTAATCTGGCATCAGGCTATACCCTGCATTAATTACTTTACTGGAATAAATGATCGCGCTGTCATATTTTGCAGTTCCGGTATAAACTGCTGCATTCAAATATAGACGAGCTAATAATGCCCATGCGGCAGATTGGTCTGCACGCCCATATTCATTCTTCTTTGGTGCGACCATATCGGATGAGCACGATAATAGTTCAGAAGTTATATAATTAAAAAGGTCACTTCTTTTTATTTGTTTTGGGAATGACAACGGGCCTACGGGAGTAGTTTCAGTTGCAAAAGCCGGGTTGGCAAAAGCATCCATCAAAACTGAATATTGAAATGCGCGCAGAAATCTTGCTTCAGCCGCATACTGTCCAATTGCAGCTGTATCACCTCCGCTAAGGCCAAGCTTTTGAATAGCAGCAGGCGTTGCGTGGGTTATAAAATCATTAGCCAAAGTAATTTGATAGCCGCAGCGAGCATATAGTCCTATTAAAATAGGATCAGTAAAAGTCCAATTCATATTGTGGAAATCCGGTACACCGGGATCGCCCCAGGCGCAAACCGCCTCATCAGTAGTTAGTTCCTCCGTATTCCACCAACATCTTACAAAATCTGACGTACCGGCATCAACACCAGCGATATCGGAATTCGATGGACCGGTTGTTCCCGTTAGGGTATAACCGCCATACACATTAGCAAGGGCAAGCTTGTAACCTGCAGCGCTGCTATAAATGCTGTCAGAGAATACAGAGTTAGCAGGAAGCCTGTTCAAATCTTTGCTGCATGAGCCTAAGATCCCGGCAAGTGCAACAAGTGAAAGAATATTTTTTAAAGGATTATTTTTCATAACTCATTTCTTATTTAATCGTTTTATAAAGTCAGGTTTGCGCCTAATGTGATTGTTCTTGGTCTTGGGTATAATACGTTATCTATACCGCCATAGATTTCAGGATCCGAACCAGTATATTTTGTAACGGTAAATACATTTTGACAATTAGCCGAAAGGCGAAGCCTGTATTTGTTTTTACTAAGGTACCCTACGTTGTACGATATACCAAGATTATCCATCTTTAAAAAAGACGCGTTTTCTACATAATAAGATGAAAAAAACTGGTTGTTCTGGAAATTGGTATTTAATATAGAAGATGGTGCATTCTGCAAAAATCCTACGGGATTCAGAACATTCCTCGTAACTGCAAGGTTTGACGCAGCATTATTGTACATATAGTTTCCGACGCTGGCCCTCAGAACCGTACTTATCGTCCATTTGTTGTATCTGAAGCTTGTGGAAAATCCATACGTAAAAGGCGCAAAGGGTGATTTGTAATGTATCAAATCGTTTTGATTGATAATACCATCCCTGTTTTGATCAACATACAATCCTTCTATCGGTTTGCCATCTTTTCCATACACCTGCTGAAGCACATAAAAGCCAAAAGGCGTGTAACCCACAGACTGTTCCTGAATCGTATTACCGGTACCTCCGCTTATTCCTCCAACCGCAACAGAGCTGTTATTTTTTGCAAGAGAGTCCTGAGTCACCGAAAGATTAGTGATCGTAAATTTATTGTAAGCAACATTAAAGGCCACGTCCCAGGTAATGTTCCTGGTTTGAACAGCCGTAGCATTGATACTAAAATCAACTCCCTCGTCCGTCATATTTCCAACATTTCTGGTAAGTTGGTTGCCAAAATTCGTAAATTCGGGAACAAACACTGTTCCCAAAAGATCGCTTGTTTTCTTATAATAATAATCAACGCTGCCGGAAATCCGATTGTTTAAAAATCCGAAATCAACCCCTACGTCTTTAGTTTCTGTCTGCTCCCATTTTAAGTCTTTTGCATAGGCCGATGGCGTATAAGGACTATAGTAATTGTTTCCAAAATTAACCTGTGAAGTGCTACTGCTCGGCGAATAATAACTCAGATAACTGTAAAAACCAATTCCATCCTGGTTGCCCGTAACGCCGTCGCTTACGCGCAAATTAAGGGTAGAGAAGGTGTTGGAATTTTTAAGAAAATTCTCCTGCCGTATTTTCCATGTAAAAGCTATGGAAGGAAATACCCCCCAACGATAGGATGGGCCAAATCTTGATGATCCGTCCGTGCGTATTGATCCCATTAAAATATACTTATTATTAAAAGTATAAATTAACCGGCCATAATAAGATTCAAGCGTTACCTCGCTGGCCGCTGTAGGGACCGGAGGTTTAGAGCCCGTAAGCGTATCATTGGAGGCACTGAAGCCGTAGAAATAGCGGTTGAAATAGTAATTGTCATAGTATCCATAACCTGCTACTGCGTTGATATTGCTCTTAATTGAATGTATATCTTTAACATAGTTTAAATAAAACTCGCCAACTTTATTAAAGTAATCATTATAGTATTGGTTGTTTTCGCCCCTTAGCGTAGGCACAGAGTTATAAGATTGTGCTGCATCAGCCGGAATTTTTGTTGTACCCTTATAATCAGCAGCATCATATCCCAGGTTTAAGTTCGCATGCAGCTCAGGCAGAAAATGAAACTTATAATCTATCTGGAGGTTGCCAAAGCTTCTTAACGCGTGATTTTCGGCATTATATTGTTGCAGCAAGGCAACCGGATTTCTGTTAGATAATGATTGCGGCGTTGAATCATTTGTAGTCCATTCATAATAGCCGCCAAAATTTTTATTACTGTTAAAAACAGGCTGTGTCGGATCAAATGTTACAGCTGAACCAACGGCACCAGTATTTGCGGTCCTGGAGTCTGTATTAGATGCATGAAGATTAAGGTCAATTTTTAAATGATCGTTAAACAAATGCGGTGTCAGAGCCACAGACAAGGCCTCACGTTGCAGTTTATCCGTTTTCAGAATTCCCTGCTGGCTTAAAAATTCTCCTGAGATGCGATAGGGGAGATTTTTTAAACTGCCGCTAATACTTAAATTATTATCGGAAATAACGGCTGTTTGATAAATCTCCTTTTGCCAGTCGGTATTTGCTGTTCCTAAAAATGCCGCCTGAGACGCGGAACCATCAGCCTTTACCAAATTATTAAATTGGTTGGCCGATAACACAGGATATTCTTTAGGGTTATAAGACATCGAAACCTGCGGTATAAAGGTAATAACAGGCTTGCCGCTTATTCCTTTTTTTGTGGTGATGATAATTACCCCGTTGGACGCTCTTGATCCATAGATTGCCGTAGCCGCAGCATCTTTTAAAATGGTATAGCTTTCAATATCATTGGGATTGATTCCCTGGAAATTTACCGAGCTCAGGGGCACCCCGTCAATCACAATGAGCGGATCATTACTAGCATTTAAGGAAGCCCCGCCTCTTATCCGGATAGTACTTCCGGATCCGGGCTGTCCACCGTTTGAAGTGATTGTTACACCGGCAACTTTTCCGGCAATTTGTTGTTCGGGAGATGTAATAGAACCATTCTGAAAATCTTTTGAACTGATAGCAGTAACAGAGCCGGTCAGATCTTTTTTCTTTGCAGTTCCGTAACCGATTACAATAACGTCCGAAAGAGTCGAAACCGACGGCTGCAGTGCCACATTGAAACTGCCGTTATTTAAAGACAATTCCTGCCGATTATAACCTACTGCAGTTATTATTAACGTTTTTGAATTTTCAGGTGTAGTAAGGCTAAAGTTCCCGTTCCCATCACTCTGGGTTCCAACTCTTGCACCTTTTACAATCACCGAGGCGGCCTGTATCGGCGTACCATCTTTGGCATTCGTTACTTTCCCCGAAATCGCCTTCTGGGCAGAAGCCATGTATGCAAAAATTGTAAAGAAAATCAAAACACAAATTTGTTTTGATAAAACAGACATGTTTTTTCTCATAGCAGCAATTTTTTTATTTAAAGAGTAATTTACTTTTTACCTAAAATGATAATGTGTAAATTCTACACAAAATAAAAAAAATTTTGATCATTTATATCGTTTTAAAAAAAAAATTTAATGTTTTGTTTTTAATACTAACATTATATGATTAACATGACATTTATATAACAATCATAGCTCTATTTCTCCGAATGGTCGGGTTATTTTCCCAATCACCCGGGATCACAAAATGAGTTTATTTATTTACAAGGTCGCTGCTGCTGAAGTGATAAAACAAATTCATGTAATATTTTTTCATAAGCAGTCATGTCAAACGAAGATTTTACCAACCCGAAGTCCGATATACTATCAAAAATTAAATCGATCGAAAATTTATCTTGTTCTGAAGAATAAAATATTTTTTTTTCCATTAAATAACACGCGAGATATTCCTGCTCCGTTTGGCCGGGTGTAGGGATTAATATTGCTTTTTTGCCAAGCTTTATCAAGTCCATGATCGTTGTATAGCCACTGCGGCTTATTACCCACTCTGCTTGTTGGAAAGCGATATTCAATTCGTCAGCGGAAAGATGATTTACAATTGTAACCATTGCCCAGCCTGCCGGTGCTCGTTCTGTTATACCCGGCAAGCCCCTGACTATTAAAATTTTTTTATCTGTTTTTTTTAATTGAAAGATAATCATGTTTTCAAAAGCAGATCTCTGGGGTTCGGGCCCCGAAATAGAAATTAATATATCATAGATTTTAGCAGTTTCCGGCTTTAGCTGAAACCTTGATAAAGGACCGATATATATAACATTTGGGGGCTTGGTTTGGGGGTGTGATAGCCCTCCTCCAATACCATTTTGCTCACAATCAGGAACCCAACAATAGTTGTATTTTTTTATAAAATAATAATGAACTCTTTGTGCGAGCTTTTCAGAAAATTTATTGCCGGTTTTTATGGCAAGTTGATGGGTAATATAAACTGAAATAATTCTTTTATTGTACATCCCAAAACGGTTATCAGAAATAACCGCATTGATAGAATATTTTCTGATCATTTTTTTTAGCCAAAAATGCTCCTTCACGATTGAAAAAAAAGCTTTTGGTAATTGAAAAAACAGCATTAAGGGCAGCAATTTTTTTCGACGGCTGTATCTTATTTTATAGCCTTTTATCCGTAAAATTACGGCGGAAGGAAATTCTTTTTTTAGCAAATAATAATTATTTTCAGAGGCTGCGATAAAGACTTCACAACCTTCGGAAACCAGATATTTAATAATTGGAATACAACGAGTTGCATGCCCTAATCCCCAATCCAGCGGGGCTGCTAAAATTCGTGTGTTTTGTACGGCGGAATTAAATTTGTTACCATTTACCAAAATTTTGCAATAATTAGTTATAAAAATAGTTTAATTTAGGTATATATTTTATGAAAATCGTAAACAAAATCCTGGTCGTTTTACTTATTATGATTGCTGTCTTTACCGTTAGTTGTAACGCCTCCAAAAAAAGTAAATGTGGCTGTCCGAGTAAGTCAGGAATGATAGGATATTAGACTAAAAAACCAAATCCAGATGAACAAATTCAACCGGGATCTTTTGGTATTGTTCAAAGAAGAATTAATGAACCCCCAGGCAATCGAACATGAAGTTGAAATGCTTCATGAATTACTTTATTCTGTAGAAAGGATTGATAATCTTATCGTAGCTCACGAAGTTATCAATTTGAATAAATACAAAATAAGCGCGGACCGCAAAGTGATTCGTGAAACCATTAGCCTTAAGGAATTAAAGCCATTTGTTTTTCTGAATAATAAAAATTAGCCGAAGAAAACTAACCTATACTCCAGGTTTCACGGCCCTTTAATATTTTATCCAAGTCACCCTTTCCTTTGGCGAGGGCCTCATCTATTTGCATAGTCATCACATCTTCGTAGCAAGCCCTGGCATGTTGATAAAAAACTCCGAAAGGCCTGGGAAGATGGCCATTCATATTTGGGCTGTCAAAAAACCTGGTAAGAATTTGCGCTTTAAAAAAATCGTTCTCGTCGTGTATCCACAAATCATTTTCGCTAAAATCATCATTCAGCTCAACAACAACAGGTCTTAAGCCGTCCAGCCTGATTCCTTTATTTCTTTCAGCTCCAAAAACCAGTGGTTTGCCCTGCTCAACAAACAATGCCTCCTCGGGCTTTGATTTTTTTTCGGTGAATATTTCAAAAGCGCCGTCATTGAAAATATTACAGTTTTGATAAATTTCGAGGAATGATGATCCTTTATGCTGATGTGCCCGTAAAAGCATAGCCTGCAAATGCTTAGGGTCTCTATCCATGCTGCGTGCAACAAAAGTAGCATCCGCGCCTAATGCGAGCGCTGAAGGATTAAAAGGGTGATCAATGCTGCCAAAGGGCGTGCTCTTAGTTACTTTACTTTGTTCGCTGGTGGGCGAATACTGTCCCTTGGTGAGGCCATAAATTTCATTATTGAAAAGAAGAAGCGTTACATCAAAATTTCTTCTTA
Organism: uncultured Chitinophagaceae bacterium; assembly: GCA_963823305.1. Classification (GTDB taxonomy): domain Bacteria; phylum Bacteroidota; class Bacteroidia; order Chitinophagales; family Chitinophagaceae; genus Ginsengibacter. The sequence goes on from CAWGLC010000001.1 coordinate 274,327, forward strand.
ATAAATGAATGGTATGATTTCCGCCAATACTCAAACAGTCGCCATCCCCACTTACGATCCATACGCTCAGTTCAGGACGGCTTGCCTTTAGCCCGCTTGCAATGGCAGTCGCTCTGCCATGAATGCTATGCATGCCATAGGTATTCATATAATAGGGAAACCGGCTGCTACAGCCGATACCCGAAATGATAACAATATTTTCTCTTGGAATCCCAAGGGTAGGCATTACTTTTTGGACTTGCGCCAAAATTGAATAATCTCCACACCCCGGACACCAGCGAACTTCCTGGTCAGTTGAAAAGTCTTTAGGAACTAAAATTGCCTGAGGCGTTATTGCGGTTTCAGTCATGTTATGTTATATTGTTTGCAAAGTTAATACTTACACGTTATCGCAGTTATAATCAATTATTAAATAAAGATCAATTTTATGAAGCGCATGGTAATTCTTCCCAATATTTCGAACCACGCTGATATGTACTAATGATGCGAGAGAAGGATTTTAAGTTTTGATGGTTCCTTTATGTACTTCGTTTATTGTTTCATGCATGCATTAAATCCACTAACCTTTACTGAATTCTATATCATTTAATTCGAAAGATTATTTCAAAGTTAAAATCCATTGAGCTCATCCAAAATCAATTTCGCTAATTTTACCGATAATAATTACAATATGAAAGAACTAAAATATGATTTTGGAATGGTGGGGTTAGGAGTAATGGGCAGCAACCTTTTACTTAATATGGCAGATAATAATTTTGCTGTGATCGGGTATGATAAAAATCCTGATAAAACGAAATTGTTTGAAGCTTCTGCTGATAAGAACACAGTTGTAAAAGGGGTGAATACATTGAAAGAAATGATCGACCAGTTAAAAGTTCCGCGTAAAATTATGATGCTGGTTCCCGCCGGCGCGCCCGTAGACAGCGTTATAGACGACCTGATCCCTGTATTAGACAAAGGTGATATCATCATTGACGGAGGTAATTCACATTACGTGGATACCTTAAAAAGAATAAAATTTTTACAGGAAAAAGGACTGCACTTTATGGGTATTGGCGTTTCAGGAGGTGAAGAAGGTGCACGCAGAGGGCCCAGTATTATGCCGGGCGGCGATAAAGAGGCATACAAAGAAGTTGAGCCAATATTAAAAGCAGTGGCTGCTAAAGTAAACGGTGACCCATGCGTGGCTTATTTGGGAAAAGATGCGGCAGGGCATTATGTAAAAATGGTACATAACGGTATAGAGTATGCGATAATGCAATTAATAAGCGAGTGCTATGATCTTCTTCATAACGGTTTAGGCTATACGAATGATGAAATGCACAGGGTTTTTGATGAGTGGAATAATGGGGAACTGCAATCTTTTCTGATTGAAATTTCAGCAGTCATTTTTGAAAAAAAGGATGAAAAAGTTCCGGGCAAATACCTGGTGGATATGATCCTTGACAAAGCCGGCGCAAAGGGAACAGGGAAATGGACATCGCAGGAAGGGCTTGATCTGCCGATGCCTATTCCGACCATTGATTCAGCAGTAATGATGCGAAATTTATCTTCACTGATTGAGGAAAGAAACCAGGCTCAATCTCTTTATAATACCGTTTTAAATAAAATTGATTTTGATAAAAAACAATTTGAACAGTTGCTGCAGGATGCTCTTTATTTTGCAACAATAATAAGCTATGCCCAGGGACTGGCAATGCTTACAACAGCCTCCGCAGAATTAAAAATGGACATTCCTCTGCCAGCAGTAGTAAGCATATGGAGAGGCGGTTGTATCATTCGTTCCGCATTGCTGGATCATTTTAAAAAAGCCTATCAAAATGCCTCGTTGAAAAATTTATTGCTTGATGAAAATATTGCGAGACTTTTAAAAGAAAAAGAAAGCAGCGCACAAAAAATTATATCACTGGCAGCGCAAAATAATTACCCGGTAGCCGGTCTCATGGCATCGTTTAATTATTACAACGCGTACCGCAGAAAATTACTGCCAACAAATTTAATCCAGGCTCAGCGTGATTTTTTTGGCGCTCATACTTACCAAAGAATTGATGAAGATGGAATTTTTCACACCGAGTGGGAAACAAAACCTGAAACTATTTCAACTAAAAATTTAGATAAAAAGTAAACAGCTTTCAATGTTAGATTACAAAAAAATATCTCCAATGCTGGTATTTATTTTTGGCGGCAGCGGAGATCTGAATTATAGAAAATTAAATCCGGCCTTGTTCAATTTATATCTTGACAATGCAATGCCTGAGAATTTCAGCATAGTTGGCATTGCGCGCAAAGAATATGGTGATGGAGAATATGCAAAACATCTCAAGGAAGGAATCGATAATTTTTCAAGACGAAAAGAGTGCGGTTCGGATTGGGAAAAATTTTCAAAGCATATTACTTACACTTCCAATGGATGTAACAGCACCAACAGAATATTCCAAAATAGCAAAAATTGCAAAAGATACTGAAACGGAATTTGGGGTTCATCCAAATATCATTTTTTATATGGCCGTGGCGCCGCAGCTTGTTCCAACTATTGTAAAAAATCTTGGCAAGCTTGACATTTGCCACGATACCAAATGCACACGCATTGTTGTTGAAAAGCCATTTGGACACGACCTGGAAAGCGCAAAAGAAATGAACAAAATGTTGCGGAATATTTCACAGAAGAACAGATATTTCGCATTGATCATTACCTCGGTAAAGAAACAGTACAAAACATACTCGCGCTGCGTTTTGCCAACGCTTTCTTTGAACCTATTTGGAACAGGAATTATATTGAACTATGTGCAAATAACTGCCTCTGAAACGGTAGGTGTCGAAGGCCGTGGCGGTTATTATGACGATTCCGGTGCGTTAAGAGATATGATTCAAAATCATATACTGCAATTGTTGTGTATGATTGGTATGGAAGCTCCCGTTTCTTTTGATGCCAATGAAATAAGAAATAAAAAAGTAGATGTATTAAACGCGATCCGCAGGATATCAAAAGATGAAGTTCAGGATTATGCTGCGCGCGGCCAATATGCGACGGATGGATGCAGGGAGAAAAAGTTCCCGGCTATCGGGAAGAAAAAGATGTAAAGCCTGATTCAAATACGGAAACATTTGCAGCAGTTAAATTTTTTATTGATAACTGGCGCTGGCAGGGCGTTCCGTTTTATGTTCGTACAGGAAAACATCTTCATGAAAAAACAACGGTTTTAAGCATACAATTTAAGCCGGCGCCCGCCTATGCTTTTCCGAAAGAAGCTGCAGAAACCTGGAGGCCGAACAGGCTTACCATCAGTATTGCTCCGGAAATGGATATTTGCCTGCGCTTCCAGGCAAAGCGCCCTGGTCAAACAATGATTTTAAGCCCGGTAGATATGATTTTTAATTATAAAGATGAATACGATGGCGAAGAGCCTGAGGCTTACGAAACACTCTTGTATGATGTAATGGAAGGAGATGCCAACCCTTTTTATGCGTGCCGACCAGGTAGAGGCTGCGTGGGAAGTGGTAATGCCCATCATAGATGTATGGAAAGCTCGAGGAGCCGATTGATTTCCCGAATTATTCTCCCGATTCCTGGGGGCCGGAAGATGCGGAAGCGCTCATAGCAAGAGACGGCCATAACTGGATAAATGTGGCACCAAAAAGAAAAGAAAAATAAAATGAAATTACATATTTATAAAAATAAAGAACAACTGTGTAACCAGCTGGCCGCATGGATCAGTGACCTAATTACATAACACTCTGCAAAACCAGGAAAATTTTACATTGGTACTGTCCGGCGGAGAAACGCCAAAGCTTCTCTTTAAAAAATTGGCATCTGGCAAATTTAAAGAAAAAATTAATTGGGAAAGAGTGCAGATTTTTTGGGGTGATGAAAGAGTGGTGTCTGTTTAAGGATGACCGCAATAATGCAAAACAGGCTCATGATTTATTGATAGACAAAATAATATTCCTGCCTTCCAACGTTCATGTCAATGCGCACGGATATTGAACCCGTTTTTGCTGCAAAAGAATATGAAAGACTGTTGCACAACTATTTTGATCAACACGCAAAAAAGCTTTGATCTGGTTTTGTTGGGATTGGGCGATGACGGGCATACACTTTCTTTATTTCCGGACAGTTCTGTTTTAGATAAAGAAAATAAAAATTGGGTGAATGCTATTTACAACGAAGAGCAGGAAATGTATCGCATTACCTTAATGCCTGAAATTGTAAATCGTGCGTCAAACATTGTTTTTTTAGTGGAGGGCGCAAAAAAAGCTGAAATACTTAAAAAGGTAATGAACGGAAATTATAACCCGCTTCGATTGCCTGCGCAAATTATAAAACCAGTAAATGGCGAATTACACTGGTTCCTGGATGAAGAGGCTGCCAAAGCGTTAGACAAGACTTCCTGAGCCGGCACTTAAATAATTAAATTTATCCGCTGTTTGATACCCGGAAAATATTATTACAAAATACCCTTTTAAAAAGTTAATTTAGGTTTATTAAATTTCAACTACATGACACTTTTTGGGTTTTTAGTTTTCCTGCTAATTGCAGCAATATGCGGCGGTATTGGCCAATCTTTAGCCGGGTACGACCTTGGAGGTTGCCTCGTTTCAATAATCGTTGGCTTTATAGGAGCTTATATTGGCCTTTGGATAGCGGGCAAAATGGGGTTGCCACATTTTTTTACCATAAGTGTCGATGGAAAACCTTTTCCCATTATCTGGGCTGTCATCGGCTCCGCAGTTTTTACATTAATCGTGGCCTTATTGCGACGATTATTTACCGGCAGAAACTAATTATCAATTTGACCCCGAATTAATCTCCTTTCTTTTCAAAATCGAGGATGACAGAATTGATGCAATATCGCATACCTGTTGGCGGTGGCCCATCTTCGAAAACGTGACCCAGGTGAGCCTTACATCTCCCACACTCCACTTCCGTTCTTTTCATTCCGTAGGTGTTATCAGGCAAATAAATAATGCTTTCCTTTGAAATGGGCTCAAAAAAACTTGGCCATCCGCAACTGCTATTAAACTTTCCATCACTTTTAAAAAGAGGATTTCCGCAGGCAGCACAATAGTAAGTGCCTATTTCATCGTGCTTGTTATATTTACCTGTAAAAGGCCTTTCTGTGCCCTTTTCGCGGGCAATATGATAGACATCTTCCGGCAAAATATTTTTCCATTCTGTATTCGACATTTCAACAGGATCCCTTTTTGTTTTGGAATATGAAGGATTTTTTTTATCAATGCTCATAAAATTGATTTTTTTTAAAAACAGATAATGAAAAATACAGGGCATTCCAGCTTTTTAAAAATAAACAAGTTTGGTTTGATAATGTTCAAAAAACATTCTTACACATTGCTTTTAATAAATCAATAAAAAATACAGATGAGGAATTTTAATCTCCATCCATTATATTTGACATTCACAAGGTTGTAAGCAAGTATGTTCAATCTTATTTTATTTGGCCCGCCCGGAAGTGGGAAGGGAACGCAGTCAGAAAAACTGATTGCCAAATATAATTTTAAACATCTTTCTACCGGCGACCTTTTAAGAAGCGAAATTTCAAGAAAAACAGCTCTTAGGTCTGGAAGCAAAAAAATTTATGGACAAAGGCCAACTGGTTCCTGATGAAGTAGTAATTGGCATGATCAGTTCTGCATTAGACGAAAACCCGGATGTGGTTGGATTTTTATTCGATGGATTTCCACGCACATCAATGCAGGCCGAGGCTTTGGACCAATTATTAGAGCAAAAAAATATTTCTATAAATTTAATGCTCGCTCTCCATGTGACCGAGACAGAACTGGTTAAACGCTTGCTAAAGCGGGGCGAAACCAGCGACCGGCCAGATGATAATAATGAACAGGTAATTACGCACAAGAATACACGAATACCATAAAAAAACTTCACCCGTTGCAGATCATTATAAAAAAAAGGATAAAGTGATAATGGTAAAAGGAGAAGGAAGTGTCAATGATATTTTTAGCGCCCTTAGCAAAGAGATAGATTCCCGCATTAAAGGAAAAAAAAGTTAATACCATTTCAATTCTAAAAATTTTCGCATGCCCACTTCAAACGAAAGTTTTCTTAAGGAACATCTTGTTCCTATGCTGAGAAAATTAAACGCCGATGATAAAGGCAAATGGGGCACTATGACTGCGCAGCAAATGATTGAACACCTTACAGATGCCATTAAAAATGCGAATGGAAAATTAATTTTACCAATAGTAAACGAAGGAGAAAGATTGCAAAAATCAAGGGATTTCTTACTGAGTGAATTGCCCTTCCAGGAAAACATAAAAAATCCTTTCATTCCCGGCGATGGATTTCCTTTACGCAAGCCGGATATGGAAAGTGCAATAAATAAATTGCAAAAAGAACTTGACTATTTTTTTGAAGTTTTTGAAAAGCATCCGGAAATGAAAACAGCAAATGCATTTTTCGGCGAACTGGATTATAATATGAATATCCAATTACTTCACAAGCATGCCACACATCATCTCAAGCAATTTGGCTTATTATAAACAGATTTAACTTTTCGTTTGTCAAAAGTGAAATGACGCTACGCTTTCCTAAAATATTCTTAGTGGAACTATGATTATTTTTGCAGATTAATATGTTGCAAATGAAACTGGGGAATTATGTTACCGGCGATTGGATAGAGGGCGATGGTGCGGGGCAGCAACTTTATAATGCCGTTAATGGTGAACCGATTGCAACAGCCAGTACCAAAGGTTTGGACTTTGCTTCCATATTAAATTATGGCAGATCAAAAGGAAGTTTTGCTTTAAGGAAAATGACTTTCCAGGAAAGGGGGCGAATGCTGAAAGCGTTGGCGCTTATATCTTTTAGAAAAAAAAGAAATTTTTTACAACATAAGTTATAAAACCGGCGCTACACGGGCAGATAGCTGGGTTGATATTGAAGGCGGAATTGGAAATCTCTTTTCGAATGCGTCTTTACGAAGGAGACTTCCTGATGAAATATTTGCTTTGGATGGTGATAACATAGGATTAAGTAAACAAGGAACATTTGCAGCACAACATATTTTATTGCCGAAGGAAGGTGTCGCTGTTCACATCAACGCTTATAATTTTCCCGTATGGGGCATGCTTGAAAAAATCGCCGTTAACTTACTGTCAGGCGTAGCCGCAGTTGTAAAACCAGCTTCTGTCACTTCTTATCTTACGGAAGCGGTAGTACGAGAAATCATTGCTTCTAATATATTGCCTGAAGGCGCTTTGCAACTTATTTGCGGAAGCGCCGGCGAAATGCTGGACCATGTTACTTCGCAGGATGTAATAACTTTTACTGGTTCTGCGTCTACGGGTTTACAATTAAAAGCTAATCCAAATATTCTTAAAAGAAAATGTGCCTTTCAACCTGGAAGCCGATTCGCTGAATTGCATTGTATTAGGCCATGATGTAAGCAGGGAAATGCCGGAATGGGAAATTTTTATTAAAGAAATAAGAAAAGAGATTACTTCAAAAGCCGGGCAAAAATGTACGGCTATACGAAGAATTTTTGTTCCTGAAAATAAAATGGAAGATGTTTGGAAAGATATTTCGAAATCGTTGTTACAAACCATAATTGGCAATCCTAAAAACGAAAAAGTAAGAATGGGATCGCTTGCGGGCATGCAGCAAAGAGATGAAGTGAAGATGCAGGTCCAAAAATTATTGGCTTCATCGCAAATATTTATGGAAGTTTGGATAGCGTTCAGGTGGTGGATGCGGATCACAATAAAGGCGCTTTCATAAGTCCGCTGTTATTGTTAAATCAAACACCATTCACCTCAGATGAGCCGCACAGCATTGAGGCATTTGGCCCGGTCAGTACCATAATGCCCTATAAAACTATTGAAGAAGCAATTATTCTATCAAAAAAAGGAAGAGGTTCTTTGTGCAGCTCCGTTGTTACCGCAGATCCGCGATTTGCAAAAGATTACATTCTTGGTGCAGGAACTTATCATGGAAGAATTTTGATACTTAATCGTGACTGTGCCAGGGAAAGTACCGGTCATGGTTCGCCTTTGCCGGGCCTTGTTCATGGCGGTCCCGGGCGTGCCGGTGGTGGTGAGGAAATGGGCGGTTTGCGCGGAATAAAACATTATATGCAGCGGGTAGCGCTCCAGGGCTCACCCACAATGCTTACTTCGATAACCAATGTCTACCAGCCAAATGCTGAAGGCAATTTTGATGGTATTCATCCGTTTAAGAAATATTTTGAAGAATTGAAGATCGGTGATCAGTTAATAACTGATAAACGAAGGATCACTTCTGAAGATATTAACAGGTTTGCAGACCTGAGTGGCGATCACTTTTATGCGCATAATGACGCAACAAATTTTGATGATACAATGTTTGAACAACAGGTAGCACATGGCTATTTTATTATGAGCGCTGCGGCAGGATTGTTTGTTGACAACTTTGAAAAGAATCCTGTGTTATTAAATTATGGTATCGATGAATTGCGTTTTACAAAGCCAGTTTATCCCGGGGACGAAATATATGTGCGTTTCACCTGCAAGGAAAAAATTGAACAGGAACTGAAAGAACCTAACCCGGAAATGCCGTTTAAAAAAGGAACCGACATCTTAAAAGGAATCGTAAAATGGTATGTCGAAATTTTAGATGAAACCGACGAACCTGTTGTTGGTATAGCAACGATATTAACAATGGTAAAGAAAAAGTATCAAAGCTGATGTCGCGTTGTTTCAATACAATTATGAAAATGGTTATAACTTTGTCAATGTTTTCTAAATAAATGCAAGCAATATGATGGAACCCGGATATGTAAAATCTCACACAGAACATGGGATTACAACGATTGAATTTTTTCATCCTAAGAGCAATTCGCTTCCTTTAAAAAGTCTTGACGAACTTAACGCAGGAAATACATTATGCGGGAACTCACGATACAAAAGTTATTGTGCTGCGAAGTGCGGCAACAGGCGCTTTTTGCGCCGGCGCCAGTTTTGACGAATTAATGGCTATTAAAAATGAAAAAGAAGGCATTGATTTTTTTCCAGGGCTTTGCCAATCTCATCAATGCAATGAGAAAATGTAAAAAGCTAATAATCGGCAGAATTCACGGCAAGTGTGTAGGAGGAGGAGTGGGTCTTGTTGCCGCATGCGATTATGCAATTGCAGTAGAAGCTGCCGAAGTGAAATTGAGTGAACTTGCTATTGGCATTGGACCTCTTGTAGTGGCACCTGCACTTCAGCGAAAAATAGGAAATTCCGCATTTAGCCAATTTGCGATTGATGCCACTTTTTGGCGAAATGCACAATGGGCCAAGAAAAAGGGATTATATGCCGAGGTTCATGAGAGTGTTCAAAATATGGATGAATCTGTTTACAGGCTTGCCAGCACACTGGCACATTCCAACCCGGAAGCTATGTCGGAAATGAAAAAGGCGTTTTGGATCGGATCTGAAAACTGGGATACACTTCTTAACGAGAGAGCCGCTATCAGTGGCAAGCTGGTTCTAAGCGATTTCACTAAAAATGCTATTTCAAAATTTAGGGCAACAGTAAAATAAATTCTACTTTTTGGCGAACGATCTTTTTTTATAAATCGTCATATTCATAAATCGGATCAATGGGAGTTCCTGCTTCCATTTCAAAAACAGGATTTATAAGTCCATCTTTTAACCCATACACCCATCCATGTAAATGAGGCCTGCGTTCATTTTTCCATGCCCGTTGAATAATTGACGTTTTCGCAAGATGCATCACTTGTTCTTTTACGTTAAGCTCTACAAGCCGGTCCGAACGTTTTTCGTCATCCTTAATATTAATAAGCTCTTCCCTGTGCATCCGGTACACATCTTTAATATTTCGCAGCCACATATTCAAGACATACTTGTAATCATGATTGGTCATTGCAGCTTTAATACCGCCGCATCCGTAATGGCCGCAAACAATAACATGCCTTACTTTTAAATGATTAACCGCGTAATCAAGCACGCTTAAAAGGTTCACATCGGTATGCACCACCATGTTCGCGATATTGCGATGCACGAATATTTCGCCAGGCTGTGTTCCTGTTATTTTATCAGCAGGCACCCTGCTATCGCTGCAACCTATCCATAAAAATTCAGGCTGTTGTAATGCAGATAACCTTTCAAAGAAGTGCGGGTCCGATTCGTTTTGGTCCTTTGCCCATTTCTTATTTTGCAATAATAATTTCTCGTACGAAGTCATAAAATAAATTTAAATAAAATACGGCTGTTATAAAAAAAACAATTGCAGGCATATTTACTTTGTGCACTTATTTATAATCACTGTACGACACGTTGCTAACTAACGATCCGGATAGACGAAGTTTAGTAAAATTACATTTGGTAAATCTTTAATCATTAAAGATCATCGCCGATGGATATTAGCCAAAATTCAAAAGCAATCGGGGCATCACATGTTCAGACCTCCGCAAGCACTTATTACCTGTCCTGTAATATAAGAGCTCATGTCGCTTGCAAGAAAAAGAGCAACATTTGCAATTTCTTCTGCACTTCCGAACCTGCCTAACGGGATTTTGTCAAGGAATGATTTTGCGGCTTCGCCTTCTTTTAAATAATGAGTCATATCAGTTTCTATAAATCCGGGTGCTATAGCATTGCATCGTACATTGCGGCTGCCCAATTCTGCAGCAATGGATTTCGTAAAACCAATAATGCCTGCTTTACTGGCTGCATAACTGCTTTGACCTGCGTTTCCACGCATACCTATTATTGAACTCATATTTATAATACTTCCTTTTTTTGTTTTCATCATCGGTCGAATGACTTGCTTCGTCATATTGAAAGCACTCTTTAAATTAGTTTCCATTACATCATCCCACTGTTCTGGTGTCATACGTAGCAATAAATTATCTTTTGAAATCCCGGCATTATTCACGCAAATGTCGACTGTGCCGAATTCTTTAACGACAGCGTTTACTGTGGCTTCGCATTCAGCATAAATTCCCGCATTGCTTTTATACGCTTTAGCATTCACGCCCATTGCTTTCACTTTTTCCTCAAGCGCTTTCGCTTTATCATCGCTGTTTACATACGTAAAGGCAATGTGAGCCCCGCTTTCCGCAAGCTTTAATACAATGGCTTCGCCAATACCGCGGCTTCCGCCTGTTACAATCGCAATTTTATTTTCTAACAATTTCATAATGATTCGTTGTAAATAATTTTAATTAAAGCAAACATTTAAATACTCAGGTATTTACCAAAGCAAGAATATCTTCAATCAGCTTTCTTTCATTACTCAATCTCGGCACTTTATGCTGGCCGCCCAATTTTCCTTCTCTTTTAAGCCATCGTCTGAAAGTTCCGGTTTTCAAAACATGAACAACAGGCATTCGCAACGCAATATCTTTATATCGCTTGGCCTCATAATCGCTATTTACCGATTTTAATGCGTCATCAAGAGCGGTAGTAAATTTAGTTATATCAACAGGCGTTTTATCAAATTCTATCAGCCATTCATGCGCGCCATTTTCTTTTTCAGTAAAAAAAACAGGCGCAGCAGTATAATCACTCACAATAGCACCTGTTCTGGCTGAAGCCATTGAAATTGCTTTGTCAGTGTTATCAACAATTACTTCTTCCCCAAATGCATTCATGTAATGTTTCAGCCTTCCGGTAACTTTTATTTTAAAGGGACGTAACGAGGTAAACTGAATTGTATCACCTATAAGATATCGCCAAAGACCGCCGTTAGTGCTTATCACCAGGGCATAGTTTTTATTAAGAATTACCTGGTCGAGGCCAAAAGTTTTTGCGTTTGCCTTGCCATACTCTTCCACAGGCATAAATTCATAAAATATGCCGTGGTCCGCAAAGAGCAACATTCCGTCGTCATCCGGCATATTTTGCGCCGCAAAAAACCCTTCGCTGGCATTATACATTTCCAGATAATTGATAGGCGCGCCGATAAGTTTTTTAATCTGCTCACGGTAAGGGGTAAACGAAACACCGCCATGAATATATAATTCAAGATTAGGCCACACTTCTTTTAAAGTGTCTTTTCCTGAGATTTTAAGGATTTGTTTTATAAGAACGATTGTCCAGGTAGGCACTCCTGCCAGTGAAGTAACATTTTCATTGATGGTGTTGCCGGCCAGCTTTTCAATTTTGTTTTCCCATTCATCAAGCAGCGCAATCTTTAAATCAGGCGTACGGATCCAATGCCCCCAAAAAGGAGTATTCTGCATTAACACTGCACTAAGATCACCATATTGGATCTCTTCGTTTACAGGATTTAGCTGGTGGCTTCCGCCTACCACCAGGCTTTTGCCCGTGAGCAGATCACTATCCGGAAAATTTTTGTAGTAATTGGTAAGCACATCTTTAGAACCTTTAAAATGTGTTTCCTTTAATGTCTCATCACTTATAGGAATAAATTTACTTTTTGCAGAGGTGGTGCCACTGCTTTTTGCAAACCAGTTTATCGGAGTATTCCACAAAATATTTTCTTCGCCGTTCATCATGCGAAGTATGTATGGCTTTATATCACCATACTCATGAATGGGAACATTTTTTTTAAAGTCTTTAACCGTAAATAATTTTGAGAAAGAATATTTGCGGCCGAATTCAGTGTATTGTGCCTGCGTTACAAGATGCTGCAAAACATTTCTTTGAGCAGCTACAGGATAACCAATCCAGCCATCAACCCGCCAGAGACGAAGTCGTGCCAATCGTGATATTGCTGGACTCAAAAGCTTCATATAAACAACCGGGTTGAATCTTAATAAAATAGTTAGATGCTTATATTATAGCTCGCCGTTAAAAACTAACATAAGTAAACATATAAATTATCTAACTATAAACAATGTACAAATTATTTCAGAGCATCTGTATGCAGGTAATCTTTTCTTTTTAGCTCGAAATTACGTCCCAGGTAAAGACGCCTGACCTGTTCATCTTTAGCAAGTTCTTCAGCGGTGCCGTGTTTATATATTTTGCCTTCTATCAGAAGATATGCCCGGTCGCAAATGGAAAGCGTTTCATTTACATTGTGATCGGTAATAAGTATGCCGATGTTTTTATATTTCAGCCTCGTCACAATGGTCTGAATATCTTCTACCGCAATGGGATCAATACCCGCAAAAGGCTCATCCAATAAAATAAATTTCGGATCAACTGCAAGTGCACGGGCAATCTCGGTGCGTCTTCTTTCGCCACCGCTTAATACGTCGCCATTACTTTTACGCACATGGGCAAGATTGAATTCAAGTATTAATGTTTCAAGCTTTTCCTTCTGTTGTTTTTTTGAAAGCTTTGTCATTTCTAAAACTGCAGTAATATTATCTTCAACAGTAAGTTTCCTGAAAATACTTGCCTCCTGGGGAAGATAGCCAAGACCCATTTGCGCCCTCTTGTACATGGGTAGTTTTGTGATATTTATTTCGTTGAGAAAAACATCACCGTAATCTGGCTTTACCAGGCCTACAACCTGGTAAAAAGAAGTTGTTTTGCCAGCCCCATTTGGTCCCAAAAGACCCACAATTTCGCCCTGTCCTACTTCGAAAGAAACCTTATTAGTCACTATCCGCTTTCCGTAAAGCTTTGTAAGGTCTCTTGCGTAAATGGTTTGATTCAAAACTATTATTTGAAACAAAAATAAGTGAATGAATATTAAAACTTTGCTAACAATATTTTTTATCCAAAGCAATTTAGCATTTTGAAAAGATCATTATGACTAATACCGCTTGATCACGGCATTATTAAGCGTTTCTCATTGGCTTATTTTTATCGAAAATTGCCTTTTGATTTTTTTGCGTTTATTTTGCATCTATTTTTTTAAAATGAAAGTTACCGATCACATAAAAGAGGCCGAAGGCACGCTGTATCTTTTGAAATATTGCCGCCGCTTAAAGGGAAAACCATTGAATCTATTTACAATCATCTTGATCCCTTAATGGAGTTTAACCCTGCATTTATTAATGTAACCTATCACAGAAGTGAACAGGTTTTTAAGAAAAAAGCTGATGGTACTTTTGAAAAAATTGAGGTTAGAAAAAGGCCGGGTACCGTAGGAATTTGCGCTGCAATAATGAACCATTATAAAATTGATGCAGTGCCTCATTTAATATGCGGAGGCTTTAATCTGCAGGAAACAGAAAATGCGTTGATTGATCTTGCTTTTTTGGGCATAGATAATGTTTTAGTATTAAGAGGCGATGCCGCAAAAAATGAAACGATTTTTGAGCCTGAAAAAAACGGACATGCGTATGCGTTAGATCTTTTAAAACAAGCGGTAAATCTTAACAACGGAATCTATCTGGAAGAGGATATCAGGGATGGTTATAAAACAAAATTTTGTATCGGTGTTGCCGGTTATCCCGAAAAACATTTTGAAGCGCCAAATATGGAAAGCGACCTTCGCTATCTTAAATTGAAAGTAAATGCCGGCGCGGATTATATAACTACGCAAATGTTTTTTGATAATAAAAAATATTTTGAATTTGTAAAAAAATGCCGCGAAGCAGGAATACGAAATTCCAATCATTCCCGGGCTTAAACCTATTACTTCCAAAAAGCAACTTTCTGTATTGCCACGAACTTTTCACGTGGATATACCAACAGAACTAAGCAATGAAATAATGAAATGTAAAACCGATGCTGAAGTTGAAATCGTCGGAACAGAATGGCTACTGGCGCAATCAAAAGAGCTTAAAAAAGCCGGTGTTCCTGTTCTTCATTATTACACATTGGGCAAGCCGCACGTTATTGCCAATGTGGTAAAGGAATTGGTATAAGTCTATTGTAAAAGAGCCCAATTGCATCTTTGTATATTTCAGCCTTTACTATTTTCGGGATAACGGTATACCGACCGAAAAACTTAAAGTGCGATATTTATTTTTATCATTATCGCTGTTATTACTTTCAGTTGAATTTATTTTGGTGAGCCCATATTCATAATTAACTTTTAAAATGATTGCTCCAAGATCAACACCGCCGCCGGCATTTACACCAAATCCAAAACGTTTAAGCTTATTATAGGACGCATCATCCTGTTGCGATGTAAAAGGATTGTCATTACTAAATTTAATATTTTCACTCGAAGTTGACGTGGCGCCCGAAAGCATTAACCTCCGTTTTCGATTTTCCTGCAATGCCCATTTCAACATAAGGACCGGCATTAACGAAAATGTTACTGCTGCTTATCTAATGGAAACCTCAAAACGACATTTAAAGGAACTTCAAGATAGTAAGGATTGAATTTGGATTTTACATAATTATCGCTTGTGGAACTGGAAAAATATGTGTTTGATTTGGAGCCTCTGCCAACAAACAAAATTCCGCTTTCGAGGTCAAAGGTTGCGAAAGTCCAAATCTTCCCAAAAAGCCGGCATTAAATGTAGTAAGTAAATTGTTGTTCTGAGTTTGCCCGGAATTGGTTTTAGTAATATTGGCAAGATTAACACCTCCCTGCACATACACCTGGGATTTTGCACTGATAAAAATCCCGCATAGCAAAGCGAGACTAAGTAATTTTTTCATTGGTTAATATTTTAGTTTTCAAAAAGTATCTGTTCGACAGAATTCATCTCGTCGCAATCAAATATTTTGCCAAGCAGGCAACGAGCAATTATAGAAATAATGATTTTAACTGAAAATCAAAAAAAACAACGGATATAAATTATGAGGCAGGAAAATTTCTTAGAAGTAAACAATTTTTTTTTTAACAATCCCGTCACAAAAAGAATTATAGCAATGATTGATAAACTTTTTCATTTATTTTAACGGGGTATTTTTTCTCCAATTCTTCCATCCATTTCTTTTCAAGGTAATTTTGATAATCATTGATAATAAGTCCACGGGCTTCTGCAAAGTTGCGTTGTTCATTTTCACATGTATTTTAATAATCTGAGAAAATATTGCCGTTCCATCACCAGCGTTTACAACAGGCGCCGTTATCATACCGGCTGCTAAAATTAGTTTTTTGCGGCAACTGGAATCTGGCTTAATTCGTACCTGGCCGAATCGCTTTGCACCTGCGAATTTTCATTTGTAACATCTTTCCAGTTTTTACCTTTTTTAATTTCTTCCATAGCGCTTTTCGCCACTGTTTCACTTGAGCATGAAAACAAAACAGCATCTGCGCTGGCGGTCCATTTATAATTTGATTTATGTGCATTATAATATTGCAATAAGCCGGCTGTATCAGCAGATGCTTTGGACCAAACCTTCCTTTGCATCATTTCAAACAGCAGATTGCCATCTTTAAATTCCTGCATCTGGTACTTAAAATCGGGATTAAAATCTTCAAGTCTTTTCTTGTAATTTTCAAGCGCTGCGACTGAAACATAATTTTTTAGCTTTTCCGGATAAGTTTGTTGAGCCTGGGCGCCATAAGCGTTTTTTGCATTTCGAACATATTGCATCCAATCACCTACAGTTACGTTTGCGTTAGTTAAAAGAAAACAAGATGGTATTTTCATTTACTTTTCCCGATGCAATTTTTTTATTTGAAATAGCAAACGTGTCGGTAATTTTCCAAAGATCTTTTTCATCGATGCTTATTGTTTTTCTTATATCCTGTTTTTACCAAAACTTCCTTTAAAAATTTATCTTTTGCAAGCGCAATGCGGCTATCCTTAAGCACTTGCTGTTTCAGGTCATACATAAATGCTTCATCATTTTTAGTTTGCGGGTACGGGTGACCGTGAGATTACGCTTCAGGATATGGTAGCCGAACTCCGTCTGAAAGGGTTTTGAAATTTCACTATCCTTTTTAAAGAAAAAGCCTCCCGTTCAAAACCGCCATCATACTTCGCAATTCCAAATTCAGGCATTACTCCTTTATTCATAAAAGTTGTTCTGTCATTGCTGTACCTTTTTGCCATTTCGCCAAAGTCTGCTCCGGATTGCAATGCTTTATAAACAGAATCTGCCAATTGTTTTGCACGATCTCTCATATTCCATATTCCCTGCCGGTACTGCAAACAATATTTGGGCGACAGTGATCTTTCCAAGAGCAGGCCTGTTCTTCTTCATTCTTAAAAATATGCCAGCCTTTTTTTGATCTATAGGGCTTACTTACCTGGCCTGGCTTTAATCCATATACTATATTTTCATATTCATAGGGCAAAGTAAATACGGTTATCCAGCCCAGATCATTTCCCTGCAGGGGCGCAATCTTTTCTTTTATTTCGGCAACAATTCCATCATAATCTTTACCACCTTTTTTTAATTCGTCATAGGCTTCGTTAATTGCTTTATAAGCTTTAAGGGTATCCGCCGGAGGCATTTTATCATTTATAAAAACATAAAAATGTTGCACATGAATATCCTTTTGGCTGCGGTTAAATGCCTCATCAACCAGGGCATTAACTTCTTTATCATCTTTCAAATAATTATCTTCGGTTTGGGTACGAAAATTTTGAAGATCGGCCTGGAGCGCAGGTAAAGTATCAAGCTTCATGTTTTTAGCGGCCAGAACCTTTAATTTAAATTTGATGTAAAGATCGAGGTAATCTTTTATAGCCTGGTCTTTATTAGCGGCGGGGGTTTTGTTTTTATTATAGGCACGAAGAAACTCATCTTTACTAACAGCATCGCTTCCGTAAGTGAAAAGAGTTTGGCAATAACATGCAGATAAAAAAAACAAAAACGCAATGAATAAAAAAACTTTTTTCATCAAAATGGATTTATTGGAATAACCTTAATAATTTTTATAATAAAATCATTTTCATTATAAAAATTTATTTTGAGGAACTATCGGTTTCATTTGAAGGCCTGGTATTAATTTTCATTTGAAGAACACCATCCATTTGCTGCCAGGTAAGTTTTTTTGCAATGATCCTTTTATCCTTATCCAGCAAATATAAAGTCGGGGTTTGCGTTACGTCATACAATTGTTTATAAGATGGTTTTTTGGCATCCTCATCTTTTTTCTTTTGTTCCTCAGTCTGGTAAACGTTTACCCAGCTTTGTAAATTGTATTTATTAATAAATTCTCTCCATTTTAGGAAATTCTTTACTTTCAGTAAGTACGCCATACATTTTTACACCTTCTTTTTGCCATTTGGCATTATACATGGAATCCATTTCCGGAACCTCCTCCCTGGCAATGGCTGCAGGTAGGATCCCAAAAGCAAACAATTGTGTAGGGAGCTTTCAAACTGTATAAAGGAACTATGGCACCTGCTGAGTCGATCATTTCAAGATTGGCGGCCTGCTCGCCTATCAGGTTGGACATAAGCATATACGCCCTGTTAGAAATAGCAGTCATCTGTTTTTCATTCAACCAGAAAGAAACGCCCTTTGGAATGATACTTTTCGAAAAGATGAACAAATACAGCATCCTGGCCCATATATTTCGGGTTGATGTATTCATCAGTAAGCCAGTTTAACAAAAACTTATACATTTCCGGCGAAGAACGGGCAAGCAACAACATATGATCTGATTCTTTTATTATTGAATCGGGCGACAGGCGAAACTACATCGTTATAATATCGTTCTAGTTTTGGTAAAAAAAATGGCGTCCGTATTATACGGTCATCCATAAACGAAATGCCGTCCCAATAATGCTTTTTATAGTATTCATAATTATTTAGAGAATCCTGCCGGTTAGCGGGCTGGGGAATCAGCATTTTCGGTTCTCTCATGCTTTTTAATAAGGACGCGAGCATAGATTCCGGATGATCTTTAATTATTTTTTCGCGATAATCGTTTAATTCTTTATTAAGCTGATCATAATTTTTTTCATGTAAAGCACTATCTGATTTGCTGGTTGAGGCTTTAAAGGCATTCAATTCACTTTGCAGTTTCATCCTTTGGCGGCCACAAATTTTTGATATTGTTGAAAGAGAATATTTTCTTTCGAGCCTGTTATTGTTGTTTTATTGATAAGGTCGGCGGTATCTGCTTTTATATTGATCACCTGGTCACTATCTACCAAAAAATCAAATAATTTATTTTTACCGGGAAAAACAATTGAGTACACGCCTGGAAGTAGTTTTTCATTTTGCCGGAACACAGCAACACCTCTATCACTTACAATTGCCGAATCCTGGATGTTTATGTTTTTACCATAATAGTAGGTAAGATAGGCTATACCGCTTGTATAATCAGGAGTGTTTAAAGTGACCTTGTAACCCTGCGCAAAAGAAAATGAGGTGAAAGCAAGAAAAACCGTAAGGCTAAAAAATATTTTCATTGGATTGTAAAATAGTGAGCAAAAATATTTAAATTGATTAAAAACCTATTGTCACGCAAAATACTTAACATTTTACTGCAATCTCAATTAACACTCATCTTCCTATAGTATTTTTACAGCTTTGTACATGAAAAGAAAAAAATATATACTGGAAAATTTGCCTGTTACAGGTTATGCTGCTGAAGGCAAAGCTCTTGGCCGTGTTGAGGGCAAGGTAATTTTTGTTGAAGGCGCTGTACCGGGTGATGTTGCAGATGTTTTAATAACAAGAAATAAAAGAGACTGGGCTGAAGGTAAGGCCATTCATATTAAAGAATTTAGCTAAAGAAAGGGTAACAGCCTTTTGCATTCACTTTGGAATATGCGGCGGTTGCAAATGGCAAATGCTTCCTTATGAGCAACAATTGCGAATATAAACAGCAAGAGGCTTTAGATGCTTTTAAGAGGATCGGAAAACTTAGCGATATAAAAATGCTTCCGATAATCGGTTCGGATGAAACAATTCATTATCGCAACAAGCTGGAGTTTACTTTCAGCAATAAAAAATTTTTAACGCGCCTTCAAATGGAGGACCTGGGTAATAATGTATGGCCTGGCGGTGCATTGGGCTACCATGTACCGCTTTGTATGATAAAATCATTGACATTTATGAATGCTGGCTTATGGATGATGTAAACAATCTTATCCGGAATTGTTTAAGAGAGTTTTTCACTTGAAAAAAAATTATAGCTATTACGATATTAAAGAACACAAAGGCTGGTTGAGAAATATTATTATAAGAAATACAACCATCGGTGAATTGATGGTCAATATCGTATTTGCTCACGATGATAAAGAAGAAAGAGAAAAAATTTGCAATTATTTATTAGAGAAAGTTCCTTCTATAACGACTTTGCTTTACACAATAAATTCAAAATGGAACGATACAATCTATGATATGACCAACAAATATTGTTTCGGGGAAAGGATATATTTATGAAAAGCTGGGGGATTTTAACTTTAAAATTTCTCCAAAATCTTTTTTTCAAACCAATACCAAACAAGCAGAAAAGTTATACAATGTTGTGAAAGATTTTGCGGCACTAACAGGCAATGAAATTGTTTATGATTTGTATTGCGGTACAGGCAGCATAGGAATTTTTTTAAGCGCAGGCGAAAAAAATTATTGGTGTAGATGTTATTGAAGATGCTATAAAAGATGCGAAAGAAAATGCGGCGCTTAACAATATTGATCATGCTTCTTTTTTTTGCGGCGATGTTATTGAAATATGTAATGATGAATTTTTTAATTTCATGGCTGTCCCGATATTATAATTGTTGATCCACCACGGGCAGGGCTACACGCAAAGCTGATGCAAAAGCTTTTGGAAATTTCACCGCAAAAAATCGTGTATGTAAGCTGCAATGTAGCCACGCAGGCGCGCGACTTGCAATTACTTGCAGAAAAATATGCGGTTGAAAAATTGCAACCGGTTGATATGTTCCCGCATACGCATCATATTGAGTGCGTGGCGGAGTTGAGGAGGAAATGATTGATTTATTTTTTGGTGAACAACAGCTGAAATTGAATTTAATTTTACTTTAGCAACACAAAGCAAGGCTGCATCCCTCTTCTGCGGCGAATACCTGAGCCAATCGCCGCAATCTTGCATTAAATATCTATATTTTGCGGTGAATAAATACGATATTCACCGCAAAAGTTGCGGTAAATGAAATACATTTATCGAATTAAAAGAATGGCGCGGTTTAAATGGGAAGGTGAAGGAAGACATTCACAGTTTTTTGTTCCGGGAAATATCTTTAAAAAATGTTTTTCTACAAACCTGCTGGTAAAAAAAATATGCTGAAATGCAGCGTGCGCTAAAATTTTTTTAATGGCTTTATCGTTATAAGCAATCACTTCAAGATTGATGTCAGAATTATTTATTGCATTTCTTCGCGCCTGCAAAATAATATCTGCAACAGCAATCCCTTTTTTACTAAACAATTCTTTTTTATCAGCAGTATTATGTAAATCTATTTTGTAAACGCCGGAAATGATTTTCCAAAACTGGTTGCGCTTTGTTCCGTAAAACCAATCACTATCGTTTGATTTTTTTTGTGTCATATCTCTTCCGGGAAAACTTCCAATAATTAATACAGTTGCATTTCGCGGAACATAAGGTTTAAAAGGATGCGTTTCAATTTCATTCATTACTTTAAAAATACTGACTGATCTTGATTCCCGGCGTAACACCTTTAAAGAAATTATTGAAATACATACAAGGCTCAATACTTGTTTTTAATAAATTGATTTTACCTGCTCCCAGCCTGAATGTATTTTTTTCATAAAAATCCCCGGTACGATTTATTAAATAGCCAAGAGAAAATACTGCGCTGAAAGAAAAATCTTTTGCCGGATCGTGATCTTTAATACCTCCTTGTCCATAAGTAAATGTCAGGAAATCATTTCTGTAAGTGCGTAATTTATTTTGTGCATCGCGTGCAAATAAAAATTGTGGTTCCCAAAATAATCCCGGCTCCCATTTGAAAGTTCTTTCAGGATTGCTAAATGTAAGTTTTGTACCCAGGCTAAAAGATGGAACAAAATAATTTTTATAATTCTGAGCTCCTACAGAAATATTAAGTGTTAGCATATCTCCCGTGCCCGCGCTGGTGGCTCCGTTTGGTTTATCTGCTGTTATAGTTTTATCTGATTGAAGATAATGCGAGCCGGTTCCTAATACAGTCGGCCATTTTTCTTTACATCTTTTTTTTCAAGCTCATCAATCTTTGCAGTAAGCATTCCATTCATGTACATTTTAAGCTCATTAATATCATTTAGATAAAAAGTAAAATGATAATAATGCGGATTTCTTTTGCTTATTTTTTTCTGCATTGTTTTTGGAGGATTGGTAATAATTCCAATAATATTAATCGTATCCTGTAAAGTTCTTAATATTGATAGCTCTCCTTTGCTTACAAGAAAGCTTGATGATGTTGGCTGTGTTTGTTTGAAACGAATTTTTTTTCTTTGTTCCGCATCAGTTATATAATCAATTCTTTTTGATGTAAGCGGATCAGTGAGTGAATCTTTGAGCGGGGCTATATCCTGTAAAAAAAGATTCAGCAAAGAATCAATATTGGCAACCTTTTGCAAATCTGCAAAATCACTCAGCTCTATCTTCATCTTATTTGAATTTTTTAGATCAAAATAAAACCTGCTGGTGATAACTATATTTTCCGGTACTTCAAATGCTTTGTCTTCTTTTGATTGGGCGCAAAGCTTTACTGAGATGCTTGTTACAAGCATCGTTAAACAAATTATTTTTTTCATATTAGTTGGTTGAGAAAATTTTAATTCCTGTTTTTACTGTTGAAGATGGAAGTGAATATTCCTGATGATTCATAAATTTTAAAGCAGATGATGCATATTCTCTATTTTTTTCATTACCGCCAAAGTCAGTTGTTGATTCGCCAAGCTCATTGAGATGCACAATTTTTAATTTATTTTTTATAACAACCGGTTTAAATGCGAGCGCAATTAAAGTATCAGGCGGAATTATAGAATTATTCTTTACTTCATCTTGAGCGATAGTTTCATCTTTGTTTTGAACACTTAATGATGGCAATGTTTTTTTATTTGAAATAATTTTAAATTGTTTTTTATTAATAGAATGTATTGGATTAGTACTAATTACAAGCGCTGAGTTTTTTAAATTATTTTGATCTGGAATTTCTGCCGGAACTGATTTTATAATGACATTATTTTTTTGTGGCAAAATATTTTTTACCAAAACATTTTCTTTTTTATTTATAAATAAAAATGAGATTAATATAATTAATAAAGAAGCCGCTGCTGCAATCCAATACCATAATACGCTTTTCTTTTTAGTTTGCAAACGCTCATGTAATTTTTTCCAGGCAGCATCTTTAAACCCTGCATCAGTATCAGATTGCGGCTCGCCAAGTTTACTTCGCCAGCTTTCGTTATTGTAATTTTCGTTTGTCATAATCCATATCTTTTTTCAAAAGCATTTTTTGCAATAATACTTTCGCTTTACTTAGTTGTGATTTTGAAGTTCCTTCTGAAATATTTAAAAGCGTTGCAATTTCTTTATGCATCATTCCTTCAATTTCATATAAATTAAAAACCGTGCGATATCCAACAGGCAATTGAATAATCAATTTGAAAATTTCATCCGCAGACAATTTGTTAAGGGCATCTTCTTCCAGTGGAATCTCTTCAACGGATGATTCGGTAACCATCTTGAATACATTTTTTTTTCGCAGAAACATAAGGCATTCATGTATCATAATTTTTTTCAACCAACCATATAAAGCCCCTTCGCCCTGGTAACTAAAGCCTGACAATTTTTTAAAGAATTTATAAAACCCATCAAGTAATATTTCTTCTGCATCTTCAGGATTCTTCACGTACAGGCAACAAACCCGCATCATTTTTTCGGCCCACTGATCAAACAGGCATTTTTGTGCAGCAGCACTTCCATGTTTTGCCTCTTTGATCAGTTCTGATGTTTCCATGTAAAAATTTGCAATGCGACGTTTATAAAAATAGAAATGCACATTATTATAAAATGGTTGCCTCAAGGCATATCAAAAAAAAAGCCATCCCGCAAGATGGCTCTAAAAAAAATGTGCTTTTCATTTACGCAGCAGCTACCTCCGCAATTTTACTTCTTATCTTTCCTTCCAGTTCAACGGCAAGCTCAGGATTGTCCACTAATAATTGTTTTACAGCATCGCGCCCCTGGCCGAGTTTGGTAGTATCATAACTAAACCAACTGCCGCTTTTTTGTATAACGCCCATCTCAACGCCCATATCGATTATTTCCCCTGTTTTGGAAATACCATTTCCAAAAATTATATCGAATTCTGCCACGCGAAAAGGCGGCGCTACTTTATTTTTTACTACTTTAACTTTTACCCTGTTCCCGATAGATTCATCACCGTCTTTTATCTGAGCCATACGGCGAATGTCAAGCCGCACTGAGGAATAAAATTTCAGCGCATTGCCTCCGGTTGTAGTTTCAGGGTTTCCAAACATTACACCAATCTTATCTCTCAGTTGATTTATGAAAATACAACAGCAATTAGTTTTACTTATAGTTGCAGTAAGTTTTCTCAAAGCCTGGCTCATTAATCTTGCCTGCATACCCATTTTACTATCGCCCATCTCGCCTTCCAGTTCACTCTTAGGTACAAGAGCGGCAACAGAGTCAATTACTACAACGTCTAACGCTCCTGAAAGAATTAACCTGTCAGCAATTTCTAATCCTTGCTCACCATAATCCGGCTGGCTAATAAGAAGGTTATCCACGTCCACGCCTAACCTTTTCGCATATGCGCTGTCAAAAGCATGTTCAGCATCAATGATGGCACACATTCCACCTTTTTTCTGTGCTTCTGCAATTACATGAATTGCCAATGTTGTTTTACCGGAAGATTCGGGACCGTATATTTCAACTACCCTTCCCTTTGGTAAACCGCCAATTCCTAAAGCAACATCCAGGCCGATAGAGCCAGTGGAAATAACGGCCTGGGGCTCCTGAGACCGCTCGTTCATCATCATCACGCTCCCTTTTCCAAAATCCTTATCGATCTTATCAATAGTAAGCCTGAGCGCTTTTAATTTTTCAGAATTTTTATCTGTGTTTTTTTCTGTATTTGCCATAATAAAAAATTATTCTTTGTAATATCCGGTAAAGTTATTAGTTGGGCAAAGATAGATATTATAAGTTATCAACACTAATATTATTAGTATTTTAGTTAAATATTTTAGTTTTGGCAAAGCAATTTTATTGGCACCGATAGGAAGCTTAGAGCCCCAGAAGTGTAGCGGCTTTAAACCAATCTTTTATTATTACACGATATATGTAAGCTTTTATAAAATTTTATTTTATTTTCATAAAAATTCCTGAAATGAAGTTTATCGGCGCCCTTTTGGTCATTGCTATAATTTTCTTTTCCTGTAACGGAAATCCAGGCGCAGATAAACCTGTTAGTGTAAGAGATACTTCCGTAGTGCAGGATACAGTAGTTTTTGTAAAGGACTCCACCATGTTATCTACCTACGCCGATAGTCTTCCTTCCGGGGCCTACCAGGGTGTTTTCCCCTGCCAGGATTGTGATGGACTGCAACAAACTATTCTTTTCAGGCCCGACAAAACGTTCAAACAGGAACAATTGATGTGGGGAAAGAACGAAACACCAAAAATAAGCGAGGGAAAATGGAAACGGGAAAATGGCAGAATTGAATTAACCCAAAATGATAAAAAAGCAATCACATTTGTTAAGAAAGAAGATACGCTTTTTACCATTAGTATCAGTGGAGTCAGTTTGAATAATTCATCGAAATATTTTCTCACCAGGAGAAGCCTTGCGCACAACAATCCCATCTGGCTGGAGAAACAAAAGAAAGGCATCGATTTTGCGGCGGCTGGAAATGAGCCTTTTTGGAATCTTGAAATTGATAAAGAAAAATTTATTTCATTCAAACTGGCAGATTGGAAGAAGCCGCTAATGATATCTATTGAAAAACCGTTAATTACCAGGGATAGTATTTTTTATAAACTTAAAGCAGATACCACAAAATGGACCATTTCCATTTACCCGCAATTTTGCAATGACGGAATGAGCGATTATTTATATCAATATAAAGTAAACGTATATTATAACGGTATCAATTATAAAGGATGCGGCGTAATGCTGTCTAAAAATAATTCCTTGTAAGATTTGGTGTTATGTTAAGTATGCTTTGACATAATTTTTGGCTTAATTTATCAGAAGAAATTATAGGAAAAACCAATTATCATCAAAATCTAAAATGCAGAAATATGCAATGGATGGGAAGAAGAGAAAGCGATAATGTTGATGATCGCAGGGGAATCACCGGCGGACACGTAGCCTTTGGCGGAGGATTGATTGGCGTTATTTTTATCCTGGCTAAGTTTCTGCTCGGAGGTGGCGATGTAAACCAGCTACAACAGGATTTGCAGCAACAACAACCGCAACAACAGGAAATGACTACGGAAGAAAAAGCCGCAGATGATAAAGAAGCTTCTTTTGTAAAAGTTGTATTGGCCGATACGGAAGATGTTTGGACAAAGATTTTCAGTGATATGGGGAAAACATACACAAAACCAACGCTTGTTCTTTACAGCGGTTCTACCACATCCGCATGCGGAAATGCAAGCTCTCAAACGGGACCCTTTTATTGTCCTATGGATCAGGATGTATATATTGATCTCTCTTTCGCAAATGAATTGAAACAAAGGTTTAATGCCTCTGGTGATTTTGCCATGGCTTATGTGGTGGCGCATGAAGTAGGCCATCACGTTCAGGATTTACTTGGCACAACCAAAAAAATGGAACAAATTCAACAAAATGTAAGCAGCACCGAGTACAACAAATATTCAGTAAAACTTGAGCTTCAGGCGGATTTTTATGCCGGTGTATGGGCTCATTACGATCAGCAAATAAAAAATGTTATTGATTCAAATGACATAAAAGAAGCCCTGGGTGCGGCCAATGCTGTCGGCGATGACAGGTTGCAAAAAGAGACACAGGGTACCGTTACTCCTGATTCTTTTACGCATGGAACTTCGGCGCAAAGAATGTATTGGTTTAAAAAAGGTTATGATACAGGCGACCTAAGCCAGGGTGACACCTTTTCTTCAACCAGCTTATAAATATTTAGTGCCTTTTAAAATATTGAATTTCCTGCTCGTGCTTTTCGGCCGCCTCCCTGTTTTTAAAAGTTCCGAGGTTTTTTCTTTTATTTGTTTTGGAATCAACCTTTCTTGAATACAACCTGTATTCGCCTGATTTCAATTTACGTATCATGAGTAATTTATTTGTTGGTTAAATTTAAAATACAACCAGCATGCCACTTATACCATCTATTTTGAAGATGATTTACCAGTGAGTTCATTAATCTTGCTTTCATACAAAATCTGGCATATGTCACAATAAAAAGTTCTGCGTTTTGTTTTTCCCAAATGTTTTTTAATAAAAGCTACATGATCCCTCGGACAGATTTTTTTTGCATAAGCCAGCCAATGTTTTCTCAAAACAAATTTTTTCTTCCATTCTAAAAAATCAAAGCTGTAATTGCGCGATTCTTTTACCAGCTCATTTAATTTTTTGACAGGAATGTTTTTAATAAAAGTTTCGGGATGCAGGCGAACGCGAAACAAAACCTCGTTCTTAATAATATTGCCTACGCCGGCAAAAATATTTTGATCAAGCAATGCATCACAGACTAAAGTGTCGGGAATTAGTTTCAGTTTTTTCTTTGCTGCTTTGGCATCCCAATGATCATTCATCACGTCACGCCGTCCAATCGTAAACATCATCAATATCTTCATCAATGAACTTAACGGAACATGTATAAAAATTGAGTTCTCCCTTTTTAAAAATAAGTTGTAACCGTGGCGGAGTATCCTTCTGCTCGTTGATCCTGTAACTGCCAAACATCATAAAATGTATGCGAACTGTAAAGTGCTTAAAGCAAATTAAAAAATGCTTCCCCCAGCTTTTAAAATCAGCGATTGTTTCACCTTCAAGCCTGTTAATATCCAGCTTACTATTTCCCTCTACCTTTATAATTTTTTTACCTTTAAATTGTTGTACCTGTTCTTTTACAATAAGGATAGAAGGTCCTTCTGGCATATAATAATTTTAGAACAAGAACGTCAAACCTTAAGCCAATAACGGAAACGCGGAAACGTTTTGTCCTCCTCTACTAATTATTTTGCTTATGATGGTCTAGATTGTATCAATCCAAATGAGGAATCTTAATCTTGTTGTTAACCCTGGCTGGATAATGAATCCTGTGTTGGATCATCTTTTGATTTTGAGGGGGCGGGATTCTTTTTTGGAGATTGCCTGGAGGTCACTTCGTTTTCCTCGTTGTATCCGGCTTCACTTACGGAACCTTTTTTTTCTCCGCTTTCTTCTTTTCTCTTTTGATAATATTTTTTCGTGCGGGGCTTCATTATTTTTTATATAATTCTATCCTTAGTAACTTTTTTACGGCTATGACAGTTTACTTGTAAAGAAGTTTTTTTTGGGCTCAAAAAATAAAAGGCATTAAAAATGCAAATAGATATTTTATTGCTCCGCTTCTTCCGCGGGATCTTTTTCGCTTTTCTTTGACGCAGCTTTATCAGTACTCTCGACGTTTGTATTTTTGATTGCTAACTGGAACTTGGTATTGAGACTTATTTCGTAATTACCCTCATTGAGAATCTGTTTGGCACTATCATCTTCCATTATCACGCTAGCTAAATGCACTGCCAACGTAGATCCGCTAATTACGTTACTTACCTTTCCGTCAGTGAATTCTATCGTAAATTTATAACCAGCTTTACGGCCTGTTCCTGCCCTCTCAAAGTCCACGCGGTTAAGATCCAGCACCTGATCGCCCCCGGCTGCTGATTTTTTCATTAATATTCTGATAATAGGTAGATATTTTTTCCAGATGTGATTATACATGTAAGAATTTAATTTATTTTGAGGGCTATATCCGGAAAAAACCCGGCAAACTTCTCGTAAAGATAGGTTAACCGTATTTATAATAAAATTACTGTAATTTTTTTATGTGCTTTAAAAATTTTTAAAGTAAAGATTTAGCAAGAATGGCTAAAACCTTGAAGATAATAAAAAACTCCCGACGAAAACAAGCCGGGAGCCTCCTGATTAAAAACTACACACACTTTTTTATTCCGAATGAATCTTATTTTGATTATGTTTACTGAAAGAAGATGTTATACAACTTACCAATACCTTTGCGAGTGCTAAGGTTTATATTTTTTTCCAGAAAATAAATCTCATTTAGCAAATGGTGGGTTAGATTTATCAAGCGGCTCATTTTAAACATATTAGGCAAAAGGACCCAAAGCGGACACAAGTTGTAAATTAATGTTACATCTGCGTTTACTATTTCTTAAATTTGTTACAAGTCTTAACTTTCAAATTGAATGGCATTAATAGAATTCAAACTACCTAAATCGCTGTCAAAGGCGTTAAACATTCCTGTAAGTTCGCCCAAACGGCAGCAGTTGAAAGTTCTAATAAAATTGTTGAGAAAATCCCGCTTTACTGAATTCGGTCAAAAATATCTCTTTGATGAAATTCTTTTAAGCAGGCATCCCGGGAAAGCGTTTCAACAAATTGTCCCAACATATAATTACGGCAAAATATTTCATGAATGGTGGCACAGGGCACTTGAGGGAAAACCAGATGTATGCTGGCCGGGAATTATTAAGTTTTTTGCATTAAGCAGCGGCACAAGTGATTCATCAAGCAAATATATTCCTATTACCAAGGAACTTATCAGGGCAAATACGCTCACAAGCATTCGCCAGCTTATGAGCCTTGCCACTTATTCAAATGTGCCGAAATCCTCTGTAGGTAAGGGCTGGCTTATGCTTGGCGGCAGTACGCACTTGGAAAAATCTGCAACATATTATGCTGGTGATCTGAGCGGAATACAGGCTAAAAATATTCCATTCTGGTTCCAGGGAATGTACAAGCCCGGCAAAAAGATCGCTAAAAATACAGACTGGTCAAAGAAGCTGGATGAAATTGTAGAAAAAGCCCCGCAATGGGATATTGCCTTTTTGGTAGGAGTTCCTGCGTGGGTTCAGTTGTGCATGGAAAAAGTAATTGAAAGATACAATCTGAAAAATATTCATGAAATATGGCCTAACCTTGCTTTTTATGTACACGGCGGAGTTGCACTTGAGCCTTATAAGAAAGGATTTAACAGACTCCTGGGAAAACCCATCACATTTATTGAAACGTATCTTGCCAGTGAGGGATTTCTTGCTTATCAAAGCCGCCAGGATGCAAAGGGAATGAGGCTTGCGCTCAATAATAATATCTTCTTTGAATTCGTGCCTTTCGATTACAAAAATTTTGACAGTGAGGGGAATATGATCGCCAACCCTGAGACCTTAATGATTCATGAAGTAGAGGCCAATAAGAATTATGCAATATTAATCAGCACCAACGCCGGTACCTGGCGGTATCTTATCGGCGACACTATAAAATTTGTTGATATTGAGAAGGGTGAAATCATAATAACAGGCCGTACCAAACATTTCCTAAGCCTGGTAGGAGAACACCTGAGCGTTGATAATATGAATAAGGCTATTAAGCTCGTGAGTGAGGAGCTTAATATTTCGATAGGAGAATTTACAGTTGCGGGGGTTCCGTATGGCAGTTTTTTTGCTCATCATTGGTTTATAGCTACAGACGATAAAGTAAATTCGGAAAATTTAAAAATAATGATAGACGAAAAGCTTAAGGAGCTTAATGATGATTATGAGGTAGAACGAAAACACGCGCTTAAAGAAATTTTTGTTGATGTGCTTAGCGAAAGTACTTTTATGAACTTTATGAAAGCCAAAGGCAAGGTGGGTGGTCAGCATAAGTTTCCGAGGGTATTAAAAGGTAAAATGCTCGAAGACTGGCAAAAGTTTTTAAAGGGCGAAAAAGTTTAAAATTTTTCAATTATATCAGAGGTTAATAAAGGTAGCGATGTAAATCGTAGATTTATATTCCTTCCGTTTTCTTAAATTTAAATATCTCTCCTGTAAATGGTAGACGTCGTTTCAGCAATACTCAAAGGTCTTGCGATGGGCCTGCTACTCGTAATTTCTGTAGGTCCAGTAATTTTTACAATAATTAAACAAAGTATCAATAATGGTAAAGAAGGAGGATATAGCTTTGTAATCGGCGTATGGGTTAGTGATTTTCTGTTGGTAGTTCTAAGCAATGTTTTTTCTGAATTGGTAAATCATCTTCTTGATTTTAAAAAACCTATTGGAATTTGCGGTAGTCTCTTTTTAATTGGAATGGGTTTATATTATCTTTTATTTAAAAAAGTTCATTTGCATCCTGAAGATATATCCTTGCCTCCTTTAAAGGCGAGCGATCATTTACAAATTGCAGTACAGGGGTTTTTATTGAATACACTTAATCCCGCGGTGATCGCTTTTTGGCTTACAGCAGCTACTGCCATCGCCGTAACGCATACCATAAAAGAACGGATTATTATTTTTGCAACCACGCTCATCATAAATATGAGCGCAGATGTAGCTAAAGTGAGGCTGGCTGGTAAGCTGAGATCGAAGTTGACGGTACATAATATCAGGTTAATCAATAAAATTTCGGGGTTAATCTTAATAACTTTTGGGACGGTATTATTAACGGGTGTTTTATTTTTTATGAAAAAGCACATTCACCTATGAAGATGTCTTTTTTTTTATGTTTTGTCTTTTTGACTTTTTACCAGGGCCAATGCCAATCTTCGGATCTGCTTATTTTAAAAAAGAGAACCAAAACATTGCAGACATTTTTTCCTGGCAGCGCAATTACTTTTAATACATCGTCTGGCCATTACGATTGCTTTTTAACATCAATCAACCGGGATTCGTTATTCTTAATCCAATACGACATCAGGCAAATACCTACAGATCTTGGTGTTTATATGATGGACACTGTTTCCCGATACCGGTTTGCAATAAACTATAAAGAAATTATAAGTTTCGGAAAAGACAGGAACAAGAAATTTGATTGGGCAGGTTCCGGAGGAGCGCTGCTTGGTGGCGGAACGCTGTTAGCAGTTGTAGGTCTTGGCACATGGGTTTTCACCAAACCAAATACGCAATATTATGCAAGTCCATATTTGGTTGGAGCCGCCGCACTAATCGCGGGTGTGGGCTACCTGCTTACAAAAGCGGGTGAAAAACAACTGGTGCTTGGGAAAAAATATTCACTGGAGTACATCCGGGTTAAATAAAAAAGTAATTTATTGGCTACCAAAACGAAAAGCAATACACGGCCTTTAGGTAAAAGGATTTTGCGAATTATTTTAAAATTATTCTTGTATTGTTTTCTGTTTTCAATATTTTATATTCTGTTCTGCAAGTGGATAAATCCTCCGATTACATTTACACAAATCGGAAGCCTGATGCATGGGCATGGACTACATAGAAGTTACGTGAACACGAATGGGATAAGCCCCAATGCCAGGCTCGCTGTCATGGCTGGCGAAGACCAGTTATTTCCGGATCATAATGGTTTCGATTTTAAAAGCATCCAAAAAGCGATGAAACACAATCAAAAAAGTAAATCATTGCGTGGTGCTAGCACCATTAGCCAGCAGGTTGCCAAGAATGTTTTTTTGTGGCAGCACGGCGGATATTTTCGTAAAGGACTTGAAGTGTATTTTACGTTTATGATAGAAACATTTTGGAGTAAAAAAAGAATTCTTGAAATGTATCTCAATGTTTCCGAAATGGGTGATGGCATCTTTGGTGTCCAGGCCGCTGCCAAACATTATTTTAATACAGATGCTAAAAATTTAACCAGGAAACAGGCTGCGCTTATTGCCGCGTGCTTACCTAACCCAAAGGGATATACAATAAAACCATTGTCGGCGCATGTAGCATCCCGTTATCCGTGGATCCTGAGGCAAATGAACAACCTTGAAAAGGATCCTGATATCCAGGAATTATTGAAGTAAATTTTCAGTTAGTCTTATTGACAAAGCTTACCGCTTTGTCAAACCGCTCTTCATAGTTTCCCGAAATTTCTCCCCATGGAGTATGTTGATTAACCAGCAAGTCTTTATAAAAATAAAACAATTTATTCCTGATCTTCTCATCAGGATATTCTCTTAAATCATCTTTCACCCACGGTAAATCTGTGTTACAAAGCAAATAGCCCTCATAAGTTCTTTCGGCAATACGGTTTAATATCCAGCTATGGCATTTATTGAAAACGAATTCGCACCAAACTTTCATAACATACATATCAGTGTCGATAAATAAGAAGCGCCCTGATCCTCCGACGGGGAAACTGAAGAAGAATGAAATCCGGCCCTATCTTTTTTTGTTGCGGATTGGGAAATTGCGGAGATGTGATGCGTGATGCGTTAAGCCTGATACCTTCTTCCTCCAACTTAATTTGTCCCTTTGCTATCGTCAATAAATCATCATAGTTATATTCTGTTCCATTTTTACAAGATATTCCCTTGCATATTCCGGAACCCACAATGTATTAAAATGTTCTGCAAGCTGGCTGCATAAAGTGCTTTTGCCAGTTGATTCAGGACCTATTATTACAAATTTTTTTATTGTTTCCATTCAGGTATTTCTTCTTTTTCAACCAAATAATTATTGGCTCGTTCCATCCATTCTTTTAACCCCCAAAATGCCATTACCAGCAATATAATATAGTAGATGCTTGTAAAGACATAATGCTTTACAAAATACAAGGGAATGGAAGTAATATTTGTTACGATCCACCAATACCAGCTTTCTACTTTTTTTCTTGCCATCAGCCACATTGCAGTAAAAGCTGTAGCGCTGGCGAAAGATCTGCCCACGGAATTGCGCCCGGCGCAAAGTTTTTCTTAAGATAGGTAAGAGAAATAAATATGACGATATAGAAGCAGGCAAAGAAAAGTATTTCAAAAAGCCAATCTTTTTTTGAAGACCATGTAATCAGAACAATATGCTCCTGGTTCTGGTTTTTTCGTGCCCAAAGTATCCAGCCATAAATACTCATAACTGTGTAATAAAAATTTACAGAGGCTTCACCTATCAAACTTCCTTTTATACTGATGTAAACGTAAATAATTGTATTAACTAACCCGACCGGATAAACGAGAATGTCTTCTTTGCGACTATACCAAACACTTGCTATACCAAAAAAAACGGCAATGTATTCCAGCAGCGTTGTATGCTGCATATCGACTACGAATTGCTGATAAATTTCTGAAAGGCTCAAGTGAAAAAAGTCGATTGGGATAAACAAAAAAGGCATCTTTAAAGATGCCTCTGATAATGTTTTTATTTTATTTAATCTGCCTCCGCAACCACTTCCTTTACTTCAGGTATCATTCTCTTCATCATTCCTTCAATTCCAGCTTTTAACGTAATCATGGAAGATGGACAACCACTGCAGCTTCCCTGCAGCATCAAATTCACTTTACCATCTTCATAGCTTTTAAATTGTATAGCGCCGCCATCCATTTCAACAGCAGGCTTTACATAATTTTCAAGTAATTCTTTTATGCGTTTTACAACATCGCCATCATCATGGCTGTACTTCATTAGAGCTTGTGCTTTTTCTTGATGCAATCTCTTCTTCGTTAATTATTGTTTTACCTTCTTCAAGATATTCTTTTAAAAATTGCTTTATAGATGGAATCACATCCTGCCAGTTCTTCGGTTTCACTTGTTTTGGTAAGAGTAACAAAATTGCTTGCTATAAAGACTGATTTTATAAAAGGAAAACTAAACAATTCCATTGCCAGGGGAGAAGCATTTGCACTTGTCTCATCCTGGAAATCAATACTTTTGCCCGGATATAGTAGTTTATTGGCAACAAATTTCATCGTTTCAGGGTTAGGTGTCATTTCCGTATAAATGCTGATAACCGGATTTCCTGTTTTTATCATAATAAAAAAATTAAGTGTACAAAGTTAATGATATTTTGGGGTGAATGGCAGCTTATTGCGCAAGAACATCACCGCATATTCCGCAATATTTTATCCGGCATTCCAACAATTTAAACAACAGCTTTTGGAAATGGCGTTATTCCACAATCGTAAGCTTTGCATAATTCAGCATGATCTTCTTTTCACCATTGTGTTCAAATTTTACAGTTGCCACAGGATTATGTGCAGCCCCTTCCATTTTTATCACTTCCCCAAAACCAAACTTTTGATGTTCGATTTTTTGCCCTGTTTGCAGATTGCTCGTATCACTTGGCGCAAATCCTTCAGTAGGTATATGTTCTGTCAGCTTAACCACATTTGATGTTACCTGGTAAGCCGGCTTTTCAGTTACTGGCTTACGTTGCGGCTGTGTTCTTCCATCATACCCGGATCTTGAAAATGCATTCCACTGATTAGCCTGGTTGTTCCTCATATTTCCGCCTGCATACGACCTGTCAAGTCTTTCTTCGGGCAGTTCGTCTATAAATCTGCTGGGATCATTTTGTGTAAGATTTCCGAACCGATAGCGTGTATTCGCATACGTTAGCCAAAGCTTTTGCTTGGCGCGCGTAACAGCTACATAAAACAATCTTCTTTCTTCTTCGAGCTCTTCTCTGGTATTGATTGACATCGCGTTTGGAAATAAAGTTTCTTCAAGGCCGCCAACGAATATCACCGGAAATTCGAGACCCTTTGCCGCATGGATGGTCATTAATTTCACCACATCACTTTCGCCTTTGTCGTCATCTGCATCTGTTAACAGCGTTATTTGCTGAAGATAGCTTCCAAGGCTTTTATCTAATAATTCCCCATCTTCCGTAGGCGTTTCAGTAAATTCTTTTATTGAATTTAATAATTCCTGGATGTTTTCATAACGGGCCAATCCTTCTGTTGTTTTATCATTAAAAAGCTCTTTCACAATTCCGGTATTTTTGCCTACAAGAATGGAAAGATCGTAAGCATTTTTCTTTTGTAATTCACTTTGAAACATCTTTATCATAATAACAAAGTTGTTAATAACCTCCAGTGTATTTGCCTTGTAACCGAATCCCGAAGCCCTTTCGAGCACATTCCACATTGAAATATTATTTTCATTAGCAAAAAGAACCGCTTTTTCAACAGAAGTTTTTCCGATGCCTCTTGCGGGAAAATTGATAATGCGCTTCAAGGCTTCCTCATCCCCCGGATTCAGAACTACTCTTAAATAACTCAGAAAATCTTTGATCTCTTTTCGTTGATAAAAACTAATGCCGCCATATATGCGATAGGCAATGTTCATACGACGCAAACTTTCTTCAAAGCTTCTGCTTTGTGCATTCGTTCTGTAAAGAATCGCAAAGTCATTATTTCGGTAATGATTTCTCAGCTTCTGTTCCTGGATGGCATCCGCAATATATTTTCCTTCATCATTATCCGATGCAGTACGAACTAATTTTATCTTTTCACCTTCTTCATTGCTCGTCCATAATTTTTTGGGAAGCTGTCCTTTGTTATTGGCTATAACGTTGTTGGCTACATGAAGAATGCTTTGAGAGCTCCTGTAGTTTTGCTCGAGCATCACAATCTTTACTTCATCATAATCTTTTTGAAACTGTAATATATT
This sequence comes from uncultured Chitinophagaceae bacterium, assembly GCA_963823305.1. Taxonomy (GTDB): domain Bacteria; phylum Bacteroidota; class Bacteroidia; order Chitinophagales; family Chitinophagaceae; genus Ginsengibacter. The sequence continues at coordinate 310,604 of CAWGLC010000001.1, forward strand.
TTCAATGGTTGCTCCACGGAAACTATAGATGCTTTGTGCATCATCACCAACCACGGCCACATTTTCATGCATGGCGCCCAATAATTTTATGATTTGATATTGAGCCGTGTTAGTATCCTGGTATTCGTCTATCATTATATATTTAAACTTGCGCTGGTATTTGCTAAGGCTTTCAGGATGCGTCTTTAAAAGTATATAAAACTTCAAAAGCAAATCGTCAAAATCCATTGCTCCGTTTTTAAAACAGCGCTTACAATAAGCGTCATAGATTTGCCCTATCATTGGCCGGTTTGCCCGCATGTCTTCCTGCTGCAAGCCATAATCATTTATATATTCTTCAGGAGTAATTAAAGCATTTTTTGCTGCTGAGATTCGGTTATAAACCGTATTGGCTTTGTAATGTTTATCATCAAGTCCCAGCTCATTCACTACGGTCTTCACCACGCTTTTTGCATCATCAGTATCATAAATTGTAAAATTCCTTGGATAACCAAGCTTGTCGGCTTCGGCTCTTAAAATTCTTGCAAAAACAGAATGAAAAGTTCCTATATAAATATTCCTTGCTTCGTTATTACCGAGAATAAAACCGACACGTTCTTTCATCTCCGCGGCGGCCTTGTTAGTGAAGGTTAGTGCCAGTATATTGAATGAATCAACACCGGTTGCCAGAAGATGTGCGATCCGGGTTGTTAATACTTTTGTTTTTCCGCTGCCGGCTCCGGCCACAATCATGATGGGGCCATCGCGATGTAACACTGCTTCCCGCTGTTGTTCATTTAATCCTTCTAAATATTCCTGCATACTACAAAGTTACTGAAACCATTAAGGCTTTTTCAGTGAGTAGATTTTTTTATTGCAATTGTTTGGGTAAAAATTTGACCAATGTTTTTATCAATCTTTAATATTATTAAAAAGGTAAAATGCCATTTATCCTTATAATAAATAATAACGCCAACGTCAAAGCAATTTTTTTACAGGATGGCTGTGCGGGTTTGCATAATAAAATAATTGCTTCAGATTCCAATATCCATGCTTCAGTATTTTCGTTAACGTTATATTAACGAAATCCTCATTGGCACTGCATTACCGGCGATAATAATTCACTATTCAGTACATTATCGCTCCACTAATTTTACTATCAATTCCTTAACCAATAAAAAATAATGATCATGAAAAAGATTATTCTTGTATGCCTTGCCGCATTAGTTACTGCTACCGCTATTCACGCTGCGCCAACATCTTTTGTAAGCGAAAAAGTTCTGAAAGTTTTCCATGCCGCATTCCCTGAAGTAAAGCAGCCTGTTTGGTATAGCTATGAAAATTATTATGAAGTATTTTTTGCCAACGCTGATAAGTCTTCCTGCAGAATAGACTATGCACCGGATGGAACTGTATTAAACACTATACGGTATTATAAAGAGGCGAATCTTTCTCCCGTGATTCGTGCTGCAGTGAATGAAAAATATCCTGGCAAAAAGATATTTGGAATAACTGAGGTTTCTAATAATGAAACTATAACCTATTACATTGTGCTGGAAGATAGCAAGCATTGGTATAATATAGAGTCAAATGCAACGGGCTCTATCAGCCTTGATAAAAAACTTTTAAAAGCTGACTGACAGGTGAAAAGAACAAAAAAGCAGTTTGTAAAAATTATACGCTGCTTTTTTACAGGTTTAGTTATCGAAAATATTTTATTATTTATACCCGGAGAAAAATATTTTTTAATTTGATGCGTTATGTTTTTTCCAATTCCTTTTATGAATATCAAAGTTAATGGCAATCCAGCCTTCGTGATCCGGAACCTGATTAAAAATTTTTTTGAGAAGATTAACTCAGAGCCCGGATTTTTATAACATAAAATACTATACAAAAGGCAGAACAAGAAATCGTGATCAGGGAGATTTGTAGTAAATATTTGCGGTAAATTCTCTGAATCGGAATTTACGGAAAAAGGGGAAGGACAGTTATGCAATTGTAAAAACAACTTTGTTGCTTTTATTTTAAGTCTGAATAAAATTCGAACATACATCCTTTTTAAAACCAAATTATGAAAAATCAAGTTTACCAAAAAAAAACAGCAGTCTCACTGTTCTTCAACAACCTTTCAAAAAATTTTATTGCTTTATTTGAATCAGGCAATAAAAGAGAATTTCAAAGATTGAAAGATTTCATTACTTCTTAATCTTTTAACTAAAAAGATACTCTACATCTTCTTTGCTAAGGCTTTTTACAAAGGTCTGGTCATCGGAAATTAATTCTTTCGCAAGGATCCGTTTGCGTTCCTGAAGTTGCATAATTTTATCTTCAATCGTATCCTTACAAATCATTCTGTAGGCAAATATATTTTTTGTTTGACCAATGCGGTGTGTTCGGTCTATCGCCTGTTGCTCTACAGCGGGATTCCACCATGGATCTACGATATATACATAATCTGCGGCGGTCAAGTTCAGTCCGACTCCGCCGGCTTTAAGTGAAATAAGAAACACACGGGAGTTTTCATTCGTTTGAAAATTCTGAATAGATCGTTCCCTTTCCTGCGGAGGAGTGCTTCCGTCAAAATAATCAAATTCAATATTATTTTCTTTAAGTTTTTCTCTTATTAAAGCAAGCATTCCTAAAAACTGGGAAAAAACAAGTGCTTTATGTTCGCCGATATTTTCTGTAATTTCTCTTGTAAGCTCATCCAGTTTTATAGAATGATTTGGATATTTTTCTTCCTCATTCAGTATTGCGGGACTGTCGCAAATTTGTCGCAGCTTCATCAATCCTTGCAAAATAGTAAGCTGAGATTTATCAATTCCTTCGCCCTCGATGACTCCCATTATTTTATTACGGTAAACATTGCGGTAAGCATCATAAACCTTTCTTTGCTCATCTTCCATTTCGCAAAAAAGAATAGTTTCCGTTTTTTCGGGAAGGTCTTTGGCCACCTGTTCTTTGGTTCGTCTTAAAATAAAAGGATACAGCAGTTTTCGCAAATGATCTTTTTGTTCCTGCTCACCAAATTTATCGATCGGCGTAGAAAATTCATTTCTGAAAAATTCGACAGACCCCAGCAAACCAGGATTCAAAAAATTCATTTGAGCATATATATCAAAAGTATTGTTTTGTAATGGCGTACCACTCATGCACAACCTGTTTTTTGCAGTGAGCAGGCAGGCAGCTTTTGTCACTTTTGATGATGGATTTTTGATTGCCTGGGATTCATCAAGTATTACGTAATCAAACAATATCTTCATCAGTAGTTGAATATCGCTTCGCAACGTTCCGTAAGTAGTTATTATAATATTGTATTTTTCAAAGTCTTCCGGGTTTCTTGTACGAAGACTTCCATGATGTATGCACCAGGTAAGGGACAGGTGTAAATTTCTTTATTTCGTTTTCCCAATTATAAATAAGGTTGTTGGGCACACTACCAAGGCTTTTAAGTTTCCCTCTTCCTTTTCATAATGGCTCAGCATACTCAAGGCCTGAACAGTTTTCCCCAATCCCATATCATCGGCAAGAATTCCTCCCCAACCAACTGTACTTAAATAATTGAGCCAATTGAGTCCGGATATTTGATAAGGCCTTAATTTGTTGGCCAATTCCTGCGGCAATCGCGTTTCTGGTATGCTTTTGAAATTGCGAAGCCTTTCATATTTTTCATCTAATTCAAAAGAGAGTTCTTTTTCATTTCTCTTTTCGTACAAGTCATCAATCACACTCAAATGAAACCTGGAAAGGCGAAGTTTATTTTCTTTTCCTTGACCCACTTTAAACAGCAATGCATATTTACTGATCCATTCATCAGGTAATATGCCCAATGAGCCATCATTTAATTGAACAAAAGATTGCTTATTTGTTAAGGCTTTTTTTATTTCAGATATTCCTATCCGCTGTTCTCCAAAGGAAAGTTCCACTTTCGCATCAAACCAATCCAGCCCACTGCTGAGATGTATTAATGTGGTAGGCTTTGCTGTGTTAAACCTAAAATTTTTAAGAGCGTTGAAGCCATATACAGGAATTTTCATTTCCTTCATAGCATCGACAAATAAAAAAAACCAGTTATTTTTCAGTACATCTGCACCCTTTAAAATAAGCCCGTCTTTTTGTTTATCAGTAAACTGGGAATGCAGACTTGCTAACTTGTCGTGAAAATTTTTTTCTGCCACCCTATTGCGCCGAACCATCAACACCTTATCATTTTCCGGAACAATAATAGTTTCATTGTCTCCGGGTCTCACATCAAAACCTTTGTAGGTGTATACCGGCTGAAATAAAAGATAATCTCCCCGTTCCTGAAGTGTTAGTGAAATTTCCGGATCGCCTTCCTTAATCTCTTTAATTAATGATTTATCAAACGTAACCTCATATTCTTTTGTAAGCGGCATTATTACCTCTTTTAAAAAAGAGGGCCATTTTTCACCTGGTATATTGAGCTGATTATTAAATTTTCGCGCTATAAGCGCATCCTCAGGGCGTTTCCAAATAAAAATTTCTTCATCGTGTAAAAACAATAAAAAGATTTTCCATTGATTTTCAGACAATTTTAGTTTTTGATTGTCGATAACAATGAAACTTTCTACTTTATAATTTCCATTCTCTTCAAAAACCTCGAATTGAATGGCTGGCTCATAGTTTGAAGGGAAGACTTTTTGCAAATTTCCCGTATTAAACTTTTTACCCTCCGGAAGATATAAAGTGATAGTTGGATTCCTGGAATATCTTTTTTAGTTTTGGATGAATAAATTCTACAATTAAAAGTTTGGTTTCTTCCGGAAGTTCCTCATTTTCGTGCTGTATTATATTTTCCCAAAAACCACTGAAGGGTGAGTTCCGGTTTAAATACTTATTTAATTCAATTGGCTGCAATTTCCTGGCAATCTGTATCAATTGTTTATCGCTTTCTGAAAGCATTTCTGTATTGATAAACTTTGTCAAATCAAGTTTTTCAACATGCCCCGGAAATTTTTCGGATTCTTCATCATAATCTCCCTGTACTGCGTCAATGGTAAAATCTGGAAAATCTTTATAGTTAGTATTAAACACTACTGCGATTCTTTTTTGTTTTAGTTCCGCAGCGGTCGCTGTCTCAGCTACAGCCTGAAAAGATGCATACGTTTTTGCCGGAACGTGCCGGAGCGATCCTTTTAATGTTAGGATCCAGAACTTTCAAAAACGGTTTTCCTTCTTTATAAATGAATTCAAATTTTCCAGAAAGCTCTTCGTTTAAGCTATAGCCATATATTTCAAGTAGTTTGTTTTTTTCTTTATCCCAGTTTCTTATCGTGTCGAAATAATGGGCACCATAAGCATTTAATAACTGAAGAAATAAGGCAGTTTTATGTTTGCATAAAGCATGTAATTTTTCATCGCAGGAACATGACGTATCGAAGTTCCGTTCCTCATTTTTCTGAATGATCAAATGAAACTGTTCTTGTTTAACTTCACAGGTTGCTTCTACTTTCTCGTTGCGTGCATTAATGATATGGGATTTCTTGCTCCGTAAGATATCTTCTGCGTCATCATAATTTTCCTGGCCGCTCAGCATCCTGATTGTTCTCAGGTCAATAAATTTCATTTTAATTACCGTATGAATTTGATTGTAAACCGAAGCGCTGTTGGCGGAAAGAAGGTTTCTGTCAATCAAATCCTGAAGATGAAACAGGGCAGCAGATTCATGGCGGCAAATATCTCCAAGGTTATAAGGACAAGTGCACCTTACTGAAAGTGTTTTGGGATCATCATATTTCTGCACCTGCACTTTGTAAAAAGTTGCATAACTGTCGTCCTTTACCCGAAATGTAACTGAATGCATAACCTCATCATGTTCCATGAGCTCAACATAACCAAGATTATGAATTTTTTTTCCCCGTCGAATTACTTCATCGGTTCCGGAATTATAAACATATTTAATTAAATGAGGAAGGGCCAATATGTTCTGTTTTCGTTTTTAGCAAGGATCATTACAACCGCTCACAGTTGAAAAAAGGGCAATTTGCAAAAGTAAAGAAAATTTAAGTGCAGGGGAAATTAGAGAAGAAGAATATTTTAATTAAAATAAGTATTTTCTTATAAAACAATCAGCCCGCTATTAGTCTTCCCTCTTTATAAAGAACAAGTTGGTTGGCGTTATCGATCGTTAAGCAAAAGCGGATATCTTCTTCAAGTCCGTAAGCCATCAGACGATGGTAATGGGAAGCATTGTGATCTCTCATAAATCCGAAAAGATCGTCACTTGCCTGCTGGTATAGCGTCTCTGCAATTTGGCTCGCATCACAATTCTGATAAAAATGGCTTTTAATCCTGCTGATAACTGCGCCGGCAAATAAAGTGTCTTCAATATTGATCCGGTCTTTCCATGCGGCGCAAGCCAGTATCACATTTTTATTTTGAGCTATTAAATAATTACAAACTGCCGTTAAGTTGCAAAACGCACCTGTCATAATTGAAAGAGCGTTTTCTGCCAAAGCCATATGCAGCAACCTGGTTCCATTTGTTGTAGTTAATACCAAAGTTTTTGCCTTAATAAATTGTGGCTGGTATTGAAGTGGAGTATTGCCATATTTTAATCCGTCTGCAATCTTGCCATCTCGTTCACCTGCTGTAATCACATCCATCTGTTTGCCTAGTTTTATACAATCGGCCACGCTATCAACGGGAATAATACTTTTTGCGCCATTAAAAAGAGCTGTCGCAATAGTAGAAGTCGCCCTGAGAACATCTATGATTACGACAATGCTGCGACTAACATCGTATAAATGCAATAAAGAAGGTGAAAGGCAGGTATTAAGAGTTGGAATCTGTTGTTTTTCGGGTTTCATGAATGTATCATTTCATTACATTTTATTCAAACGGCATTTTCACCACTTTAGCAGTGAGTAATTTATCCCTGATTTTTATATAAATCTGCATGTCGATCTGAGAATAACTGGTATCAACATATCCCATCGCAATTGCTTTGTCCAAGGAAGGCGATTGGGTTCCGCTTGTGATAATGCCAATGTTCGCTCCTTCACTATTTTTAATTTCATAGCCATGCCTTGGGATGCCTTTCTCGCACATTTCTATGCCTACTAATTTCCTGGAAACACCTTCTTATTTTTGCAGCTCAAGTTTTTCCCGGCCAGTAAAATTTTTTGTAAATTTTGTTATCCAACCTAAGCCCGCTTCTAAAGTTGATGTATTTTCATCGATATCATTTCCATAAAGACAATAGCCCATTTCGAGCCGTAAGGTGTCTCTGGCTGCCAAACCTATTGGTTTTAATTTTGCTGCGGCTCCCTGTTCGAAAATTTTATTCCAAATAATATCCGCAGCATTATCTTTATTTTCGAAATAGATTTCAATACCGCCAGAGCCTGTGTATCCGGTGGCGCTTATTAAAACATTGTCAATTCCTGCAAATTTCCCTTTTATAAACGTGTAATATTTCATGTTCATAATATCTATATCTGTAAGAGGCTGCAAAATTTTGGTAGCATTTGGGCCTTGAATAGCCAGCAGGCAGGTAGCATCTGAAATATTATGGATTTCTGCCTTTCCGCCGTTATTTTGCTGTATCCAGTTCCAGTCTTTTTCGATGTTAGAGGCATTTACAACTAACATGTACACTTTATTTTCTTCTATACAATACACAATCAGATCGTCAATAATCCCGCCGTTGTCATTTATAAAACAACTGTATTGCGCCTTCCTGCTGTTAATTTAGAAGCATCGTTAGATGTAATGTTCTGAATAAGATCCAATGCTTTATCTCCTTTAAGTATAAATTCCCCCATGTGGCTCACATCGAAAATGCCTGCATTGTTCCTTACGGCGAGATGTTCGTCGTTAATTCCGGAATAACTTATGGGCATATTATATCCTGCAAATTCAGCCATCTTCGCTCCTAATTCAATATGCTTTTGCGTAAAAGGCGTATTCTTCATAACAATTTTTAAAGTGTGCAAATTTATGCGAAAAAACAGGTCGTACGTTTTTTAGATTTTTAGAAAATAAATTTGATCACCCGGCATTGCATCAAAATACCATGTTCCTGATGAAAATTAAAGAGCCTCATGTAACAAAACATGAAGCTCTTATTTTTCCAACTTCAACCTGAAAGAAAATTTGTCTATATGTGCGTTACAAAATGATAAGATTGGTTTTCATCCATATATGCCTGGGCCGGATTTCCCGTCTTTTCGTCAAGCTTCTGAATTTTTTGCTCGAGTTTTTCTTTTGCATTTTCCAATGAATCTTTTATTCGTTTATTTTCTTTTTCCCTTACACTTCTTAATGAATCCAGGGAGGATTGTATTTTTTGCATCTGCAATTTTTTTGCATCGCTTAAGGAGTCAATTTTGTCCTGGTGATTATACCGGTAACCATTTCCGTCCGGGGCAGCAGGATTCGAAGAGTTTTTATCATCGTCATTATCCGAATCCCATTTATTACGATAACTGTCCTCTTTATCAGCCGGGATGCCATCTAATGTATATAGACCGTCTTCTTTCATAATGTATTGTTCCCCGCTTTTGTAATACAAATCATCTTCATCTCCATTATACCAGTCATCATTATTCCATGGCCCAAATATTCTTATTTGATTAAAGCCCATGTTTTTATTTACCTTAATATAATGACCGACAGGAACAGAAATAACGACCTGCACATTTTGATTGCGGAATTTATCGTTTGTATTAATTGCGAGTGCCCTGTCAACATAGAGAATAGAATCTATTTGCAAAACATTAAATTTTATCCGGCTTGCGAGTGTATCAGCATTTCCGGCGGCTATCACCGTTGCACATTTTTATTATACTTACATCGAAACTGTCAGTTGAGATTTTTGAAGTTGTATTTTGACATTGCCAATATAAGCTGTATCTTCATCAAAATTGGCGAATGGCTCAAACCTTAGCCAACTGTTATTACGGTAATATCGGTTGTTATTGAATGAACTAACCTCAAGGCTTTTTATTCCCGGATTAGGAAGATTAATTTTTTCCTCGTTTATCGAACTGCTTCTGCGAAATCAGCACTTACCAACGTTATGAGAGAAACAAAGCAAATAATTCCAAGAGCCCAAAGCCAAAAAAGAATAGCGGATCATCCGGTTCCTGCTTTTAATTTTGGCTATTCTTCTGATTATAAAAGTAATAATGCCTATAACCGGAATGCCTATAAAAAATATTAAGGTTCCCCACGCTAAAGCACTTTGCCAGCCATCCGTTAAAACAAAATTCTTTAATGGAAATAAGCCAATAGAAACTATTGCGAAGTGAAAATAAGGCAATTATTAATGCCAAGCGCTATACAACCAAGAATGAAATAGGCAAATATTTTAAAAATAGTTACAATAATGTTTCCCAGTACGCCACTGGTGCGTTTTGCGGCATAATGTATTTCCTTGCCCATTTGTCACTTCCTTTTCTTTTGCGATGTTTCCGGCTTCGGTTCCCAATTTGTTAACCCTTTCTTTTACGCCTTTCATTTCTTCCACCACAGAATTTTTTATAGAGTTGAAATCAACTTTTTCTCCCTTCATTTCAAGTTTTTCTGAGGTGGTAGTTGCCTCCGGAATTACAAGCCATAAAATTATATAGATAATAAAAGTGCCGGGGCTAAATGAAAAGCTAAGAAAATTCGGAAAAGTAAGCGGTCCAATGTGGCCCCATCTGAAAAAGAATGAAATAAATGGTATGAGGAAAATAAATCTCGGGAACCACGGATTAATATCAAAATAACTACCAATGCCGCTGCATACCCCGCCAATAATTTTTCCATCTGGGTTGCGGTACAATCTTTTGCGAACTCCATTCACCAGCATGTTGCTGCCCGGAACAAATATCCAAAGAAGAATATACAAGAGAAATCCTATTCCTGAAACAATGAAAAGCACGCGGACAATTACCGGATCAATACCAAAATATGCAGCAACACCACTACAAACACCACCCAGAATTTTATGATTTTCATCGCGGTACAATCTTTTTCCCTTCCAATCCCAATTTCTTTGAAAGTTGGTTTCGTCGGTTTTGCCCGATGAACTATCTTCTTTGGCTCCTTTATTTTGTTGCTCTCCGCCCTCGGCATCTTCGAACTCCTGCGGTCTTCCCATATTTTTAATGATAGCATTTACGTCATCGTCTGTAATACAGGTAGATCCTTTTTTTATGCGGTCCTGGAATAATTCACTGATTCGGCTTTCTATGTCATTTACAATTTCATCCCGTCCTTCCTCGTTCGAAAAGTAATGGCGTAAGCTTTCTACATATTGTTTCAGCAATTCATAAGACGTTTCCTCGATTGGAACAACCGTTCCCTGGAAATTTATATTAATTACTTTTTTCATGACTAATCTTTTAATTTTTTGTTGAAGTTGATGTGGGTTAATTTTTCTTTCCTGTTATTTCTTCTACTGCATTGGCAAGCTCAAGCCAGGTTGATTCAAGCTCTTTATAAAAATCAGCGCCCTTTTCTGTGAGAGAAAAATATTTTCGTGGCGGACCGCTATTGCTTTCCACCCACCTGTAAGTAAGGAAATCTGCATTTTTGAGCCGGGTAAGCAATGGGTATAAGGTTCCTTCCAAAATATTTAAATTGGCCGCTTTCATCTTATCGATTATATCACTTGGGTAAGCTTCCCCAAGCTTTATTATGGATAAAATGCAGAATTCCAAAACCCCTTTTCGCATTTGGCTTGCAGTATTATCAATATTCATAAATTAAGTTTTATTTCTGTTAGCCTTCAAATTTCTGCTTGTCTGACACAAAGATACATATCTTTATAATACTATGCAATACATAATACCTGTTTTTTGAAAGTAGTATTCATTAACTGACACATTAAGCTGCTAATATGCTATAAATCAGCTATTAAAAATCGACAAATTTTTATAAAATGATAGGTGGTAAAAATAGAAGTGTGAACGGAAGATGCTGGAAATATTGCTAGAACGAGCGAATCATACGACATGTCTTAATAAACGCTTCGCCTAATGCCGGAGGTTATTTGCATTAAACTTTACTTAAACAAGTTAAAAGTAATAAAACTCATAATATAAGCCAGGCCGGTCATATATGTAAGCATAATAATAGGCCATTTCCAGCTTTTGGTTTCTCTTTTTACTACGGCTAACGTACTCATACATTGCATCGCCAGCACATAAAAAATTAACAGAGATAAACCGGCCGCCAGCGTATAAACTTTTTTTCCGTCGGGCCATCTTGCAGCGTTCATTTTTTGCCTCAATGTCGCATTATTTTCATCTTTATCATCGCCAACACTATACAGCGTTGCCATGGTGCCCACAAAAACTTCCCTGGCAGCAAATGATGTTATTAAAGCAATTCCTATTTTCCAGTCGTAGCCTAACGGCCGAATCACAGGCTGAATGGTTTTACCTAAAATACCGGCATACGAATTTTGCAACAACTCCGTTCTTTTTAATTTATCTAAATCTTTTACGGCGGCAGGATCCTGTATTTGCAGCGAAGCATATTTTTCTGAAATATTCTTCATTCTCTTCGGCGGCCCATAAGAACTTAATCCCCATAACAAAAGGCTTATTACCATAATAACTTTTCCTGCATCGACCACAAAAATCTTTGCTTTTTCAACCATAGTGGATAAAACATTTTTCCATCTTGGCTCCCGGTAGACGGGCAGTTCCAGAATAAAAAAACTTTTTTCCTTACTCTTTATAAAGAACTTCATAACATAGGCTGAAAGCAATGCCATTACCGTTCCCAATAAATACATCAGCATCATTACCATACCCTGCAGGCTTATAAAACCGAAAAATATTTTATTAGGAATAATTAATGCAATAAGGACTGTAAATACCGGCAGCCTGGCACTGCAGCTCATCAGCGGCGTGCACATAATCGTTAACAGCCGCTCTTTTTTATTTTCAATATTTCTGGCACTCATTATAGCAGGCACCGCGCATGCAAGCCCGCTGATCATTGGCATCACACTCTTGCCGTTAAGGCCGGCTTTTCGCATAACCCTATCCGTTAGAAAACTGATACGCGCCATATATCCTGTGTCTTCCAGCAAGCGTAATCAATCCAAACAGTATCATTATTTGTGGCACAAAGACCAAAATGCCGCTCAGACCAGCGAGTATGCCGTTTACAAAAAGATCGCTGAACCATCCAGCAGGCAGAAAACCGCTAAGCCAGGCCCCAGCCTTTGCAAAAGTCCATTCGATTGCATCCATAGGAAATTGCGCCACTAAAAAAATGCCCTGGAACAATAAAAAAAGTACGCCAAGCAAAATAATGATAACCCCAGGTTTTATGTAATAAAATATCATCAAGCTTTTGTGTAAATAAAGTTTTTTGCAATGGATCTGTCTCCACTACCGTTTGCTGCATGATGCCTTTAATTTTACCATATCGCTGTAAAATTTCTTCTGCCTGTGTTTTTGTCGGGTTAAAATTTGTTTCCCTTTCAATATTTTCAACAGCTTCCTGCACCTTCGTTTCCAATGAAAAATTTTCGTGATTGATGAAATAATGAATAGCGCGATAATCGCTTATTTCAGGAAACAATATTTGAACTCTTTCGATAGCTTTTGGTGCAAATGCTTTTACGTTAATAAAATCGCGTTCAGTTATTTTAGAGACATTTTCAACAGTTTTCTCAATCGCTTTTTTTAATTGCTCAATTCCTTTATTTTTCCTTGGATTAACGGCAACCACTAAAACACCCAACTCTCTTTCAAGCCCTGGTATATCTATCTGGATATTATTTTTTTTAGCTATATCCATCATAGTGAGAGCCACTACTACCGGCCTTTTCAGATCAATGATCTGGGAACAAAAAAGAAGGTTCCTTTTTAAGTTAGATGCGTCTGCAATTAAAACAATAAGATCAGCTTTTACATCCGGATCTTCATCGAGTAAAACTTTGTAAGAAACCCATTCATCATTCCTCTTGGGATAAAGGCTGTAGGTGCCTGGAAGATCGATCAGCTTTGCCGTTATTTTTTCCGCTATTTTACAGGTTCCGGTTTTTTTATCTACCGTTACTCCTGGAAAATTTCCCACTTTCTGGTTTAGGCCCGTTAATGTATTAAACAGCGAACTTTTTCCGCTGTTGGGATTTCCTACTAATGCAATGTTTAACTGGTTATTCAAAAAAATTATATAATCTGTAAATTTAGACTGAACTCAAAATAATTTGTTACGAATTAAGAAAAGAGATTTTCATAATTTCTTAATCATTCGCTTCCCTGACTTATTCATGTTAAATTTGTTTGTAAATTTTTATCTGTAATGAAAAACGCACTTCTCTTTTTATTGCTTTTCACGCAGTTGGCTTCTGCGCAAAAGTTAAAGAAGTCCGATAAAATTATCATAAATAATCTCCAAACAGAGATTGGATATTTAGCAAGTGACCGCCTTGAAGGAAGGAGAACCGGAACTCCAGGTGAAAAATTGGCTTATGAGTATTTATTACAGGAATTTAAAAATATTGGTTTGCTTCCAAAAGGAGATGACAAAACATTTATCCAATCTTTTGAGATAAATGAAGGAAAGCAAATTTTACCTGCTACTCACTTACTTATAAATGGCAATGAACTTATCAATTAGATAAAGATTTTTTTCCTCTTATTTTTAGCGCGGAAGGCTCGGTAACAGCATATGCTTCACCGGCTCTTCTTGAAAAAAAAATGCCCTGGTTTTGGGATATTAAAGATGTTCTTGACAGAAATAAAAACAATCCTCATTTTGATATTGCATCGGCAATAAAAGAAAAAGCTTCAGATTTTGCGAAAAAAGGAGCTTCGGCACTCATCGTTTATAACACCGGCCCCATCGAAGACGGCTTGCGATTTGACGGCAAAGAAAAAATTGATCCTATACAAATCCCGGTAGCTTATGTTACCAAAGAGGCAGCAAAAAAATATTTGAATGACAACTCTTCTACACTGGAAATAAACCTGTCGATAGCTTTTGGCGATAAAAAAAGAGAGGGGCACAACGTTATTGGTTATATAGATAACGGTGCCGGCAAAACGATAATTATCGGGGCGCATTATGATCATTTGGGTTACGGAGAAGATAAAAATTCTTTGTGGACAGGTTCTCCGGCCATTCACCATGGCGCTGACGATAATGCGAGCGGAACAGCGGCCGTTATTGAACTTGCGAAGCTACTGAAAAATTCAAAGCTTAAGAAATAACAACTATCTCTTCATTTGTTTTTCAGGAGAAGAATTAGGATTGTTCGGATCGAAATATTTTACAGAACATCCCTCAACAGATCTTTCTTCCGTGAACTATATGATCAATTCAGACATGATAGGAAGGTTAAATGATAGTACGCACAATCTTATCATCGGAGGTTTTGGCACATCTCCATCCTGGGGAACTTTATTAGAATCAAAGACAAAATATCTCAATATAAAGTTCGATTCCACGGGCGTTGGCCCAAGTGATCACACTTCTTTTTATCTTAAAAATATTCCTGTTTTATTTTTCTTTACCGGCATGCACAGCGATTATCACAAACCATCGGATGTAATTGAAAAAATAAATTTTCCCGGAGAATTGCTGGTAATAAAATATATCTATAACGTAATAGATGAAACGAACAAAATGGATAAACTTGCTTTTTCCAAAACACGGGAGCCGAAGATGGAAGGAAAATTTTTTACGGTAAGCCTTGGTATCATGCCTGACTACGCTTTTACCGGTGCCGGAATAAGGGCAGATGCAATCATAGAGGGAAAAATTGCACAAAGAGCCGGAATAAAAGCCGGAGATGTTATTACAAAACTTGGAGACAATTCCTTTTCAGACATCTACTCTTACATGGATGTTTTAAGTAAATATAAAAAAGGCGATGCTACAACGGTAACGGTTAAACGAGGAAATGATGAGCTGACATTTAATATTATTTTTTGAGTTTTTTAAAAATATTGCGATGAAGTTACGTATCGACAACGATGTGATGATACAGGAATTTTTTGCAGACACCAGGCTGCTAGGAATTGTAGCGCCTATTGAACAATACCGGTTTTGCTGGCATCTCAACCAGATGTTAAACTTTGATTTCAGGATAAATAATAATATAGAAATACAATTAAACAAAAAAGACCGTAGGTATTTTTTCCCTATTTATGAATTTGGCGAACAATCGGGCACGATAAAGCATTATCTCTATAACAATGAAGATGATGGAGAATACCTGCTTCCGGAATTTAGGCATCTTGATTTTTTATGGCTCATAAAAGATGACATAATGCATGACGAAGACGTTGGTTTACTTACGAATTCCATAAGAACCATTCCATCAGTTCAGTTGATAACTGAATTAACAAATGAAAAAATCAGGAATAAACAACATCTCATTTTTTAAGTTTTAAATAAATCATTTATGTGGAAAGAAGAAAATAAGTCGCTTCATAAAAAATTCGAATTTAAAAATTTTTCCGAAGCCTTTTCCTTTATGACGCGTGTCGCACTGGCAGCGGAAAAAATGGATCATCATCCTAAATGGACGAATGAATATAATAAAGTAGAAATTTGGCTGTCGTCTCATGATGCGGGAGATATCGTTACAGATAAAGATCAAAAACTTTCCAAAATAATTGATAAGCTGTAATCATTTTTTTTAGCGGACGATCTTTAAGCCATTTCAATATACCAAAGATAGAAACAAGCATCCACGCTAATTCCAGTATGATGAAGGGCGTGTAATGTATAAGATACGATGCGAACGCTGCCAGGCCACTTCCAATCAAATTCATTAAAAGATAGGTTATCCTGCTCCTTGAAATTTTATTTGCGAGCATCACAACAAAAGCGAGTAATATACCGTAACGCCAATACTGCCAATCCAGTCACTCAGGCTCATGTCAACTTTTAATATTAATTAGCTTATCTCCCTTTCCAACAAATAGACCAATTGGCTCGGTAAATTTGTTAAGCCCATTTTGAACAAAAATTTTCCTAACTTCTGAAACCGATTTTGGGTCTGCAGCAATCAGCAATCCCCCGCTCGTTTGAGGATCGGCCAGCAATACTTTCTCAACCTCTTTAATTTTGCCAATTTTATTTCCATAACTCTCCCAATTTCTTATTGTTCCTCCTGGTACACAATTATTATTTATGTAGGTTATAATATTCTCTGTAATAACAGGCACCTTACTAAAATATACTTCTGCGCTCAAATTACTGCCTTCCGCCATCTCCGCTAAGTGCCCCAGCAAACCAAACCCCGTCACATCTGTCATTGCGTGCACACCTTCAACTTTGCCTAATAACTCACCAATGTTATTCAATTGCATCATTTGTTTGGATGCTAAATTTTTATGCGCTGGCTGTAATAATTCTTTCTTTTCTGCCGTTGTTAAAATGCCAACGCCAAGCGGTTTGGTTAAAAAAAGTAAGTCTCCTTCTTTAGCGCTATTGTTTTGCTTTATATTATCAATGTTTACCAATCCATTAACCGCAAGGCCGAAAATGGGTTCCGGGCTGTCAATGCTATGGCCTCCGGCCAAAGGTATTCCAGCTTCCAAACAAATACTCCTGGCACCTTCAATAACTTTTTGCGCAATTTCGGGTTCAATTTTATTTATTGGCCAGCCCAAAATTGCAATTGCTAAAACCGGCTTTCCTCCCATGGCGTATACGTCGCTGATAGCATTTGCAGAAGCTATCCGGCCAAAATCGTAAGGATCATCAACAATTGGCATAAAAAAATCAGTGGTAGCAATAAGCGCTGTCCCATTACCCAGGTCATAAACAGCCGCATCATCTTTAGTATGATTGCCAACAATTAAATTTTTATTATCAGGAAGCGCCAGGTTGCTCTGCAATATTTTGTCCAGAACGGCGGGAGAAATTTTGCAACCGCATCCTGCGCCATGAGAAAATTGAGTAAGTTTTATAGATTCTTTTTTAACATTAACACCAGGTATATCGGGCATGCCTAAACGCAATTTAAATTTAAGTTCGTTTTTTTCTTTTCAGAACAATGGCGGCATTTTCGTGCAAGTCGCCGGTAAAAAAGATTTCATAAACCGCATCGCCGTCATGCACAACCAATAACCCTGTATTTGGTGGAATACTTCCGAGGTTTTCAGCATACATAATTAATACGATTGAATCTCCCATTTCGGGTGTAAGATAAATAGTTTTATTTATTGCCCTGGTTGACAATCCTTGCATAGGCATTATTACTTTGCCATTTAACAAGACACTTACGGTATCTCCATCTACCTCTCCATTGTCGTAAAGCGTTAGCGTCAGGCTGTCATTTTTGATCTCTACACTTTTAATAGTTTCAATTTTCCTTGAAGAAATCCCGGCGGCTGCCTTGCGCGCCAAATTTACATCGGTGGGTGCCACGCTGTTGTTATGATAAACCAGTGCAAAGCTTGCTAATTTTCCGGGTTCTTCTTTAATTCCTGATTGGGAAACACCGATATCAATCGCTGAAACTTTTGATTCATTATTTATAACGGGCGAAGAGGCCACTGTTGGCGAGAGGCGCTTTAATATTTTCTCATCTTTTTTAAGGAGACTCGTGTCGGGCTTTATATTTAATATTGCTTCCTTAATTACAATTTGATCGTTTAAAGAATGATTGACAGAGAAGGTGAATGGGTTTTATTCAAAGACCTGTCTGGCAATTCTGTTTTGGTTTGAGGTTGTACGCTTTCTTCAGCACTTTTTGTTTTTTCGCCGCGGGCATCATTTCCTGAAACTGTTATAGCGGTTGTTTCAGCCAGTTGCTGGTTTATTGCCGGCTTGTTAATTATTGAAGACGTGGTCGAATAATTATTATCTGCTATAAACGATAACGATTTGGCCAGCCCCAAATTTTGAAGTTTTTTTATTATTAATGTTTCCTGGATTTCTTTTTTCTTTTTTAGAAATGTTTCTCCTGTAATTGATTTGTAAAGATGCGTCCGGTTGGTTTTCCAGGAACCAATTAATGTCATGGTGCTATCGTCTTCAGTCAACGCCAATTCACTAAATGTTTTCACTCCCTTGGCCGGAGGTTCAGCATAATTATTATAAATAAGCTTGTCATCTTCTATAAAGAACTGATCGCCTGATTTCTTTATTTTAACTGACTTAACTCCTATGTTTTCTTTGTTATCAATCACAAAAATTGTGTGTGAATAGCCGCTAAGTTCCCCATTGGATCCGCTTATTGCCAATTCATATCTAAGAAATTCTTTAGTCGTATCGTTGTAAAGCGTGCCCGTCCAAACTCCGGAAATATCCTGAGCAAAAAGCTTCAGAGGAAGAAGAAAAACCAACAGTAAAGATTTCATTGATGCATTTTTATAAATAACTCAAGCTTTTTGTTCACAAAGTTTTTGGATGTTATTTATATCAACGGTTTCGCAAACGATTTTATTTAATCCGGTAGTGATATTTTCCCTGTTTTGCAGGCTTTTGGCATATAATTTATCGTAGTAATGCAGTAAAATCGAAAACGCTTCCTGCAAATTTTCTCGGCATAAAAAATCAATGTGCTTTTTTAGTTTCAAGTCCACCCAATCTTTTTTGTATTCTTGTAGTAGCATTTATAAGCTTTTCCCTTTCAAATGCTCCGTATGTTGAAACGATGTTTTTAAGCCTTTCCTCAAAGGAAATGTCAAGAAAATACACCGGGCTTTTTCTCATCTGTGTCCCAAAATTGTTCAGGTATTCCTGCAACTACCTATATGACGGCTTTCATCTTCAATCCAAATTTCGGAAGCAAATTGAGGATTAGAAAGGTCGTTGGCGGTTTCGTCTTGCACCTTTATTTTAGTCGTCTTATGCAATTCAACTGCAAGAAGATTTTCAAACATTTCCTGAGATGGTTGCGCATTTTCTCCTAAAGAACCAAATGCAGAACCTTTGTGATTAGCCAATTTTTCCAGATTTATTGTGTTTTTTCCTCTGGCTTTTCATTTCCTCCAGCAACATAGTTTTTCCCGAACCAGTAAACCCTCCGAGAATCTTCAATTTATATTCTTTTTCAAATTGAGCAAGCGCCCAATTTCTAAAAGATTTATAGCCGCCTTTGTAAAGTATAAATTTTATGCCCGTACAAGTTTAAAAGCCATGCAACAGCACCGCTCCGCATGCCGCCGCGCCAGCAATGTAATAATATGGGGACATGAACATCTTGTTTGTCTCTTTGCGTATTTCTTTCCAGGATAAGATCTTTTCTTCTACTTCATCATGAATTATTTTCATTCGTTCTGAAAAATATTCAAGCCCTATTTTTACTGCAATTTGCCTGCTTTCCTGCTTATATGCTGTTCCTATTATTTTTCTTTGATCATCAGTAAAAAGCGGTAGTGATATTGCGTTGGGCATGTGTGCGTGCGCAAATTCTGCCGGACTTCTTACATCAAAAACAGGCAATTCATTGGCGAGCTCCGAAAATTTTTCAATATCAATTTGTTCAATGCTCATTGCACAAAATTATTTTTATTAACCACAAAAAAACCACTGATCGCCAGTGGTTCTTACAGTAAAAATTATTAATATAATTTTTATCCATTCATTGAAGTAAGAAATTCCATATTATCTTTTGTGCCCTTCATATTTTTCATTAAAATATTAATTGCTTCTTCAGGATTCATATCTGCCATGTGGTTGCGTAATATCCACATGCGCTGCAGTACTTCTTTATCAAGCAACAGATCATCTCGCCTGGTTGAAGATGCAACTATATCAATTGCCGGGAAAATTCTGCGATTAGATAACCTGCGGTCAAGCTGAAGCTCCATATTGCCCGTTCCTTTAAATTCTTCAAAAATAACCTCATCCATTTTGCTTCCGGTATCAACCAATGCTGTAGCAATAATAGTGAGTGAGCCGCCAAATTCTATTTTTCTGGCTGCGCCAAAAAATTGTTTTGGCTTTTGCATTGCATTTGCTTCAACACCGCCGGATAATACCTTTCCGCTTGCGGGAGCAACGGTATTATGGGCACGGGCAAGACGGGTAATACTGTCCAATAAAATCACCACATCATGCCCACATTCTACCAGGCGTTTTGCTTTTTGCAAAGCCATGGTACTCACTTTTACATGTTTTTCAGCAGGCTCATCAAATGTGGACGCAA
This sequence comes from uncultured Chitinophagaceae bacterium, assembly GCA_963823305.1. Taxonomy (GTDB): domain Bacteria; phylum Bacteroidota; class Bacteroidia; order Chitinophagales; family Chitinophagaceae; genus Ginsengibacter. Next base: position 330,672 of record CAWGLC010000001.1, read on the forward strand.
TTACTTCCGCCTTTACACTGCGTTCCATATCGGTAACTTCCTCGGGTCTTTCATCCACTAAAACGATCATTAAATAACATTCAGGATGATTGGCTGCAATTGCATTGGCAATTTCTTTCAGCAACATCGTTTTACCTGTTTTAGGCTGCGCAACGATAAGGCCTCTTTGGCCCTTTCCTATTGGTGTAAATAAATCAATTATCCTGGTGGAAAGATTATTGGGCGTTAAAAACAAATTCAGTTTTTCAAATGGAAAAAGCGGTGTCAAATAATCAAAAGGAACCCTGTCACGAACTTCATCCGGACCTTTTCCATTAATGGTTTCTACTTTTAATAAAGCAAAATATTTTTCACCTTCTTTCGGTGGGCGTACAGAACCATAAACTGTATCTCCGGTTTTTAATCCAAACAATTTTATTTGCGAGGGAGACACATAAATATCATCTGGCGAAGAAAGATAGTTGTAGTCACTGCTTCTTAAAAAACCATATCCATCCGGCATCATTTCCAAAACTCCTTCAGCCAGAATGACTCCGTCAAATTCAATATTAAAAGCAGGCTCTTTTTTTTGTTGATAATTTTTTTGCTCCCGCTGATATCCATTATTTGAAGGCGGTTCTTCAATGTCTTCATCGTTTTCGTCATTCAAAAGTTCTACAAGTCCTGGTGCGATTAATTTAGGATCCGTAAGCTCCTCCGCTTTTTCCTTATGGCGTGAATCGGGTGCGGTTTCGTCTCCTTCTTCTTTATTTTTTTTAACATGCTTCTTCTTATCTTCAATTTTTTTAGCCTTAACCTCTTTGGCCGGCTCCGACTCGGTTACAACACTTTCTTCCGGAACAGAATCCGCTGGAATTGGTTTGACAATTCTTTTCCGCTTCGGCTTTTCCGGCTCAGCGGTCTTTTTTTCACTGTTAGTTCATTACTGCTTGTTTATCAAGAATTTTATAAATCAATTCTTGCTTTTCTAATGTTTTTGCGTTGGAAATACTTTGTTGTTCTGCTATATCGAGCAACTCCGGAACGAGCATGTCGTTCAGTTGTAAAATGTCATACATAAAGAGACGTGTAGATTAATAATCAAACGAACCTGAAAAATTGCAAAGTCTAAATTTTGATGATTTATTATGGAATGGATTCTATTAAAACTATAACCGATGAGACCGTAGCAAAAGAAGTACCAGTCAGCTTTCTTTTTGCAATAATACATCAATTTTACAAAAAAAGAAAAATATTATTATTTTAATTCATTTTTTGAAGTTCTTGAACAAATATCTCCTGTAACAATCTTTCTAACGTAATCTCTCGTCATTCCGTATTTGAAACTTATGGGTGTTACTTTATATTTGCAGCAATTTCAGAAACATGTTTAATAATAGAACACGTATAAAAGAGATTTTAAGCACCGAAGCAACAAATTTTCCGTTACTGTAATGGGCTGGGTGCGTACTTTTAGAAACAACCAGTTTATCGCTTTGAACGATGGTAGCACTAATAATAATTTGCAGGTGTGTTGCAGAACTTGGTCGTTTCAGGGAAGAAATTTTAAAGAGAATTACCACAGGTGCCTCTTTAAAAGTAAAAGGAGTAATAATTGCTTCGCCAGGAAAAGGCCAGCAAGTTGAATTAAAGGCAGATAGAATTGAAATTATTGGCGATAGCGATGCTGAAAAATTTCCATTGCAACCGAAGAAACACAGCCTGGAATTTTTAAGGGAAATTGCTCACTTGCGTTTCAGAACCAATACTTTTGGCTCAGTTTTTCGCATAAGACATTCCTTTGCCTTTGCGATTCACAAATTTTTTAATGATAAAGGATTTGTTTATTTAAATACACCAATAATAACCGCTTCCGATGCTGAAGGCGCGGGAGAAACTTTTCATGTTACTAGTTTTGACCTTGAAAATCCGTCCAAAGAATGAAGATGGATCAATAAATTATAAAGATGATTTTTTCGGCAGGCCTACTAATCTTACCGTTAGCGGGCAGCTTGAGGCAGAACTGGGAGCGCTGGCATTAGGTGATGTATATACTTTCGGGCCAACATTTCGTGCAGAAAATTCAAATACGGCCCGGCACCTTGCGGAATTTTGGATGATTGAGCCCGAAATGGCCTTTTATGATCTGGAAGATGATATGGATCTTGCGGAAGAATTTATCAAATATATTATTCAATATGCTTTAGATAATAACCGTGAAGACCTTGATTTTCTCGCTGGTCGCCTGTTGGAAGAAGAAAAACAAAAGCCCCAAAATGAACGAAGTGAAATGGGACTTATCGAAAAACTGGAATTTGTAGTTAATAATAATTTTGAAAGAATTACTTATACCGAAGCAATTGAGATTTTAAAAGAATCAAATCATAATAAAAAAGAAGAAGTTCCAGTTTTTAATAGACAAATGGGGGATTGATTTGCAAAGCGAACATGAGCGTTACCTCGTGGAAAAACATTTTAAAAAGCCTGTAATACTTACAAATTATCCGAAGGAAATAAAAGCCTTTTATATGCGCCAAAATGATGACGAAAAAACTGTTGCTGCTATGGATATTCTTGCGCCTGGAATCGGTGAAATTGTTGGTGGTTCGCAAAGAGAAGAACGATTAGACAAACTGGAAGAACGAATGAAGGAAATGAATATTCCTGCGGAAGAACTATCCTGGTATTTGGATACACGAAGATTTGGCTCTTGCCCGCATGCTGGCTTTGGGCTTGGATTTGAGCGCCTAATTCAATTTGTTACAGGCATGACTAATATTCGTGACGTTATCCCTTTTCCAAGATTTCCTAAAAACGCAGATTTTTAATTACTTCCCGGGTTTGCACTTTTTGTTTCTCAAAATAGGAATGTATTCGCGTTCCCACATTTTCCCTGATATTTTTATAAAAAAGATTGTAATCTGCAATGTGATAATTTTTGGTTTTAAGAAAAATGCTTCCAAAAAATTTGGGTTTATTTACCCATAAAATATTTCCATGAATTTGCGCATGAACCAAACCCGGGAATTACTTTATTAAAATTTCTAAGAATGCCGCCTTTATTTAAATTGGCCGGAGCCAGGGTTGTGTCCATTGTCCAGGTAAGTGGATTGATTACATAGGCTTTTAATTTTTCCTGTTCAATCATACGGTGAAATATATCCTTCTTCGAAAGTTCTCCATCTTACAAAACACCCTGTGGCAGTCGAATCTTCACAAGGTTTCAAATCAGAAAAATAATTTGTAAAAACCGGTAACCCGATTATATAGGCACAAACCAATTGATTTTGCAGAGGTTTTCCTTCAAAAAATTCTTTTAGCAATCTTCCGGCATGCAAGGTGCCCTGGCTATGTGAAGCAATAATAATTGGTCGCCCATTATTGTAATTTTTTAAATAATATATAAAGGCCGTTCTCATATCTTCATAAGCTGTATCAAATGCTGCCTTTGCTTTTTCCTTATCATCTGTAAAAAAAGCCTGGAGATTTGCTTGCCTGTATCTTGGGCGAAAATACCCGGCAATATTTATTGAAAACACTTGCCTGGTAAAGTATCGCCGATTTATCAGTTTTATTGTTGATTTCGCTATTATTAATATTTGCATTCCAGCCGTCAGGCATTTTTGTATCAGTATATGTAGTTGGATAAATAAAAAATACATCTGCCAAGAGTATCTCTTGGCTCGTTTTTTAGATCAGAAGGAACTTCATCAGAGGGATCATATTTAAAAGGATGTCGCCGCCCAATAATTTAAATTACTAAAATCAGGCCTGGCGCTATCACTTTTAAAATTATAATTAATAGAACTTATATATTTTTGTGATGAGCACGATGATATGAAAAACAGCGTTTGAAATAAAATAACACTTCCTAAAAATCTTAATAAAAAATTTCTTTTGTAATTTGTCATTGGCAAAACTACTTACACAAGTTTAATTTGAAAATATAAAACGTATGACCATCCCAATTGTTGATTTAAATGATTTTGTAAAAGGAACTACGGAAGAAAAAGCTGCTTTTGTTCAAGAATTTGGTAAAGCCTATGAAGATGTTGGATTTGTTGCAGTAAAAAATCATGGAATTCCTGCGGATCTTATTGCAGATCTTTATAAAGATGTTCAGCAATTTTTTTCTCTTCCGTCTGAAATGAAAAAGAAATTCTGAAAATCCAAATCTTGCGGGCCAAAGGGGTTATACTTCCTTCGGAAAGGAACATGCAAAAGGAAGTGATGCTCCGGATCTTAAAGAATTTTTTCAATATGGGCAAGTGGTTCCAGCAAATCATGCTTTGAAAGCAGAATATCCTGATAATGTAAAAGTTGATGATATACCAGGATTTCAATGAAACATTTTGTGAAAGCATACCGCGCGTTTGAAAAATCAGGAAAATATCTTTTGCAGGCTATTGCCTTATACCTGGGATTAGATGAAAATTATTTTGATGATTTTGTTGAAGAAGGAAATTCGATTGTTCGCGCTATACATTATCCGCCAATAACTGCGGAACCCAAAAGCGCCATACGGGCAGAACAACATGAAGATATTAATCTGATAACCTTACTGGTAGGGGCTTCTGCCGATGGTTTACAAATTCTTACCAAAAAAAATGAATGGGTAAATGTTACTTCTCTGCCAGACCAGATCGTTGTAAACGTTGGCGACATGTTGCAGCGCCTTACAAATAACAAATTGAAAAGTACTACACACCGCGTCGTAAATCCGCCACGCGAACTGTGGCATACTTCCAGGTTTTCAATTCCCTTTTTCCTCCATCCAAAATCTGCAATGAACTTAAGCGCGCTGGAAAGTTGCATTGATGACAACCATCCAAAACTTATGAAGATATTACTGCAGGAGAATATCTTGATGAAAGGTTAAGAGAAATTGGTTTAAAAAAATAAAAGTTAATATATTAGCAGATATAATAAATTTTTAGAAATAAATTACATTTACAGTTTTATACAATGCAACAATGGTATTGTTCAGGCATGTCCCTTTTTTAAAAGCTGTTTTTTATTATACGATTTCTGCCTTTGGTGGTCCGCAGGGTCATCTGGGAATGATGATGAAAACTTTTGTAGACGGACGCCGAGACATTACAAAAGAAGAATTAATGGAGTATGTAGCTTTTTGCCAACTTTTGCCGGGCGCAACTTCTACCCAAACGATTACGTTGATTGGATATAAACGAGGCGGTGTACCACTGGCAATCCTACACTTATTATCTGGATATTGCCTGCAAGTATCCTGATGGGAACTTTTTCTTTTTTGGTTTATTACGTAAATACTTATCATGTAAGCCTCAATATTTTTTCTTATATACAGCCAATGGCCGTTGGTTTTATCGCTTTTGCAGCATTTAAAATGTATAAAATTTCCATTAAAAGCAAGATCACATTTATCATCATGATCGTTGGTTTATTCGCCACCTATCTTTTTTTTAAAACGCCATGGGTTTTCCCGATACTGATTATTTTGGGCGGTGTTGTTACTAATTTTAGTGATAAACGAATTCCGGAAAAGGAAAACATCAGACCCAAACAAATTAAATGGACAAATATCTGGTTGTTTGTGCTTTTTTTTATAATCGTTGGTTTTTTAAGTGAAACAGCGCGAAAACAAAATTGGGAACATAAACGAGCTTTTAATCTTACAGAAAATGTTTACCGTTTTGGCAGCCTTGTTTTCGGAGGAGGCGATGTATTAATGCCAATGATGTATGAACAATATGTTGTAAGAACAAAAACTCAATACATGACTAAAGAACAATATTTAACAGGCTGGGGAATTGTCCGTGCTATTCCCGGGCCGGTTTTTTCGGTTGCAGCATATACCGGCGGTATGGTCTTGAAGAGTAGAGGAAAAAAA
>CAWGLC010000002.1:0-332500 GCA_963823305.1 uncultured Chitinophagaceae bacterium
ATGCAATTATTGGGTTGTATTATCGGCTGTGTTGGTATTTTTCTTCCGAGTGCATTATTGGTTTTGTTTTTTTATCCTGTATGGCATAATTTAAAAAAATATGTTATTGTGTTTCGTGCCCTGGAAGGAATTAATGCGGTAGTAGTTGGTATCATGTGGGCGGCGTTTTTATATTTGCTTAAAGATATATCGATTACTTCGATAGATACGGTGAGTTTTGTAAATGTATTCGTAATTATCGGCACATTTATATTACTAACCTTCACCAAAATACATTCTCCCTATATTGTATTAGGCTGTTTGCTCCTCGGACTTTTAGTATAAATCAACTATAATACTGGTGTTTTTCGATTTCTTCTTTTACAATATCCGGAACCAAAAAACGGATTGACTTTTTTGCCAGTATTAGCTCACGTATACGCGTACTCGAAATCTCCAGAAGCGGAGCATTTAAAAGATGGATTCTCCTTTCAAGGCTCTGATTTATTTGAAACCCTGGCCGTTCATATACGTAAATTTCATAATTCTTTAATAAGATTTCATGTTTTTCCACTTTTTCATATTCGAAAAGCTATCACTTCCCATAATAATGGAAAAGGCATATTGTTCATACTTTTCAGCCAGGTATGTCAATGTATTAATGGTGTACGAGGGCTTAGGAAGTTTAAACTCAACATCAGAGGTGCGAAGCTTTCGTTCCCCTTCTATACATAGGTCAATCAGGTGCTTTCGGTGTCGTTCATTCAATAAGCGAGTTTTCCTTTTTTAAAGGGATTTTGAGGAGTAACTATCAGCCAGACTTGGTCCAGATCTGTGTTGTTGACAATATGATTGGCAATTATCAAATGTCCCATATGTACAGGATTAAATGAACCAAAATACAACCCGATTTTCAACAGTAAATAGTTTTCTATTTTTATAAAATTTCAACATTAATTTTTTCGGCCTCATCCAATCTCAGGCTCAGAGAATATCCGGCAACCATGATATAGATGGGATCTCCAAAAGGCGCCTTCTTCCAAACAGTAATTTCTTCTTCAGGAAGACAGCCCATTTCCATTAACTTCAAGATAATTTCATCATTTTCAAATGACTTAATTTTTACTTTTGTTCCAGCTTTGATTTGTGATAAATTCATCATCGTGAGTGTAAAATTATAATTCATCGTCAATACTTTATTCCGATTTTAGAAATACCGCAGCTTTTGAGAAAAATTAGTTTCAATAACAACGGAATATCGCCACTAATCTGCAAAAAGAGGAATTAAAAGTTTTTTTAAACCTGTTTTCAAAGAAGAAAATATCAAATACGAAAATGTTTCTTATATTTTTTGCACTGACAGCTTTTTATTAGAGTTAAATCAAAACTATTTAAATCATAATACACTTACTGATATATTAACCTTTATGCTTTCGATAAAGAAAGCCCCGTTGTTGCTGAAATATATATAAGTGTCGAAAGAGTTAAAGAAAATTCTCGACGTTTTAAAAATCAATTATTACGAAGAATTAATCCGAGTTATGATTCACGGGATACTCCATTTATGCGGCTATAATGATCATACTTTAAAGGAAAAAAAAATTATGAGTGCAAAGGAGGATTATTATCTTTCTAAATATTGTTCCACGTGAAACGTTCCACGTGAAACAATTTAACGCCTTCATTCAATTTAGGTAAATTTGCAAAATGTTTCCAGAATATGATGTAATAGTAGTGGGGGCCGGTCATGCTGGCTGCGAAGCAGCTGCTGCTGCGGCGAATTTGGGCAGTAAGGTGCTTCTTATTACCATGAATATGCAGAATATGGCGCAAATGAGCTGTAATCCGGCAATGGGAGGAATTGCAAAAGGTCAGATTATCAGGGAAATTGATGCTTTAGGTGGATTATCAGGAATTGTAACCGATGAAACTATGATTCAGTTTCGGATGCTCAATAAGAGCAAAGGTCCGGCTATGTGGAGTCCCCGGGCACAAAGCGACCGGAAAGAATTTTCCGTCAAAATGGCGGGAAATTCTGGAAAAAATCCAAACCTTGGATTTTTACCAGGATTCAGTTGTTGGACTAATTAGAAATCAGGACATATCTCCGGAGTCAAAACAGCTTTGGGACATGAAATTAATTCAAAAGCCGTAATTCTAACAAATGGAACTTTCTTAAATGGAATAATTCATATAGGGCAAAAGCAATCCACCGGAGGAAGAATGGCGGAAAAATCTTCCGAGCGGCATAACCGAGCAATTGGTTGACTGGGGCTTTGAAAGTGACAGGCTGAAAACCGGCACACCACCACGAGTTGACGGCCGCTCGCTCGATTACTCGAAAATGGAGGAACAAAAAGGAGATGAATACATTAGCGGATTTTCCTTCGCGCCGACTAACAAACCTCAAAATCAACTAAGTTGCTGGATAACTTACACGAATCCCGAAGTACATGAGATATTAAAATCCGGATTTCATGATAGTCCGATGTTTCAGGGAAGAATTCAGGGCACGGGGCCCAAGATATTGCCCGAGTATAGAAGACAAAATAAACAGGTTCGCGGACAGGGAGCGGCACCAGCTTATTTATAGAGCCGGAAGGCTGGAATACAATTGAAGTGTATATAAATGGTTTTTCGTCGTCCTTATCAGAAGAGATTCAACATAAAGCACTTACAAAAGTTCCAGGCTTTGAAAATTGCAAGATGTTCAGGCCTGGCTATGCTATTGAATACGATTATTTTCCGCCAACTCAATTAAAACTAAGCCTGGAAACAAAATTTATTAAAAATCTGTTTTTTGCAGGCCAGATTAATGGCACCACTGGCTATGAAGAGGCGGCCTGCCAGGGTTTAATCGCCGGCATTAACGCTCATCAAGCCGTTGCACATGAAAAGCCGCTTATTTTAAAAAGAAATGAGGCTTATATCGGTGTTTTGATTGATGACCTTATTAACAAAGGGAACCGAAGAACCCTATCGCATGTTTACAAGCAGAGCCGAATACCGGACCCTATTGAGGCAGGATAATGCTGATCTACGATTAACCGAGAAAAGCTTTCGAATTGGCCTTGCCTCATCTGGGCGGATGGAACGTGTGTTTACAAAAAAAGCCGAAATACAATCGATATTAAAAATATTATACGAATTAAAGCTAGAAGCGGAAGAAATTAATGACTTTCTTGTGGCAATTGCCTCCTCTTCTATCAGCAATAAAATACGAGTTTCTCAATTACTTGTAAGACCAAATGTTAGTTTAAAAGAAATTATACAACACATCCCTGTAGTAGCAGAAGCAATAGGCGGATTTTCTAATGAAGCTATTGAGCAGGCAGAGATCCAGATAAAATACCAAATATATCTTGACAAGGAAGAGGAAATGGTAAAAAAAATGAGCTCACTTGAAGACCAGGCGATTCCGGATAACTTTAATTATGATAAAATATCATCTTTATCGAATGAATCAAGACAAAAGTTTAACAAAATTAAGCCGCAAACTCTTGGACAGGCAAGCAGGATTAGTGGCGTTAATCCAAGTGATGTGCAAATACTTATGGTCTATATGGGAAGATAAGCGTTTATGCATAACCGTTATAAATCAAAATAAATGAATTTTTCGTTTACAAATGAAACCCCAAAAGAATCTGTTTTTACATCGGTAAAAGATTTCCTCGAAAAAAAAGGATTTACAATTGCAAAAACTGACAGTGAAAGGCCATGGGGAGGCTTTTTTGTTATTGACGAGAAACAATCCGACACCTTTAAAAAAACATTCTTTGAAAGCGCCGCAAAAAATGATGGTGATGCAGATATCAAACTAAGTCCCAAAAATACTCGTGGTACAGGCGCACCGGAGATTAAGCTGGCAGTATCATTTTCGACGTTCGGAAATATGGAAATTAATAGGCGGCGAGGCCGCCATCGTTAGAAGTGTCGATGATAACGAAGGTGTGCCAGAAACAATGAAAACTGGTGAAATTATTTCTTTAGATCAAGGCGAGCGCCACAGGCTTATCGGACTTAATTCCTGGGGAATCATAGCCGAAATCTGGCAACATACCGATCATAAAAATCCAAGCGACGAGGATGACATCGTGAGAGTGCAGGATGATTTTGGAAGATAGACTTCGTATAACCATTAGCGTTACCAATCACTTTTTCGCATACTCGTATCCGTTAAATATCAACAACATCATATCCAGTGGTATTATAATTACATAAAATTTTGTTTTTAATAGAAAATACTTTATGACAAGGAAAACAAAACTGGTTTATATATTTATTCCTTTCATTATCAGCATTAGTCTAGTCTGGATTGTTTTTCGCTTAGTATTCATTTGGTTTATAAATTTTCTCTACACCGGACATTGAGAGATTCTGTAGGTAGTATTCAGTGCTTAAAAGCAAAATGCAAATAAAAAGCCCTCGCTTTGTCTTAATAACAGGCGAGGGCTTTTCTGTGGTGTGGGGCGGGATCGAACCGCCGACACAAGGATTTTCAGTCCTTTGCTCTACCGACTGAGCTACCGCACCATTTTTTTAATTCCTTTTAATCCTCCACTCCACCATCCTGACGTCATCTGGGAATTATGCACTAACGGGCGGCAAAAATATAATTATTCACCCTGAAATAAAAATTGAATTTTAGTCCTCTGATTAATTTCCGTATTCACATAAAAATTTAATTCGCACTATTTTTAGTTGCTCGAAGCTATAATTTCCGTCAGACAATTCTTCGCGGGCAATATCAAGGCTTGAGGTTTGGCAACCTTTAAAATAATCTATAATTTCTTCCCGCTCATATTCTTCCATCCAATCCTCAATTGCATAATCAAGATTTAGCTTTGTTCCGCTTGCAACAATAGTTTCCATTTCTTCCAGCAACTCTTCAAGTTTCAAAGCTTTATTTTTTGCAATTGTTTCAAGTGGCATTTTTTTATCTACGTTCTGAATAATAAAAACTTTATTATTATTTTTATTAACAACACTTTTCATCACAAAATCATCCGGCTTTTCAATATCATTTTCTTCCACATACTTCTCTATCAGATTTACAAAAGGCCTTCCAAACTTTAAAGCCTTTCCAACACTAACACCCTGGCATTTTTCAAGTTCCTTTAACGTGGTGGGATAAAGAGTAGCCATATCCATGAGACTGTTCTCAAGAAAAATAACAAACGGTGGCAGATTTCTTTTTTTAGCCTCCTGCTGGCGTAAAGATTTTAATAATTCAAAAAGCTTTTCATCTGCAGCGATGGAATCTCCTCCGCTATTTTCCTCGTCATCATCGCCGGAATCTTCAAAAATATTATTCAGGGCTATCTTAAAAGATACCGGCTTTTTTAAAAACGCTGTGCCCTTTTGCGTAATTTTTAGAACCCCATAATCTTCAATATCTTTTGTAATAATGTTTTCCAGCAACATTTGCCTCAATAATGAATTCCAGAAATGATCATCTTTATCTTTACCAGTTCCAAACACCGGCAGTTCATCATGACGGTACATTTTTATTTGAGGGTTCAGTTTGCCCAGAATAACAGGTATAACATACGTGATAGGAAAGCGCTCGTCTAATGTCTTTATGACTTTCAATGCTATTAACGCTTCTGCTTTTGATTCATGAAGCTCTTTAGGATTTTTACAGTTATCACACATGCCTTCGCAACGTTCCACATCATACGATTCTCCAAAATAACTTAAAAGTATTTTTCTGCGGCAAACTGCACTCTCCGAGTACGCTACAGTCTCGTTTATTAACTGTGCTCCCACCTCTCTTTCGCTGAGAGATTTATCTCTCATTAAATGTTCAAGTTTAGATACATCCTTGTGAGAATAGTAAAGAATACACTTTCCCTCCAGGCCGTCGCGCCCAGCTCTGCCTGTTTCCTGATAATAATTTTCAATGGACTTAGGCATGTTATAATGAATAACAAACCTCACATCAGGCTTATCAATGCCCATCCCGAAAGCAATTGTTGCGACGATCACCTGCGCTTCTTCGCCTAAAAACTGATCCTGCCTCAGCGCTCTCAGTTTGGAATCAAGTCCTGCGTGATAAGCAACTGCTTTTATCCCGTTTGCCATCAGCATTTCAGCCAATTCCTCCGTAGTTTTTCTATTCAGAGTATAAATAATACCGCTTTTGCCTTTATTTTGTGAAATGAATTTTACAATGCTTTTAACTGCTTGTTCTTTTTTTACCTTCGGCTGAACTTCATAATATAAATTCGGACGATTAAAAGAAGAAATAAAAATATTTGGGTTGCGTAAGCCAAGATTTTTTACAATATCGCTTTGCACTTTAGGGGTAGCTGTTGCTGTAAGCGCTATCACAGGAATCTTGTCATTTATCTGGTCCATAATTTCCCGAAGCCGCCTGTATTCGGGCCTGAAATCGTGACCCCATTCGCTTATGCAATGCGCTTCATCTACTGCAAAAAATGAGATTTCAAGATCTTTAAAAAATTCAACATTTTCTTCTTTGGTGAGGGTTTCAGGGGCAACATAAAGCATTTTTGTACTGCCGGATATGAGATCGTCTTTTACTTCTTTTTGCTGTCCCTTATTTAAAGTGCTGTTTAGAAAATGAGCTATATTTTCAGTACTGCTGTAACCGCGTACAAGATCTACCTGGTTTTTCATAAGCGCAATGAGCGGGGAAACAATGATGGCACATCCTTTACTGATAATTGCCGGCAACTGGTAACAAAGGCTTTTACCTCCTCCTGTGGGCATAATTACAAATGTATCCTTCCCGGAAAGAAGGCTTTGGATGATTTCCTTCTGCGGCTCTTTAAAAGCGTCAAACCCAAAATGTTCCTGGAGATGAAGGGTAAGCGATTCTGTTTTTTGTGATTTCTCTTCTTTAGTTAGTGAAGATTTTTTTACTGGACTTTTTTTGGATTTCAGTTTAGTTGGACTTATAGACATGGCTTTCTTTTCTTCTCCACATGGATTTTTTTAAGGTTTTCAAAGATAATTCAATTGGGTTTTAAAAGGACTTATTATGATAATATAACCTTTCTTTATAAAAATTATTGTTGTTAAGGTACGAAGAAATATATAACTAATACAACTTTGACTAACGGCGGTTTTAAACTACGTTTGCATTTTTTATTCTATAAATATTTCCTTTATAAAAATCAATCCGCTCTATTCTGGTTTTAAATGAAAAATAAAATTATCGATACAGCAAGAAAAACTATTGAGCTGGAAGCCCGCTCCGTCAGCGGGCTTTTAAACCTGCTAACTGAAGATTTTGAAAAAGCTATTTCTATCATTAACGATTGTAATGGAAGACTGGTGATAAGTGGTATCGGGAAAAGCGCAATCATCGCGCAAAAAATAGTTGCCACACTAAACAGCACCGGAACGCCTTCTGTTTTTTTGCATGCAGCCGATGCCATTCATGGAGATATTGGAATGGTACAAAGCCAGGATGTAGTGATGATTATCAGTAAAAGCGGCGATAGTCCCGAAATAAAAGTGCTGGTCCCACTGATTAAAAATTTTAAAAACATTATTATTGCCATGTGCGGCAACATGAAAAGTTACCTGGCAAAATGCGCTGATGTGGTGCTGAATACTACTGTTGACGAAGAAGCTTGTCCGAATAACCTGGCCCCGACGAGCAGCACAACCGCTCAGATGGTGATGGGCGATGCCATTGCAATGTGTCTTATGAAAACCAAAGGTTTTAGCTCTGAGGATTTTGCCAAGTTTCATCCCGGCGGCACCTTGGGGAAAAAATTGTATTTACGCGTAAGTGATCTGATCCTCAATAATGAAAAACCCGCCGTAACACCCAAAAGTTTTTTAAAGGAAGTAATAATAGAAATTACTAAAAAGCGTTTAGGCGCTACCGTAGTATTGGACGATGCAAATAAAGTGCTGGGAATAATAACCGATGGCGATTTGCGGAGGATGCTTGAAAAAAATCTTTCTGTAACGGAAGTAAAGGCCGAGGACATTATGTCAATCAACCCAAAAACTATTGAAGCCAATAAATTAGCGGTGGATGCGTTGGATATGATGCGCAAAAAAAATATTACGCAATTAATTGTAACAGAAAATAACCTGTTCGTTGGAATTATACACCTGCACGATCTTGTGCGTGAAGGAATAATTTAATACTAATAAAATGAATGAAAATAATTACGTCGCCATTATGGCGGGTGGCATAGGAAGCCGGTTTTGGCCCGTAAGCCGGCTCAACTATCCCAAGCAATTTCTTGATTTGCTCAATCTTGGCAAAACATTAATACAATCAACCTTCGACAGGTTTGCCTCATTTATACCCAATGAAAATATTTATGTTGTAACTTCTTCTCAATATAAAGACATTGTTTTAAAACAGCTACCGCAAATACGTCCTGAAAACATTTTATGCGAACCCTCGCGCAAAAACACAGCTCCTTGTGTCGCCTACATCTCTTATAAATTAAACCAGCTTAATCCAAAAAGTAATTTGATTTGTGCACCAGCCGATCATCTCATACTGGACGAAATTTCCTTTAGAAAAGTTACTTTGGAAGCACTTGATTTCACCGAAAAAAATAACGCTTTAATTACACTCGGAATAACGCCCATTGCGCCAAAGACAGGCTATGGCTACATTCAATATGAGCAATACGCGGTAGATGATAACATTTATAAAGTAAAAACCTTTACCGAAAAGCCTGATATTGAATTGGCAAAAAAATTTCTCATTAGTGGTGATTTCCTCTGGAATGCAGGAATTTTTGTATGGCGTACGGAAAGCATTATCAAGTCTTTTGAAAAATATCTTCCGGAGATCCATGAAATCTTTGAAGGAGCAAAAAACCAGTTGGTAACTGATGAGGAAAAGGCCGTTATTGATAATATTTACCCGCTTTGCGTTAATATTTCCATCGATTACGGCATATTGGAAAAAGCAGATAACGTATATGTGATTCCTTCCGCATTTGGCTGGAGCGATCTGGGAACCTGGGGCAGCGCATACGAAAATCTTCATAAAGATCCGGTCGAAAATGCGGTTGCCGGTGATAATGTGATCTTCTTTGATTCGGCAAAAAACGTAGTACATTCTCCTGCAAATAAACTTTTGCTTCTGCAGGGCCTTGAAGATTTTATTGTGGTAGATACGGAAGATGTTTTACTGGTTTGCAAAAAAGAAAATGAACAATTTATTAAAGAATACGTAGCCGAAGTAAAAAGAAAAAAAGGCGACAAATATCTTTAGCTTTTCTCCGCACATTGCTATTCTTTTTTGATTTCAAGTATAAAAGTTTCATCGCAAAATGATTTTATATTTTTGATGGACTATTTTTAAACTATATACTTTGACTCCCCTTTCTGTCAATAGCAAATTACCCAATACAAGCCAGACCATTTTTTCTGTAATGAGTTCCCTGGCGCAAAAGCACAATGCTATAAATCTTGGGCAGGGCTTTCCTGATTTTGCCATGAGCGAATTTTTAATTGAGATGGTCAACAAGGCTATGAAAGATGGCCATAATCAATATGTTCACATGAACGGCCTTGTTTCATTAAGAGAAAGCATTAGTGAAAAAATATTCTTTCTTTATAATAAAAAAATCAATGCCGACACAGAAATAACAGTAACGCCCGGCGCTACCTATGCTATCTATACCGCGCTTACGTCGGTTTTGCGGCCAGGAGATCAGGTAATTGTTTTTGAACCCGCTTATGACAGCTATATCCCAAATATAGAAATCAATGGCGCAAAAGCTGTACGACTCCTGTTAAAGCACCCCGGTTATAAAATAGACTGGGATTTGGTGCGGCAAAATATTACGCCCGCTACCAGGATGATTATGATTAATTCTCCTAACAATCCAACGGGCAATATTCTTGATAAAACAGACATGCAATCTTTAGAACAAATTGTATCAGGAACCAATATTTTAATTTTAAGTGATGAAGTTTATGAGCACATTGTTTTTGACGGGATGCAACATGAAAGCGTTCTAAAATATCCGGGCCTTTTTGGGCGAAGTTTTGTTTGTTTCTCTTTCGGAAAGGTTTACAATTGTACAGGTTGGAAGATGGGTTATTGCGTGGCTCCTGAATTTCTTATGAAGGAATTTAGAAAAGTTCACCAATTCAATTGTTTCAGCGTTAATTCACCGATGCAGTTTGCGCTCGCTGATTTTCTAAAGCAAAAAAGCGCCTACGAGGAACTTTCAAATTTATTCCAGTTCAAACGAAACTTTTTTCAGGATATGATGAAAAAAACACGTTTTATTCCAATCCCATCACATGGTAGTTTTTTTCAACTTTACGATTATTCATCAATAAGCAGTGAGAACGAAATTGATTTTGCTATCGAACTTACCAAAAAGGCCGGAGTTGCTACCATACCTGTTTCTTCTTTTTATAAAGAAAGTAATGATAATAAAGTTTTAAGATTTTGCTTCGCGAAAAAAGAAGCAACATTGGCCGAAGCTGTTGAAAGATTACTCAAAATGGATTTTTAGCATAAAAAAAATACGATTTCAAAAAACTGTAAAAAGGCCCGGCCATCTTCGTAAAAAGACGGTTTGATGTGTTGTTTAAGATTCTCAAATAGCTGAATTTTTTCAACAGTATTGATGTTCTTTAAACCTACCGGATACAAATTGTTACTATAAAATTGATAGGAACGCATTTTGATTAACATACAGTAATCAAAAATATTAATAAAATGAAAAAGCTATTTGTTTCATCATTATGCGTTATGTGTGCATATTTTTTTTCTTCCTGTAATAGTAATAATTCGGGAAGTCAAAATATCTCAGACACCACTTCTACTTCAATAGATACTGCAAAATCTATGGACTCATTGAAGAACAATGCCGGAACTTCTATGATTGACCAAAAAACCAAAGATTTTGTCAACGATGCCGCAACGGGTGGCATGATGGAAGTAGAATTGGGAAATATGGCGGCTCAAAAAGCAAGCAGCCAACGTGTAAAAGATTTTGGTAAAATGATGGTCGATGATCACACCAAAGCGAATGACAATCTTAAAAATATAACGTCTCAAAAGAACATTGATCTTCCTGCTTCTATTACGGCTGATCAGCGAAAAGATATTGATAAACTAAGTAAGAAAAGCGGATCTGCTTTCGATAAAGACTATGTGAATATGATGGTTGATGATCATAAAAAGGACATTGACGCTTTTAAGAAGGCAGAAAATGATGTGAATGATAATGACATAAAAACTTTTATCACAAATACATTGCCCGTGCTTCAAAAGCATTTGGATTCTATCCAGGCAATAAAAGCAGCGATGTAGCTCTTATTTAAAAAAGAGATGGACAACTATTTGTTCGTCTCTTTTTTTATTTGGATTACAAGCCATATTGGTGGCTTATTTGAAGCATTCTTTCAATGGGTTTTTTTGATGCTTCTATCAAATGTTCATCCATTATTATCTGCGGTTCTTCATATTCCATACATAGATATAATTTTTCCAGCGTGTTCAGTTTCATGTAAGGGCAATCGTTACATGCGCACATATTATCCGGCGGAGCCGGTATAAAGGTCTTTTCGGGAGACTGGATTTGCATCTGGTGAAGAATTCCAGTTTCGGTCACCACTATAAATTCGTTTGCATTATTTTCAACGGTATATTTTAAAAGTGAAGTTGTGCTGCCTATGAAATCCGCTATCCGTAAAACGGGTTCTTCACATTCAGGATGGGCGATTACTTTTGCTTTTGGATGTCTTATTTTTAGCTTTGTTATTTTTTCCAGGCTGAAAATTTCGTGAACGATGCAGGCTCCATTCCACAGAACCATATCTCTGCCTGTTTTCTTTTTCAAATAAGCGCCCAGGTTTTTGTCAGGTGCAAATATTATTTTTTGATCTTTTGGCAGGCTTTCGATGATTGCCTGAGCATTGGAAGAAGTGCAAATGATATCACTTAAGGCTTTCATTCCTGCCGAACAATTGATATAAGTAATCACAAGATGATCCGGGTATTTGTCTTTAAATTGTTTAAAAAGTGCAGGTGGCGCTGAATCACTCAGTGAACATCCGGCCTTTAAATCCGGCAACAAAACTTTTTTATGTGGATTGAGTATTTTGGCTGTTTCAGCCATAAAATGTACACCGGCAAAAACGATAATATCGGCATCTGTAGATTGCGCTTTCTGAGCAAGACCAAGACTGTCGCCAATAAAATCTGCAACGTCCTGGATGTCTGGCTCCTGGTAATAATGGGCAAGTATAATCGCATTTTTTTCTTTTTTTAATCTTTCAATTTCTGCAAACAAGTCCAAGTTAACATCAATATCAATATCAAGAAAGCCTTTTTTTTCTAAATTCCTGCGGGCTGCTTCAATGTGTATATCTGCCATAGTATTTAATATTAATACATTATTTATTTAATAGCTTATTACTATTATGTATGTGAATTTGTGGACAGTAAATATTTTTCTAATGATGCAAAATTAAATCATCCGATTTATCCACTGCTTTCCACAAAAACATAACACCCATCTTTAACACATGGTTCTATAAAAATCAACCTTATAAACATAGGTAGATAAAAAAACATGAGGATAAATATTTTAGCCTTTTTACACAATAATTTGTGAACGGTTGCTGCAGAATTTGTTTGTTTCTGGTGGTAATGCTTAAATTTTTGTAAAATCAATGAATCCTTACAATCTTATAAAGATTATAATTTTAAAATAACGTCCTTATTAACAGGAAATATAAAATTCCCCCAATCGCTTGTTGATAAATAAAAGGCAGCCTTTTTCGTTATTAAAAAAGTAAGGTTTATAAACCCCGAAGGTCTTGTGCAGACTATTTTGTATGAGTTTTCCACAGTTTGTTCCTATTTTAAATTACACTATTTTTGCCGTCATTTTAAAATTAAGAGAACAACAACATGTCAATAATTCAGACAATACGTGAGAGAGGTGCGGTAATAGTAATTGCAATCATTGCCCTTAGCCTTATCGGTTTTATTTTAATGGATTCCCGCAGCGGAACAGGTAAATTATTTGGTGGCGGAAATACTACAACCCTGGGCACTGTTAACGGAGATGAAATTGAACTGGCCAATTTTAATGATAAAGTGAAGGATATGGAAGCCCAATATGGAAACAGCGGTGCTTCACAAATGGATCAGATAAGGCAATCTACCTGGGACCAGATGGTAGCAGAAAAAATAGTGACAGAACAATTTAATGACCTGGGTCTCACTTTCACACCAAAAGAAATGAGCTCAATTATGTTTAGCGATGATGCGCCTCAACAATTAAAACAGGCTTTTACGAATAAAGAAACGGGCCAGTATGATATAGCCCAGGCGCAACAATGGTGGTCTCAAACGAGAACCACAAAGAATGAAGATCAGCGAAAAGCCATTAATTCCCAGGTAATAGAACCTATGCGTCTTAATAGCTTATATACAAAATATACTTCAATGATTGCGGCCAGCGTATACGTTCCAAAGTGGCTGGCGAAACAACAGGATGAAGAAAAAAATAACTTTGCAAACATCTCTTATGTCGCTATACCATACTCGGTAATTAGCGACAGTACTGTGAAAGTAACCGATGACGACATTGAAAATTATCTTGATAAAAATAAATTAAAATATAAGCAGGAGCCGGGTCGCATGATATCTTATGTTTCCTTTAATGCAAATGCGAGCGGTAAGGACAGTATCGCTATCAGGCAATCACTCGGGGATCTAAAACCACAATTTAAAACAGACACGAACGCAACAACCTTTTTAGCAAGAAATTCAACTAATATTCCATATTTCGATGGATATACGCCGAAATCGAAATTGCAAGTGCCCGTAAAAGATTCGATAATTGCAATGCCAGATGGAGCAGTGATTGGGCCTTATCTTGATGCAAACAATTATGTACTGGCCAAGAAAATTTCAACTAAAATTTTGCCCGACAGTATTAAATGCCGCCACATTTTGCTGGGCACCAGCGATCCGCAAAGCGGGCAGGCGCTGATGCCTGACAGCACTGCGCATAGATTAGCAGACAGCATCTCCACAGCTATTAAAGGCGGAGCCAATTTTGATTCGCTGGAAGCGAAATATTCAACCGACCAGGCTGCGCATAAAGACAAAGGCGTTATGACGTTCGATCTGGTAACGATTCAGGGCGACAATTTTTCGAAAGAATTTGCTGATTTTTTATTGAATGAAAAGGGAGAAACAAAGCAGGTTGTGAAAACACAATTTGGCTGGCATTATATTGAAATTCTCAATAAGATAAATCCCGGGCCGGCTTATAAAGTTGCTTACATGGCAAAAGAAATTAGCCCCAGCGACGAAACCATAAATGATGCGAGCGCAGCTTCTACCAGGCTATCAGGGCAGGCCCGCGATAAACAAGCGTTTGATAAATATGTCGCGCAAAATGGTTTGAAAGAAGTAACCGTTCCGACTATTATTAAGGAAAACGATTTTCAAATAGGCGGGTTACAGGATGCAAGGCAGATTGTAAAGTGGGCTTTTGATGCTAAACAGGGAGAAGTTTCTGAGCCGTTTTCCTTAAAAGATCAATTTGTTGTCGCGGTTGTTGATCATAAAGTAAGTGAAGGTGTTCCGGATGTAAAGGTGGCAAGGCCAATGGTTGAGTCAATTATAATTAACATGAAAAAGGCAGATCAGATAAAAGGCAAATTGAATAATCCTTCCACGCTTGAGGCTGCCGCCAAACCTTACAATCAACAGGTGCTAACTACCGGCGGCGATTCGACTCTTACTTTTGATGCGCAAATTATTAATGGCGTGGGTAATGAGCCAAAGGTTGCAGGCGCTGCATTTGATAAAGATTTTCAGACAAAGGTTTCTCCGCCTATTGCAGGAAACACCGGCGTTTTTGTGATAAAGGTGAATAGCGTTTTGCAAAAAGCCGCACAAACGTCCGCCATGATCGAGCAACAAAAGATCGCCGGGGTAAATCGCGCTATGCAATCAGCATTAGGCCAGTCTTTCGCTTCTCTTAAAAAAATGGCTGCCATTAAAGATTACCGAAGTAAATTCTTTTAAGCAATATAAGGCCATCAATGCGATGGCTTTTTTTTCAATAGATTTATGCGGGTTTAAAATCAGCTGCTATTGTTAAATCCGATTGCGAAGATTGACGTTTTGTAATTTTGCATTAATATAAAAGCTATGGAAGGAATAATTGTAAACAAGGTTGCTCAAAGCTCGCTTGAAACTATCGATCTTGAAAAATTTTATCCGCAAGGCGAAATCGTCGTTTTTGATATGAAGGTCTTTTTATTTATGGAGCTCATCTTAAAAGAAAAAGAGTACCGGGAAAAATTAAAAAATCTTGACTGGTCCGTGTATGAAAATAAAAATGTTTGTATTGTATGTACTGCAGATGCAATAATTCCTTTGTGGGCCTATATGCTGGCCGTGGCTTATTTAGAGCCACTTGTTAAAGATGTGGTTGTAGGATAGGAGGGCTTTATGCATGAAGTATTATTTTTAAAAAATTTATGGCAAATAAATCCAAAAGATTTTGAAGGGAAACGAATAGTAGTAAAGGGTTGTGGAGAAAAAAAAGTTCCTGCTTCGGCCTACGCGGAAATTACTAAAATATTAAGACCTGTTGTTAAAAGTATTATGTATGGAGAACCTTGCAGCACGGTGCCGGTTTATAAGCAACGCTGAGTTGTAACTGCCTTCCTAGCCAAAAAACATCGTCTTTGAAAAGAAGAAAAAATCGATGTCAAATAGATAATCGCCAAAAAAAGGAATTTGGGTCTCATTTATCAACTGCTGTCTTTCGCACCCAAAACGAATTTGGCAGATTGCTATTCCATATAATGCCAAACATTTTCCAGTTCGGGAAACTTAATCAGGAAATGGTTAATAATTTTTCTGCTCTTGCGAGGTCTTCCGGAGTGTCAATGGAGACTGGCGATTCATCGGTAAGCACCATCCTGATTTTTACTCCATTTTCAAGATATCGCAGTTGTTCCAGCTTCTCAATAGATTCCAGCGGTGTGGTTTGCCATTGTGTAAAATTCATTAATGCCTCTTTGCGATAGGCATATATACCAATATGTTTATAATAAATAACACTTAAATCTTTTTCCCTGGCAAAAGGAATAATACTTCTGCTAAAGAGCAAAGCGTCGTCGTTTTTATCTACAACTACTTTCACTACGTTTGGATCGGCAATAAGATTTTTATCTTTTATTTCATGCATAAGAGAAGCAACTTCAATTTCGCACAAGTAATCATTTTCAAAAACCTTAAGAAGATTCTTAAGAGGTTCTTTTTTTACAAAAGGTTCATCTCCCTGCACGTTTATGATTACGTCCACGTCAATGTTTGATACTGCTTCTGCAATACGGTCGCTGCCACTTTCAAATTCGCCATGACTCATAATCGCATATCCGCCATTCTCAATAATTTCATTAAAAATAATGGGGCTGTCTGTAACCACAATTACTTCATCAAACAAAAGTGTTGCGACAGTATTTTCATAAGTATGTCGTATAACGGTTTTATCTCCTAACATTTCATAAGCTTTCCGGGGAAGCGGGAGGCAGCATAACGGGCAGGGATAAGCGCAATTGACTTCATTTTTACAATCGGTTTAAATTTCCTGATTCAACATCCATGTTAGAAAATAATGGTTCCGGCAAAGTTTCACTTTCGTATCCGCACACACTGCATTGATAAACATTTTCCGCAGAAATAGCATAACTTGAAAACAACCAGCTTAGAATGGCTGTTAGCATATTTGCGGGATTTCGCCTGGGAACTAATTCAATATTATGTGAACCACATTTAGGACAGACGGCATTTTTTCGATATTCATCATCAAAATGTTTAAGTAATTCAAACACTTCTGCAGCATCATCTTTGTTGACGACCAGCTTAATGCCGCCAATTGCATTAGAAAGAATGGGATCGACTGTTACTATAAATTCATCTTTTAAGTAACATTCAATTCCTCCATCCCTTATCTTGCATAATAAAAGATTGGCCGATAGGGAATTATTGAAAGTGCGAACAGTTACCAGTTCCATTTATTTATTTGCCTTTTAAATTTGTGTGGTTTAATTATAGAGTCTTATTATTAGACCGGCTTTTTTAATTAATAAACGTTGCCCGTTATGAAAGATCTTTAGTTATTAAGCATCAGTGGCATTACCAACATTAAAGCACTTCTTCCTCTGCTTGTTCAGAAGGCTTTATAATTCCTGCTTTTGTAGGCGTGCTTAATTCTATAATTATTTCTTCGGTATCTGCCGCATTTAGCATTTCAATCAGAAATTTAGCATTAAAAGCGATTTGCATATCTTCGCCGTCGTATTGACAAGTCATACGTTCATTGCCTTCAAAGCTAAAGTCTACATCCTGCGCAGCAAGTTGCAACTCGCTGCCGGTAATGGTAAGCGCTACCTGGTTAGTACTTTTATTGCTGAAAACACTTACCCTGCGCAAGGCATTTTGAAAATCATTTTTATTGACCGTCAGTTTGTATGGATTGTCAGTTGGGATCACTACTTTATAATCAGGAAACCTCGCATCAATGAGGCGGCAAACCAATTCGGTTCCCCCATGTTTTACAAATAAATGATTGTTGTTGTATGAAATTTGCAACTCATCATTATTAGATGGAAGCACGCCTTTCAATAATGTCAAAGGCTTTTTTGGAACAATAAAAGTATGAGTTTTAGGACAGCTCACATCAAGCCTGGTATAACGGACAAGCCTATGCGCATCTGTGGCAACACAGGTAATTCCTTTTTATGAAAGCTCAAAGAAAACACCTGTCATGGCAGGCCTCAGGTCATCATTGCTTACAGCAAAAAGACTTTTGCTAATTGCTGACAGATAAGGCAGCAGATGACATGGTAAAGGAATTAGTCTGCATCCGCGGCGGGTTCTTTTGGAAAATTATCGGGATTCTCTCCCATTACTTTGTACTTCCCATTGTCACTCGTGATCTCAATACCAAAATTTTTATCAATATTAAATGTAAGAGGTTGCTCGGCAATATTTTTAAGAGAATCCAATAATATTTTTGAAGGGATACAAACTTTGCCGCTTTCTTTGGCTTCTATATCCATATTTATTTTCATTACAGTTTCCAGGTCTGTAGCCACAATCGTTAGTTTATTCTTTTCTATTTCAAACAGAAAATCTTCTAGTATCGGCAGAACGGTATTGGCATTGATAACTCCACTTATTTGCTGAAGATGTTTTAATAATTGTGTAGAGGAAACGATAAATTTCATAAAAAAAGTTTGTTGCCAAAGATAAAAGATTCGAAGTAACGAACGCAAATAAAAATGTAGAGCAATGCGGAAAAGTAAAAAGATTCCAGGAAGCCGTTTTGGGTAAAGGGTTATCAAAAATGGCAGCAAACAGTTTTATTGAGACCTGGTTTTATTAATTTCCTTTTTATAGAGAAAGAAATAGATTATCGTGGAAGCTACCCACACAACGAGCATGAGCGTACGAAAAATATTTGAATTTTATCATTAGCTTTAACAGCCTCAGTCAAATTAAAATGCTGCCGCAGATCAGTAAAACGCCAAGCAAAAAGATCAATAAGTGTGAACGGCTTTTTTTTCATTCTTATATTTTAGCCGCTTTAAATTTACGCTTGTTCCAAAACAAATCAGGTATATTGCCCATAAAATTTGGTATAACGGTTTAAACCTATTTTTGCAACAATAAATTATTATGGATATAAAAAATCAAAAAATTGCTTTGCTGGTAGATGGTGATAATGCGCAGGCAAAATTAATGGATCTTGTACTGGAAGAAGCATCTAAATATGGAAAAGTTACAATTCGTAGGGTGTATGGCGATTGGACTACGCAACACATGAATCATTGGAAAGCGATCCTGAATGAAATGGCGTTTAATCCTATTCAAAAATTTTCTTACACTACGGGCAAAAATTCAACAGACAGCGCTTTGATCATTGATGCGATGGATATTTTGCATGATAATCTGGTGGATGGATTTTGCATTGTTTCCAGCGACAGTGATTATACCGGGTCTTGCGAAACGGATAAGAGAAGATGGCATTTTTGTAATGGGAATTGGCGAACAAAAAACGCCGGCGGCTTTCGTGAAATCGTGCGAAATTTTCACTTATGTTGAGAACCTGGAACCTAAAGTTGAAAAGCCTGAAAAGAAAGAAACAGAAAAAAAGCAAAGTGAAAAAGCCATCTATTAATATAAGACTGATCAACAAGGCATATGACATGAGCATCAATGAAAGCAACGAAGCTTATATTTCAACATTGGGGATTAATTTAAGAAAGCTCGACCCAAGTTTTGATGTGCGTACTTACGGATGTAAAACATTACCCAGTTCTTTTCAAAGTTGCGCGATTTTGTGGTAGTTGACAATTTGGTAAATGGATTAAATAATCCTTTGGTTAAAAAAAAATAAAGTTGTTATTGAAAAAAGCTTCTCAAAGATTTAGTGTTTTTCTAATACCTGTTTTCTTTGGAGAAAAATCAGGAGCATTATCTTTCCAGCCCCATAAATAGCTTGACTGCATACGTTCGGTAGGGCGACCATTTTATCGAAATTTTTTCTATCTTTTGCCGTAATAATTTTTTATCAGTTTCCTTTAAATTATATAGTTTAATAACACTTTGTTGCAAGCCAAGATCATCCAGGGCAAAAACATCTTCGCGGCCAAGCGTAAACATCAAGATCATTTCGACCGTCCATTTTCCAACGCCTTTAATTTGTGTAAGCAGCTCAAGCACTTCGTCATTACTCATTTTATGCAAGCCGCGCATCCGTTATTTTATTTTCAATAAAAAACCTGCAAACATTATGAACATAAGACGCTTTTGCATTTGAAAAACCAATGCTTCGGAAAGTGGCTGCCGGTGTTTCTAGAATTTGTTTTGCAGTTGGTTCTTTTCCTTCATATAAATTCAAGAATCGTTTATATAAAACATCAGCAACTTTTGTACTTAATTGTTGGCTTAAAATAGAAGCGCATAAACGCAAATAGATTTTATTTCTTAAACCAAGCACATAAGGCTTTTGCAGCTCGACTATAAGACTTAAGCTTTTTATCTTTTGATAAATGAATGAGATGTTCCGGACACAGAAATTATTTTATTATTAAGTCCAATTTTTAATTCCTTGCTATACGATATTCCAGCTAATTGTTCCATCTTTTTCATCTTTCATCTCAATGCCGAGTTCCGCAAGTTGCTTTCTTATTTTATCAGATGTTGAAAAATCTTTTTTCGATTTGGCTTCTTTTCTTATGTCAGCAAGCAATTGCATAACTCCGCTGAGTTTTTCATCATTTTGAGAAATAGATCTTAAGCCAAGAATATCTTCTAAATAAACATTGAAAACTGTCTTTCATACGGTTAAGCGTAGACGAAGAAATAGCACTCTTATCAACTATTCCATCTTTAATAGAATTAATAACCGGAACAATTTCAAACATATTCGCCAGAACTTTTGCTGTATTGAAATCATCATTCATAAAATCATCCAATTCATTCAAAAGGGTATTAATTTTTTCATCAAGGTCTGTATCACCGGTTGTATTCACATTACCGCTTTCCCCGAATTTCTTTAAAGTTTCGTACCCTTCCCATAAGTCTCTTCAGTCCTTTCTCGGCAGCCACCAAAGCTTCGCTGCTGAAATCAAGGTACTGCGGTAATGCGTTTGCAAAATAAAAAACCGTATGGTCATTGGGCTAAAAGCCTGCGTGAGCAAAGGATGATTGCCGCTAAACATTTCTGTTAGTTTAATCACATTGTTATAGCTCTTGCCCATCTTTTTGCCGTTAATAGTAATCATATTATTGTGCATCCAGTATCTCGCGGGCTCAAGATGATTGCAAATGGAACTTTGCGCAATTTCACTTTCATGATGCGGAAACTGCAAGTCCATTCCGCCGCCATGAATGTCAAACCTCGGCCCGAGATATTTAGTTGCCATTGCAGAGCATTCAATATGCCAACCCGGGAAACCTTCTCCCCACGGGCTTTTCCAGCGCATGATGTGTTGTGGTGGCGCCGATTTCCATAGCGCAAAATCTGCTTTGTTTCGTTTTTCATCCTGGCCTTCGAGCACGCGCGTTGTTTCTAAAAGATCATCAACTACTCGGCCACTTAATTCTCCATAATCATGTGTTTCGGCATATTTTTTTACATCAAAATAAACCGAGCCATTTACTACATAAGCATATCCTGCATCAATAATTTTTTCAATCATATTGATTTGCTCAACGATATGGCCTGTTGCAGTTGGTTCTATATTGGGGTCAAGGGTATTAAACTGTTTCATTGCCCAATGAAAAAGATTGGTGTATTTCTGCACCAAGTTCCATGGGCTCTACTTTTTCCAGCAAGGCTTTTTTCGAAATTTTATCTTCAGCTTCGCGGCCTTCTTCTTCAAAATGTCCGGCATCCGTAATGTTGCGAACATAGCGTACTTTATATCCAAGATAAGTAAGATACCGAAGGACAACATCAAATGTAATATAAGGCCTCGCATGCCCCAAATGACTTTCGCCGCTCACGGTTGGGCCGCATACATACATGCCCACATGAGGTGGAGTAATGGGAATAAATTTTTCTTTTTGCCTTGTAAGAGAATTATATATTTTAAGCGGCATAAAAATGTCTGGAAATTTAAAAATCCGTAAATAAAAAAATGGAAAGTCTTATTCCTGCAAAGGTATTATGATATACCCTACGGGCAACAAGTACAACAATAAAAATGAAGAGAAGATTTTGCACTCATTAGCCCGAAGATAAAAATTATTCGCCTGGTTTACGAAAAATTAAATCGGCAATTATAGGAAAGTGATCGCTTAATAACTTCTTTACACGTGTAAATTGCAGGATGGTAAAAGTTTTATCTGCAAAAATATTATCAATTCTTAGCGTTGGTGAAATCGCGCTAAACGTTCTTGCAATGCCCGATCCTTTTTCTACAAAAGCATTTTGCAGACCTTCTCCGATGGTTTCATATGCGTAAGAGTTAGGAACATCATTAAAATCGCCGCAAAGAATTACAGGATAAGGACTGTGGTTAACTTCATCTTTTATAAAATTTGCCTGAATTGATCTTTTAATAAAACCTTTTTTGATCTTGGCTATAATACTTTTTGATTCAGTTATATTGCTGTCGCCGTTAAGGCTGGCATTATCAAGATAATTACGATTAGCCTGTGAAAATTTCAATGACTGCAAGTGGATGTTGAATACGCGAATGGTATCGTTGCCTTTTAATACATCTATATATTGAAAAGTGGCATTATAATCATTCGGATAATTAACAACTGTTTGCTTATTAATAATAGGAAGCTTTGAAAAAATGATCCTCCCGAAATGGTGCTCGGCGTCGAAGTCATCTTTAATACTATAGGAATAAAAATAATCTACAAACCGAAGCGCTTTTTGAATATCAGGAAAATAATTAATCCCTTTCTTTTTATCACCAGCCACCACTTCCTGGAAACAGGCAATATCGGGATCGTATTTATTAATAAGGTCAAACATTTCCTGCTTTATTTCAGGATGATCTTTGTGATGCAGAATATTAAATTGCTCCACGTTCCAACTCATAACACGTATGCTGCCCGGCGGTTTTTGCAAAGAAAATGTTGAAGAAATCTTCATAGGAAAAACATTTCTTAGTGCATTCCAACAGGCTGCGATAGTGATCAATGAAATAAGACACCAGGGAGATTTTTTAAATAACCAAAAGACAAAAAATAAAAAAAGCGCGATGAAAAGATAAGCAAGTATAAAAGTGAAAAGGCCAAAAAACCACCATTGTTTTGGATCAAAATATTTGACATATGAACCGGCTAAAAAAAATAGAGCAAGTAAACAGTTTAGGGCAACAAAAAAAACTTTTGTAAACCTGCGCATCAATGGCTTTTCCATTTGCGATATAACGATTTAATGAGAGAAGCAGAAAGCCCGGAGGGTGTTTTTAAAAATCACTTTCACCAGCTCTTTTCAAAATATTTTTTTCGTCCTCTGATAATAAATGATATCCCTTTTGATTAATCTTATCAAGAATTTCATCAATTCTTTGCTGGGTAATAATTGAGTTTTTCTCGAAAGGTTTTCTTCCGCCGGTTTTATAAAATAATTTTTCTTTTGTTTTTTGCGGCGTTAATATTTTTTTATCAGGGTTACACAGGTTCATAAACCATTCATAAAAATTTATCATCCAGACACTCCCGTCATGCCCTTTACGAAGACTTACAATAAATAAAAAACCAGCAAGGCCGCCTGCAATGTGAGCAAGATGATAGGCGGTTCCGCCGCTACCAACGCTAAGAAAATCAATAATTACATATAAAACAGTAAGTATCCAAATAGGAATGCCGCCATTAAGCATCCTGAAAATACGATAATCGGGAGCAAGCGCTGTTGTAGCAATCGCGACAGCCATAATCGCAGCATTTGATCCGTCAAGAAAAGACGAACCAATTAAAGGCCTTAACGAAGGAATAGCATAATTGGAAGCTATAAATACAATTGCGCCTGCAACACCGCCATAAAGATAAATAGGGATAAGTTTTTTATTACCCGCCATATCCTGCAGAATGGAGCCAAACGCCCAAAGCCAAAGCATATTCGTAAAATGCAGAAATGATCCGGGTGTGAATGAACATGTAAGCCAATATAGTCCACGGCGCCTTACCCAATGTGGCAAGTTTTGCCGGCAACAAAAACCAGGGAATTATCTGCGATATTAAAATTAGCGCTTGAAGAATCAATGGTTAAGTAAATAACTTTAATCAGCCCAAGAATGATAAGACCTGCTGCATTAATGCTTACAAGAGCAACCAATGCATTGTTGTCTTCACCCAAAGACAATTTTTTAACCCGCCTATCAATATATCTGTCAGATTCTCCCATTGTTTACTCTGATTTGAATAGGTAAAGAGATATAAAATTACCATTTTCCTATCACTAAAATCACGCTGAATAAAATTTAGTAAAACGTTTTTTTATCCGTTTTGTTCCAGATAATTACCAGGATAAATCCCATGGCCAATCCGCCAAGGTGAGCAAAGTGCGCTACATCATCGCCGCCCGCAAAGCCACCAAACAAATCAATGCCTGCATAGATTGCGGCCATCCATTTCGCTTTTATAGGAAAAGGGAAAGGGATAATATAAAATTGCGTATTGGGAAAAGTATACGCAAAAGCGGCAAGTAAGTCCCATTATTGCCCCGGAAGCACCAATGGCAGGGCCGCCGTTTACCAAAAGCATTTGTGCAACGCCCGCAGCTAATCCGCAAGCAAGATAAAATATGAGAAATTTTTTCGCCCCCCATAAACGCTCCAAAACAGCACCAAAAATCCACAAGGCATACATGTTAAAAAGAATATGAAGAATACCCGCCATGTAAAAACATGTGAGTAACCAACTGGTACGGTTCAAAATACCCGCTATTTAAAGATATAAAGCCCAAATCTCATGGTAATATTCAGCGAACTATCTAAAACCATTTGCCCAACAAATACAATAACATTGATAATTATAAGATTTAGTGTTACCGGGGGAATCGATCTGGTTGGTCTGAAATTATTATATGCCATTCAATATTTTGTTTAGCGTGCAAATTTCGTAAATAGTTGGTGGAAATAAACTTTTAATACATTGATATTAACAGTTCGCCTTTGTAAGCCGGGAAAAAAACTTCTTGTCAAAAAGAAAGTAGTTTATAGTTCAACCATACGATTTTAATATCATTTAAGATATGAAAATTTTTTGCATACACGCGATCCGATAAAAGAAGGTTTTCTTGCGGCAGTGTATTTAACGCGGCCGGCAAACCTGTGGTAGTGAGTATTCCCGCCTTTAATGGAAGCAACTTTTTTTGACAAGCCGCATAACCAATCCATGTTTTTTTCTGTAGCAAAACGATAAATACATTTTTAAAAAAATGCAATGGCTTTGATTTGATTATTAGATGCAGGGGAAAAGTGATGATGAAAAACATAGCAATAATTATGTCGGAAAGTGTTTTATTTCTGCGGCTTATTATTTGGTTTAAGCGGTAGCCGGTATCGCCTGAAACATAAGTGCCCGGGGCATCTTTACCGGCGCTTCCAATTAAAAAAAGGGTTGCTTTTGCATAAATCTTTATCCTGATTTTACCCGATATTTCGGGTAATACTTCAATAATTTCTTTAAAAGAAAGAGCGCCTTCACAAAAGATAATTTCTTTAACCGGGTACGATCTTAATAGCGCTGCAATGTTGTCGAGCGTGCCGATAGTATTAGGCATTGGTATTTTGCCCGG
The DNA here is from genome assembly GCA_963823305.1 of uncultured Chitinophagaceae bacterium. Taxonomy (GTDB): domain Bacteria; phylum Bacteroidota; class Bacteroidia; order Chitinophagales; family Chitinophagaceae; genus Ginsengibacter. The sequence goes on from CAWGLC010000002.1 coordinate 25,266, forward strand.
TTCAATTCTTCCTGAAATTCTTTCCTTCATGCCTGCATTTTCCAACAAGCCGCATACTTCTTCAAAATCATTTTGCGAGCCGGCTATTACGGTTTGATTTATTTCCTCACGTGCTGCTTCGCTGTCAATAATTTTCCATTTAAGCAGCAGCCATCTTACGGCAGTCATCAGGATAAAGGCAGCAACGGAGCCAAAAAACAAAATTCCCCTGGAAAAACGAAGTGTTTCCGGCAACAAGGAATAAGCAGCCAACAATATTATTATTGCCGTTATAGTAGATTTATTCAATCGTGATTGCCGGAATGAACCATCATAAAGACCGGCGAAATACGAAGCTGCAAGAAAAAGAATGGTAAAGGCCGGGAATGCGATAATCAGCATATTTGGCGAATAATTTACCTCGCGTTTTATAAAGGTGCTCCAAAGAAGTTTTACAATATAGAAGCTGGCTAAAATAATTCCTGCATCAATAACAGGAAGCCCGATCCACTTTAAGAAGCGTGCTACTATGGCAAGCAGAGCCCGAAAAAAAATTGCGACTTGTATAAAAAAATTAAATATTCCCGCTTTCGTTCCTCCATAATGTTTTCTTACAAATATGATCATGGCCTTGTAAAAAAATTTCACATAAGTAAAGCTTTCTCTTCTTGTGCTTTCTCCTTTAAAATGTATAATCGCAATTTTAGAAAAATAATAATTTTTAAAACCAGCTTGCTGTATGCGATAACTAAGATCAATATCTTCTCCATACATAAAAAAGCTTTCGTCGAAACCTCCTACGTTATTCAGGATTTTTTTTGGGACCATCATAAAAGCTCCCGCAAGCACGTCTATTTCGTGCGTTTCATTTTTATTGAGAAATCCAAGATGGTATTTTGAAAAAATTTTTGATCCGGGAAATAGTTTTGCAAGCCCCGTTAGTTTGTATAACGAAGTTGCCGGTGAAGGAAAAGCCCTTTTGCTTTCTTTTAAAAATTTTCCGGAACCATCTATCATTTTGACCCCGCAGGCAATATTGTCGTTCCTGGATTGAATAAACGAAATACATTTTTCCAGGGCATCTTCAGGTATTATCGTATCAGGATTTAAAAAAAGAATGTATGCTCCGCTGCATTGTTTCAGCGCTTTGTTGTTGGCTTTGGCAAAGCCTTCATTTTCTTTATTCCATATAAAATTTACGCGTGGAAATTTATTGTAAAAAAATTCCTTGCTTCCATCGGTTGAGTTGTTATCAACAACAAAAATTTCACCCTCGAGATTTTTTATTGCTTTCTCAACGGAGCAAAGGCAATATTCAAGAAAATATTTTACGTTATAATTTACTATAATGACGGATAGAAGCAATTAAATGAATTCGTTTAATGGTCAGGTTGCAGGAAAAGTTAATAGCTGCAACAAATAAACCCACAAAATAAATAAACATTTATAATCTTTGCGGAATGTACAAACAAACTCTTATCGACGCTACTGAGGCCGGGGCGAATGAATTAATGCGGTTTTTCAATGGCACCTTTAAAATCTCTAATAAAGAAGGCATTAATAATTTGGTTACCGAAGCGGATCATGCATCAGACAAAGCGATACAGGATGTCATTAAGAAAGCATTTCCCGATCATGGAATTGTGAGTGAAGAAACGGCTGAAGTTGTTTCTGACAGCGAATATAAATGGATCATCGATCCTATTGACGGAACCGTGAATTTTGCCAACGGTATTCCCCTTTGTTGTGTAAGTATTGGCCTGGAACAAAATGGAAAAATGCTGATGGGCGCCGTTTACAATCCGAATTTGAAAGAATTTTTCTTTGCTGAAAAAGGACAGGGTGCAACACTTAATGATGAAAAAATTTCTGTAAGTGATAAAACAGAAGTTTTGAGAAGTTGCCTTGTAACCGGGTTTCCTTACACATATTTAGATCAGCCTAACGGACCTTTGCAAGCTTTTGAAAGATTGATCAGAAGAGGTGTTCCGGTTAGAAGGCTGGGCAGCGCGGCGATTGATCTTTGTTGGGTAGCAGCAGGCCGCTTCGATGGATTTTATGAGCACCAGTTGAATGCGTGGGACAGTGCTGCAGGGTTTATAATTGTTGAAGAAGCAGGCGGAAAAGTTACTGATCTGAACGGAGACACATATTCGCCCTATCAGCCGGGAATTATTGCAACCAATGGTTTAATACATGACGAACTGGTTGAATGGGTGAAAGGGAATATTAGTTAAAGATCTGGATCCTTTTAAAGTACATGGTACATGATATTCAGTACATTTTAATAACTATGCAAGAACGAACAGAAATAACAACGCTTGGCGAGTTTGGTCTTATTGACCATCTTACTAAAAACAATGAAATTAAAAACGCATCAACTATTGTTGGAATCGGTGATGATGCCGCAATCCTTGATCATTTTGGAAAACAAATAGTTGTTACTACCGACATGTTAGTGGAAGGAATCCACTTTGATTTAATGTACACGCCATTAAAACATCTTGGTTATAAAAGCGTGGTAGTAAATCTTAGCGACGTGTATGCCATGAACGCTACGCCGCAACAAATAACGATGAGCATCGCATTCAGTAACCGTTTTAGCTTGGAAGCGCTTAACGAGTTTTATGAAGGCGTTTATGTGGCGTGCGAGAGATATAGTGTTGATCTTGTTGGCGGCGACACGACTTCTTCCCAAAAAGGCTTGATCATTAGCTGTTACCGCTATTGGCGAAGTGGCTCCGGATAAATTTGTAAAAAGAAGTACCGCACAAAAAGGTGATCTTATTTGTGTAAGTGGTGATCTTGGCGGTGCTTTCTTGGGCTTACCATTTTAGAAAGAGAAAAGAAAATTTTTCTTGAAACAAAAGGCGTGCAACCCGATCTTGAAAACCAGGATTATATCATAGGGCGTTTTTTAAAACCTGAAGCAAGAAAAGATATTATTGAATTTTTTGCAGAAGATAAAATATTTGCCGACCTCGATGATTGACATTAGCGATGGGCTTAGCAGTGAACTATTGCACATTTGTAAACAAAGTAAAAGCGGCTGTATTTTATATGAAGAAAAAATTCCGATAAACGAACGGGCAAGGCAATTTGCTTATAAGCTTGAGCTGGACCCTACCGCCTGCGCATTAGCGGCGGTGAAGATTATGAATTGTTTTTTACCATTCACCAGGATGATTATAATAAGATGACTGTAAATGAAAATATAAGCGTTATAGGCCATATTACGGAAATAAGAAGAAGATGCGATATTAATAACCAAAGGTGGCAACCGGCACAAACTCACTGCGCAGGGCTGGAACGCATTTAAATAATATATTTATTGCAAGGTTATCAAAGAAAACTCACCCATTGAAATACACTTTTAATACAGACGTTCGTAATACATGAGGCCTTTATTTATCCTGTTTATTGTTTCGATCTTCAGCTCCTGTTCGGTCTCAAAAAATTATAATCCCAATAAAAAATATTCTAAAGAAGAATTGCAAAATGATTATTCTTTCTGCGTGAAATTTTAGAAAAAAAGCACCCTTCATTGTACTGGTATACGCCCAAAGATAGCATGGATTATTTTTTTGATGAAGGCTATCAAAGCCATTAAAGATTCTATGACAGAGTTGCAATTTGGCTGGAAAATACTTGCGCCGCTAACAGCGTCTATCCATTGCGGTCATACAAGTTTTAGGAATGAGTAAAGGCTGGAATAAATTTATTAAGAATAAAAGCATACCCTCTTTTCCTTTGTATCTAAAAATCTGGAAGGATACCATGGTTGTTATTTACAACCTTAATAAAAAAGATTCTATTATAAAAAGAGGAACTATCATAACGTCGATAAACGGATTATCCAGCGCAGAAATTGTCAGCATCATGTTTGATTATATGGTAGAAGACGGGTATTCGGATAATGTAAATTACATTCGCTTAAGCACAGTTTTCCTTATTTTCATCGCAACATTTTCGGGCTTTATCAAAACATACAATGTTGGTTATATTGACAGTAATGGCGTTGAGCAAAACACGATACTTCCTTATTACAATCTACCACCTGATTCCGCGGGCATAAGAAAGAAAATAGAAAACCAGGAAAGGAAATTGAATAAAAAAAAGAGGCTGCAAAATATCCGTTCGCTGACATTTGATACCTCTTATGCTCTTATGACTATCAATAGTTTTTCGAAGGGACATCTAAAGAACTTTTTTAAGAGATCATTTAGAAATATTCGCAAAAAAAAGATATCTGAATTTGGTAATAGATATCAGGGCAAACGGTGGCGGAGATATTAATAACTATGTTTTACTTACAAAGTTTTTAAGAAAAACGCCATTCAAAGTGGCGGACACAGCTTATTCAAAAAGTAAAAATTTTGTTCCCTTTACACACTATATCTCTTCGGGTTTTTTTGATAATATAGGATTATATTTTTATCTCATAAAGAAAAAGACAACAAGTATCATTTTGGTTTTTGGGAGCGTCATACGTTTACGCCTAAGCGAAGAAATCATTTTGACGGCGATGTATATGTGCTTATTAACGGACTAACTTTTTCTGCCTCCACACTTTTTTGCAACGCTATAAAAGGGCAGCACAATATCAAACTTGCCGGCGAAGAAACCGGCGGCGGCTGGTATGGTAATTCAGGAATTATAATACCTGATATCACGCTTCCAAACACAAAATTGCGTGTCCGTCTTCCCTTTTTCAGGATTGTTCAATATCATCACATTGCTGAAAAAGGAACCGGTGTAATGCCAGACATTTATATTGGCCCGGTTTATAAAGATGTGGTAAATGGAGTTGATACAAAAATGGAAAGAGTAAAGGCCTTGATTAAGATGAAGCAGCCGTAAACATTAAGTGGATTAAACGCAATTAACAACCTCAATGTTTTCAGTGAGTAGCACAAAATCTGCTTTATAGCCTTTTTCTATTTTCCCGGTTTCATTATTCATCCCCAAAACTTTCGCAGGATAAAGACTCGCCATTCTTAGTGCTTCGCCTAATTCAATATTGCATTTTTCCACAGCATTTTTCACTGCCTTCGCCATTGTTAAAGAAGATCCGCTGAGGATACCATTCGATTCATATTTGTCCCCGTTTAACAAATGCGGGTACGGGCCTTCGTTAGTTTCCGTAACGGCATCAGTTATAAAGAATAGTCTATCGCCCATTAATTTTTTTGCAAGTGAGATCATCTTGAAATCAACATGATAGCCATCTGCTACAATACTGGCCATTACATCCTGATGGAGCATTACAGCGGCGGGAAGTCCCGGCTCGCGGTGATGAAGCGGGCTCATTGCATTGAACAGATGCGTGGCGACGTGAACATCATTGAAAAAATTTTGCGCTTCTGCATAAGCCGCATTGCTATGTCCTGCGGAAATAATTATGCCATTGTTTTTAATAAGATCAATAATTCCGGCTGAGCAAACTTCCGGCGCAACAGTGATCATTTTTATTGCGCCTTTGCTGTAATTCAGCAGGCTTTCAACTTCTTTTGTTGAAGGTTCATGAATCAGGGTTTCAATATGTGCACCGCGTTTAATTTTATTGATCCACGGCCCTTCAATATGTAACCCGGGAACTGCTTTTCCTCCAAGTTTCCAGTATTCATGTATAGCATCAATTCCTTTTTTTAAGATCTCAGGAGTGTTGGTTGCAATAGTTGGTAAGAAATATTTGGTGCCGCCCTTTTTGCAATGATCTTCCATTTTAAAAAGAGTATCTGCCTCCGGAAATACTGAAAATAATTTTGATGCAGCGCCATAAATTTGAATATCAATAAATGCAGGTGCAAGGATTGGAGCATGCTGTATAACCCGGACGCCTAAACGAAGATTTTTCAAAGGCGTTATTTCTTCGATGAAATTGTTTTCAACAATAATGACTGAATTTTTTAACCAGGCGCTTCCTGTAAAAATTTTATCTGCTGCATAAGCGTACGCCATGTTTATAAATTTATATTAAAAGAATCCGCATCTTTCCAAAAAGGAAATTTTTCTCTCACATTCATCAATTTTTCTTTTTGCAACGTGTAGGTAAACATATCTTCATTATTTTATTTTTGATACAAAATTTCACCGAGCGGATCAATAATCATGCTATCGCCGCAATAATAAATGTCATTACCATCTTTCCCAACCCGATTAACGCCAACGACATAACATTGATTCTCTATTGCCCTTGCCTGCAACAAAGTTTTCCACGCAAGCTTTCTTGTCTCGGGCCAGTTAGCGACATACACGAGTAGATCGTACTCAGGCCTTTCATAGTTATTTCCGCCTGCAGATCCCTGGCGGCTCCAAACCGGAAATCGCAGATCATAACAGATCTGAAGATTTATTTTCCATCCTTTTACTGAAGCGATCAATCTTTTATTGCCTGCGGAATAATTCAAATGCTCGTTGCTATAGGCAAACAAATGGCGTTTATCGTAATAGCCATATTCGCCATTAGGGCAGCATCCATATAACCGGTTAAAATATTTTTTATTCTCTTCGATCATAATACTGCCGGTAAAATAATTTTTTTTTCAGCAGCTGATTTTTTTCATCCATTGATTGTTTCGCCATCCATTGACTCCGAAAATAGTTCGGGTTTCATACTAAAGCCGGTGTTAAACATTTCAGGAAGAAATAACAACCTCAGTTTTTTCCTGAATGCCGTCAATTTTTTCCCGGAGCATATTGAGATTTGCTTTTTTATCTTCCCAGTGAAGATCGGTTTGAATAAGTGTTATGATAAGAGAAGACATGATGTAAAGTTATTGGAAAGGCAGAACCCGCTGAAAAAGGAATTTGTGTTCATTAATAATTTATTTAGTTTCAGTGATTAATTTTAAACAAATGATAAGGCGTGCTTTTGCATACATATTGATTGGTGTAGGAATTGTGCTTTTGATTTTTTTTGACAGATATACAGGAACCTTCATTAAAAACAAAGGGCTGATTTTAGCAGGTGGTCTTGTATCGTTAATAATGGGAGTGATTATCCTGCTTTCAAGGCCTGCCCGTGCAAAGTTTATAGCAAGGCAATATAAAAAGAGAATTGAAGGACTAAAAAATACTGGCGAAAAAATCAGAGTTGATCTATCCGGATGTCAAATAAAATCAAACGATTATTCTTTGGAGCAGGATGTTGTTGACCTTGTGGATGCACAGGCCTTCAATGTCGTGGAGGGAAATGAAATGGCAAACGATCGGTCGATGGGGATTTTCCAATCAGTTTTAATCTCGAAGCAGGGCGCCGAAACATTTATCAGCAGCCTAATTCCGCTGGAGCAAACAACATTACTGTTTAAACTGGATAATCAAAAAACAACATTTATCTATGTTGACAAATCTGACCGGTCAAAATATTACTTTGATGTAGAATTTTTATCTACTTAGATTTATTTCCCATTTCTTTCAATACATCATGTATCAAATCCCATTCGTATCCTTTCATCAATAAGAAATCCTGCAGCTTTCTTTTTTTTATAAAAATATTTTTTTCGCTTTTTAATGCTTTAAATTTTTGTTCAGTAAGCTTTTCAAAAACTTTGATGTAATCAGTGTCATCAATTTCTTTTAAAGCTTTTTTGATGGAATATTCGCTTACCTGTTTTTGTTTCAACGCTTGTTTGATTTTATTTTTGCCCCAATATTTTATCCTGAATTTGCCACCTGCATATTGTAAGGCAAAGCGTTCCTCATTCAGATAATTTTCACTTATTAAGTCAGCAATTATTTTTTCTACATCTTTTTTATGAAGACCAAATGAATATAATTTTTCTTTTACTTCGGAATGGCATCGCTCCTGGTAGGCACAAAAATGTTTTATTTTGGATATTGCCTGTGCAGGCGTAAAGCTTTGAGCATTCATTTTCTGAAAATATCAATTTGGAAATAAGAAACTCATAAAAAATGCGCCGCCCTTTCAGGCGACGCATCACTCTCATACCAAATTTCTTAACGAACGAGTTTCAATTCATCAATAATATTTTTTGCATGGCCCATTTTATCAATACACCAAAGTACATATCGTATGTCGACACAAATAGTGCGATTGAGGTCTTTATCAAATTGTATCTTATGGCTGAGCGCTTCATAATTTCCATCGAACGCAAGGCCGATAAGATTACCCTCACCGTCCATAACGGGCGAGCCTGAATTGCCTCCTGTAATATCATTTGTAGTGATAAAATCAATCACAAGGTCGTTACGTTTCTGGTCAATATATTGGCCAAAATCCCGCTTCTTCAGCAATTCGATCTCCTGCGCCGGAAGATCAAATTCATAGTCGCCGGGAATGTATTTTTCTAAAATTCCTTTGCTGGTGGTCTGGTAATCATAATGCACAGCGTCCCGCGGATTGTAGCTTTTTACATTTCCATAACTTACTCTCATGCTAAAGTTCGCATCAGGATACATTTTTTTTACAGCCATCAGGATTTTCTTCCATAATTCCCTTCATATACAGCCTGCCGAGCTCATTATTTTTAGCAACAAAATCGCTGTAAAGCTTACTATATTTTAAGAGATAATTTTCAACAAAGGCTGAAGCATAAGCATAGGCAGGATCACCCTGCAAAGTAACCGCATCAGGATTGGATACAAAGGCCTTCCACTTTGCGGAATCTAAAATCATGGTATTATCAAAAACATAATTAGCCCATTTTTGAAAAGTTGATTCATCGTCCAAAGAACCAAATTTGTCTTTTATGTTTTGATAAAAATCTATCGGCTGCTGACTTTTATCAATATCCGTATAATACATCATTGCAGTAGCTGCCATAATTTTGCGATCACTCGGCAGGTCTTCTTCTTCAAGGAATTTTTTTCTTTCCTCGTCTGCAGCATTCACAGCTTTTTTTACATCTGCTTCTGTTTTATTTTGCGCGACCAAAGCCCTGTTTACCGCCATCAACGACGAGGCAAAACCAGCGAGCGGCGAGCCTAAAATTCCTTCAATAACATAAACTCTTTGCTTTGCGTAAGGCGTCCATGCGGCATAGTTCTTTTCATAATCGCTTAAAACATTTTGATATTCGGGTTTATTTTTTGCCCACTCTTCAAATTTATTTTCAGCATTTTGCTTGTTTTCAAATACGTGATATTTTTCCAGTTGTTTTGTCTCGCCATCATAGAATTTATAATAGTTGGCAACAGAGGCATAATTTTCTGCAAGCTTTAATTTTACTGCAGGGTCTTTAATCATTTGCTCATGCATGAGCTTAAGCCTGATGTCGCGCAGATGTACCAATGATGGATTATCAATTTCGTTTTTCAATTTTATGCCATAGGAAGTTTCATAACGGTTAGTGCCGCCGGGATACCCGTAAATCATGGCGAAGTCGCCATCTTTATATCCTTTTAAAGAGACAGGCAAAAACCATTTTGGTTTCAAAGGAACATTTTCAGGGCTGTAAGTCGCAGGTTTCCCGTTTTTCGTGGCATATACCCTGAAGATTGAATAATCGCCGGTATGCCTTGGCCACTCCCAGTTATCAGTGTCTCCGCCGAACTTGCCAACACTTTCAGGAGGTGCGCCAACAAGGCGGATATCCCTATAAACCTGGTAAACATACATGATGTATTGATTGCCCTTAAACATGCTATAAACTTTGCCCATAACTGAGTTGGCCGTGTCAGCTACTTTATCGGTTATTTGTTTATAAACCTCTGGCGTTTTTTTAGCCCTGTCCTCATAATTTAATCCTTTTAAAGCACTTTCTACCTGGACGGTCACATCTTCTATGCGCAAAAGAAATGTTATCGTCAGGTCGGATTTTATTTCCTGGTCTTTCGAGTAGGCGTAAAAGCCATCCTTCAGATAATTATGTTCAACAGTGCTGGAGCCGGCTATTACGCCATACCCGCAATGATGATTGGTGAAGATCAATCCCTGGTTGCTTACAATTTCACCCGTGCATCCGCCGCCAAAGATTACCACCGCATCTTTTATGGAAGCTTTATTAATGCTGTAAAGCTGATCCTTACTAAGCTTTAAGCCATGCTTTACCATATCGTCATACACCTGCTGTCCAAGAAGCATCGGAAGCCACATGCCCTCATCAGCACTTGCTCTAAACAAGGAAAGACAACAGAATATCGCAATTAAAAATTTCTTCATTACGTTTTAGTTTTAAATAAATAAAATCGAAAAATAAAGGAAATAATCCTAATAATTAAGTTTACGTGAAAGCAACTTTATAAAGGGATGCTGTTGCAATATGCTACATTTTTCAAAAGCCATAAAATACAAATCATTTATTTAGCCGCCGTATTGAGTGATTATACCAAAGAATTTAATAATCAATAACCTGTTCTTCCATCAGCTCGGGCATTTTCCTGAATTCATATTGTTGATTTCTTAGCTGTGGCTCAAAGCCGGCTTCTCTTATAGCATCCTGGATGCCCTTGCTTGTAAAGCGGTGCGGAGCGCCTGCAGCGCTTACCACATTTTCTTCTATCATAATACTTCCAAAATCATTCGCGCCCGCATGAAGACAAATCTGTGCTACTTGTTTGCCGACCGTAAGCCAGCTCGCCTGGATATTTTTTACATTGGGCAAGCATGATCCTGCTCATAGCGATCATGCTTATATATTCCTCAGGTGTTGTGAGATTATGCACACCCCGAATTTTTGTCAAGCAAGGGTATCTACATCCTGGAATGTCCATGGAATAAATGCCAGAAATCCTTTTGCGCCTTCGGGTTTTTTTGCCTGCACTTCTCTTAGTTTAACCAAATGTTCAAATCGTTCCTCGATCGTTTCTACATGTCCAAACATCATCGTTGCCGAAGTTGAGATTCAAGCTTGTGTGCTTCCACCATAATGTCAAGCCATTCCTGCGTGCCGCATTTACCTTTACTGATCAGTCGTCTAACCCTGTCAGTTAATATTTCGGCACCCGGGCCGGGCAAAGAATCAAGGCCCGCTTCCTTCAAGCGCCATCAAAACCTCGCGATGTGTGGATTTTGAAAGTTTTGTTATATGCGCCATTTCCGGCGGACCGAGCGCATGCAGCTTTAATGTGGGATATAATTTTTTTAATTGCCTGAAAAGATCACATAATATTCCAGGTCCGAGATCCGGGTGGTGGCCGCCCTGCAACAACAATTGTTCTCCTCCGTAGCGAAAGGTTTCGTCTATTTTTCTTTTGTAGGTTTCAATGTCGGTGATATAAGCTTCCCTATGGCCAGGTATCCTGTAAAAATTACAAAACTTACAATTGGCAATGCAAACGTTGGTGGTATTTACATTCCTGTCAATGATCCAGGTTACTTTATTATGAGGCACTTGTATTTTGCGCAGCTCATTTGCTACAAACATTAGTTCTGCCCAAAGCAGCATTATTAAATAAAAAAGTGCCTTCTTCTACTGAAAGGTTTTCAAATTGCATTGCTTTTTGAAGAAGCCTGGAAGTGTTCATAATTTTTTGCTTTATTTACATCAAAGTTTTTTTGCCGTTTGTAAAAACCCGTGCAAAGTTACGGCCATATAACTTAATTTCAGATCGCTATGATAAGAGGGTGGCTTTTTATATTTTTATTGTCGCATGGATATCTTTCTTTTAGCCAAAAAGCACTAAATGACGGCCCGGCAAGGCTTATCACAAAATTCCCTTTCCGGCAACTTAGCGGAGGTGTTATAATGATACAGGCAAAATTTGATAAGGTTCAGGAGCCCTTGAATTTTATTCTTGACACGGGAAGTGGCGCTATTTCCCTCGATTCTGAAACCACGGCAGAATTCAAAATTCCTCACGTTCCTTCAGGCAGAACTATCAACGGCATAGCTGGCATTACAGAAGTTGACTATACACAAAATAAAAAACTTATTTTACCGGGACTTACAGTTGACAGCCTTGATTTTTATATTAATAATTATGATATTCTGAGCAGTGTTTATGGAGAAAAAATCGATGGCATTATTGGTTATAGTTTCTTAAGCCGCTACATCATAAAAATTAATTTTGATAGTCTTATAGTGGAAGTTTATACACCCGGCACGATTCAATATCCTACAAGATGGTTATATGCTGCATCCTCTTTTTACTGCATTGCCTATTCAATCTTTAACTATAAAAGATGCAAGAACCGTAACGGCAAATTTTTATATGGATACCGGCGCGGGCTTTGCTTTTTAATAAGCAAGGCATTTGAGGAAGACAGTGTCAGTTTTAAAAAAGCGTAGAAAACCCGTGGCAATTCAGGTGCAGGGATTAGGAGGCAAAAAGGAAATGATGCTCACTATAATAAAAGAGGTACAAATAGGTCCTTATAAATTCAGGCAGGGTGCCTACTAATATACTTGACGATGAATTCAATGCAACATCTTACCCTTTTTTAGGAGGCCTGATAGGAAATGATATTTTACGCAGGTTCAACATGATTTTAAATTATTCGAAAAAAGAAATACATCTTCTGCCTAACAGCCATTATCAAAGATGATTTCGATTATTCCTATACCGGCATTAACATGTATTATCTTGATGGCAAAATTATTTCTGATGCAGTGATTGATAAATCTCCTGCATATAAAGCCGGTTTGAAACAAGGAGATGTAATACTTGCCGTAAATACGAATTTCAGTAACGACATTGGGATTTATAAAAATCTGATGCAGGTGGTGGGTGAAAAGATCACGTTACTTGTTTCGCGTAATAATGTTCCATTAATAATAATTTTTAGAGTCGGCCGGATTTTTTAGCACCGTTTTTTAAATTCTTTTTGGGAAAATGAAATGGTTTAACCCATTTTTGCAGCCATGATCAAGTTTGAAAAATTTGTTTTGGATAATGGCCTGCGGGTGATTGTTCATGAAGATAAAAGTACGCCTATGGCCGTGCTTGACGTGATTTACGATGTGGGAGCAAGAGATGAAGACCCACAGCGTACCGGTTTTGCGCATTTATTTGAGCACCTGATGTTTGGGGGAAGTATTCATATTCCCTCATATGATGAACCTTTGCAAATGGCGGGCGGTGAGAATAATGCCTATACAACTAATGACCTTACAAATTATTACTTACAACTCCCTGCCGAAAACCTGGAAACTGCTTTCTGGCTGGAAAGCGATAGAATGTTATCATTGGCTTTTGATGAAAATTCGCTGGAAGTTCAGCGGAAAGTGGTGTTGGAAGAATTTAAAGAGCATTACATAAATAAGCCGTATGGAGATGCATGGCACAAAATGCGGGAGCTCGCCTATAAGGCTCATCCTTATAAATGGATGACCATTGGCAAAGAATTAAGCCATGTTGAAAATGCGAAATTGCAGGATGTAAAAAATTTTTTTTTTGAACATTACACTCCGGCAAATGCGATACTAACGGTCGCGGGTAATGTTTCGGTTGAAAGAGTAAAACAGCTTGCAGAGAAATGGTTTGGTGATATTCCGGCAGGAAAAAAATACCGCCGGCTTCTGCCACAGGAACCGGTACAAACGAAGCCGGCATTTCTTGAAATTACTTCAGGCGTTCCGCTTGACGCGTTGTACAAATGCTGGCATATCAGCTTCACGGCTGGATAAAAGATATTATATCGCAGACCTGATTACGGAAATTTTGGGCAACGGTTCTTCTTCAAGATTATTTCAAAGTCTGGTAAAGGAACAAAAGCTTTTTAGCAATATTCAATGTTCTCATTTTGGAAGCATCGATGCCGGCCTTCTTTTTATCGATGGAAAATTAATTAAAGGAGTTAAAATGGAGCAGGCCGAAAATGCAATTAAACTGGAACTTGATAAAATTAAAAACGACCTTGTAAAAGCATCAGAACTTCAAAAAGTGAAAAATAAAACGGAAAGCATGATGGCCTTCGAAGACATAAGCCTCATTAACCGCGCAAACAGCCTCGCCACTTATGAATTGCTTGGAGATGCAGATTTGATGAACCAGGAATTAGAAAGATACCAGGCGGTAACCGAAGAAGATATTCAAAATGAAAGCAGGCCGTTTTTTCTGACAGCAACTGCAGCACTTTATATTACCGCAGTGCAAAACAGGAGAATGTATTTTAAACGCTTGCAAAAGCTTTTTAAATTTTAAAAATGATTTCAACAAAAGATACCGCCATAAACAGGATGATTCCGCCGCCAATAAAAGATGCAGTTGAATTTGAGCTAACCCTAAAGCCGTGTAGCAGATTTTCTATTGCATGTGGCGCTCCCGTTTATTATATAAATGATGGCGCGGAAGAAGTTGCTCATATCGAAATGGTTTTTGCAGCGGGTAATACTTACGAAAATAAAAACCTCGTGGCCGCAGCAACTAATCATCTTTTAAAAAATGGAACAAGTAATAAAACCGCTCTTGAAATAAATGAACACTTTGAATATTATGGCGCTTATTTAAACAGGAGCTGCCATAATGAAAACGCAAGCATAACATTGCATTGTCTTTCAAAGCATATAAAAGTGCTGCTTCCTGCTATAAAAGAAATAATTACCGATTCAATATTTCCGGAAGAAGAGATTCAAATCTTTAAAAAAAATAGCGTACAAAGGCTGTCGGTTAATCTTCAAAAATGCGACTTTGTAGCTAACAGGCTTATTGATCAATCCTTATATGGAGCCCAACACCCCTATGGAAGAGTAAGTAATGCCGCCGATATAAATGCAATCAGCCGCGAAGACCTCGTTGCTTTTTTTGAAAATTTTTACTCGCAAAGGGAAATGTACCATTTTCGCTGCAGGCAAACTTCCGGATGATTTTGAAAATCTTCTTGATACCAATTTTGGAGATTTGCATCTTAATGAGAGCATTCCATCCGTTATCCATAAGAAAGAAACAAGTTCGGAAAAAAAATCGAGGGTAATCAATGATACCAAAGGAGTTCAGGGAGCAATACGCATTGCACGCCCCTTCCCTAACCGGCATCACCCTGATTTCAAAAAAGTAGCGGTGCTGAATACTTTGTTTGGCGGTTTTTTCGGGTCGAGGCTTATGGGGAATATCAGGGAAGAAAAGGGATATACCTATGGAATACATAGCTTTCTCGAAAATCATATTCGCGACAGCGCATGGGTTATTAGCACCGAGGCCGGCAAGGATGTATGCGAAGCCACTATTGACGAAGTCTATAAAGAAATGAAAATTCTTCGCGAAGAATTGATTGATGACGAAGAATTGCTGCTGGTAAAAAATTACATGATGGGCGTTAGCCTTGGCGATATCGACGGCCCTTTCCATGTAATATCCAGATGGAAAAGCTTAATCCTTAATGAGCTTGATGAAAGCTATTTTTATGACTCCATCAACACGATTAAAAATATTTCTGCGGAGGAATTAAAGAGCCTTGCCAACAAATATTTAGTGCCTGATGAATTTTTTGAGTTAGTTGTAATTTAGTTTAGCTTTCGTAAAAGTCATTTATGAAATTTATTATACGACTTCTTATAACGGCCGCGGTTGCTTACGGCTTATCGATGATATTAAGCCCTCATATTGTAATCGACTCTTATTTTACCGCTATAATTTTTTCATTGATACTTGCATTTCTGAATGCGATACTCAAGCCTGTTTTAATTCTACTTACCTTGCCGATAACAATTCTTACGCTTGGCATTTTTCTTCTTGTGCTCAATGTTTTAATGGTAATGCTCGCTGGAAAACTGGTCAGCGGGATTCATATTGCAGGATTTTTGTGGGCTTTCATTTTTGCAATATTGCTTTCACTGATCACCTCGGCGCTAATTAATGTTGAAAAGAGGCTATAAATAAAAGCCACTTTTTTAATTACAATTGAATAGCAGAAATTTGCTGTATGCAATTCCAAAAAAACGAAAATTCTGAAGAAACATTAATCGCACTTTATAAAAAATTACTTTTCCCGCGGCTTATTGAAGAGAAAATGCTGCTTTTGTTGCGCCAGGGAAAAATTTCCAAATGGTTCAGCGGGATTGGGCAGGAGGCCATTTCGGTTGGCGTAACCGCTGCCTTGCAACCGGATGAATGGATCATGCCTTTGCACAGGAACCTTGGTGTTTTCACCGGAAGAAACATGCCGCTTCACAAATTAATACAACAATGGCAGGGATCACCGGAAGGCTATAGCAAAGGACGTGAGCGCAGTTTTCATTTTGGAAGTAAGGAGCATCATATCTGCGGAATGATCTCTCATCTCGGGCCACAGTTGGGCGTTGCCGACGGTGCAGCGCTTGCATATAAATTAAGAAAGGAAGAAAAAGTGGCGGTCGCTTTCACAGGCGAAGGCGGAACGAGCGAAGGCGATTTCCATGAAGCTTTGAATGTGGCTGCGGTGTGGGATTTGCCGGTAATATTTATCATTGAAAATAACGGCTATGCATTGAGCACGCCCGTAGATGAACAATACCGGTGCAAAAGCCTGGTGGATAAAGCAACCGGTTACGGAATAGGCGGCGTGCAAATTGATGGAAATAATATTCTCACCGTATATGAAACTATTAAGGGTGTGCGGAATTATTGCATAGAAAATCAGAAACCCTATTTGGTAGAATGTATGACTTTCAGAATGCGTGGTCATGAAGAAGCCAGCGGAATAAAATACGTTCCGAAAGAAATGTTTGAAGAATGGATTGAAAAAGATCCCATAAAAAATTATGAACGGTTTCTCCTGGAAGAAAAAATTCTTGACAATCTAACGCTCGCGCATATACGCGATGAAGTGAAAGAGACCATTGAGAATGAATTAAGAAAAAGCCCTTTACATCATGATGCGGTAAACAGGGATGTTCATTCAAAAGAAAAAAATACGTCTAACGAGGAACTTGAAGGTGTTTATGGCAGGCAAGCCGAAGGTGCCGATATGATTAGCAAAGCCGAAGGCAAACTTACTATTTCCAACCGCGAACGGGAGCCGTCTCGTTTTGTGGATGCTATAAAGGAAGGGCTTCATCAATCCATGCTGGTACATGAAAATCTTATTTTAATGGGACAGGATATTGCGGAGTATGGCGGGGCCTTTAAAATTACCGAAGGCTTTGTAAATGATTTTGGAAAAGAGAGGGTCCGGAACACGCCTTTGTGCGAAAGCGCAATTATTGGCGTTGCAGCAGGTTTGGCCCTCGAAGGTTTTAAAAGCGTGGTAGAAATGCAATTTGCAGATTTTGTAACAGCTGGCTTCAATCAAATAGTAAATAACCTGGCTAAGCTGAACTACCGCTGGGGACAAAATGCGGATGTGGTAGTAAGAATGCCAACCGGTGCCGGCGTTGGCGCGGGGCCGTTTCACAGCCAGAGCAATGAAGCCTGGTTTGTGCATACTCCCGGTTTAAAAGTAGTATATCCCTCCACAGCCTATGATGCAAAAGGCCTGATGATTGCAGCAATTAATGATCCAAATCCCGTAATGTTTTTCGAACACAAGGGACTTTACAGAAGCATAACAGGACCTGTTCCCGAAAAATATTTCGAAATAGAAATTGGGAAAGCGAGGCAAGTACGCATAGGCCATGACGTTAGTATCATAAGTTATGGCATGGGAATTATATGGGCCATTGAATATGCCGATGCACATCCTGAGCTTTCAATAGATATTTTAGATCTTCGTACATTGCTTCCGCTCGATTATAAAGCAATAAGAACTTCAGTAAACAATACCGGTAAGGTTTTGGTATTGCATGAAGATACGCTTACCGGTGGCATAGGTGGCGAAGTTGCCGCATGGATTGTGCAAAATTGTTTTGAGTTTTTAGATGCTCCGGTTATGCGCTGTGCATCGCTGGACACGCCGGTTCCATTTAATGCAGAATTGGAAAAAAACTTTTTGGCAAAAGCAAGGCTGGATGAAATGATACAGAAACTGATAAATTATTAATGCCTGTCATCTACATTATAGCAGGACCTAATGGTGCAGGGAAAACTACCGCAGCTTTTAGCCTGTTGCCGAAAGTTTTTAAAACACTTGAGTTTGTTAATGCAGATGAGATTGCAAGAGGATTATCTCCATTTAACTTTGAAGGTGTTACTTTTCAGGCGGGTAGAATTATGATTGAAAGGTTAAACCAATTATTAAAAGAGAAGAAAAGTTTTGCCTTTGAAACAACGTTATCGGGCAAAACCTATTTACACTTCATTAAAAAAGCAAAGCAGGCTGGATACGATATTATACTATTTTTTGTTTGGCTTGAAAATGTTGAATTGGCTAAAAGCAGAGTTGCGGAAAGAGTGAAAAAGGGAGGCCATAGCATAACTAATGATGTAATAGAAAGAAGGTATAAAAAAAGCATTGAAAATTTCGAAGATTATTCTTCGCATGTTAGTAAATGGTACATTTTTGATAATTCTGGCATTGAGCTTCTACTCATTGCGAGGTCAATAAAAAAGCTGGAAGAAATAATTAACTTTGAAGTATTCAGTAAAAATTTTAGAAATGAAGCCCGAAAAAAATAGCCAGGATCTGAGTGATAAAATAAAAAAGGTAATGGACAAGGCCATTCAAAAAATAATTGCAGAAGAAAAAGCCCGCAACGGTTATTTGGTCGTCTCTGATAAAAAAGGTGGGATAATTAAAATACCAGCACGCGATTTATAATTATCGGACGTTTCACCAGATTGCATCTATTTTAATTTTCAATTGAAATAACAATATCCCATGAGTAAAAAAGCACTTCTACTGAATTCCTATTTTTTGTTTTTTAATTTTGTTTCCTTTTCTCAAAAACCAGAAAAGACAGAAACGCATTACAACACGCAGGAGACTTTTGCACAGAATTTCTATACTAAAAACGGAAATGAATTTCGTTCTGCCAACGGAGCGCCGGGCGCTAAATACTGGCAGAACCGTGCAGATTATACGCTTCATGCAACAATAGATACTGTAAAAAATGAACTTAGCTGCAACGAAACCATTAATTATATAAATAACAGCCCGGACGCTCTATCGTCAGTTTGGCTCGAGCTTGATCAAAATACTTATGGCGAGGATGCACGATCCAATTTTTTCTCCGGTTTTGGTTCGAATCAACATACCAACGGGTTTCAATTTGATTCGGTAACAATTAGCTATAACGGCAAATCTTTCAATGCCGGTTATATTGTTAATGATACAAGAATGCAGATACGGTTGCCCGCAACAATTGTGATCCAAAACTAATATTGGCATCAGCATTACTTATCATTATATCGTTCCAGTTTTCGGTGGCCGGAACGATTGGTTCAGTACTAAAAATGGCAAAATTTATGAGATAGCCCAATGGTATCCGCATATATCCGTATATGACGATCTGTATGGGTGGAACACTTTGCCATTTTTAGGAAGTGGCGAATTTTACTATGATTATGGTGATATTGATTATACTGTTACAGTGCCTGATGATATGATCGTCGCGGGAAGCGGCGAGCTGCAAAATGAGAAAGAAGTACTTTCTGATCAGCAAATACAGCGATTAAGTGCGGCGAGAAAAAGTGATAAAACGATTATGATCCGCACTGTTGATGAAGTCAGCCATCGGTCGTCGCGTCCGATAAGCTCTGGTACCAAAACCTGGCATTTTAAAATGTACAATACCCGTGATGTTGCTTTTGGCGCTTCAAAGGCATATGTATGGGATGCCGCAAAAGTAAATTTACCAGGCGGCAAAGCCTGTCTCGCCATGTCAGTATATCCTGCCGAAAGCGCTGGCGAAAATGCATGGGGAAGAGCTACAGAATACCTGAAAAAATCAATTGAATATTTTTCGGAAAAGTGGTTCGTTTACCCGTGGCCGGTAGCCGTTAATGAAGCGGGTACCGCAGGCGGAATGGAATACCCCGGAATTGTATTTGATGGCTGGCAGGATAAAGCTGGAGAATTGTATTGGGTGACTGCGCATGAGATAGGACACAACTGGTTCCCCATGATTGTGGGCAGCGATGAAAGACGATATGCGTTTATGGATGAAGGCTTTAATACTTTTATTGACGTGTATGCGGCAGACAATTTTAATAAAGGCGAATATGCGCCAAAGAGGGATGGTGAATATGCTCCCGGAAAAGGAAATCCGGCCGACGAAATTATTCCCTGGCTTAAAGATAGCCTCGCACCAACAATGCTTGACCGTGCGGATCAATTCACAGAAAAATACCGGCATCCTATTGAGTACTTTAAACCGGCATTTGGGTTAGTGTTGCTTCGCGAAGCAATATTAGGCCATGACCGGTTTGATTATGCATTTAAAAAATACATTGAAAGATGGGCATACAAGCATCCTGCGCCTGATGATTTTTTCAGGACAATGGATAATGAAGCCGGAGAAGATCTTACATGGTTTTGGCGTGAATGGTTTCAGAATAACTGGCAGCTTGATCTGGCCATACAATCAGTGTCATATAAAAATAACGATTATAAAAACGGTGCCGATATTACAATTACCAATCTGCAAAAGATGGCAATGCCATGCATAATTGAAATCGTATTTAAAGACGGCAGTAAACAAAGCATACAATTACCAGTTGAAACCTGGATACAGAGTTCTATTCATACCATTCACATAAAAATAAATCAGCCTTTACAATCTGTAACAATTGACCCAGCTAACCTGCTTGCCGGATATTAATAGGGAAAATAATGTTTGGAAACAGTAGTTAAATGAAACCTTTTAGGTTTTTAAAACATAAAAGGTCTGTAAAGAAACAAAAATGTTTACTCCCGATTCTGATAGGCAGGTGTCAAAGGCACTTTAAAGCCCTTCTCTTTTATTAATAGCTTAATTTCTTCAATTGCTTTTTCTAATTGCGGATCTGTTCCTTTTGCCATCAGGCCAAGGTCTTCGTCAACAACAATATCAGGATCTACGCCGTGTCCTTCTTTAAACCATGTTCCGTCTATATTGAACATCCGAAAAGACGGTGCTGTTATCGCACCCCCATCAATAAGATTGGGAACGCCGCTTATGCCAATCAATCCACCCCACGTCCTGTTTCCAATTAGTGGACCAAGGCCTGCTTTTCTGAAATAGTCGGGAAAGGCGTCTCCGCCGGATCCGCTCCAACCATTAATCAGCATTACCTTCGGACCGAAATTGGCAAAAGGCGGCCATGGATAACTTTTACCATCTCGCATTGCCCAATATGAAAGCGGTTTCCGGTTAAGCATTTCTATGAACCGGTCAGGGATCTGGCCTCCACTGTTGAATCTTTCGTCTATGATCAGCGCCTTCTTATCCCATTGTGCATTAAACTGTCTCATCAATTCATTTTGGCCATCTATACCGGTGCTTGGCACATATACATAACCAACTTCTCCATTTGTTTCTTCGTTTACCCGTTTACGATAGTTCTCTACCCACGAAAGATAGCGCAGGCGTCCTTCATCTCCCATTGCTTTTACAAGCGCAGTTTTAGCGCCTGTCCACGAAGGAGAAGAGTTATAAGTTAATTCAATCGTTTTATCTGCCAGGCCCTGAAAGTTTTCAAAAGGCTCATGTGCTGTAGTTAATGGCTCACCATTTACGGCCAACAGGTAGCTGCCTTCAGGAATATTAACCCCCGGCATATCTAATGAAGAACGTTCTTCAGCATCCCAGGTGGCACCTCTTATTATCTTTCTTTATTTTATAAAAATTACCCTCTGCTTCATAATCCACGCCAAGATAGCCGACATTTTGCCTTTTTTCGTTTTCGATATCACCACCCCCCTGGTAGGTGTGCGATGAACTAAGCTCCCCGATCATTTCTCCTATAATAAAATTCAATTCTTCCCGTGAAGAAGCGCCTGAAAGCATTTTCGTATATTTTTCTTTTACCTCCTGCCAGTTGACGCCGTGCATATTAGGATCATAAAAATAATCCCGCTCAAATCTCCAGGCATCCGTAAGAATTTGTTTCCATTCCAGCATGGGGTCTACCATCATTTGCATTTCGGCCAGGTGAAGAGGTTTTTCAAATTTTTGTCGCTTCCTCGGGTTTAATGATGGCGAATGCATTCACCCTCCTGAACCAATAACTTTAAACGATCAGCAGAAAGCATGTAATCATTGATGTTAGCCAAAATAGTTTTTTCTTCTTTCTTATCCAGATCATAAAAGTTTAGAGATGGTTTAGCTTTTTCCTCATCGCGTGGCGGAAATTTCAGATAAATAAATTTTCCTTTCACAGAGCCTGGCTCTCGATAATTGCCCGCAGATACAGGGAGGATTTCAAGCCTTGATTCAATTCCATCGAAATCAATATTTACAGGTTTTACCTTCACCCTTATTTTTTCAATTGTATCGGTTTTGCTTTTAAACTTATGCTTTACTTCCAGCACCTTTGTTACGGTTCTGCCTGTATCATTTTCACTGTATCATTTTCAGGAAATAAAATTGAACGAGTTGATTTTTGCAAAGCAATCACAGCGAGTTGTGTGGAATTGTTATAGATAAAAGAATTGTCGAGCTCACTATAGTTGGGAGAAAAAGATTGATTGGTCACCAAAGTAAATATATTTCCCCTCACTGTCAAAGCACGGTGCCGAACAAGCTATAAAATCCACTGGTAATTTGTTGCAGGGTTTTATCAATGTAAGTCGAAAATAAAAACAGCCTGTGATTATTATCAAGGTCGTGACTGAAAGTAAGCCAGCTCCCATCCGGCGACCAGCTGCAGGAAAAATTTTCCAAAGAGCCTTCGAAATAATGCAGCGCATGATCAACTGAATCGGTTTTGCCGGTCTCAATATCGTAAATGCATATTCTCATTGCCTTATCAATAAAAGCAAGTTTTTTGCTATCTGGCGACCAAAAAAGATTATAACGAAAACCTGCGCCATAGCTTGTAAGCTTATGCGGTTTGTCCCCTCCATAAGGCATCATCCATAACTCATATTCGCCCGATTCATCACTCCAGTAAGCAATATTCTTTCCATCGGGAGACCATGCAGGATAACGCTCAGCCGTACCCGAAGTCCTGGTGATATCTTCTATAAAACCTTTGTCAGCAGGCAAAGAAAAAATATCGCCTCTTGCCTCAACGAGTGCACGGTTTCCATCAGGACTTATTTGCACATGCTCAACATATTTTTCGGCTTTTTCAAGCCTTGGTTTTAATAAGGTTTTATCGCTTACCAGAGATACATTTACTTCGTTTGATTGGCCGGAAGAAAAATTATACAGGTATAATTTTCCGCCTTCTTCAAACACAATATCATCAGGCCCGGCGGATGGAAAGTGGATATCATAATCTTTAAAACTGGTCACCTGGGTTGATACTTTCGTTTTGGTATCGTATTTCCATAAATTCATTCTTACTTCAGGACCGCGATCTGTAAGAAAATAGATATCGTCATTGTGCCACATGGGAAACTCGTTGCCGGCTTCGGTATTAAGCGCTGTAATATTTTCTGAAGTATTGTTGCTAAGGTTGAAAATATGAATATCAGCTTTCCAACCGCCGCGGTATCTTTTCCAGTTTCTAAATGCCTGTGTGCGAAAGGTAAGGGCAAGCTCATTTCCATCAGGTGAATAAGACGCAAACTCGCCATAAGCCAAGGGCAGCTTATCGGACGGGCCACCGCGCAGGTGCAATAGTATATAGTTGATTAAACCTGTCTCTGCCGCTTTCTCTCTCCGATGCAAATAGAATGCGTTTTCCGTCAGGCTGCCATCCTACAACCCGGTCGGTATACCCATGAGATGTGAGGCGTAAAGGAATTCCACCGGATGTGGGAATAACGTACACGTCTTTATTGCCGTCATAATTACCTGTGAATGCGATGCTTTTTCCATCAGGTGAAAATTTGGGAAAGAGCTCAACCCCGGCAGGAGAGCTTAGCTTTATGGCTTCTCCGCCTTGCTTTGGAATTAGCCAAAGATCATTGGCATATGTAAAAACAATTTGTGTTTTTGAAATATCCGGATATCTGTAAAGGCCTGCATTTATTTGGGCAATAACCGGAATAAAGAACACAATGAGCAGTAGAGAAAAAGTTACCTTTTTCATGCAATGATTTTTAAAACTTAAAAAAATGAATTGTTTATGTTAGCTCGATAAGCAATAATATGAAAGTAAAGTAGTAAAAAAATTTTTCTAAAAATAAAATTTATGGATGTGTGGCTTTGGGAAATCTATAAGCGGGTCGGCAGATTTAATTTTGGATAATCAGGCGAAGCATTCAATGAAAATTTTTTTAAATCATATTTTTTCAACCCATACCGATACGCCCCCCGCAGGTGCAAAAAATTCTGCCCAGCCATCTTCGTTAATTTGCACTTCACCTGGATTTTTCTCAAGAAAATCGTAGAATTTTTTGCCGGCATATCTTTTTCCTATTTCCATATTTTTATTTCCTTTATCACCGTTGGAGACTACAACGGCGCAGCCGCTATGCTCGTCATTACCTTCTCTTGTCCATCCGATACAATTGGGATGATCGAAATAGTCCCGCTGCATGCCATAGGCAAAATCGCATCTTAACTGCAGTAATTTATCAATATTTTCAACGGCCGGCATCCAGATATCATATTCGTTACCATCTTTTCCGTAATCCCTGTAATTGGCGCCAAAGAGATCCGGATAGAATACGCATGGATAGCCAGCTTCACGTAAAAGAATCAAGGCATAGGCAATGGGCTTAAACCATGGGTCAACTGTGGCCTCAAGCGCCTGCAAAGGCTGTGTGTCATGGTTGCTCACAACAGTTACAGCTTTATCAGGCATCGCGCCAACAAGAGAATTATCCAAGATAGTAGTTAAGTCATAGTTATTACCTGATTTGGAAGCATGGTGCAGGTTGTGATGCAAAGCCGAATCAAACAGGCTCATGTTTCCTCCGGTGGCTTCTATATATTTCAACAGCAAGTCTAAATTACCGGGAGCCCAATATTCTCCTACAGCAAACATTTCTTTGTTTGTGTTTTGCCTCAGATTGTGCAACCATCCTACATAAAAAAAAGGCGAAATGTGTTTTACTGCATCCAGCCTTACGCCGTCAAAATGGGCCTGGTCCCAATACCACTTAGCCCATTTGTCAAGCTCTTCCCTTACAAATTCATTTCTAAAATCAATATCATTATACATGAGATAATCATAATTGCCCTTTTCATCACCGATCATTTCCTGCCAGCTCGGCATGTCATATTTTACAATTCTAAAAACTGCCTGTTCGCTCAGGTCATGTGCATAATCCACACCTGTGAAACAATTGAAGTCCCATTCAAATGCAGAATATTTTTTCTGCCTGCCTGGAAAGGTGAACTTTGTATAAGCATCAATATCAAAAGGTTCAGAAATATCTTCATTGCGATTTTCGGAATCTACCTTTACCACTTTTACTCTTTCAATTTCATCGCCGCCCGATTTGTGATTAAGGACTATGTCCACAATGGCCTGCAGGCCTACATCATGAAGAGCTTTTATGGCTTCAATATATTCCTGCTTTGTTCCGTATTTCGTTCTAACGCTACCTTTCTGATCAAATTCACCCAGATCGTATAAATCATAAACGTCGTACCCTGTACTGTATCCGCCATTGGCAGCTTTAAATGCGGGCGGCAGCCAGATAGCTGTAAATCCAAGCTTTTTAAAATGGGGAGCCTCTTCTTTAATTTGCTTCCACAACGATCCGTCTCCCGGAAGATACCAGTGGAAACACTGTAACATTGTTCCTTTCACCATTGTAAACTATTTTTTGATTAACAATGACACCATAACATAAAAAAATGAAATGTGTTCAAACTTGGGCGATAGTAAACTAAAAGCATATTGATTCTTTAAATGGCTTTTAGGCGATAACGCTTGCTCTAAAAGGTTGTAAAAAATTCTAATGCAAAACGTTCACCATATTTTTCAACTAAGAAATTTTCGGCATTTTTTTTGAAAAAGGCAACTCATCCTATCGGCATCATTGCGTGGCTTCTTCCTTTTTAAAGGCGTAAGATGTGTCAAGAATATATTGATACAGTTCTGCCAGTGAGCTTGAAACAATAAAATAATAACTGGGTTTATATAATTTTATATAGCGTGTAAGCGTATCCCCGCTTAGACCGGTAATTCTGCGTATAAGCCTTGGATTGAAGCGATAATCAACGTATTTATCCTGTTCGTCTTCGACGAGTCTTTTCTGAAAAGCAAGATTTTCTCTTTTTTTACTGTAATTAAACATGCCGATCAACGCATCGAGATCCAGGCCGGCAGGTCCTCCCGGTTCAAAAGTAGAGCTGATACCGGGCTTTTCGTAATTAAAAATTTTAGAATATTCCATCCGGTTTTCAGTAGAGTCACGGTGATAGGTATCCGAAAAGACCGTTACACCCTGGAGCACTTTATATTTGGCGTTTACGCGTACCCGTAATGAGATGTCAAAATCGGAATAATTTGACATCGCTTTTACAGGAAATTGTATAGTTGATTTGCCTCTGAAAGAGAAGCTGATGGAATCTTTTTCTGATACATTGATGTGGTAGGCCCCGAGAGAATCCGTGGTGGTATGAAGTCCTGAAGTGCTTGAAACAGCCACGCCAGGTACTACATACAGTCTTGATGAATCAAACACGGTTCCTGAAATTGTGATTTGCCCGCAGGTTTTCATGCCAGGTAAAACCTGCAGTAATATGACCAGGATGTACAGCCTTAGGAGTAGATATTTTTTCAATTTTTTATAATTCGTAATATTACATCATTGGTTTAAGCAAACTGCAAAACTATTTTTTTTTAACGCTGATTTTGGAAAATGCACATAGCTTAATCGAGGCAATGGAAATGAAGACATTCGCGCGGCTTAGTGAAATTTTACCAGCTTTCTATTTTTCCGGAAAAATATTTTAGAAACCCCGAAAAAGTTCTTTACACAGCCGTAACTATTTTTTCTATTTGGTTTGGATAAAAAGTATGTTCGAGCGCATGTATTTTTTTTGCAAGGCTGTCGATGCTTTCATTTTCGGCCACAGGGCAGCTTTTCTGAAAAATTATTTTTCCGTGATCATATATTTCATCTACAAAGTGTATGGTTATTCCGCTTCGTTTTTCCTTCGCCGCTATAACTGCGGCGTGCACAGCATTGCCGTACATTCCCTTGCCTCCATAAGCGGGCAATAATGCGGGATGTATATTGATAATTTTTTTATGGTATTCATTGATTAATGCAGGCGGTATTTTCCAAAGAAATCCGGCCAGAACAATAAAATCGACGCCAAGGCTTTTTAATTCGTTTGCATACCCGGTTTCATTAAATTTCTTTTGTTCTACCATAAGAACCGGTATTTTTTCGTTGGCTGCAATTCTTATAACGCCCGCAGCGGGGTTATTGCAAACGATAATTTTAATGTTTATTCGTGGAGAATTTCTAAAATGAGAAATTATTTTTTGAGCATTTGTTCCCATTCCGGATGCAAACAGGGCGAGATTAATTTTCTTTATTTTTTCAGTTATCGGTTGCTGATTGTTTGATATTTTCAACTTTACAAAACTTTTTTATCTTTTCAAAGATGCGGTTTTTAATTATCAAAACAACCGGGCAATTTTTTAAAAACAAGATCGCGTTATATATTATAATAAAAAGGCATTGTGCTGACAATCATCCAGATAAATCAAATAAAAGGTGGTTTGCATTTAGTAAAAAAAAATAAAAAATGTTAACACTTTGTCAACATGCTTTGCTATTTTTGCCTGCGACAAAGAAATTATTCCATTATTCAAGATAGGTAAATAAGTGTATGAACCAAGTCAAAAGGCTTTTTACAAAAATTTCCGCAGTATTATCTATTTCTAACTTTAATTTCTTCCCAGGAATTTTATTCGCAGCGGATGGAGAAGCGCTCTTTAAAGCAAATTGCGCAAGCTGCCACAAACCCGTGAACAATATGTAGGACCGGCCATTAAAAGGCGCCCGTGACAGGGAGCCGTCAAAAGATTGGGTTTATAAATGGGTCGCAAATACCACTTCAATGGTAAATACTGACCCATATGCCATGAAATTGAAAACAGCAAATGGGAGATGTGGTAATGACGGCGTTTCCTGATTTGACAAAAGCTGAAATTGATGCAATACTTAGAATATGCAAATAACTATCAGAAACCGGGCTCGAAATCCAACGGAGCACCGGTGCCTGTAAGTGATGTAAATACTGCAGCTCATCTGACAATACGATTTTATATGGTATTCTTACTTTAATATCTCGCAGTGATCGGTTTTGTTCTTTTACAGGTAAATAGCAACCTAAAAAAACTTACTGATGAAAAGGAAGGAATAAAAACGCCTCCGATGTTCCTTTTTACAGGAATAAAATGTACCTGTTACTAATTACGCTCGTTCTCTTTGTTATTTGCGGGCTATTTCCTCGTAGAAGGCGCCATGGGCTTAGGCCGGCAGAAAGGATATCAGCCAATCAGCCTATTTATTATTCACATAAAGTACATGCGGGCGATAACCAGATAAGTTGCTTGTATTGCCACGGCGGTGCACAGGATAGCAAACATGCAAACATTCCTTCCGTAAATGTTTGTATGAATTGCCACATGGCCGTTAAAGAATACGGAGGAAATCCTATTGATCACGTGAAGATGGAAGCGCTAGTAAATGCTAATGCTGAAATCCAAAAATTATACAGATATGCCGGATGGAATCCGGATACAAAAACATATGATAAGCCAGGTCAAGCCTATAGAATGGGTAAGAATTCATAACCTGCCGGATTTTGTTTATTTTAATCATTCGCAGCATGTGAAAGTGGGACAGTTAGCTTGCCAGACATGCCATGGCGAAATTCAGAAAATGAGTCGCAGGTAAAACAGTTTGCTGATTTAAGTATGGGCTGGTGTATCAACTGTCACCGGACAACCAATGTTCAGTTTAATGATGATAAAGGCCATGGTAATAAATTTTACAGCATTTACGAAAAATTTCACCAGGATATAAAAGATCATAAATACGATAGTGTAACTGTTGAAAAGATTGGTGGTACAGAATGTAGGAAATGTCATTATTAATATTATGATTGCAATTGGAGTGGAAATAAAAGTAACAATATTAAGCATTTCTTGAATCGATATTGGGGTTTAAGAATCTATCAAATTAGAATATAAATGAGTGAAAAAAAGTATTGGCAAAATTTTGAAGAGCTGAACCAAAATGAAGCCGACAAAAGAGCATCAAAAAATGAATTTAAAGAAGAGCTTCCTTTTGAAGAGCTTGCTAATGAAAATATTTTTAATGCAAAAACACCACGGAGGGATTTTCTTAAAATATATGGGCTTCAGCACTGCCGCTGCAGCACATTGCTGCAAGTTGTGAAATGCCGGTTCGTAAAGCAATTCCTTTTTTCATAAGCCCGATGATATGTTGCCAGGTATTCCTAATTATTATGCTTCTACTTATATAAATGATGGCGACGCGGTTCCCGTTGTAGTAAAACAAAGAGAAGGCCGGCCTATAAAAATAGAAGGAAATGAACTTTCGTCTTTAACCGAAGGAGGAACCTCTGCGCAGGTGCCAGTCTTCGGTGCTGGACTTTATGATACTTCCCGCCTTCGCTATCCGATGGCTAATAGAAAAGAAGCAACTTTTGAAGCAATCGATAAGATGATAGCTGATGGACTGGCTGCAAACAGCGGAAAAGCCATTGGTTTTGCTGACAAGTTCACTGTACTTCAATAACAGGAAGACAACTCATTACCAGAATTTTGGCAAAATATCCGGGAAGCAGGCATGTACAATATGATGCAGTTTCATATAGCGGAATGATAGATAGCAAATGAAGCTTCATATGGCAAAAAAGCAATTCCGCTTATCACTTTGAAAATGCAAAAGTAATTGTGAGCCTTGGATGCAGATTTTTTAGACAACATGGATAAGCCCTGTTGTGTTTGCAAATCAGTATTCTAAGAACGGAGAATCAATGCAGAAAATCCTGCCATGAGCAGCATTATTCAATTTGAAAGCTTTTACAGTATGACCGGTGCAAATGCAGATGAACGTTATGTTACATAAACCATCAGAAACCGGTGCAGTTGCGCTTGCACTTCTGGGAGCTTTGGCGGTGGAACATCTTCTAATCTTTCAGGACAAGTTGCCGATGGAATTAAGAAAGCTGCTGCAGACTTTGCTGCTAATAAAGGAGCTGCATTGGTTGTTTGCGGAAGTAACGATCCTAATATTCAAATGATTGTAAATGCAATAAATGAAGCAATAGGTGCAAATGGAAAAACGATAGATTGGGGTACACCGGTTAATTACCGGCAAGGAGTAGATGCAGATATGATAACACTGACAGAAGATCTGAATGCGGGAAAAATTGGCGCGTTATTCGTATACGGCGCAAATCCGGTTTATAGTTATTTTGATGCTGAAAAATTTATTGCAGGATGTAAAAAAATGTCCTTTTACGGTTTCATATAGCGAAAAAATGGATGAAACAACTGAATTATGTAAATATATATGTTCCTTCCCATCACTGGCTGGAATGCTGGGGCGATGCTGAACCGCAGGCTGGTTATTTTAGCGTTATTCAGCCTATAATTCATCCATTATTTAAAACAAGCCAGTTTGAAACTTCATTATTAAAGCTTACCGGAAACCGAATGATTACGAAGCTTATTTCAGAAATTATTGGATTGCTAAATTGGGAAGTCTTGAGAATTTTGAGAAATTTTTGCAGGATGGTGTAATTGAAAATGGCGGTTTGAAAACCCAATCTGCATTTGTAAATGTTTCTGATCTGACATCTGCAACCGCGGTGTTAGTTGCGACACTTCTGTGTCTGCAGCACTTCAGCAATAACGCTGATTCGGTTCGCAAAAAGCAAACAAGTTGCTTCCCATCCACCTGTTTGCAGCGAAAGCGGCAACTTTTTCGGGCAATGTTTCTGATGCAGCTTCTAAAATTGCTAATATTAAAGGGTGGAGATATTGAAATGGTTTTATATCAAAAAGTTTCTGTTGGAACCGGCACAGGGCTAATAATGCATGGTTCAGGAAGTAAGCGATCCTATTTCAAAAGCTACCTGGGATAATTATGCAATGATTTCTCCGCAAATGGGAAAATCATTATTTGATATAGATATTTTCAACCCGCATGCTATGGATAAATATGAAGTAACATTCGAAAAGCCTGTTATTAAAAGTTACCATCGAATGGAAAATCGATTACAATATCCAGTATTTGATAATTCCAGGGATGCATCCCAATGTAATTGCAATCGCCGTGGGTTATGGAAGGCAAAGTATAATAAAGACAAAACATGCGGACTATATTGGCCCTGCGGCAAACGGAGTTGGTGTGAATGTATATCCACTTGCAGTGTTTTAATGGAACATCGGTTAGATTATTCAGCCACAGTAACAATTGAGCAAAAACCGATGATACGTACCCTATTGCTCAAACCCAAATTCATCAAATTACAGAAGACAGGCCTATAGTAAGGCAAACAACACTTGCCAATTTTATGCAAAGGCCGGGATGAAATGACAGGGAAGATACGAAGAAGAATTAAGCAGATATGGCGAAAATTTTCAACGCGATGCTACATTTATATCCCTACGTTTGATAGACCGGGAATTAAATGGGGAATGAGCATTGACCTTAACTACGTGTATAGGATGCTCTGCCTGCACGGTAGCCTGTGTTGCGGAAAATAATATTTCCACGGTGGGTAAATATGAAGTTTCCAGGTATCATGATATGCAATGGATTCGTATTGACCGGTATTTTACCGGAGATCCGCAAAATCCTGATATTATTTTTCAGCCAATGACTTGCCAGCAGTGTGATAATGCTCCTTGTGAAAACGTTTGTCCGGTAGCTGCAACTAACCATAGCAGTGAGGGTATTGAATCAGATGATTTATAACCGTTGTATCGGGACAAAATATTGTGCAAATAACTGTCCGTATAAAGTGCGCCGTTTTAACTGGGCAGATTATAATGGAGCGGATAGTTTCCCCGATAACCAACGCGGTATTATTTCAGATGCAACAGACGGAACTTAAATGAAGATTTGATGAGAATGGTTTTAAACCCGGATGTAACAGTGCGCTCAAGAGGGGTGATGGAAAAATGCAGCTTTCTGTGTACAACGCTGCCAGGAAGGAAAACTGAATGCGAAAAAAGAAGATCGGCCTCTCAGAGATCATGGAAGTAAAAACCGCATGTATGCAGGCTTGCCCTACGCATGCAATAATGTTTGGTAATGTAAATGATAGCGAAGAGCAAAATTGCTCAATTAAGAAAACGGGAGCAGAAAGAAAGAAAATTTTATGTTCTGGAAGAATTGCATACATTTCCTAATGTAAATTATCTTGAAAAGATCAGGAATACTGAAAGAGAGATAGGAATTTCGTTCAGCAGAGGAAAGAGTGTAAAAATTATAATAAATTCTAAAATTAATAAGATTACAGGCATACAACTGTAGCAAAAGCTTAATAGAATATGTCATTATTAAAATATGAATCTCAACTGCGGGAG
The DNA here is from genome assembly GCA_963823305.1 of uncultured Chitinophagaceae bacterium. Lineage (GTDB taxonomy): Bacteria > Bacteroidota > Bacteroidia > Chitinophagales > Chitinophagaceae > Ginsengibacter. The sequence goes on from CAWGLC010000002.1 coordinate 57,579, forward strand.
CCTTTGATAGACGGTAATAAAAATTATCACCAGGTAACAGAAGACATCATTGGTCCTATAGAAGTAAAGCCTGGAAAGTTATGGTTTGTAGGCCTTTCTATTGCTATTATGCCTTTTAGCTTTTGGCGCTTATTCAGTTTACAGGGAAGTAGATTATGGAATAGGACAATGGAACCTGAACCATACGATCGGATGGGGTTGGGATATTACCAACTTCGTTTGGTGGATCGGTATCGGTCATGCCGGTACACTTATCTCTGCCATTCTTTTACTATTCAGGCAGGGATGGAGAACGGGCGTAAACCGGGCTGCCGAAGCTATGACGATATTCGCAGTTATGTGCGCAGGCCAGTTCCCTATCTTTCATATGGGTCGTGTTTGGGTAGGTTTTTATGTATTTCCTTATCCAAATAGCCGCGGTCCTCTTTGGCCTAATTTTAATTCCGCTTTGTTATGGGACGTATTTGCGGTATCTACTTATTTTACCGTTTCGTTATTATTTTGGTACACAGGTTTATTGCCAGATCTGGCAACAGTGCGTGACAGAGCCAAAACAAAATTCCGGAAAATGTTTTATGGCCTGGCTTCTTTTGGATGGACCGGAAGTACCAAGCACTGGCAACGTCAGGAAAGTCTGGCGCTGGTTTTGGCCGGCTTAGCAACTCCACTTGTACTGTCCGTGCATACCATCGTATCTATGGACTTTGCTACTTCGGTTATTCCGGGATGGCATACAACAATATTTCCTCCTTATTTTGTTGCCGGTGCTATTTTTTCCGGCTTTGCAATGGTACAGTCCCTGTTAATTATTACCCGAAAAGTTTTGCACCTCGAAGATTATATAACGGTAGGACATATCGAGGCAATGAATAAAGTTATTGTGCTTACAGGCTCCATTGTTGGCTTTGCATACATAAGCGAATTATTTGTTGCCTGGTACAGCCAAAATCCATACGAGTGGTGGGCGTTTAGGCAAAGTCGTGTAAATATTTTCAGTCCTTATGGATGGGCATATTATGGCATGATGTTTTGCAATGTGGTTTCACCACAGCTTTTCTGGTCAAGAAAATTCGCAGGAATATCACATTTACTTTTTTTATGGCTGTATTGGTAAATATAGGTATGTGGTTTGAGCGTTTTGTAATTATCGTCACGTCTATTTACAGGGATTATCTTCCATCTTCCTGGAGCACTTATTATAGTCCTTCCATTTGGGAGATCGGATTTTTCCTAGGAACGTTTGGACTTTTCTTTACTTGCTATTTTCTTTTTGCAAAATATTTCCCCGTAATTGCTGTTGCGGAAATTAAAGCAATCCTGAAAACAAGCGGCGAGAATTATAAAATGAAAATGACAGATACTGAAAAGATGGATTCAGAAAAATTTTATATTGAAGAAGTGGAACATGCACATTAAAACTATTTATCGCTGATAAAACTTATTTTAAATAATTCCTTTTTTGGAAAAAACGGGAGGTATTTGTATGAGAAAAAAATTTGTAGTAGGCTGTTTTGACGATGAAAATGTTTTGTTTCCGGCCGTGAAAAACGTACGGAGAGCCGGGTATAAAATTCATGATGTATATACACCTTTTCCAATTCACGGCCTTGACCATGCATTAGGATTGCGTGAAACCAGCCTTCATACGATGGGATTTATTTATGGCATAACCGGGACCAGTATTGCACTTGGAGGAATGGGCTGGATTTTTACAACAGACTGGCCACTGAATATAGGAGGTAAACCGCATTTTCCACTGCCGGCATTTATTCCTATCACATTTGAGCTTACTGTGCTATTATCGGCGGTTGGGATGGTATATACATTTTGTTGGCTTTGTAAAATGATGCCTGGCGTTAAAAAGCATCATTTTCATCCGAGATCTACAGATGATTTAATGGTGATGGTTATTGAATGTACCGCCAAGACAAATGAAACAGAGATAGAAAGTTTTTTAAGAAATAATGGCGCCATCGAAATAAATGTTCAGGAAGCAGAAGATGGATGGTGGTTCGGCAGGTATGATAAAGAACAGAAATTATACAAAACTGAGGAGGTTGGATATTGAAAATGATTGCAGAACAGGTTTAAATTAAACTGATCGGATATTTTTAGAAGTATGAAAAAATTAAAAATTATTTTAGCTTTTTTAATGTTAGCTACGTTGGTAACACTTATTGAAAGCTGTGGCAGTAAGCGTGATCCGGGAAGGGTCTATATGCCCGATATGACTTACAGCCGTGCATTTGAAGCATATGCACCTAATAATTTAAAAGAAGAAAATATAAATTATATTCCTTATCCCGTTGAAGGTACGATAAGAAGAGGCGATCTTTTTCCTTATCCATTGCCAAATGATTCCAATGGATATAAAATGAGCGCTGAAATGAAAGATCCGTTGCCACCGCTTGATACGATTCAAATGGCGGAAGCCCAAAGACTTTTTAATATAAATTGTGCTATTTGCCATGGGCCTAAGTTAGATGCACAGGGGCCTTTATCAACCGGCGGTAAAATACCTGCGGTAGCTAACCTGACATTGAAACAATATGTTGACATGCCGGTAGGTACCATGTTTCATACCGTAACTTATGGGAAAAATAATATGGGAAGTTATGCATCTCAACTTACCCGCGAGCAGCGGTGGATGGTAATACAGTATGTAAAATCAAAACAGTTAGCCGGAAGTGCCGCTGCAGATTCTACAAAATCAGGTAGCGAAATGAAAGATTCTACAAAAAGCAAATAAAAATTTAATTCTAAAAATATTTTTATTAAATGGATAATCAATATGTAACACCGGGAGGATTCAAAAAATGGTCGGTTGGCTTCATGATAATCGGTTTGCTTACGCTTATATGCGGATTCATCTTTTTAAATCCAATGGCAGGTGCACACGGAGACAATTTAAACAGCACCCGCTTCTGGGCGGTTTTACTTCAAAATGGTTTATTTTGGCTGTTCCTTTTAAATACTGCTACTTTCTTTATTGTTATCTGCATATTGGCGATGTCTGGTTGGCAAGTTGCTTTTCGCCGGGTTTCTGAAGCCCTATCCTCCGTAGTTCCCTTGATGGGTATTATAACATTAGCTATCGTAATGTGCATCATTTTTGGACATCGGGGCGATATTTATCCCTGGCTTGACTCGCATTTATTAAAAACCGATAAAGAGCTACAAGGGAAAAGAGGATTTTTGAATCCCACTTTTTATACCATTGCAACGGTTTTATGTATTGGCATCTGGTCGCTGGTTAGTAAAAAGTTAAGAGACTTTAGTCTTGAAAGCGAAAAGATGGGCACTATGGATTATGAAACAGGAAAAAAATGGTACAACAGAAATATCCTCTGGGCATCATTTTACATAGTTGCATTTGGCCTTACCGTTGGTTCAATAATGCCCTGGCTTTGGATTATGAGTATAGATGCGCATTGGTTCAGCACTATGTTTAGCTGGTACACATTTGGAAGTACCTTTGTTTCCGGGATTGCATTGATAACTATATTTGTAATTTACTTTAAAAATCAGGGCCAACTTGAATTTGTGACCCAGGAACACCTACAGGATTTGGGTAAGTATATGTTTGCCTTCTCAATTTTCTGGACTTACTTGTGGTTTGATCAGTTTATGCTTATTTGGTATGGCAACATTCCTGAAGAAACCATTTATTTTAAAATCAGGTTGCAGGGGCCTTATGAGGGACTATTTTATTTAAACCTGGTATTAAATTTTGTTTGTCCGATATTAATCTTTATGAAAAAGGCAACGAAAAGAAATTATACCATCGTAACCTTTATGTGTATCCTTATTATATTCGGCCATTGGATTGATTTTTATCAAATGGTCATGCCAGGGACAGTTAAATTTCATCCGCATATGAGTTGGTTTGAGCTTGGAATCCCATTGGGATTTGCGGGAATTATAATGTGGAGAGTAGGAAGATTTGCATCGAAGGTGCCTATGACGGCGATGAATCATCCATTCCTCAAGGAAAGTATAGTCCATCATACGTAAATATTACAGGTTGGAGCTGTACGGGGGATTATCAGTTGAAAAGAAATTTTTAGACGAATATAAATCGGAATTTGTCAAATTTTAAAATAATTCAAAAGTACCTTTGCGTCTGTCTTTAAAGGGCCACATCGGGGAAAATTAAGAATCATGACTGACTTTTTTTTGATAGCGATCATTGTGCTGATATTTCTGGTTATTTTCCAGATATCGAAGGCCAGTGAATATGTAAGTGTTCTAAAAGGTGAAGAAAAATCCAGGAGACAAAATAATAAGATAAATGGGTTTTTTATGATTGCCTTTTTGATTGCGGGGCTTATTGGTGTATGGTACTGTAATAAGTGGTATTATCCCAAAACTTTATTCCCCATGGGGGCGGCTTCGGAAGAAGGTAAAAGCATTGATACTATGCTCTGGATTACTATTGTAGTAACCGGCGTGGTATTTTTTATAACTCAAATACTTTTGTTTTGGTTCTCTTTCAGATATCAGGAAACTGATAAAAGAAAGCCTTTATATTTTACACACAGTAATAAATTGGAATTGATATGGACAGGAATTCCGGCTATTGTACTTACTGTTTTGGTCGTTTTTGGATTGAAATATTGGTTTAAATTCACTTCTGAAGCGCCTAAAGGATCACAATTGGTTGAAATAACAGGTCACCAGTTTGGATGGGAAATCAGGTATCCGGGGAAGGATGGTATTTTGGGTAGAAAAAACTATAAGCTAACGGACCCCTCGAAGGGTAATCCCCTGGGGGTAGATTGGGCAGATGTAGCGAGTCACGATGATATTCACGTAGCAACTACAATGCACGTCGTTGTCAATAAACCGGTTAAGCTTGTGATAAACTCGGAAGATGTAATACATGATGTAGGACTTCCGCATTTTCGTTTAAAAATGGATGCAGTGCCGGGCACACCAACCACGCTTTGGTTTACGCCGATTTATACAACAGCTCAAATGAAAGACAAAACCGGTAACCCCGATTTTACCTATGAAATTTCCTGTGATCAGTTATGCGGTGTCGGTCATTATACCATGCGTGGTATAATAATAGTTGAAACCCAGCAGGAGTTTGACGCTTATATGGCATCACAAAAACCAGAATATTATAAAGCTTTTCCGGAATTAGATCCCGATAAAGTGCCGGCTAATGATTCTACTTCCAAGGCAGTAGCAAATAATATTAAATAATAAAATTTAGCCTAAGGGCGCTATAAAAATATATATCATTATGAATAACGAAGAAGTAACGCATCAGGACCCCGTAGTGGTGCATGATCTGGGCCACGAGGCACATGTACATCACCACAAACAATCTTTTATTACCAAATATATTTTTAGCCAGGATCACAAAACAATTTCAAAACAGTTTCTAATTACAGGAATTATCTGGGCCGTAATTGGTGGTTTATTTTCAGTTATATTTCGCTTGCAATTAGGTTATCCCGATTCTACTTTCCCTTTCTTCAGGACATTATTGGCCATTGGGGACAGGGAGGCAAAATTAATCCGGAATTTTATTATGCCTTGGTCACCATGCATGGAACTATACTTAGTATTTTTTGTTTTAACCGCGGGATTAAGCGGCACATTCGCTAATTTTTTGATTCCATTACAGGTTGGAGCCAGAGATATGGCTTCTCCTTTTTTAAACATGTTATCGTATTGGTTTTTCTTTACAGCTTCTATAGTAATGTTTACATCATTATTTGTGCAAACGGGCCCTGCAAGCGGTGGTTGGACAATTTATCCGCCTCTTAGTGCTTTGGGTGATGCCTCGGAAGGATCGAAGGCTGGTATGGATTTCTGGCTGGCTTCAATGGCGTTATTCATTATTTCGCAATTATTAGCAGGATTAAATTATATCAGTACAATACTTAATATGCGTACCAAGGGAATGAGTATGACAAGGCTTCCTTTAACTATTTGGGCATTTATTTTTTACCGCAGTTCTCGGTGTATTGTCTTTCCCTGTTTTATTATCCGCGGTAGTTCTGTTATTATTCGATCGTCATTTGGGTACCAGCTTCTTCCTAAGTGATATTTTTATCAATGGAAAAATTTTGCCCAATGAAGGCGGAAGTCCCATTTTGTTTCAGCATTTATTTTGGTTCCTCGGCCATCCTGAAGTGTATATAATCGCATTGCCTGCAATGGGTATCACTTCCGAAGTAATATCGGTTAATTCCCGAAAGCCAATATTTGGTTATATGGCAATGGTAGGCTCATTCTTTGCAATTGCAACTTTATCATTTATGGTGTGGGCGCATCATATGTTTGTAACGGGATTAAATCCTTTCCTCGGATCATTCTTTGTATTGCTCACTTTACTAATCGCAATTCCATCTGCCATAAAAGTTTTCAACTGGCTTACAACTTTATGGAAAGGAAACATTCGTTTCACTCCGGGAATGCTTTTTGCAATAGGATTTGTAAGCTTATTTATATCAGGAGGATTAACCGGGATATGGTTAGGAAATTCATCGCTCGATATACATCTTCATGATACCTATTTTGTAATTGCCCATTTCCATCTTGTAATGGGTGTGGCATCCATGTTTGGAATGTTTGCCGGTGTATATCATTGGTTTCCAAAAATGTTTGGAAGATATTTAAATAATACACTGGCATATATCCATTTTTGGATTACCATCTCTGGAGCTTATCTGTATTTTTTGGCCAATGCATTATGAAGGATTGGCCGGCATGCCAAGGCGCTATTATGATTTCAGCAATTGGGAATCTTTTAAAATGTTCGGCGGTCTCAATGAGTTTATAAGTGTAGTAGCCCTTATTGTTTTTGCACACAACTATTATTTATTTTCAACTTTCTTTTATTCAATATTTAAAGGACAGAAAAGTAACTACTAAAAATCCGTGGGGTGCCAACACTTTGGAATGGACTACTCCGATCAGGCCGGGCACGGAAACTGGGTTAGTGAAATTCCTGAAGTTTATCGCTGGCCGTATGACTATGGTAAAGACGGAAGAGATTTTATTCCTCAGACTGAACCAGTTGGAGAAGAGGAACGCAAACATTGATTGTTGGGTATATGAATATTGCTAAATTAATATTTGTATAAATATGCCCTGAATAATCAGGGCTTTTTTAAAATTTTTTATATATAGATGGATAATGTGGCAACAAGTGCAGGTATATCAAATTCAGCTTCTTTTGCTTTTGCCAGTAAAGTAAAAGACTACTTTCAGCTTATAAAATTTACTTTAAGCTTTACGGTAGTATTCAGTTGCGTTGTTTGCTATTTACTTGCGCCCAATGTGAAGTTTGAGTTATTTTCAGTTCTTTGCTTATTCATTGCAGGAATGTTAATTACTGGTTCGGCCAATGCAATAAACCAAACGATAGAGCGCGATACGGATGCATTAATGAAGCGAACCGCGGGACGTCCTGTTGCTGCCAAAAGAATGCAGGTAAGTGAAGCCTGGGCTTTTGCAGCTATTACCGGCATAGCCGGAGTTGGGCTGATGTGGTATTGGTTTAATTACCAGAGTGCGATGTTGGGTTTATTTAGCTTACTGTTGTATGCATTTATTTATACTCCATTAAAAAAAATAAATTCAATCTCAGTTCTAGTTGGTGCTTTTCCGGGAGCGTTGCCTTGTTTAATAGGATGGGTTGCAGGTACGGGCAAGTTTGGAATTGGCGGATGGATATTGTTCGGCATACAATTTTTGTGGCAGTTTCCCCATTTTTGGGCGATTGCATGGGTGGCCCATAAGGATTATCAAAAAGCGGGCTTTAAGTTATTGCCTGGCACAGAAGGTCCGACAAAATTTACCGCCTTGCAGTCCGTTATTTATTCGATGCTGATGATACCCGTTGGAACATTGCCTTTTTATGCTAATATAAGTGGAGCGATTTCTTTGTGGATCTTACTTTTTTGTAATCTGGTCATGGTTTATTTAAGTGTGATCTTATTTTTAAAAATGAATGTGCAGGCGGCAAGAAGGGTAATGTTTGGGTCTTATTTTTATCTTATAATCGTCTTTCTGTCGCTTTTATTTGATAAAGTTTAATAATAGATTGGAGAGTAAAATAATGTATAAAAAAAATCGGATTAGTCCGAGGAACAGATAATTTATGATAGCGGTGATGAATCAACAAAAAAACAGGATACATCCTCACAAGTTCACTTTGTGGATTGCGCTGGCAAGTATTGTAATGATGTTTACCGGGTTTACAAGCGCTTACATTATTAAGCGAAACATGGCAAACTGGATCACCTTTACCTTGCCACGGATCTTTTGGTATTCTACGGCTGTTATTATCATCAGCAGTATAACGGTGATCATTAGCCGCAATTATTTCAGGCAAAGAGAAATGAAACAATACCGGCTCTGGCTTTTCATCACATTAGTTCTTGGAATTGCATTTGTTTGCATGCAATATTTAGGCTTCAGACAATTATGGCATAGCGGTATAACGCTTACAAAAAATGTGTCTTTTTCTTTTTTGTATATTATTGTTGGCTTACATGCCGTACATGTATTAGGAGGAGTAATAGCTTTGATAATAATGTTATTCAGAGCCTTTAGTATAAGAAATAAAAACTATAGCATCATTCCTGTGGATCTTATGAATACCTATTGGCATTTTGTAGATCTTCTATGGATATATTTATTGGTATTTTTATCAATGATAAGATAGTGAAACGAAGCAGTGGCAAGGTAAAGACGGAATTAAGTCCTGTAACAATTGAACAATTAATTTATTTTTGTAACAACCTTTAACGAGAAGTAAATGGAAACAGCGCTGGCAAGAAACAAATCGCAACTCTGGGGCGGCGGCAAAAGCCCTTTCAATGTTAGCTATGGCAAGCTAATGATGTGGTATTTTTTAATGAGCGATTCGTTCACATTTGGAGCATTTTTGATTTCTTATGGATCAATTCGGTTTAGTCTTAATCATTGGGTAGATCATAATTATGTTTTCAATAAATTTCCATTTACAGAGGCAAATTTACCATTGGCCTTTGTAAGTTTAATGACTTTCATTCTTATTTTCAGTTCTGTAACCATGGTGCTCGCTGTTCATGAGGGCCATAAAATGAATCAAAAAGGAGTAGAGAAATGGCTGGTTTTAACAATCATCGGCGGACTCGGATTTTTGGGTTGCCAGGCTTATGAGTGGACACACTTACTCACGCATACACATAGAGTATTGGTTGATGGCGCGCTTCAGGATTGGTCAACAACAATGAGCCATAATCCCTGGGGTCCGGAAGTTATGTTTAATGGCGAATTAGTTCGCACGCCCGGCCCCGTTGCTTTTGGGGGATATTTTTTCGGCATCACCGGATTTCATGGCTTTCACGTATTTACCGGCGTTATTATAAATACCATCATGCTGATCAAAACCAAGCGTGGGCATTTTCAACAGCGCGGGCATTACGAAATGGTTGAAAAGGCAGGACTTTACTGGCATTTTGTGGATCTGGTTTGGGTGTTTGTATTCCTTTGTTTTTATTTGATCTAAAAGAAAATATTCATTTATTATATTATAAAGAACTTAACGAAATTATATGTCTGCAGTTACTACAACACACGCGCTCGATGAGGATCATAATAAAGCCCAGGTAAAGCGAATCTGGAAGGCTTTTTGGATATTGCTGATCCTTACTATTATTGAACTTGCGCTCGGGTTAACTATTTATAATATAGACTTAGGATCTGATCCGAGTGAAAACTTAGTTTTAGGCCTCAAGGGCATAATATGTATTCTTACTTTGGCAAAAGCCTTTTATATCATTTCCATTTTTATGCACTTAGGTGATGAAGTAAGAAATCTTGTTATGACGCTGGGGATTCCGGCAATGACTTTTATTTGGTTCATTTTCGTATTCATCTACGATGGAAATAGTTTTAAAAATTTAAGAAATACAGACGCCGGTAGTCGTCCTTACGTCGAACAAACCCAGCAGCACCCGATTCCTGCTATTAAACCAGGTGAAAAAAATTAAGACAGAAATTATTATTCAGTTAAAAAATCGTGCAAATTAGCCATCTCGCTTTGTGGATGGCTATTTTTGTTTTATAAAGCCCGATCTCATGCATAAAAAGGCATTTCTTGCTATCATGCTTGCAATTTTTTTACCCATAGTTGGCTACATGCTGGTGAATTATTATAGCAAAAAAGACATCCAAATGCCCCCAAGATATTTTTATGATAGCGTTCATGTAGCAGAAAAAAATGGCAACTCAGTAAATGACACTGCCTGGCATCATGTAGAAAATATGGAATTTACTAATCAATTCGGCAAAAAAGTTTCTTTCAAAGACTTGAAGGGAAAAATCATTGTCCTTGATTTCTTTTTCACCCGTTGTCCTTCTATTTGCCCCAGGCTTGCAAAAGCGATGAAGAGATTACAGAATTCTTTCACAAACAATGATTCTATCGTGCAATTCATTTCAATTTCAGTTGATCCTGTCCATGATTCCGTTCCGGAATTAAGAAAATGGGCTGAAAAATTTAATGTAGACCCTGATAGCTGGTGGGTGCTTACCGGCAATCGCGACAGCATTTATCATTTTGCAATCAACGAAATGAAAGCCAACATTGCTGACGTTACCGTCGATACTTCATTTGTTCATACCGAAAATTTTTTCCTGCTCGATAAAGAAAGAATAATAAGAGGATGGTACAATGGACTTGATTCGGTTGCGCAAAAAAGACTGGTTCAGGATATCCCTTTATTAATGTTAGAGAAAGACAGAAAAAGAACGTTTGGCCAGTTCCTGAAAGGGCTTTTGGACAATGCCTGATTATATAGACAGCAAATAAATCAATAGAAATCATGGACCCGCTTTTACAGCACCAATTGCCTGCGCCGGAACTGCAAAGGAATGATAAAAAGGCAAAAATATTTATATGGACTGTTTCTATAGTTGTGTTCATAGCTGTCGCTTTTTTAGCTGAAATAAAATTAAACATCCGTTTAAATTTTAATCCCCACGTTTTTGCGACTTTTAATGCAGTTATTAACTCAATCGTTGCTGTACTTTTAATCGCGGCGCTTCTTGCTGTGAAAGCAAAAAGATTTTTATCTGCATAAAAGAATTATGCTTGCGGCCATATTTCTTTCAATACTTTTTTTGCTTTCTTACATCTGTCATCATTTGCTGAGCGGCGAAACAAAATATGGCGATTTAAATCACGATGGAATTTTAAGCGCCGATGAAAAATCGCTTGCAGGAACCACCCGATACATTTACTATTTTATTCTTGCCACTCACATTCCGCTGGCAGGAATTATACTACCATTTATTTTATTTACAGCATACAGAGCACTAACGGGAGACTATGCGAAGCACATGAAATTAGCAAGAATTACGTGGCCAATATGGTTTTATGTTGCTCTCACAGGAGTAGTAGTATATCTGTTGATAAGGCCTTATTATAGTTGACAAATAGATTTCCTGTCATTTACAAACCAAGTTCTTTCAAGGGATCCCAAAACAATTTATCAAAGTCCACGACCGTATCTTTTTCAACTTTTACTCCTTCTTTCCGTAACAAATCTTCCATGAGTGTCGGTGTGCCGAAATGTGCTTTACCCGTTAGCATTCCATTGCGATTTACTACGCGGTGTGCAGGCACTTTGGGCGTTATACCGTGGGCGCCATTCATCGCCCAGCCTACCATCCGCGCAGAAAGCCTGGTGCCAAGATAGTTGGCGATTGCTCCGTAAGAAGTAACTCTCCCTTTGGGAATTTGCCTTACTACGCCATATACGTCCTCAAAAAAACTGTATTGCCTGGTAACAGAACGTGGTATTTCATCATCGGGATTTAAGTCTTTAGTAATTTTTTTTTTCATAATTTTCTTTAAGCAATTAAAACATTTCAAACTGCCAACCTTTACACAACACTAACCGAGCATCAGAAATGTTTTTAGTAAAAACAAAGAAATATTTTTTATTAAAATAAAAAGAAAAGCTTTCTGAAAAATTATCTTTATTGCCTTTCATCTTTTTCTTGTCTTAAAAAATTATCCAGTTCTCTGTCTGCATCGATTATTACTTCAGGCAATGAAAAACATAGGTAGAAAGTCGTTTTGCTTTTTGCAATATCCAGGCTTTCATAATAAGTTTTAATATTTAATTCAGAAGAAACATGTTCTTGTCTATATACATCATCAATATCCAAAATTAATGTAAGGTTATACAATTCTATAACCGTTTTTGTAAAACTATATAAGTCCGGCGAATCAGTTTTTAGATGAATTTTGCCGCCATGCAGCAAAATTTTTTTATACAACCTGAGATAACGCGGATGGGTAAGTCTTTTATCAGCTTTTGAAAAGCGAAGCTGGGGATCAGGAAAAGTGATCCAAATCTCGCGCACTTCATTTGCCAAAAAATAATGATCTATCATTTGAATTTGGGTACGCAAAAAGGCAACATTTTTCAAATTAGAATCAATGGCTTTTTTAGCGCCGACCCAAATGCGGTTTCCCTTTATATCAATGCCAATAAGATTTTTTTCAGGATGTAGCCTTCCCAGGCCAATAGCATATTCTCCTTTGCCGCAGGCCAATTCCAATACAATATGCATTATTATTTCCAAAAAATTCATTCCATTTACCGGCAATGTTTTCAGGATACTCTAGCACATTGGGGAAGGCCTTAATCTCTGCAAATCGTTTTAATTTTTTTTGCGCCATGGCAGGCAAAAATAATATTTGCAGCGAAGTTTGAACTAAAGAGATTAAGTCATGCTTCATTTTGCCACCAAATAAAATACTTAAAAAACTTTTTACCGTTGTTATCCTTGCGTTTACCGACTTTTTTTCTGCCTGAACCTACGAGCTATTTTAGAAGAATTGCCAGGTATATATTTTTGCTACTACAATTAAATAAATTTTATGGAAAAAGATGGAAATGAGATAAATCGTTTTGGCGGATCACGGACGCCGAGGCTTTGGAGTGGAATAGTACTTTTATCAGCAGGTGTTTTGCTGCTTGCCTATAAAATGGGCGCACCCATACCGGGTTGGTTTTTTACATGGCCTGTATTATTAATTGGCATCGGGGTTTTAACCGGGATAAAAAGCAGGTTTCACAATCCCGGCGCTTTAATAATGATAGTGGTAGGCGGAGTTTTTTTAATCGATCAAACAAATCCTCTGCTTAATTTTCATAATTACATTCTGCCGGCTATACTTATCGGCGCTGGCCTGATTTACATAACCCGCCCAAGACACAACTGGCAGAAGCAGCAAAAAAATTGGAAAGGAATGGATTTTCACTGGGATGCACCGCCTGCAAGCCCACCCGCTCCTGAAGCATACCAACAGAAAACGAATATAGACAATGACTCTGAGTATGTTGAAATTAACGCGGTTTTCGGAGGTGTGAAGAAAATTGTTCTCTCTAAAAACTTCACAGGAGGCGAAATAAATTGTTTCATGGGCGGAGCAGAGATTAATTTCATGAAAGCCGATATGCAGCACAGCGCAAGCCTTGAAGTGAATAATATTTTTGGCGGCACAAAGTTAATCGTGCCTTCTAACTGGGATATAAAAAATGAAGTAACGGCGGTATTCGGAGGTATTGAGGATAAACGAAATATTGCGGCAGGCAATAATAGACGCTGGTAAGGTACTGGTATTAAAAGGAACTTGCGTATTTGGCGGAATTGAGATCATCAATTATTAAAGTCATTATTTTTTTGATAGCATCACTTTAAATTATTCATCTTTAAAAACGATCATATGAAATGGTATCTTGCAAAACTGGTTTATAGAATTATTTGCGGTGAAGGCATGCACACGCCTCAGTTTGATGAACAATTGCGCCTCGTATATGCTGAGGATGATTTACATGCATTTCAAAAAGCCCGTACAACCGGGCACAGAGAAGAAGATAATTTTTTAAATAATATCCAAAAGCCTGTTCATTGGAAATTTATAGACGTTTCGGAGCTGCATCCAGTAACAGAATTTATTGATGGTGCAGAATTATATTCACGAATTTGTGAAGAAGAAGAGGCAGACAATTATATAAAAGTTACCAGGCAACGGGCCTCTTATATTCTTGAGAACAGCATGCTCAAATGTATTCCGCTAAATTGAGATCAAGTTGAACCATCCAGTTACATCAAAATATAGTTTAATAATTGCTGGTATTGTTTATTGGGCCATTATCAGTCTTGTCTATTCGATAATATTAACCAGCACATTAAAAAACTTTAATCTCAATGATGTACAAATTATCGTTGATACTATTGTAAACAATGTTTTGATATTGGCTGCATGTCTTCTTATTTTTAATAACATGCGATATTATTTGCCAAGGCAGGAAAAATATTGGTATGTTTTAATGATAAGTTTTGGCTTAACGGGCATTTGTTACATTATAGCGAAAGGCATTTTATGGTTATCATTTCATAACGATGAGCATTACACGCAATCTGTAAGCCAGTCAGGCGGCATTCGGTTCGGCATATCATTTTTGTTCATTGGCTGTTTTTCAATGATGAGCCTTTTATGGTACAGTCAGGAAGAGCAAAAAATAATGAACAAAAGAAAGCTGGACGCAGAGCGACTGGCGAAAGAGGCAGAACTGTTCAATTTAAGGCAACAATTGCAGCCACATTTTTTATTCAACAGTTTAAATTCTATCAGCGCTCTTACAGGTACACAACCCGAAAAAGCCAGGTATATGATTCACCAGCTAAGCGATTTTTTGCGGGGTACGCTAAGAAAAGATGACCAGCAATGGATTACTTTGGAAGAAGAAATAGAATACCTGCGATTGTATCTTGACATTGAGAAGGTACGGTTTGGTCATAGATTGCAAACTGAAATAATTTATACCAACGAAGTGCTGACGCTTAAATTACCGGCTTTATTGCTGCAACCCGTCGTTGAAAATGCGATAAAATTTGGCCTTTACGATACCACCGGGCGAAGTATTGATAAGACTGGAGGCTACGTCAAACAACAATTATTTAAAGATAGTCGTGCAAAATCCTTTTGATCCGGAAACGTCTCAGCCTCTAAAAGGTACTGGTTTCGGCTTATCATCTATTCAGCGAAGGCTGTTTCTTTTATTTGGAAGGCAGGACTTGTTAACTACTAACAAGAACGGGAATAATTTTAATACCACCATTCTTATACCGCAAATAGCATGAAAGTAATAATTATAGATGATGAGCCGCTGGCGAGAAATATTGTAAAAGAATATTTACAATTACATCCAGACGTGGAGGTAGTTGGGGAGTGTAACGACGGTTTCGAGGGCATAAAAGCGATTGCACAATATGAGCCTGATCTCATTTTTCTTGATATTCAGATGCCTAAAATAAATGGTTTTGAAATGCTTGAGCTGGTAGATGAGCCGCCAGCCGTAATATTTACAACAGCATTTGATGAGTTTGCAATAAAAGCATTTGAATTAAATGCTACTGATTACCTTCTAAAACCGTTCAGCAAAGAAAGATTTGATAAGGCTGTTCAAAAATACCTGAACCGCCTTCCTGCCACATCTACTTCTCAAACCGTGATAGAAACGGCTTCCCAATCGCCTGGCCAGCAGAACAGGGTTGTTGTAAAGGATGGAAGTAAGATAAAAATAATTCCCGTGAGCCAAATTCATTACCTGGAAGCCGCTGATGATTACGTAAAAATAGTGACCAGGACGGAAACAGTCTTGAAAAAACGTACCATGAATTTTTTTGAACAATCGTTGGCTGTGCACCAATTTGTGAGAATACATCGGTCATTTATTGTAAATACCCAACTTATTACCCGTATTGATCCCCATGAAAAAGAGACCCACGTTGTTTTATTGAGCACCGGCGCTAAATTACCTGCGAGTAAAGCGGGGTATGCAAGGCTAAGGGAAGTTCTTGGAATATAATTTACAAAATCGCTGTTATTATATGATTCGGTTATCCGATAAGTAAGTTTAAGCGGTTCATTTTTATTTTCGCAACTGTAGATTTGAGAGCAGCGGGTTCAGAATGCGGAATATCTTCCCCCTTGAAAAAGGTATTCGCCGGTGACGACGCGCAATTATATTTAAATTATCTTTTCTTATTCATCTTATTTCGATACCATTTTTACAATTGTTGTTGTAAACAAAACCATAGATTTATTTCTTCGAAATAACAAAGTATGACAAATGATTATTTGTAATTGAAAAGTAATGATAGCTTTTTATGCCCATAGAATATCTTTTATTAAAAACCTTTTATCAGTTATGCAGTTTTGTCTGCTCCTAACCGAATTATTAATGAGGCGAAAAATGAACCCGAAATTGATTTGTGCCAGTAAATGGTTTAATTATTGTAGTGAGATCAGGAATTATGAGTAGAGTATTAATTGTAGATGACAATTCTGATATACTATGGGTTGTCGAAACGGTTTTAAAGAGATATGGTTTTGAAGTGATGGCTTTACCGAAAGGTGAGGACGTGATACCTAAAACCAAATTATTTAGCCCGCATCTTATCTTATTGGATGTATTTCTTTCAGGGATCGATGGTATTGAGGTATGCAATAAACTAAAGGAAAATCCAAAGACGAAGGATATTCCTGTAATTATGTTTTCAGCCCACACGAACTTTTCTGATATTCAAAAATTTTGTAAAGCGGATGATTTTATAGCGAAACCATTTGATGTGAACGAACTGGTAAGCAAAATTCAATTTCAAATTAACAGCGCACCGGTATAAATAGTGAATTCGACCTATTAAGAAGACAGAATAAAGCCTGCAAATTTGATTTTGCAGGCTTTTTGCTGTAGGGGGAGGGATCGAACCTCCACGAGGCAGTTAGCTATAGCACAAAGTTCAGTGGTCGACCCTGGTCGTTCCTTCATCGCTGAAGAAGCGGCTCTATGCTATGTTTATCCTGTTATCCTCACCCCCGAGACAAGAGGGCATGTCTGCCAAAAATTTCATCACCCCACAATTTTAAAGAACATTTATAATGCAAATCTAATAATAGTGCATACAAACAAAAAAATATTTTAAACATATTTCAAAAAATATAGAAATAATTTAAAAAAATTAGTATATTTATAGATATTTTTAAACATGATACTTATATGCGCTTCAAAGTTAAATCTCGATAAGCTCGATTTACAAATAATCCAGGAAATGTTGCAAAATGCAGAAACACCGTATGCTGAACTGGGTAAAAAACTTTTTGTAAGTGGCGGAACTATCCACGTGCGCATTAAAAAACTGGAAGAATTTGGTATTGTCAAAGGTAAAAGATTAAGTGTAAACCTGAAACAACTGGGCTATGATATCACCGCTTTTGTGGGAATTTTCCTGGAAAAAAGCTCGTTGTATGATTCGGTGGCAAAAGAACTGGAAAAGATTCCGGAAATAGTTCGTCTCAATTATACCACTGGTAATTATAGCATGTATATCGAAGTTGTTTGTAAAGATATTAACCAACTCAGGTATGTTTTACACGACGAACTACAAAAAATAAAGGGAATCGAACGAACAGAAACATTGATCTCACTCGACGAAAGTTTTAACCGAAGCGTCCTTGTGGCCAAAGATGTAACTTAAATTTAGTTTTGCTGTCGTGCTCTATCCGCGAACGTCGAGCGCATCTCTTAATCCATTTCCTAAAAGATTAAATGCTAACACCAAAATCATGATAGCTATTCCCGGAGCTAATGCCAGTGCAGGGTTGTGCGTGATTATAAAATTGTAATTTTCTTTGATCATTAATCCCCAGCTCGGCATTGGCGGCTGAACTCCTACTCCCAAAAAGCTTAATCCGGCCTCAATAATAATAGCACTCGCAAAGTTGGAAGCCGCGATCACAATCACCGGGCCTAATACATTTGGCAAAATATGGCGGATTATAATCCGCATGTTTTTCAAACCAAGCGCTTTTGCCGCCTGTATATATTCCATCTCGCGCAGAGCCAATACCTGGCCTCTTATTGTTCTTGCAACATTTACCCACATTGTGAGGCCAACTGCTATAAAAATTTGCCAAAAACCTTTTCCCAATGCCAGAGTCAGTCCAAAAACCAACAATAAAGTCGGCATACTCCAAATGACATTTATCAGCCACATAATGATGTCATCAATCTTGCCTCCATAGTAACCCGCCGCAGCTCCTAAAACAACGCCGATGCTTAGCGAAATAAGTACGGTAATTAATCCAACGGCAAGGCTTACACGAACGCCAATCATTAAGCGACTTAAAATATCACGGCCAAATTTATCAGTGCCCAGCCAAAAAGTTTTTGTGACGATATAATTATTTTCAGGTAAAAGTTTTTTTGAATAAGGCTGCCTTTCCTGCAGATCTTCATCAATGTATTTTTCAACGATAACAGAATCCCGCGTAATCAGGAAACTATTTACCGGGAGATAAATATATTTATCCTCTGCTCCATAAAGTAACCTGCTGAAAAAGCCCGTAGATTCAATTTTTTTTTCTTTATTAATCTTCAAAAAAAGCTGTTTAAAGCCGGGATTCCGCGCCTGTATTTCTACAATTTGCCTGTCGGCGTCGGGGGTAGAATCGGGCGCAATAAAGTAAGCAAAAACCCCTACCAATATTGAAAAAGAAATGATAAGAAGCCCCAGCAGAGCTCCCTTATTTTTCTTCAACCGCTTCCATGAATTTTGCGAAAACGACTCAGCCATGTTTTTTAAATTCTAAAGGTTCATTTTACTTTTCGGTCCTTCCACGTGTAAGTACCAAATTTACCTAACCATCCTGCAATTACTGTATAAATAACGTGAAAGGGTTGCGCGGGAATAAACCACCAAAGTAGTGATTGATTTTTAAAGAACCGGGCAACAGGATAAAGAAAGATAAGCTCAACAATAGTTTTACATACCAGCAATGTAAGCAACAAATAAAGGGCTTGTGCTGAAATAAACGCATAAATTACGGTTAATAAAATCCAGCCATTAAAAAGATAAACAAGTAAAAGAACCGTAGTGATTTTTATATCGGGATATTTATCGGCCTTACTTGCCCACCGGATGCGTTGATTAAAAAAGTCTCTTAAAGTTTCTGCAGCCGTAGTTTTTATAATTGCATCCCGCGATTTTAAAAAGCCGATCTTACCAGGATAAAGCTTTTGAATTTTATGCATCAGCAACATATCATCTCCGCTTGCTATCGCATCAATTCCTTCAAATCCGTTCACTTCATAAAACACTTTTTTTTCATAAGCAAGATTAGCTCCGTTACACATGCTATGTATTTTTTTTGAAACGGATGCACCGGTAATTCCCTGTAATGTCATAAAATCCAACGACTGAAAAATATTAAAGAATTTCTTCAAAAATGAATCATTTGGCAACGCTGAAAAATAACTTACCGGCGCTGCAATAAAAACAGCGCCACTGGTATTATAATAAGAAGCGATGGTTTGCAGCCATTTTGGTTGCGCCACGCAATCCGCATCAGTGGTTACTATTAAGTTTCCCCGGGCGACGCTAACGCCTGTTTCTACTGCTTTCTTTTTATAAGAATTTAATTTAGAATTACCCGTTATGTCCGCAAGTTTTATTACCCTTATATTATCTTTCCCGAAAGAACTGGCAATTTCTACCGTTCGGTCAGTTGAATGATCATCGATTACAATAATTTCAAATAAATTTTCAGGATAAATTTGATTGATGATAGAACTTATGCAGTTACCGATATTTTTTTCTTCATTTCTTGCAGGGATAATTACAGAAATAGATACTCCTTCGCCGGTAACTTTTTGGTCTGCAACTTCGTATTCTTTTATCTTATGCCAGCTTTTCCAATAGTATAGTATTAAAATGATATAAGGCAATAAAAGCACGATCGATATTGTTATAAAAATTGTCAATTACTTATTAATTCAGGATAATTTCTTTTCAAGAAGATTGACAAAAATAATTTTTTGATTTGAAAAGCAATTTGTATATTTGTATAGTTGCATAAACAACTATATGCCAAACAACCAATTTAAAAAAGGTGAACTCTACAGTTTTATAACTGGAAAGGCATCTACAGCCATTGCCAGGCGGTTGCAAAAGAATTTCAAACAGTCAGGACTTGAAATTACGATTGAGCAATGGAGTGTTTTATATCATTTATGGAAGCAAGAAGGACAAAGCCAGCAACAACTGTGTGACGCCACTTTTCGTGATAAGCCAAGTATTACCAGGCTTGTCGACAACCTTGAAAAGGTAAAGCTTGTAAAACGGGTTCCTTCAAAAGAAGACAGGCGCATAAATCTTATTTATTTAACCAAAGAAGCTATGCATTTGCAGGAAAAAACTATGGTGCTGGCTAATAAGACATTAAATGAAGCTTTGGACGGTGTAACCAATGGTCAGATAGAGATTGCGAAGGAAGTTTTGCAAAAAGTGTATGATAATCTGGCCTTACCCGTTTTAAATGGTGTAGAAAAATAAAAACAACTAATAAAAATTAAAGGTCATGAATACTACATCCAGTTCAATTTTAAGAGGCGGTGAATGGCTTATTAAACAAAGCAATGCTTTTGAAACCTTTACGCCCGAAGATTACACGGAAGAACAATCGATGGTGCGTGAAATGTGCATTCAGTTTTTGAAAACGGAAGTATTGCCAAATGTAGACAGGATTGATAAAATGGAGCCTGGGCTGATGCCTGAATTAATGAACAAGGCGGGTGAACAGGGATTATTAGGCGCCTCCGTTCCCGAAGAACTTGATGGTATGGGTAAAGACTTCGTTACCTCTACGTTAGTAAGCGAAGGCCTTGGCGGAGGATATTCATTTAGCGTGGCCATGAGCGCACATGCGGGTATCGGCACATTGCCTATTTTATATTTTGGTACTGACGAGCAAAAAAAGAAATACATACCGAAACTGGCAACGGGCCGAGTACAAAGGTTCTTACGGACTAACGGAGCCGGGTAGTGGCAGTGATGCCTTAAGCGCAAAAACAACTGCAACACTTTCATCAGACGGCAAATATTATTTATTAAACGGTCAGAAATGCTGGATCACAAATGGGGGCTTTGCAGATATTTATACCGTGTTTGCAAAAATTGACGGAGATAAATTTACGGCCTTTATTGTGGAGCGTGGCTTCGAAGGATTTACTCAAGGTCCTGAAGAACACAAGATGGGGATTAAAGGCTCTTCAACCGTACAATTATATTTCCAGGATTGCAAAGTACCTGTCGAAAATGTTTTGGGCGAGATCGGAAAGGGCCATATCATAGCTTTCAACATCTTAAATATAGGACGATTAAAATTGGCTGCAGCAGCAATGGGCGGTGCCAAGATGGCTTTAACAGACTCGATTGAATATGCAAAGGTGAGAGAACAATTTAAAACGCCCATTGCAAATTTTGGCGCAATTAAACACAAGCTTGCAGAGATGGCGATAAAAATTTATGCCGATGAAAGCGCTTTATACAGAACGGCAAAATGGATCGATGAGAAGGAAGCTGAATTATTGTCTTCAGGAAAACCTTTTAATGAGGCACTGTTAGGGGCCGCTGAAGAGTTTGCAATTGAATGTGCAATTTTAAAAGTTCACGGCAGCGAAGCACTTGATTTTGTTGTGGACGAAGGCGTGCAAATACATGGTGGCAATGGATTCAGTGATGAATATAATATCAGTCGCGGCTATCGCGATAGCAGGATTAACAGGATTTATGAAGGAACTAATGAAATCAATCGGTTACTTACTGTAGATATGATGCTGAAAAGAGCTATGAAGGGAAAGCTTGATTTAATGGGTCCTGCCATGGATGTTCAAAAAGAATTAATGAGCCTTCCGGATTTTAGCGGTGCCAATGAAAGTATTTTTTCAGCAGAGCAAAAAACGATTGCCGACATGAAGAAATGTATATTAATGGTTGCCGGTGCTGCTGTTCAAAAATTAATGGACAAGCTTACAAATGAACAGGAGATAATTATGAATATTGCTGATATGGCAATTGAAACTTTCGTTGCAGAAAGTTTGCTTCTTCGTATCATGAAAGGTACTGACAGAAGCGGCCAAGAAAAAAATAAAGTGCAGATTGCCATGATGCAATGTTATCTTAACGATGCCGTTGATAAAGTTGCAAAATGTGGTAAGGAGGCGATCAATGCTTTTGCTGGCGGCGATGAGCAGAAAATGATGTTGCTGGGTCTAAAAAGGTTTACAAAAACACAACCGTTTAATAGTAAAGATGCCAGGAGATTGGTAGCAGATAAGTTAATTGAAGACGGGAAATATAATTTGTAAAAAAATAGAACCATTATAAAATAAAAGAAGCTTTGGCAGGAAACTGAAGCTTCTTTTATTTTACCTTCATTTCATGAAAAAAATTCTTACCGTTCTTTTCTCTTTTGCTTTTCTAATAGCTTTTTCCCAAAATAAAAAACCAGGATTTTTCTACGTAAAAACAACTGATTCACTTCCCTTTTTAAAATATGGAACAGGCGAGGACAGGCTGGGCGGAGCTAAGATGACCTTCCTTGACAGTAACATTATTTTAAAGGTTGTGGACAGTTTTAATACGGATTATAAAGTGCAGCTTTCAAAGCTGCATTCCGCATACGTCAATAAAAAAAATGTGGTTGAGACGACAGGAGCAAACACCTTGCAGCATTTAACGGAAAGCTGGAAGATTTGGGGCGATTCTATATTTGACTATATTTCCGTTAAACTTGATGAAAAACTTCCTTACACAAGCGCTATGGAAATTCATCCCTCAAGAATTGTAGTTGATATTTTCGGGGCTACCAGTAATACCAACTGGATCACCCAATTATCTTCGGCAAAAGAAATTAGAAATGCGTGGTACGAACAACGGGAAGACGATGTAATGCGTGTGTACATTGAACTAAAACATCAACAGCACTGGGGATATACTATTTACTATGACTCGCTGAATAAACTAACGATAAGGGTTAAACGCCAACCGAAGGCTCTTCTGCTAAGTAAAATGACCATTGCTATTGACGCCGGCCATGGTGGCACTAATATTGGCGCCACGGGCAGCAAAACGGAAACCCGGGAGAAAGACTATACCCTGCTAATAGCTAAACAACTGGAGATTGTATTAAAACAAAAAAAGGCGAAAGTCATCATGACCCGGGAGAAAGACACGACGTTGAGTATGTATGAAAGGATTGCTTTTTTAAAGCAGTCGAATCCTGATTTTCTTATCAGCATCCATTTAAATTCCTCGGATATGGATACCGTTAGAGGCGTAAGCACTTATTACCGATACATAGGATTCAGGCCGTTGAGCCAGGCGATTTTGAATAGTATGTTGCAGACCGGTTTGCACGAGTTCGGAAATGTAGGCAGCTTTAATTTTTCTTTGAATGGCCCGACTGATTATCCAAATTGCCTTGTAGAAGTTGCATTTCTTAGTAACGCGGCTGATGAAAAAAGAATATTGAACCCTAAATTCCGACAATTGGTAGCCAAAAAGATCGTTGCAGGAATTGAGGATTTTTTAAGAAATTTATGAGTATATTTAGCATAAACACCCTATAAAATTGACAGAAAAAATATTAGATCCCACAAAAAATTCTTTCGGCAAATTAAGCAACCTGGCTGAAACGCTCATCGGTTCGGAAATTGTGCGGCTAGGTGCAGAGATTAAAGAAAAAATTAAACAAGGAAATAAGATATACAACTTTACAATAGGTGACTTTGATTCCTCTATTTTTCCTATTCCTAAAAAGCTGGAAGAAGAAATTATTGATGCATACAGGTATAAATTTACCACCTATCCGCCTGCTGATGGCATACTTGCATTGAGAGAGAGTGTTTCATCTTTTATAAAGGAAAGAGAAGGACTAAATTATAGTCCAAAAGAAGTGCTGATTGCTGCAGGGGGGCGTCCGCTTATTTACGCTTTATATCGTGCTATTGTTGACAGAGATGATAAAGTAATTTACTCTGTTCCAAGTTGGAACAATAACCATTATGTGCATTTCACAGAAGGCTGCCATGAAGTGGTAGAAACAACCGCAGAAAATAATTTTATGCCGACCGCCGATGACATGAGGCAGCATATACATGATGCTGTTTTGATTGCACTTTGTTCCCCATTAAACCCGACTGGTACGGTTTTCAAGAAAGAAGAATTGGAAAAAATATGTGATATGGTTTTGGAAGAAAACAGGCGCAGAGATGCCGAAGACAAGAAATTATACGTGATGTATGACCAGATGTATTGGACGCTGACTTATGGAAACACCATTCACTACAATCCGGTTAGCCTTCGACCGCAAATGAAAAATTATACCATCTTTATTGATGGAATCAGCAAAGCCTTTGCGGCCACCGGTGTTCGTGTAGGCTGGGCGTTAGGTCCCGAGCATGTGTTAGCAAAAATGAAAGCGGTCAATAGCCACGTAGGCGCCTGGAGCCCAATGGCCGAGCAACACGCTGCTTCAAGATTTCTTTTGCACAAAAATATTATAGACGGGTATCTTTCCAATTTTAAAAATGAATTAGAAGAAAGATTAGAACTTATTTATCAGGGTTTTCAAAAATTAAAAAGAGAAGGTTTTGATGTGGACGCTTGTGCGCCTCAAGCCGCAATTTATCTTACGATACAATTGAACGTGGCTGGAAAAAGAACTTCTGATGGCAGCAGACTTGCAAGCCAGGCTGAAGTTACTTCCTACATTCTAAACGAAGCGAAGCTCGCTGTTGTGCCGTTTTCTGCCTTTGGAGCGTCAAAAGATTCGAGCTGGTATCGGCTAAGTGTAGGTACGTGTAAAAAAGATGAAATTCCCGAGATGTTTAATAAGCTTACAATGGCGCTGAGTAAATTGAACTGATATACAACCGGAGGCTTTTAAATAAATGAGCTTGGGCTTTAAAGTGCCTGCAAAGAAAAATAACTCAAGAAATAATAAGCTACTATCCCAGCATTCCGGCTTTTAGCAAATATTCTGCAATCTGAACAGCATTGGTGGCAGCGCCTTTCCGAAGATTATCGCTAACGATCCAGCAATTTAAAGTTTTAGGTTGCGATTCATCCCTCCGGATTCTTCCTACAAAAGTTTCGTCCTTTTCATGAGCAGTTAACGGCATAGGATACACGAAATTTTCAACATCATCTTGCACCACTACTCCCGGAGCAATCGATACAAAATTGCTTTACTTCATCAAGGTCAAAATCATTTTCAAATTCAATATTTACACTTTCGCTATGGCCACCTACGACAGGAATCCGCACACACGTAGCCGTTAAGTTGAATGAATTGTCGCCAATAATTTTCCTGGTTTCATTTACCATTTTCATCTCTTCTTTGGTATAGCCATTATCCGTAAAAACATCAATATGAGGAATGGCATTTTTATCAATAGGATATTTATAAGCCATCTCACCTTTTACATTGTTTCTTTCATTTTCCATTTGCTGCACGGCTTTTACCCCGGTGCCTGTTACACTTTGATAAGTGGAAACCACTACTCTTTTTATTTTATATTTTTTATGAAGCGGATTTAAAACCAACACCATTTGAATAGTAGAGCAATTAGGATTGGCAATGATTTTATCATCTTTTGTAATGACATTTGCATTCACTTCGGGCACTACTAGTTTTCTTAATAGGATCCATGCGCCATGCAGAAGAATTATCAATTACTATAATTCCGGCTTCCGCAAATTTCGGAGCAAGGGCCAGGGAAGTGCCTCCACCTGCCGAAAATATGGCGATTGCCGGCTTTGCAGCAATCGCATCATCAGCAGAAACCACTTTATATTTTTTACCCTTAAAACAATTTCTTTACCGATAGATTTTTCAGAAGCCACAGGAATAAATTCTGTCACCGGAAAATTTCTTTCTTCGAGCACTTGTAACATTTTGCTGCCAACAAGCCCGGTAGCGCCCACCACTGCAATTTTCATTTAAGTTTTCTTATTTGAATAAATATTGATATTTTGTAAATGAGTGCAAATTTATAAACTCACTTATCTTTAAAACAAAACTACTAATTATGATTTTGAAATTTCTTTTAAGTTGTTGTTTTGTGGTTTTTTAACTTTCTTCAAAAGCCCAGCTCAATGAAAATTTTAATGATGGAGATTTTACCAACGATCCTGCATGGGCAGCCACCTCAGCAGATTTTACAATTAAAGGCTTCTGCAACTGCAAAGCGACAACACTATCCCGAACGGCACGTTTTATATCACAACGCCCAATTCACTTGCTGTGGCAGCAGAATGGGAGATGTATATCAGGCTTGCATTTAATCCATCTTCAGCTAATTATGTGGATGTTTATTTACTCGCTTCCTCTGCCGAACTTACATCAAATGCAACAACAGGATACTTCGTAAGAATTGGAAATACAGATGATGAAATAAGCCTGTACCGAAAGACGCAAACCGAATGATAAAAAAAATTATTGATGGCGAAAATGGTGTTTTAAACAGCAGTAATAATTCAATGAAGATAAAGGTAACAAGAGATGCAAATAATCAATGGAACCTTTACAGGGATTTAAGCGGTACAGGAAATAATTATTTTAACGAAGGTGTGATTACAGATGAAACATACACTACATCTGCCTTTTTTGGCCTTTTGATTAAGCAAAGTACTGCAAGCTTTTTTCAAAGACATTTCTTTGATGATATTCAAATTAAAGAGCATACTCCTGATGTAACGCCACCATCCGTCGTTTATGCCATAGCAACTTCTCCGATGGCGCTTGATGTGTTGTTTAATGAGCCAGTTGAAAGCGCGAGTAGTCAGCTTCCTGCAAATTATTTGATAAATAATAATTTTGGTAACCCTGCAGCAGCGCTCAGGGACGTAAACAATTCATCCCTGGTGCATCTTACCTTTAATAACTCATTAACTAACGGTATTGTATATACGCTTGAAATAAATGGCGTAAAAGATATGTCGGGGAATGTTGTAAATAATGAAGCTGTCAACTTTAACTATTACCTGCCTCAAAAATACGATGTCGTAATTGATGAAATAATGTCCGATCCATCGCCCCAGGTGGGATTGCCAAACGCGGAATGGATAGAGTTAAAAAATACTTCCGCCTTTCCGGTAAATCTCCGGGGATGGAAATTAGCCAGTCGCACTCATCAAAGCGGGCTAATGCCTGATTTTATTTTGATGCCTGATAGTTTTGTTATTGTCAGCCACACTTCTTCGGCCTTACTGCTTAAATTCCTATGGCAGGGTAATAAGTGTTTCCAATTTCCCTTCGCTGGATAACGATGGTGATCTAATTTCTTTATATGGTGCCGCACGGACAGACAATTCACGCTGTGGAGTATTCATCAGTCTGGTATCAAAACGAGCTAAAAAAAGATGGCGGATGGACTTTGGAAATGATTGATACAAAAAATGCATGCACGGGGATGAATAACTGGAAGGCGTCTGTTGATCCCAAAGGTGGCACGCCAGGTAAAAAAAATTCCGTTGATGGAATTAATATTGATGAAATTCCGCCTAAGCTTTTGCGGGCCTTTGCCGTAACCAATACAAAAATAACTTTAGTATTTGATGAACCGCTAGACAGCACTGCTGCTTCAATTTTAAATAATTATAAAGTAACAAATGGATTTTCCGTTTTAAAAGCAACGGCCACTTCACCGCTTTTCAATAATGTAATTATTGAGTTAAATGCTGCATTAATTGATGGGGAGATTTACAGTGTTACTGTCAACAACATAACAGATTGCAAAGGGAATAATATCGGAACAAAAAACACAACGAACTTCGGCTTAGCGAAGGAAGCGGATAGCATGGATGTAGTTATCAATGAAATACTATTTCATCCAAGGCCCGGGGGAGCAGACTATGTAGAAATATATAACCGTTCGAAAAAAATATTTGATCTGAGCAAGATTTACATTGCGAACCGAAATAGCGCAAACACCATCAGCAGCATCAAAAAAATAACCGCTGAAAATATATTATTTTTTCCGGGCGATTTTATGGTCTTAACTTCTGATCCGTCTGCGGTTAAAGATCAATATACTACTACCAACCCGGATGCTTTTATAAAAGTGCGTTCTTTTCCCTCCTACCCAAATGATAAAGGCGATGTCATAATATTAAACGCCAGTGGCGACATTATTGATGAAGTTCAATATTCGGATAAATGGCATTTCGCGCTTATTACAAATACCGAAGGTGTTTCTCTGGAACGCATTAACTACAATAGTGCCTCAAGACAAAATAATTTTCATTCCGCTGCTACTTCAGTTGGTTTCGGCACACCGGGATACACAAACTCACAGTCAAGGTTAGACGCAAATATTGCAGGGATGGTCAAAATTTATCCCGCGGTATTTTCGCCGGACAATGATGGAAGGGACGATTTTGCAACCATTGAGTATAATTTTCCGGTGCAGGGCTATGTAGCTAATATTACCATATTTGATGCCAGTGGTCATCCGGTTAGATTTTTGCAAAAAAATGCCTTGTGCGGGCTAAATGGTAATTATCGATGGGATGGATTAGATGATAAAAACAGGAAATTGTCGCAGGGAATTTATGTTGTTTTTACAGAAATATTTAATGCGGAAGGAACGAAAAAGCAATTTAAGAGCACGATTGTGCTTGCAAGAAAACATTAAACGATAATAAAAAATTAATTATTCCCGATCCTGTTAATGTCATCATCATAATCAGGAAGTTTGTTAAGCTGTGCTTTTATAATAAAATAGCTCGTGAGTGCAAAAGTAAGCCCGATCATCCCGATCGAAAAGAGATTGTCCTTATCAAAAAAAAGAAACCCGATCATAAGACCTATAATTTCTGAAATTATCCAGGCAACAGCCGTGTAAATTTTCCAGGTTATGGATTTCAGTCCCTTTTTCAACGCCAATCTTCCTATCTCTCTTGCTAAAAAAAATAATATAATGAGGTCCAACTGAATATTATTTATAAATGGTGCAAATGTTTTTCAAAAATCAAATGAGGGCAATATCGAAATTAACGAGCTGAACAAATTCCTTCAGCCGAATATCGATATCTTTTTTAGTAATTTCTTTTAGCCGTTGCGGACCAAATTTTTCAACACAAAAACTGGCCAGGGCAGATCCTACTATGATGGCTGTCTTCATATTTTCAAAGCTGGTATCTTTCGTATGTGCCAGGTGCCCGATAAAGCCCCCCGCAAACGTGTCGCCCGCGCCGGTTGGGTCAAACACCTCTTCCAAAGGCAATGCAGGAGCGAAAAAAACATGCGTATCGTGAAAGAGCAAAGCGCCATGTTCTCCCTTTTTTATTATGAGAAATTTGGGGCCCATTTGCAATATTTTTTTGGCCGCTTTTACCAAAGACACTTCATCGCTTAATTGCCTGGCTTCACTATCATTTATCATAAGCACGTCGATCATTGTAACACTTTCTTCAAATCATCCAGGGCGCTTTCCATCCAGAAATTCATGGTATCGAGAACGATTAATTTTGGCCTGGTTCTCAATTGATTTATTACACTTATCTGCAATTTCGGCATCAGATTTCCCAACATAAGAAATTCAGATCCCTGGTACTCCTCCGGCACTTTTGGGTCAAAATCCGCAAGCACATTCAGATCGGTGATCAAGGTGTCACGCGTATTCATATCGAGATGATATTTGCCACTCCAGAAAAATGATTTTTTATCTTTTACGATCTCAACGCCCGTTAATTCTACATTGCGCTCTTTTAACGCATCCATTTCTTCCTGCGGAAAATCATTACCAACAATTGAAATTTGCTGTATTGGTTTTGTCAAATGGCTTGCCGCGTATGCAAGATAAGTTGCTGAGCCACCAATTATTTTATCAATTTTTCCAAAGGGAGTTTCTATTGCATCAAAAGCCATTGTTCCCAGCGTAATTATTGCCATAATAAAAGAATTAAACTTATTTTACTTTGCGTGCAAATGTAAAAGATAATAACCGGAATCAGCACGCAATCGTTTTGTGGTTAAAGCCCCAACTGTTTGGTAATTTTGTGACAAAGATTTTTTATGCTCCTAAAAATACATCCCCAAAATCCCCAGCCAAGGTTATTGCAAACTGTAGCGGATTGCCTTAAGAATGGCGGAATTATTATCTATCCAACTGATACTATTTATGGTTTGGGTTGCGATATATTTTATCCGAAGGCAATTGAACGCATCTGCCAAATTAAAAATATTGATCCGGCAAAAGCGCAACTTTCCTTTATTTGCAGGGACCTGAGCCACCTGAGCGATTATACAAAAAGCATTGACACACCATTGTATCGCATGTTAAAAAACTATTTGCCCGGACCATACACTTTTATACTTCCGGCAAGCAAGCTGGTTCCCAAAATTTTAAAAAGTAAAAAAGATACAGTTGGATTGCGAATACCCGACAACGTTATATGCAATTCCATTTTGTCCGCATTGGGAAACCCTATTTTAAGCGCCTCGCTTCCGGGAGAAATGGTCGAAGAATATACCGACCCTGAAGTTATTTATGAAAAATTTGGTAAACAGGTAGATTATGTAATTGATGGCGGCCCGGGTGGAATTATTCCATCCACTGTAATTGATTGCACTACTGAAGAATGGAACGTTACAAGGCAGGGGCTCGGCGAATGGGTAGCTTAAGAAAATTGGCCCCGAAACTGCAAATCAGAAAATTCACTCTTCTGCGTGCACAGTTGCAAAATTTTCATCTTTGACGCTGATGCTGATATTACTTTCTATAGCGGCAATTATATTAAAGCTCTTTCGGTGATAGCTACATAAGCCATGTTCTTTTATTGCATTGCGATGCTCAGGCGTACCGTAGCCTTTGTTGTTATGCCAGCAATATACTTTGTGTTTTTCATGAAGGTTGGTCATGTAATCATCCCGGTAAGTTTTGGCTAAAATGCTGGCCGCTGCTATGGATGCGTACATTCCATCGCCTTTAATAATGCAATGATGGGGTATTTTTTTATAAGATTTAAACCGATTGCCATCGATTAAAAGTATTTCCGGCTTATAGCTTAATTTGTTCAAGGCAAGATGCATGGCCTTGAAAGATGCCTGCAAAATATTGATGCGATCTATTTCATTGTTATTTACACTGGCAACAGAATATGCTAAACTTTCCTTCTCTATCACAGGACGGATGTGTTCTCTTTCTTCTTTGCTAAGTTGCTTCGAATCATTTAACATTGGATGATAAAAATTTTTTGGCAGCACAACTGCCGCCGCATACACGGGGCCGGCAAAGCAACCGCGGCCAGCCTCGTCGAGACCAGCTTCAGAAAACTTATTATGGAAAAAAGGAAGTAGCAAAATTTTTATCAAAAATAAAAGATGAAAGTGAAAGTAGGTATGGAATTTTTCAACATTTGAATTAACAGGTTGTTGTGGCTTTATCTATTACTTTACAGGATTACCTTTGCGCCGAAATAAAAGATATGAATGTTGAATTAAAAAAAGATCCTTCCCGCAACGTTGCAAAATGGCTTTTTGCCGGCGTTTTCATGCTGGTTGTTCAAATTTTATTAGGCGGTATCACGCGGCTGACTGAATCAGGGTTAAGTATTACTGAATGGAAACCCATAACCGGTATGCTTCCTCCTTTAAACACATCACAATGGATGGAAGAGTTTGACAGGTATAAGCATACGAGCCAGTTTCGTTATATGAATGCTAACTTTTCCCTCAGTGATTTTAAATATATTTTTTTCTGGGAGTGGTTTCATCGGGCGTGGGCACGCTTAATGGGTATTGTATTTCTTGTGGGTTTTTTTTATTTCTTAATAAGAAAACAATTCAGGAAAGATATGATCGCTCCTTTTATCATTTTATTCATATTAGGAGTTATGCAAGGCGCTATCGGCTGGATCATGGTGAAAAGTGGTTTGGTTCCTGAGCGAATGTTTGTTGGTCATATTCAGCTTGCCACGCACTTTATGGCTGCTCTTGTTTTGTTATGCTATACATTATGGTTTGCATTAACATTGTCGGTTCCCGAAAGACAATTTACTTACAGTGCCGCATTAAAAAAAGTGACGTATCTGATATTTGCGATTCTTTTTTTTCAACTAATTTATGGAGCTTTTATGGCGGGTTTGCATGCAGCAACCGCTGCGCCAACGTGGCCGCAAATAAACGGGCAATGGATTCCTGCAACTATGAATGATTTATCCCCATGGTGGAAAAATTTAGTAAACAATAAAATCACGGTACAATTTATCCATCGCGGGTTTGCCTACCTGATTCTTTTAGGTGTTATGTTTTGGTATCTAAAGGCTTTTAAAATAAAAGGCAGTTCAATATTTCATAAAACAAAAATACTTCCTGTAATTCTTATTATTTTACAGGTTTTATTAGGGATAGCAACCGTATTAACGTCTCCTTATGGCAATAACCTGGTGTGGTTTGGCGTTGCCCATCAATTGGTTGCGATTTTGTTTCTGGTAACAATTGTTTTTATGTTGTATCTTATCAGAAGCGGTCCGGTTCTGCGCTGATTTAATTTTCTGTATGAAGGAATTTTTAAAAAATTTTTATTATTCGTTTCCTATACAATTGTTTCTGCTGCATTTCAGGAAATCGCAGGCGCTGCTAATATTCTGGTTTATCCTGTTTCTAACCATCACGGGAAATTTCATGAGAATTTTTGGCGCTAATGCATTGTTCCTGGCCCCGGAATATTTGGGAAACGTAAATGCAGCCGGCGCTGCCATTACCGGCATTGCGGCCGGAGTATATATTATGAGCTGGAATATAACCACTTTCATTCTTCATAGCATGCGTTTTCGTTTTCTGGCAACTACATCTAAGCCTTTTTTAAAATACTGTTTGAATAATGGCATCATTCCAGTGTGCTTTTTGATTCTATATTTTGTTGAAACATTTTCATTCGACAGAAAAATGGAATTAATTCCACTTGGTCAATTATTTGCCATTGCCGGTGGATTTGCCGGTGGATTTTTTTTATTAACTGCGATATCGTTTGCATATTTTTTTACCGCAGACAGAAGAATCATCAGGACTTTTAAACCAGGTTTCCTGGATTTTGATGAGCATAAAAAAATTGATAAGGATGAAAATGCGATCGCAGAAAATGGTTTTGGCTTACCGGTAGATTATTACCTTACTACCCGTTTCAAATTTCGAAAGGCCAGGAAGGTAGCTCATTATAGCCAGGAATTTTTGGATACCATTTTTAAACGTCACCATTTTTCAGCAATCATTACTATTATTCTTGCCTTCCTGGTTATGATAGTCATCGGTTTTTTTCTTGACAATAAATTTTTCCAGGTTCCTGCGGCCGCGAGCATTCTTGTGTTATTTGCATTATTAATAGCCGCCATAGGAGCTTTGAACTATTTTCTTCGCAGCTGGAGCGTGTTGTTCGTAATTTTTCTTTTTATTGTTCTTAAATGTCCTTTATAAATATAATATTATAGATCCCAGGAATAAGGCTTTCGGTCTCGACTATTCGAAAAAAGAAAGACCGCAATATTCTCTTCAACATTTGCAGCAATTAAATTCGCCGCAACAAACGGAAGCGGATAAAAATAATATGCTCGAAATTCTGAATCGCTGGAAGGCAAAACAACACCAGCCTAAGCCACTGATGGTTGTATTTAATTTCAGCGGCGGAGGAGTAAGAAGTGCAACATTCGCTATGAATATTTTAGAGCAACTTGATAGTTTGAGCAGGGGAACTATTATGGATAAAACAGCGCTCATTAGCGGTGCTTCCGGGGGAATGCTGGCGGCTGCTTATTTCAGGGAGCTTTCGAGGTTACGCGCTGCCGGAGAAAATATCAATCTGCAGGATAAGAAATATATCAATTACATTTCAAGAGACTTGCTCAATCCTATTTTTTCTTCAATGATTTCACGGGACCTTCTTTCTCCCGCACAAAAATTTTCGGTTGGCCCATACCGTTATGTTAAAGACCGGGGCTATGCTTTTGAGCAGAAATTAAATGCCAATACGCGTGGTTTACTTGATAAAAGTATTGGCGCCTATAAAGAGGATGAAAAAAATGCTACGATCCCATTGATGATATTAAACTCCGTTATTACAAGGGACCTTAAAAAGATGATGATTTCAACACAGCCTATCAGTTTCATGATGCAGCCGTCGTTCGTTGACAGTGCGTCTGCTATGAGCGGGCCCGATGCAGTTGACTTTGCGGCTATGTTTAAAAATGAAAATCCGATGAATCTTCGTTTACTCACGGCTTTGAGAATGAATGCGACGTATCCTTATATTTTGCCAAGTGTGTGGCTTCCTTCTAACCCGGTAATTGACGTAATGGATGCAGGCCTGCGCGATAATTACGGACAAGAAACTTCACTACGTTTTTTGTATGTATTCAAAGATTGGATAAATGCCAATACGAGTGGCGTGCTGATTATACAAATAAGGTCAATGCAAAAAGGAAGCTGGGCTACACCCTACGAAAATGGTGGTATCATAGATATTTTTACAAAGCCTTTTTCCATGCTACAGGTTAATTGGTTCAGGTTACAGGATTATTTCCAGGACGATGAGATCACGTATGCTCAAAACCTGGATAGTAATTTTCACCGGGTTGCTTTCATGTATATTCCTGAAATGGAAGAAAGAGGCGCTACTTTAAATTTTCATCTGACCGCAAGCGAGAAAAAAGAAGTGATTGCCTCTGCCGGTAGGAAAAATAATGTAGAGGCATTTAAAGAGATAGAAAAATACTTAAAGAACTAAGGTGTTAAAAGGGTGAATGCCGCTGGCAAAATTTCTATATTGAATTTTTTGTCAGTAGGCGCATGGTCGCCGTCAATATGTAACGGAGCCATGCCCGGATTATTTATTTGTAAAGAACCCGTTTGGAAATAGAGCACATCTTTTTCATGAAAATTTTTCTCTTTAAGATTGCTGATCTTTCCCACACTCATTTGTTTTAATACAGACCATAATATTTTAGGCTTGCTCATTTTCTTCACCACGATAATATCAAGTAATCCATCATTAAGACTTGCTTCGGGCGCTATCGTAAAATTATTGCCAAACTGGTTACTGTTGGCAATGCAAATAAAAAAAGCGTCTGTCTTAAATTTTATATTTTCGATCGTTAATTCAAAACTGGTAAGGATTTGCAGTTATAAAATTTTTTAAAGATTGCGTAATATAAGTTGATAAGCCTCTTCTTTTTTGCAAGGAAAAGTCGTAAGCTACCTGCGCGTCCAAGCCGATGCCGCACAACATACAGCTCAGTTTTCCATTAATTAAAAATGCATCGATACATAAAGTAGTTTTCCTTTAAAAATTATTTCAAAAGCTTTGTCTATCGATCTTGGGAATTTTTGCAGAAACGCCAAACCATTTCCCGAACCCAGCGGAATAATTCCGATATTAACTTTTGTATTCATTACCGACGCTACTATCGGAGCGAAGGGTTCCATCCCCACCGCATATTACAATATCCGTTATGTTGTCTTGTAAATTTTTTCCTTTAAGAAAACGATAGTCGCCAGTGCGCGATGTAAATAGTATTTCAAAAGCAACTTTTTTCTCTCCGCATTTTTTAATAATCTTTTTTTCAACCCGCATCTTGCTGCCGGTGCCGGAGATTGGATTTATAAAAAATAAAATTTTACGCGACATAGTTTTAAATAAAACTGCTATATTTTGTAAATGCGTTTAGTAACAATGAGCTAATATACTATCAGTTAAAATTAAATTCATTGATGGATAAGTTCATTTTCGTTCAGCGCTTTCCATAACAGATCTTTTAATTTTGCCAGGCCATGGTTGGCCATAGAAGAAATAAAAATATGAGGAACATTTCCTGGCAGTTCTTTTTCTATCGCGTCTTTTAATTCCTCATCAAGCATATCGCTTTTGCTTATCGCGATTATAAATTTTTTATCAAGCAATTCAGGGTTATATTCTTTTAATTCATTCTTTAAAATCTCAAACTCTTCCCTGATGATTTTTGCTATCTGCAGGAATAAGAAAAAGTAAAACAGGATTGCGTTCTATATGCCTTAAAAATCTAAAGCCAAGGCCTTTTCCTTCTGCGGCGCCTTCGATTATTCCGGGAAGATCGGCAATACAAAAACTCTTGTGATCCCTATATTCTACCATGCCAAGCTGCGGAGTTAAGGTGGTAAAAGCATAATCCGCAATTTTAGGTTTTGCAGCGGTAATTACTGATAACAAAGTTGATTTGCCGGCGTTTGGAAATCCGACCAAACCAACATCTGCAAGCACTTTCAGCTCCAGCATTTTCCATCCTTCTTCTCCTTCTTCGCCAGGCTGTGAATGCTGCGGCGCCTGATTGGTTGGCGTTGCAAAATGTGAATTTCCAAGGCCGCCCCGGCCGCCTTTCATTAAAATAATTTCCTGCCCATCTTCTAAAATTTCAGCTTCTTCTTTTCCGGTCTCTTCATCCTTTGCAATAGTTCCCAAAGGCACTTCAATAATAATATCTTTTCCATCACTACCAGTCGAATTATTTTTACTTCCATTTTCGCCATCTTCTGCTATTACATTTTTAAAATAACGAAGGTGCAACAATGTCCATAAGTTTTTATTGCCACGAAGAATAATGTGAGCACCTCTGTCCTCCATCTCCCCCATCCGGGCCGCCAAATGCAGTGAGCTTATTCCGCATAAAATGTTTGCTGCCCGCGCCGCCATGGCCGCTTTTGCAAAAAATTCGAATGTAGATCTATAAAATTTGTTTTTTCCATCGCGGTAAAGGTCGCAAAGTTTAATTAGAAACTATTTCTGATGGTTTAGTGCAATTAAAATGATATAGAAGGAAGATAACAATTTCTTAAATTGTGTATTGTATGCCGCTAAAAATATGGCAGTATCAACCTTATTATGTATGATGAAGAAGATGGATACCTGCAATGAAATCAAACAAAATCCACCGGAACGGTAATAGCAAAGGTATGCAACCCTTAAATTGATAAATTTATTTGCTATACAAGATTTTTATTTGTACGAAAACATGTTCCTTTAAAAATGGCAACAGTATGATCTTTTTGATTGGTAATAGTAACCTGGTAAAGGCCGGTCGATCGTCCGTTATGAATTTCTTTTGCTTCAGCAATAAGCTCATCACCTGCATGAACAGGCTTTATAAAATTTATA
This sequence comes from uncultured Chitinophagaceae bacterium, assembly GCA_963823305.1. Lineage (GTDB taxonomy): Bacteria > Bacteroidota > Bacteroidia > Chitinophagales > Chitinophagaceae > Ginsengibacter. The sequence goes on from CAWGLC010000002.1 coordinate 94,640, forward strand.
GAAGTATCCAAAGCAACAGAAAGATTATTACGGTTATTACATGCAAAAGCAAATGCACTGTCGGCTAATGAAAAAGCAATTCCTCCGTGAACTAATATCAAATCCATTCATCATTTCTTTTCGTACGATCATTTTTATTTTGCTGTATCCTTCTTTTATTTCTATGATATGTATGCCAAGCCATTGGCTGAAAAGATCCTTTTGCATCATATGATGCAACCACTGTATTTGCCAGTTCATTATTTGCGTCATTATATAATAATAATAATTATTCGCCGGTGAATTTAGCTTTTCTTTTTTCCATAAACGCAGAAACGCCTTCTTTAAAATCTTTTGTGAGCGCGGCTTTTTGTTGAAGTTCATCTTCAAGTTGCAATTGTTTTCCAAAGTATTATCCATTGATTTATTCAATGCCATGTTTCGTATAGGCAATGCCTTTAGTTGGCAAGTTCCGCAAGTGGTAAAGGCAATTTTATTCAGCTTCTTCGGTAAAGATCTTTTCAGGAAAACTTTATAAATCATTCCGATTTTTTCTGCTTCTTCAGCAGAAATTTTATCGCCCAGCATCATTAAGGCGGTTGCTCTTTGCATCCCGATCAATCGTGGTAAAAAGAAGTACCACCGTTATCCGGTATCAATCCTGATTTTGCTAAATGCCTGGATAAAAGAGCGCCGTCTTCATAGCAACAACTATATCGCAACACAACGCAATATTAGCGCCTGCCCCAGCTGCTACTCCGTTTACTGCAGCTAAACAGGTTTGTTTAAATTTCTTATTTTTTTACGATAGGATTATAATATTCCTTTAATTGCGTTTTGCCATTCCTGGCTTTTCAGGATCTGTTATTTCTGAAGATCCTGCCCTGCAGAAAATGCTTTACCAGTGCCGGTTATAATAAACACATCTTACAGATCATTATTCCCGCACATCATCCAGTGCCTCCTGAAATGCAAGGCCATTTCCCTGTTGAAAGCATTAATTTTTCGGGCCTGTTGAGTGTAATAAAGATGCAATAGAATTTTTTATGTTCATAAAAAGGTTGAAGGCATATAGTTTATTGATAATAATTTTATCTTCCTTTTTAAAGATTACGATTTCTTAATGACATTTAAAATAGTCAAAGGGCTCTAACAATCATTACATTGATATAAAGCCTTACAAGATGTAGAACCAAATTGGCTAATCAACTTCGTATTTAAGAGTGGCAAAAAGGGCATGCAACTTTTAACGCTCTCCAAATAATGATTTCAAAAATTTTTCCAACAGGCGGAGCAATACCATAAGCTTTTAATTTTTGTTTGCCTTCTTCGGTCATCCAGTCAGTTGTCCATGCGGGTGAAAGTTGTTGAGTGATGGTTATGTTTTTAAATTCATTTTGCAAAAGGCAGATTCTTATGTTCATTGCAATGACATCCATTGCAGGACAACCGCTGTAGGTGGGCGTAACAAAGATTTCAATATGATCTATCGTTAACTTTTATATCTCTTACAATTCCAAGATCAATAATGGAAACACCGGAATTTCAGGATCGTAAACCTCGGCCATAAGTTTCCATAGCATCGATATAATATATTCTGTGTGTTTTATAATTATTACCATTCGCAACCAGGATAAGCTCTTTGTAAAAACTGCATTTCAGCAAGAATATAGCCAAGATGTTCTGTATGTATTCCGTTTTTGCCACCTGTTTGCATCCAGAGTATTTTTTTCCTCGCGATATATGCAAAGTTGCATCTTCAAAAATCGCGTTTACTTTTTCTTTCCAATCTTTTTTGTATTTCATAACGTTAACGCTTATACGCTTATTTAAGAGCTCAGCTTCATACGCAGCAGGTTGAAACATTTCGCCTGTATAAGGCCAGATCTTCCAAGAGCATGCTTTAATTCTTTTATTGCTTTCTTCCGTTCCATCTCCAAGTCGTATTACCCATTCGCTGCTCCACTCAAATGATAGGTAACTTCTTTTAAAGATTTTTCCGCAATAGCGAAAGTTGTGTATCTGCAGAATTAATTAATTTTTGATATAAATAAAATTGATAAGTACTGAAAAAAAATAGTTTTAAAATTGTTTTAGCCCAATCTCCATTTGGTAATTCAGTAATCAACAAGATTTTTAAATTCACTTGCATCTCTTAAATAAGCCAAGTGAATCTTCAGTGGCACTGTTTCCGTTTACAAATTGCAGCATATTGATAAAAATTTCTTGATTGCCCTATTAAATCCAAAGCAATATTACTAATCGCGATATCCTGCTCCAGCATTGGGCCATGGCCTGTCCATTCGCTAAGCCGATGCCCCATGATAAGATGAACTATCTGCAAGATAAAGTGTATAATCTAAAAGATTTTATTCATAAATTATATGTGTTTCAATTCATCGGGTAACTATAAAATGTCGGATGCCGGTAAATTTTATCATTGGCAGGATCATACAAACTTGCAGCATCATCGGGGTTAGATGAATGAATATTTTTTGATTCAACGACCCAGATACTTACGCCTTCCATTCTGTCTTGTATAAACATCCCTGGCATTTTCAATTGCCATTTGTGCATCGGCTGCATGAAGGCTTCCCACATGCTTATGATCAAGTCCTTGCTTGCTTCTTATAAAAATTTCCCAAAGAGGTTCATCTTATTTCATCTGTTGTTAATTAAGTTCAATTTTTTTCTAATACACTTATTTGTTTTTTTTTTCAGCATAAGCCAACGCCGCTTTTCTCACCCATTCGCCATTTTCATGTGCACTAACCCTGTCGGCTAAACGCTGTTTATTACATGGCCCATTTCCTTTTACCACGTTCCGGAATTCGTCCCAGTTTATTTCTCCAAAATCATAATGTTTTGTTTCTTCATTCCACTTTAAATCTTCATCTGGTATAGTAATGCCAAGTATATCTGCCTGTTCATTACAGATGTCAACAAACTTTTGCCTCAGTTCATCATTCGTAAATCTTTTTATTTTCCATTGCATGCTTTGAGCGGTATGTGGTGATGCATCATCGTTTGGCCCAAACATCATAAGGCTTGGCCACCACCACCTGTTTAGTGCATCCTGCGCCATTGCTTTTTGTTCCTTACTTCCGTTGCAAAGTGTAAGTAATATTTCATAGCCTTGCCGTTGATGAAAGCTTTCTTCTTTGCAAATCCTTATCATTGCACGGGCATATGGCCCATAAGAAGCCCGGCATAAAGGAACCTGGTTCATAATGGCTGCGCCGTCTACCAGCCAGCCAATAGCGCCAATATCAGCCCAGGATAATGTTGGATAATTAAAAATGGAAGAATATTTTGCTTTCCTGTTAATAATTGTTCGATCATTTCTTCTCGGCTGATGCCCATGGTTTCCGCTGCAGAATATAAATACAATCCGTGCCCTGCCTCATCCTGCACCTTGGCAAGTAAGCGTTACTTTGCTTCTTAAGGAGGGCGCACGTGTTATCCAGTTTGCTTCCGGCAGCATGCCAACAATTTCACTGTGTGCATGCTGGCTTATTTGCCTTATCAATGTTTTGCGATAGGCTTCAGGCATCCAGTCTTTGGGTTCAATTTTAATTTCCTCTAGAATCTTTATCGTCAAAAGTTTTTTGCAATTCTTCTTAGCCATTTTAACAAATTAATTATATAAAGTTACAAATTGAAATTGCAAAAACTAACAACTCATTAGTTAAATTCAATGTATGTCATTAAGATTATTTCATCAAAATCCACTACTACTTTTTCACTTCTTGGATGCGATTGACAGGTTAAAATAAACCATGCCTCCACTTCTTCAGGCTCTAATCCATAATTCACTTCCATTTCTACTTTGCCTGTATAAGTTTTGCTTTACACGTGGTACACACGCCACCTTTGCAGGCGAAGGGAAGATCGGCGCCTTGCGCCAACGCTGCATCTAAGATAGTATTGCTGTTGTAATCCAGCAAAAATTAAAGCTGCGTCCATCCAACTTTACCGTAATATTACTTCCTTTTTCTTAATATCTTTTATGCTGTAATAATCTTTTACTATTTTTTCTCACAGGCGTGGTAAATAGTTCAAAATGAATTTTATTTTTATTTACTCCAAGTTTTCTAAAAATTCTTTTATAGTAAAAATCATTTGTTCAGGGCCGCAAATAAAAAATTCATCAACAGCATTATAATCAATAAACCTGAAAGTTGCCTGCATTTTTCGGCATCTATTCTTCCAAAATTAATATCTGCTTCTGTTCTTTCCCTGCTTAAGATATGATAACGCTAAAGCGCTGCAGGTATTTATCTTTTAAAGCTTCCAGTTGTTCTTTAAAAATTATGGAAGAAATATTTTTATTGCCATATACAAGCGTGACAATACTTTCGGGTTCTGTTTGCAAGGATTGTTTTAATGATAGAAATAACAGGTGTTATTCCGCTGCCTGCTGCAAAGAAAACATAATCTTTTTTATTGGCACTATTCAATTCCGAAAAAAAAGATCCTGATGGAGGCAAGTACTTCAAGCACGTCTCTTTCTTAAGTTTTTCATTGGCAAAAGACAGAAAAGCGCACCTTCAACTTTTTTTACCGCAATTCTTAATTCGTTCTCGATGCGGAGCTGCGCAAATAGAATAAGAGCGTCTTATCTCCTCACTTTCAATAACAGATCTTAATAGTAATATTCTGACCTTGCTTAAAAATAAATTCATTTTCCAGCTCCGCGGGGATATTGAAAGCAATAGATACACAATCCTCGTTTCGTTTCGTATATCTTTAATAGTAAGCTTATGAAAATGCAGAGCCAATTTGAATTATTATTTATTAGTTAGCTGTTGCGGTTTAGTGAGGCTTTAATCCACCAATCAAAATTTTGATCATATTTTCTTCAAGCAAACCGGCATCTATCTTTCTGCTTGATTTTTGCCAGCCTTCTATTCCGTTTATTGCAGAAAGAATTGTAAATACTGCTACGGTTGGATCTATATTTCCGTGATTTCCTTTTATCAATACCTTTTTGTAAAATTGCGGCTAGCCTTGACCGGTAGGTCCTCCTTTTATTTTTATAATCATTTAAAAGCGGTTCGGGAAGGTGCCTCCATTCATGTTCAGAGATATATACGTTTTCATATTCTTCTATCATCATCGAAATATGAAAGCGAATGATGCTTTCAATTTTAGCAAGGCTTGATATCGTGGCTAAGCTTCAATTTCCCTTAAATGATTTGTAAAAAGCCGTGCAATTCTAAAGCATACATCTTTCAAGATTTCATTTTTAGATTGAATGTGGTTATAAAGGCTGGGAGCTTCCACGCCGATCGCTTCTGCAATGTCACGCATAGATGTAGCCTGAAATCCTTTTTGCCTGAAAAGCGCGGAAGCCTTTTGGGTTATTACATCTTTTTTTGAGCCATTTTTACCAGGAAATATTTTTGCCATTTATACGATAATTTTTATCAAAACTAACACTTATTAGTTTTTAGGGTATGTTTTAAAAATTTTATTCAATGGCCTTTAGAAAAATTAAGGAGCCTATTTTATTTAAATAAAAATTAAGATTGAAGAATAATTAATTTTGCACCATCAATTTTTTTGCAATGCAATTAGAAACAGTAGATACGGTGGAAAGTATTTCGCCTGAAGATTTTAAAAAAAATTATTATATTCCTAAAAAGCCTTTGGTTATAACCGGGCTTGCCAAACAATGGCCCGCTTACAACAAATGGACATGGGATTATTTTAAAGAGATTGTTGGCGACCAAAAAGTGGGCCTTTATAATAACGTAAAGAGCGATGCTTACACGCCTATAAATACTGCAGATGATTATAAAACATTTGGTGAATACGTGGATATGATTAAAAAAGGTCCGGCAGGCTGGCGGATTTTTCTTTTTAATATTTTTGATCATGCGCCTCAGCTTATACAGGATTTTACATGGCCTGAAGACCTCATGAAAGGTTATGTAAAAAAATATCCCGATGTTGTTTACCGGTGGGCAAACATCTATAACTCACATGCATTTTGATATTGACCTTTCGCATATTCTTCATACCCAATTTGCAGGGAGAAAAAGAGTATTGATTATTTAAACATGAAGAACAGCATAAACTTTACAGGAAGCCTTTCGAAGTATTGAGCCTTGCTGATTTTTCAAACTATGATCAAAATTCAGGGAATCCCTGATTATGAAAAATTTCCCGCATCTGAAATATGCAAAAGGCTATGAACTAATTTTAAATCCTGGCGATACGTTATTTATGCCGGCAGGTTACTGGCATCATATGGAATATATTGACAGCGGCTTTGCAATGAGCCTGCGTGCGCTGCAAAGTTCTATTGCAGGAAAGGTGAAAGGAGCCTGGAATTTATTTGGTATGAGAAGTATTGATACCTGATGAAAAAGACGATTCCTAAAGGGTGGTACAATTATAAAATTAAAAAAGTAGAGAAGCTCGCCGACAAGGAACTAAAAGAAAGTTTTCATTTAAACTCAGGAAAATTCTTTTTATTGTAAATAATTATTAATTTAGCAGCCCATTCCTGATTTACTTTATCCTATAAAATATAAGACCACTCACACAACAGTAGCCTTGATAAAGGGTTTCAATAATAAAATTAATATCCTCGATTAAAATAATATTACGCCAAGAAATTTGAACTTTTTCTTGTGGTTTCAGAGGTAAGCAAGGCCGGTGATTTTTATCACTGGCCATTTTTTTTAAAGCTTTAATTACTTAGCCAATGGAGCGGTTCATAAATTTTACCAGTGGCGCGAGGGCCTTAAATGCAGCGCCTGCTTCGCTTAAGAGAGTTTGACTTTGCAGGAGCGTATCAGGAATATCCCTGCGTAGCTACAAAGCTTTTGAGTCTTAAAAAGGATGCTGCAGGATTTTCTTTTTCATAACTCTTTGGAACATTTACCAGCATTTGCGCTTCATTCATTTCCAGGCCAGGATACTGTTTTTTAAAAGCATTGCCGGTGATTATTTTTTTAAATTCAGGAAAGCAATAGTCAATCTCCTGCCTGAGCTTTTTTAATTCAGCAGCTTCGGGCATCCAAAGGCCGCCACCTGCGAAACTTTTTCCTCCCGGCTCCAGGTGGAAATAATAGCCGGCAAAGACTGATTTCTTTCCGCCCCTGTTAAAAGAGGCGCCCATATTGGCTTTATAAGGAGTTTTATTTTTGGAGAACCTGATATCACGATTGATGCGAAACGTACAGTTTTTTGGCTGCAGTTCTTTTATATCTTTATCGAAAGCACCGGTGATTGAAATTAATTTTTCTACAAAGATTTCAAAATCGGCTTTGGCTGAAAAAAACTTTTCTTTATGGCTATCAAACCATAGCTTATTATTATTCCTTTTAAGTTCCGTTAAAAAGCTTAGAGTGGATTTTTGGAACATTGATGCGGGACGAAAATCCGGGATTAATTTTATGAAAAATCTTACTTTGTGCTACCCCAGTTTTCACCGCTTTTAATTCTGTAAATGGTCATTTCACTCACCTTATATTTATCTGCAATTTGCTTATAAGTAAGTTTGCGCCTGGGATTAGCGATGGTTTCCTTGATGGTTTTTACTTGTGTCAAAGAAAGTTTTAAACCTTGCGTTCTTGAATGTTGTACTTTTTTATAAGCAATTTTTTCAGGGCTTTTTTGCTGGTGAATGCTTACATCTTTTTGGGAAGCCCATTTAAGATTTTTAATGTTATTATCCGTCTTGTTATGGTTTAGGTGTATAACAAATTTGTCTTTGGGAGAATTTTTGTTATTAAAAAGCCGTGCAATTTCGCGATGAAAATAAATCGTGCCGTTGTTTCCATCAATGTGAAGATTAAGTGTTTTATATCCCGAAGTAATGGAGCCTTCAAGAATTTTACCATCTGTATGTACGTCTTCTCCATAACTGGCTGCGCGGCCATGGGATGAAATAGCATATTTTTTACGCAACAATTTCCAGCCTTTAAACTGTAATTGCTTCCAGATTTCACCATTAATCTTTTTTATCATAACTCATGGGTTTAAAATAAAGTTACAAAACTAAGTTTGGATCATATCTAAAAAATCTTTTTCACTTATTATTTTCACAGATTTTATTTTTTTTGCCTTTTCAAGTTTGCTGCCTGCTGCGTCCCCGGCTACCAGGTAGTTCAGGTTGTTACTAACGGTAGAAAGTATTTGTCCCCCGTTATCCTCAACAAGCTTTTCAGCATCATTTCTTTTTAAAGCAGGCAACGTACCCGTGAACAAAAAGGTCTGTCCGGTGAGTGCACCAGTCTTGGTTTGCGCCTTATCTCCTTTAGTGTTAAGGCCAATACTGGCAAGGCTTTTAAGCATTTGTATGTTGTCATCGTTATGAAAAAAATCGAAAATACTTTCGCTTACTTTACTTCCAATATCTTTTAACTGCTGCAATTGTTCTGCAGAAAAATCTTGGAGGTCAAAAATATTGTCAACGCTTTTACCCAACGTTTTTGCAGTGGCTTCGCCTACATAACGGATACCCAATCCGAAAATAAGCCTGTGAAGATTTTGGTGTTTAGAATTTTCAATCGCATTCCGGAGATTGTCGATTGATTTTTGCCCAAAACCTTCAAGTTTGGCAATTGCTTCGTAATTAATTTCGTATATGCCAGGTATATTTTTAAGAAAGCCTAAAGAATAAAACTTGCGAATGTTGGACTCTCCAAGGCTTTTTATGTCCATTGCGTCTTTACTTACAAAGTGTATGATGCGTTCCACCACCTGGGCTTCGCAATTAATATTTACACATCTCCAGACTGCTTCACCCTCCGGCTTCACTAACGGATCTTTACATACAGGGCACGTTTCAGGAAAAATTATTTTTTCTTCATTACCTGTTCTTAATTCGATAAGTGGTTTTACAATATATGGAATTACATCCCCGGCCCGCTCGACTATAACTGTGTCGCCTAAACGCAATTCTTTCTCTTCAATTACATCAGCATTAAAAAGAGAAACAGATGAAACGGTAACCCCACCAATATGAACGGGCTCTATTTTTGCAACGGGCGTTACGGAGCCGGTACGACCCACCTGGAACTCAACTTTTATTAAGCGGGAGGTAGCCTGCCTTGCTTTGAATTTGTAGGCAATTGCCCAGCGTGGGTGATGGGTGGTGGTGCCGGTTTGCTGTTGCAATTCGATATCGTTAATTTTTATCACCATGCCGTCTATTTCATAAGGCAACCCGTCTCTTTTAATTTCAAAGTCTTTACAAAAATCAACGACATCTTCAATATTTTCGAATACTTTTTTTTCGCGTAACGGTGTTTTAAATCCGAGTTCGGCAAGCATCTCCAGCGATCCTGCGTGCGTTGTTAAGAGTTTTTGATTTTTTGTTCCTTTTGCACTTGCTTTAATAAAACTAATATGGTACAATATGGCTTCCAGTTTTCGTTTTCTTACGGCTGCAGGATCTTTCATACGGAGAGAGCCAGCCGCGGCATTGCGGGGATTAGCGAGCGGTGCCAAACCTTCATCTGCCAAAGACGAATTATACAGCCTGAAATTTTCTTTTGTCATAAGCACTTCTCCGCGTATTTCAATTGAATTTATTCCATACCTGGAAAATTTTGCGGACAAAGGAATAGACCCAATCTGTTTTATGTTGGTGGTGATATCATCACCAGCCAGGCCATCGCCCCTGGTTGCTCCTCTTGTCAGCATGTCATTTTCATAAATTACTGAAATGCTTGCTCCGTCAAATTTTGGCTCAACGCTGTATGCAACCTTATTTACATCCAAAAGGCCGCGAACCCGTTTATCCCAATCAATAAGATCCTGTGAATTATAACTGTTCTCGAGGCTAAGCATCGGAACAAGATGCGGAACCGTTACAAATTCCTTATTAAGGCTGTTACCAACCCGCTGTGTTGGAGAGTCGGTAGAAATTAACGAAGGTTTTTCATTTTCAAGCTTTCTCGAGCATTTTATAAAGTGAATCATATTCCGTATCTGAAATAAGCGGATCATTTGCGATATAATACCTGTACTCATGAAACCTTAGCACATCTCTCAATTCATCTATTTCACCAGGACTAACTTTTGATTTTAAAAAGTGCTTGCTTAGCGATTCCCAACTCTTTATTTGTTCTTTTGTGTACATGAAACAGATTTGTTACAAAAATAAAATTAGTCAGTTGAAAGTGATTTATCTAAAAGATAAAATTTTTGATTTGCTGAACAGCTAACAAAATAATCTTTATTGAAAAGTCACCGAAGGATTTTTTTTTCGCTACTTGATTAGAATTTAGAAGAATGTGTTTAATTTACACAATGAATTGCTTAATATGAAGAAAACACTACTTGTCACCATTCTGTTCTTAATTTGTTTTCAGGGCTTTTCACAACTGTTAACGTGGTCGCCTGACTTTATCCAGGAAAGCAGCACTCCTGTCGTTATAACGGTTGATGCAACCAAAGGAAATCAAGGGCTTCTTAATTACACCCCAACCACTGATGTGTATGTTCACATCGGTGTCATTACTAACCTAAGTGCAAACTCTTCAGACTGGAAGTATGTAACTAGCGTTTGGGGCACCACAAATCCGGCTTTCCAGGCAATAAATTCAGGCAATAACAAATGGTCTTACACCATAACGGGCGGCTTGCGTACTTTTTTCGGACTTACAAATCCGGCTGAAAGTATTCAAAAAATTGCCATTCTTTTTAGAAATGGAAATGGTGGCGTGAAACAAGCCAATGCCGACGGTAGTGATATGTATGTTCCTGTCTATGATAACAGTTTGCATGTCCGCATAGACAATCCTTTCCGGCAGCCTGAATATACGCCGATGCCGGAAGCAATTACAAAAAATGTCGGTGACCAATTGCCCATTGTGGCAAAAGCAAGTCTTGCCGGAAGTACGATTCAAATATATTTTAATGGCGCTCTTTTATCAACCGTTACCGGAGTAAAAGACAGCATTGCGACAACTATTTCTGCCGCGGGTACGCAAACCATTATTGCCAAAGCAACTAACGGTGTGGTTGTAAACAGCGATACGCTCACTTTTTACGTGAATCCTCCAAACAACGTTGCCGCAATACCCGCCGGCAAAGTTGAAGGAATCAATTATGAAACCGGTGACACTTCCGCTACTTTAGTTATCTACGCACCACTTAAAAAAAGCATGGTGGTAGTGGGTGATTTCAATAACTGGACACCCTCCTCCAAGTACCTAATGAATATTACTCCTGATGGAAATTATTTCTGGTTGCGACTTACCGGCCTTACCCCGGGGGTGCAATATGCCTATCAATATTTAATTGATAACAGTTTGCAACTTGCAGATTACAACACGGAACTTGTGTTAGATAAAAACGCCGATCCTAATATTCCTGCAGGAAATTTTCCCGGCTTGAAATCCTTTCCGACGCAGGCTGCGGGAACGCTTACAGGGATCATACAAACAGCACAAACGCCTTATACCTGGAACGACAATGGGTTTGTAAAACCGGACAAAAGAAATCTTCTTATTTATGAATTATTGGTCCGCGATTTTGTAGCTACCCAAAGTTGGAACACGCTCGCTGATACATTACATTATTTAAAAGCCTTAGGGATCAATGCAATTGAAGTGATGCCGTTCTGCAATTTTGAGGGAGCCAGCAGTTGGGGATATAATCCTAATTTCTTTTTTGCACCCGACAAAGTATATGGAACGCCAACAGCCTTAAAACATTTCATTGACGTTTGCCATCAAACCGGTATTGCTGTAATTATGGACCTCGCGATGCAGGATGTTTTTGGAAGCTCGCCACTTGCTTCTATGTATTGGAATTCTGCCACTAATACTCCTTCACTGCAAAATCCATGGCTCGATTCGCTTACAACGCATCCATATAATGTGGGTAGCCAATTCAATCATTCAAGTGCGGCAACCATTACCTTACGGAATAGGGTATACGCTTATTGGATCAACAATTATCATCTTGACGGTTTTCGTTTTGATCTTGCAGGAGGCTATACACAAACACAATACAATCTTACTGATAACACCTGGGAATCAACGGTTGACCAGGGGCGTATGAATACATGGGACAATATTAATACGGAACTTCAAAGCATCAAGCCAAATACTTATTGCATTTTAGAAAGCTTTGTAAACTATACGGAGCAAAAACATTATACGGATAACGGGATGCTTACATGGGGCAATGGAGCAAATGAAAATTATGCTTTTACGCAAGGCTCTATGGGATATTATAATAGTGGTGCGGATTTTAGCAGCGGCATTTACTCCAGTGCAGGACTGACGCAGCCCGGCATGATTACTTACCAGGAAAGCCATGATGAGACTCTTGGGGGTGATGAACGAATAATGTTTAAAAATGAAAATTATGGTGCATGCTTCCGGCTCTTATAATGTAAAAGATACGGCAACTGGCCTTAAAAGAGCGGCTATGACCACCGCTTTTTGGGCCATGATTCCCGGGCCTAAAATGATGCTGATGTTTGGTGAACTTGGTTATGACTATTCACCCAATGCCTGTAGCAATGGCGCTACAACATGCAACAATGTTGATCCAAAGCCCATTCGATGGGATTATTACACCAATCTAACAGGCGTGGCATTATACAATGTTTACAGCAAATTGTTGAGCTTAAGAAATGTGGCTGCCTATCAGTCGACATTTACAACAGGCACTGTAAATAAAAATTTAGCCGGAGCTATAAAATGGATGAATGTCGTCTGGTTCATCTTTACAGGTAATGATTTATGGAAATTTTGATGTTATGCCCCAAACAGGTACTATATCTTTCCCGAGTACCGGCACATGGTATAATTTTTTTACAGGCGCTTCCACTTCTGTAACCACAACTGCCTTGCAAAATGTTACGCTTCAGCCCGGGGAATATTATGTGTTCTTAAATATCGGGGGAGCATTGCCTGTTACGTTAATTAGTTTTACTGGTAAAAATAGTGGCAAGACCAACGTGCTAAGCTGGGAAGTGGCCAATGAAGAAAATCTTAATTATTATGAATTGCAACGCAGCACGGACGGCCAGAATTTTTTCGACATTTCGAAAATAAATGCGACCGGAAAAAGTGAATACAATTATTCAGATAATTAAATAATACGCAGTCATTATATTATTATCGGTTGATGAGTGTTGATAAAGATGGCAATTTCAAGTACAGCCAGGTAATAACCATAACGACTGCTTCCCAGGGGAAATTTGCGCAAGTGAATCCAAATCCTTTTCAGAATAAATTGCTTGTAAGTATTCAATCTCCATTCCAGGATAAAGCAATAGTAACTTTGACTGATATGAGCGGAAGGCAGTTATTAAGGCAAACCAGAACATTGGCTTCGGGAAAAATGAATTTGAAATAAACGAAGCCGAAAATTTTTACCAGTGGAACATACATTCTTACTGTTCGCGGTTCGCAACACGTTCAGAGCATTAAAGTGGTTAAAGCAAGAATAAAGAAAATCTCAATAAATTTTTTAATGAAAACACTTATTTATTAGTCACAATCTTTATTCTGTACCATTCATCATGTCAATGGCATCAAAAGAAATCCTGCAAAAAAATATCAAAACTTTTAAAACAATTCAATCGGAAGTGCAAAGCTTTAATCGTGTTGCATTGTCGGTTGATTGCGTAATATTTGGGTTTGACGAAAATAAGCTCAAGGTGCTTGTTGATACGCTCGGATTTGAAAAAATTTCAAAGCAAATGGTCATTGTTGGGGGACCTGGTAAAGCCAGCATGAAGATCTTGATGCTGCGGCATATAATATATTAAAACAGCGTACCGGCATAAATGATGTGTATCTTGAACAAGTGCATACATTTGGTGAGGTAGATCGTCATCCGGCAGGGAAGGGTTGTAACTGTTGCTTATTGCTCTCTTATAAATATTCAGCATCACCGTTTAAAAATGCACGATAACGAATTGCACTGGCATGAGATGGAAAATGTAACTGAGCTGGCATTTGACCATCAGAAAATATTCGAGGAGTGTTATTTATGGCTTCAAAAAAGAGTGCAGGAACATCCGCTTGGGTCTCAGTCTTTTGCCAAATAAATTTTCTTTAAGAGAGCTGCAAAATCTTTACGAAGCCATCTTAAATATAAAGCTCGACAGGAGAAATTTCAGGAAGAAATTCTTTGCTATGGATTTTTTGGTTGATGTTGGCGAAGAAGAGCAAAATGTTCCTCACAGGCCTGGAAGACTTTACAAATTTGACTATGAAAAATATGAGAAGAGGAAGAAGACGTGGTCTGGCATTGATTTTTGATCGGCCAGTTGGATAAAATTGTCTGTACAAAGTGTTATTAAACCAAATAGAATAATAACTAAAAAAAAGAACGCCGGGATAAGCCGTTAAATAGTAGCCATTCTATATTTGAAGCAACAAATTGAAGCGGCTTGTCCAATCTTCATAATCAAAAATTAAAAGAACACAGCACCGGCAAATTGTACTTTGATGTTTTGCAGAAAACTTTTGAATCAGATTAAGTGTAATGTTTTCAAAATTGCAACACATGACTCAATGCCCCGCAGGGCAGTAAAGGCAGCCCTGTTTTAGAACGAATCGGAAAAGTAATGTTATCTAAAATATTTAGATTAAACATTTCCATTAAAGAACCAACATTTTTCAGCAATTATGAAAGAAATAGCAAAAAAACAAGTTTCGTTTTTATCCTTATTGCGAGCATCAGCTTTGCATGCAAAAAATCTCCAAACACCGGTGGAAATACCGGCCAGGGCACCGGCGGCAATACACCGCCTGTGGATACCAGTCCATAGTAAAAGGAGCGGATATAAGCTGGGTCACTCAAATGGAAGCTTCAGGAATAAAATTTTATGATAGCTCCGGCACTCAACAAGATTGCATCCAAATTTTAAAAAGCCTTGGGATGAACTCGATCAGGTTGAGGGCCTGGGTTAATCCTTCCGATGGATGGAACAATACAGCTGATGTTGTTGCAAAAGCGTTAAGGGCAAAAGCAATGGGAATGAAAGTCATGATTGATTTTCATTATAGCGATACCTGGGCTGATCCCGGACACCAGGCGACGCCAGCGGCCTGGGCAGGTGAAGATTTTGCAACTTTAAAACAATCATTGGCCAACTATACTACTGGCGTGTTGGATACCTTAAAACTAAATGGAATTACACCAACATGGGTACAGGTTGGCAATGAAACCAATGACGGCATGCTATGGCCTGACGGGCAGGCGTCTGTAAATATGAGCAATTTTGCGCAGCTTGTTAATGCAGGATATAATGCGGTTAAATCGGTAGACACCACGATAAAAGTAATCGTTCATTTATCCAACGGTTATGATAATTCATTATTCCGCTGGATGTTTGACGGACTAAAAAGTAATGGCGCGCAGTGGGATATTATCGGCATGTCACTATACCCAACATCAGCCAATTGGTCTAACTCTAAATATCGAATGCTTAACCAATATGAATGATATGGTTTCGCGGTATGGAAAGCCGGTAATGATCGTAGAGATTGGGATGAGCTGGGATCAGGCCACGGCCTGCCAGATTGTTTATAACAGATTTGATTGCTAAAGTAAAATCAGTTCCGGCGGTAATAACGGCCTAGGTATATTTTATTGGGAGCCAGAAAGCTATAATAACTGGCAGGGCTATACGCTGGGAGCATTTGATAATAGTGGAAAGCCAACCGCTGCTTTAAACGCATTTCATTAAGGATTTAAAAATTTATGAAAGACAATATATCATTGGTTTATCTTTTGTAAAAAAACAGGGAAACGCAGACGAAACATCTATAAATGTTGCTTAGACAGGAGTCGGATTTGTTTTAATCTTTTAAAAAGAATTGCGGGTTTTTGTTATTACAATTCCAGGCCATTTGAATTTATGCGTTTCATTGCAGTTGTGCCTTGCATAATGCCATATCTTATGAATTGAATAAAAAGGACTAATAATTTTTAAAGCCGTCTTAAACAACCCAGCATGCAACTTCTTCGATTAGCCTTAGCCGTTATATTAATGCTTTCCGGCTTGCTTTCTTCCGGGCAAAACCATTTCCGCAAGCATATTAATTTTGATAACGACTGGAAGTTTGCCTTCGGTGATGCCAACAATCCCATTAAAGATTTTAATTATCGTATAGAAACTATATTTTCTAAATCAGGCAGTGCGCCCGGCACTGCAATTGATTCGAAATTTAACGACAGCTCCTGGCGGAGTTTAAATCTTCCACATGATTGGGCTGTAGAACTGCCTTTTGCAAACGTAAAAAATAACGATGTGGAAGCACATGGGTATAAGGCGGTAGGCGGTTTGTTTCCTGAAACAAGCATTGGCTGGTATCGAAAACATTTTGATATAGACAAGATTGATTCAGGAAAACGTTTTCAAATACAATTTGACGGCATTTATCGAAATGCAAAAATCTGGATAAATGGTTTTTATGTCGGAAATAATATGAGTGGATACATAGGCGCCGCTTACGATGTCACAGACTTTATCAATTTTACAGGGGATAATGTGTTGGTGCTTCGCGTGGATGCAACTCAATATGAAGGATGGTTTTACGAGGGCGCAGGTATTTACCGGCATGTGTGGCTGAATGAATATGATAAAGTCCATATTAACGATGGCGGCATATTTATTCACGCATCCGTTCATGGAAATAACGCCAATGTAAGTATAGAAACTACGGTTCAGAATCAAAACGCTGATGCAGCAAACTGTATCGTATCTTCTTATATCGCGGATCGTGATGGAAATAAAATTGTGCAATCAAAAGATCGGGCGCTTTCAATAAAGCAAAATAATAATGCAACTATTCAGCAGAATTTAAATGTAAAGAATGCCACCCTATGGTCTTTGGAAAATCCATATTTATACCGCGTAGTTGTTGAACTAAAATCGGCGAGATAAATTACTGGAGCGACGAATAACAAGATTTGGTATTCGTACCATTGACATCAAACCGGATGGTGTATTTGTTAACGGTGAACATGTAAAAATTTATGGAACGAATAACCACCAGGACCATGCAGGTTTAGGAAGTGCTTTGCCGGATTATATTCAATATTACCGGGTACACTTGCTGAAGAACATGGGTGTCAATGCTTACCGTACCAGCCACAACCCGCCTGCACCGGCATTGCTCGATGCATGCGATAGCCTTGGAATATTAGTGCTTGATGAAAACCGTTTATTGAACAGTAGCGAAGAATATATGAGCCAGTTTGAAAGAATGATTTTACGCGACAGAAATCATCCATCTGTATTTCTTTGGTCTATAGGCAATGAAGAATTCGCTATTCAAACAACATCTTACGGCAAAAGAATTGCCGAATCTTTTATTGCAAAGCAAAAAGAATTAGATCCAACCAGAACCTGTACGTATGCCGCTGATGTGCCCAATGTATTCAAAGGCGTAAACGAAGTAATTCCAGTGCGTGGATTTAATTACCGGCAATATGCAGTAGCTGATTATCACAGAGATCATCCTGACCAGCCGATCATCGGAACGGAGATGGGTAGCACGGTTACCACACGAGGTATTTATGAAAAAGATTCCATCAGGGGTTATCTGCCGGACCATGATATGACTGCGCCATGGTGGGCCAGCACTGCGGAAACCTGGTGGAAATTGGCGGCCGTTAATAATTTCTGGTTAGGAGGTTTTGTGTGGACAGGCTTCGATTATCGCGGGGAGCCCACGCCCTTTAGCTGGCCAAATATCAATTCACATTTTGGCATTATGGATGTATGTGGTTTTCCAAAAAATATTTATTACTACTATCAAAGCTGGTGGACAAATAAAGACGTTTTGAATATTTCTCCACACTGGAACTGGCCGGATAAGAGAGGTAAGGCAATAGATGTTTGGGTAAATAGCAATGCAGATAATGTTGAATTGTTTTTAAACGGGAAAAGCCAGGGTAAAAAAGATATGGCGCGCAACGGCCACCTGCAGTGGACAGTAAATTACGAGCCGGGTACGTTAGAAGCTGTCGCCTATAAAAACGGAAGACGACTAACCAACAAAGTGGAAACTACGGGTCCGGGGTTAGACGTAGTTTTAACTCCATACAAAACAACGATGTTAGCAGATGGAAAAGATGCAACGGTTATGAACGTTAGCGTGTTTGATAAAGAAGGCCGGGAAATTCCTGATGCGGGTAATATGATTCGTTTTACCATCACTGGCCCGGGGAAAATTATTGGTGTAGGCAATGGCGACCCAAGCAGTCATGAACCGGATAAGTGTATCGATGGCGCATGGCAAAGAAGCTTATTTAATGGAAAGTGCCAGGTAATCGTTCAATCGACAGAAGCCCCGGGAACCATTCACTTTGAGGCAAATGCTGCAGGAATGTTTGCAGGATCAACCGATATCGTTACTGTTTCACCGTCTGGTCTTGAAAATGTTTCTGTTGACAAAACTTATGAATTAACAGGAGAAGTAGCCAAACCGCGTGAGGTGACAAAAATGATTGGAGCCGATATTTCATATTTGCCGCAGGAGGAAGCTGCCGGTATGAAATTTTCTGACAACGGGGTACAAAAAGATCCGGTTCAGATTTTGAAAGATCATGGGTTCAATTACATCAGGTTAAGAATTTTTAATGATCCCGCAAGGGATAGTGGTTATTCACCAGGCAAGGGATTTTGTGACTTGGAACATACTGAGGCAATGGCCAAAAGAATAAAAGCTGCAGGTATGAAATTTCTTCTTGATTTTCATTACAGCGATTACTGGGCTGATCCGGGGAAGCAATTTAAGCCGGCAGCCTGGCGCAATTTATCCTTTGAAGATGAAAAAAAGCGCTTTATGATTATACGAAACAAGTTATGCAGGCGCTTAAAGACCAGGGCACACCTCCTGACATGGTACAGGTAGGCAATGAGATCAATCACGGAATTGTGTGGCCGGATAGGGAACATCATGCATGTTGACAGCACGGCTCAGTTAATTTCGGGCGGGAATTGCCGGGGTGAAAGCCGTGGAACCAGCCACAGTGATCATGTTGCACATAGCCTTGGGCGGACAAAATGACGAGTCGGAATTTTTCATCAATCAAATGCTGGATCGTAAAGTTTATTTTGATGTGATTGGGTTTTCTTACTATCCAAAATGGCATGGTACCCTGGACGATCTAAGGGATAATTTGACGGCTATTGTAAACCGTTATCATAAAGATGTGATCGTAGTGGAGTATTCATCAAAGAGAGAAGAAGTGAACAAAATAGTTTTTGGTTTGCCGAACGGAAAAGGACAGGGAACATGCATTTGGGAACCTTTAAGATCATTTTTTGGCAGGGATGGTAACGCCAACGCCTACCTGAAAATGTATGATGGTATTAGCAAGGAATATTTAGATGTGAAATGATCATCACGACAAAAGATCTGGTTATTTAACCCGGCATTCTTGAAATATATTTTTCCATTTGTTTTACCTGGTCAACTATTTGAGGTGTGGTGGGTTTTAAAGCTTTCACTTTTCTGAAGTATTCTTTTGCAGCCCGAAATTCGCGCTTGTTGATCATAATAGAAGAAAGCTGCAGGTAAGCTGCTGCTTCATTTTCTTTGTCGGGAAGGCCGGAACGAATTGCCTGGCGGATATAACTTTCTGCTTCCTTGATATTTCCTTTTTGCATAGCGAGCATACCCAATTGTAATTTATTGGCGCCTTCTGCTTCTTTCATCGGCATACCGAGGCTCAGGCTTTTTTTCATATGTGCCTCTGCGCTTTCATAATCCTGGTTTACCATGGCCAGGTTTCCTTTCAGCGTAAAATAAACTGAGCGAACGGGTTTAATCAGAAGCCCGGGAAACCAAATAGAATTGATGACCTTTTGCGCTCCTTCCATGTCGCCGCTTTCCATATAGCCTTGAATCAGCCGCATCGGCCCAAAAAGAAAATGACCAACAATCAGCACTACGCCTATTAAATATAAAATGAATGATGGCCAAAAGCTGGTTTCAACATTTACCGCTATAGCCACCAGTATAAAAAACACGCCAAGTGCCAGCCTGTATTTAATTATTACGTTGAGAAACTTCATTTATTTTTGATTTTTATTCTATCCACGATCAATTAAAACTTCAATAGTGCAGCGTATGGCGATTACTAAATTGACATCAAATGATTATATAAATATGGCAAACAAAATTGTAACCAGCCGGATCTTAATTACCAGCGGTAAAAATAATCATTGTTTATTAAAATATAGGCCACCTTTAATTCATAATTTTATTTTGATGCTTCAAATGAAAAGAATGAAATATAATCCTTCCAATTTTTTTTACATCTGCCAAAAAACTTTGTTTCAAATACACAATTAAATTTTTAAAAAATGAAAATTCCTGATAATTATCAAACGGTAATGCCTTACTTAATACTTGAGAATGCTTCTGACTTTATTGCATTTACACAAAAAGTATTTGAGGCAAAAGAAACACATAAAGTAATGCGGGACGCGAAGACGATTATGCACGCTGAAATTATGATTGGAGAAAGCACCATCATGTTGGCCGATGCTACCGACAAATATAAAGTAAGCTCCGCAGGATTATTTGTCTATGTAGATGATGCTGATGCGACTTACAAACGTGCATTAACAAACCGCGGCGTTGCAGTTTCTGAACTTTCCAATCAGCCTTACGGACGCAGCGGAGGCATTAAAGATCCATTTGGAAACGTTTGGTGGATAACATCAATAATATAGTTGTAAAAGATTACTCTCAAATATTTTGGAACTATTTATCAAAATAAGCGCAAGCGTTTGTTTGTTCTTTTCTTTGATGCTTTGCTTAAGTTTGGGCAAGGGATTAAAGGAATTCTGATATGAAGAGAGCTATTTTTTTATTGGCCGTGGTATTTATTTTTAATGCACCTGCTTTTGCTCAACAAAAACATTCGTTTGCGAAATAAAGGATGGTAATTTTTTGTATGATGGAAAACTTATACAGATCCATTCCGGTGAAATGCATTTCGCACGAGTGCCAAAGCCTATTGGCGACAGCGGTTGCAAATGATAAAGGCCATGGGATTGAATACAGTGGCTACTTATGTATTTTGGAATTACCAGGAAACATCACCAGGTGTATGGGATTTTAAAACAGGAAATAGAAACATACGCGAATTTATAAAAATTGCGCGGGAAGAAGGCATGATGGTGATTTTAAGACCAGGCCCTTATGCCTGTGCAGAGTGGGAATTTGGCGGTTATCCCTGGTGGTTAGCAAAAAGAAAAATCTCTGGTGATACGGTCTTACAATCAACCCTTTCTTGATTCATGCAAAAACTATATCAATCAACTTGCTGCCCAGGTAAAAGATTTACAGATAACGCATGGCGGCCCGATAATAATGGTGCAGGCTGAAAATGAATTTGGCTCTTATGTAGCCCAACGAAAAGATATTTCCTTGGAAGACCATAAAAAATATAGCGCTGCCATTAAACAACAATTATTAGATGCAGGATTTCGATGTGCCCTTGTTTACATCAGATGGAAGCTCGTTGTTCAATGGCGGTACTATTCAATGGCGCTTTACCAACAGCAAACGGAGAAGATAATATTGACAATCTGAAGAAGGTTGTGGATGAATATCACAAGGGAGAAGGGCCTTACATGGTTGCAGAATTTTATCCCGGCTGGTTAGATCATTGGGCAGAGCCATTTCAAAAAGTTTCCACAGAAAATGTAGTTGCCCAAACAGAAAAATATTTAAAGGCAGGTGTGTCTTTTAGTTTTTATATGATTCATGGCGGTACCAATTTTGCTTTCACGAGCGGAGCCAATTATGATGAAAAGCATGATATTCAACCTGATATTACCAGCTATGATTATGATGCTCCGATAAGTGAAGCAGGTTGGCCAACACCAAAATATATGGCACTTCGTAAATTGTTCCAGGCAAACATGTTAGTATAAATTACCACCTGTTCCTGCGCAAATTCCCGTTATAGAAATTCCTTCTATTCATTTAAATAAAGCCGTTGATCTTTTTGACGTTGAAACAAAAATGCAACCGGTAGTGAAGTGATACGCCACAAACATTTGAAATCTTAACCAGGGATATGGCTACGTATTATACAGCAAAAAAAATTGCAAAACCGATCAAAGGAAAATTACAAATGAAAGGCTTGAGAGATTATGCGATTGTTTATGTAAATGGTAAAAAAGCTGGCGAACTTGAACCGTAATGAGAACAATTATTCCTGCGATATTGATATTACCTCTGAATGCCACCCTGGATATTTTGGTTGAAAATATGGGCCGAATCAATTACGGTGCGGAAATTATTCATAACCTCAAAGGAATTATAAGCCCTGTTATGATTGATCGGTAATAAATTACAGGCGATTGGAAAATGTACAAATTCCCGATGGATCTCGGAGCCTGATTTAAAATCTATTTAGCGATAACTATAATAAAGATCATCCAGTAATTTATCAATGGTTCTTTTAATCTTTCCAAAAAAGGCGATACCTTTTTAGATATGAGCTAAATGGGGTAAAGGAATTGTATTCGTAAATGGCCACAACCTTGGCCGGTATTGGAATGTAGGGCCTCAGCAAACTTTATATCTTCCGGGTTGCTGGTTGAAAAATGGAGTAAATCATATCATGATATTTGACGAATTGAATCAACAAAAGCAGTCGGAAATCAATACGACTAAAACGCCGGAGCTAAGCGATCTTAGGGCTAATAGTAGGGACTAACAATCATTGAAATTATTTTTGAATTATTTTAATTATAACAAATGAAAAGAATAAAATATTTGATGACAGTGTTGGTCTTGTCAGGCATTTCAACAAAAGTAATTTGCCAGGGGGTTCAGACAAGTTATGTAAGAACAAAAGAGAGGCAGGTATTTACTTTGTCAAATAACAAGATCACGAACCAGGTGATTGTGACCGATGATATGTTGCAAGGCGATGAACTATCAGGTAACACGGAATGGCTTGCTCTTTATCATAATACAGGGCATGCTGTATATACCGATGGTGATTATGCTTTGGAGATGATGTGGACAGATTGGAGTGCTCCGGGTAAAATTTTTAATGGTGACCTTGAGGTTGCGTTTACCAAAAAAGATTATCAATACACGCATTATGATTTTAAGGATATTAAAGATGGAGGTAAGGAACTGGAATTATATTTTACGCCGTTTAATCAAACCAATACAATTCAATTAAAAATAACGTATCAATTATTGCCCGATAAATTTTATAGTCGCCGAAAAATATCGTTAGAAGACACGACCCTGAAAAAAAACTGGCTCGAGGCAGTTGTATGCCGAAAAGGGAAAGTAGGGGAATCTGAGGCAGCGGCAGGCGCATACCTGATGAGGGAGGAAAATAGCGATACGTACCAGGCGGTTCAAAATACCACATTAATCAGCAACAAACAACACGCATCATTAAGCGCGGCGAATTTGGTCAACCGTGTGCCGCTGACTTTGCTAACGGTGGAGTGTTTTTTGGTATTGAATATCCCGACGCTACCAATGTTCTGGAAAGCGATGTAAATGATCAACTAAAGCTTTCCTGCAGGGAATTGATAGGCCAGGTGGTTCGCGACTCATGGATAGAAAGCGATTGGCTGGTGCAAGGTCTCGCTCCCGATCATTATGTGAAAGATTGGTTTTTTAATTACCTGCCGGATATCCGCGTAGCGCCTAACAGGCCGTATGCTTTGTACAATAGCTGGTACGATCTGCGTTCGCCCATGTATCCGGGCGTGCAACCCGATCATGTAATGAATGAAAAAAATATTTTGCATATTATCGATCTGTTTCAAAAAGATATGATCAAACCATACGGCATTCATCTGGATGCCTTTGTACTCGACGATGGCTGGGATAATTATGAAAGCGATTGGCAAATGCGCACTTCCACTTTTCCGCATGGTATAAAACCAATTGTAGATGCGTTGAAGCCGTTGGGAACTACGCTGGGATTTTGGTTCGGCCCTACTGGTGGTTATTCGTTTCGTATGAAAAGAATCGACTGGATGAAAGCTCATGGGTATGAAACGGTAGGTCATACAGATAATGATGCTATGATGGATATTGCGGGACCTAAATACAGTTCGTTATTTGAAAAAAGAACAACAGATTTTGCAAAAGGAGGAGTAGGATATTTTAAATGGGATGGCATACAGTTTTCATCAAGCGAGCCTAATAGCGGTCACCCGATTGGATATTTATCAAGACGGGCGGCACTGCAAAGTGTCATTGCCAAATGCAAGGCCGTAAGAGCGATCAATCCAAATGAGTTTTTAAATATCACCTCGGGAACATGGATGAGTCCGTGGTGGCTGCAATATGCTAACCAGATATGGATGCAGGGAGCAGATTATGGTTTCGCGGATGTGCCATCGGTAAATGAAAGAGATGGCGCAGTCACTTACAAAGATTTTGTTTTATACGATGATTTTCATAACCAGGATGTTTGGTTCCCGGTTGGTAATTTAATGACGCATGGCATTATCAAAGGTAGTTTGGAGAATGTAGGTGGCGATGATGATCCGCTAAACAAGTTCACCGATGACGCGGCTTTTTATTTTGGCAGAGGTGTTACCATGTATGAGCTGTATATATCGCCTGATATTCTCAACCCGGGAGAATGGAATGCATTGAGCAAATCATTGGCCTGGGCAAAAGACCGGTTTAATATTTTAAACAAAACCTATATGGTAGGCGGCGATCCTACCAAAGGTGAGGCATATGGTTTTGTACATTATAAGCAGGATAGCGGCATTATTGCGATTCGAAATCCGCAAATGGACGCCCAGCAAATTACAGTGAAGTTAGATCCTGCGCTGGGAATGGATCCAGGCGCTAATAACCTGGTATTAGAAAGAATATATCCTACACGCTGGATATCTCCGGATTTGTATGCAGCGGGGGCTACTATCACGCTTCCTGTGCAGGGCTATGAAGCAGCAGTCTACGAAGTATATCCTTTACAAGATGCCAGCCGTCCCTTACTGGCGGGCGTTACTTATGAAGCAACGGATACAGGTGTTCATCAATATGGAATGCATATTTTAAAATCAGGTAAACAAGTAAAATTTCTAAACCCTGAAAAAGTATCTTCTGTGATGGTAGACGGGCAACCTGTTAGTGCCACCGATGTTAAGCTGCCGGTAATAACTGCGGGGCATCTTGCTACCAATTATCAAAATAATTTCACGACAAATGGAATTAATACGAAGATTGAATTAGACGCATCCACAACTACATCCAGGTATATTGTTTTTCTGAAACCAGACAGTTCCTTTGAGGGCAAGCCGTTTCCTGAGATGATTTTGGAAATAGATGGAAAAAAAATAATCCCTTCTGTGCAGCAACTGGCGGGGAACTGGGCTTCGTATTCTTATGTAATTAAAAGTGCAGGTCAACATATTTATAACTGGCAATTAAAAGCCACGGATAAAATTAAAGAGTGGAGCGGCACAGCAACCGTTTGGCTAACTGGTGAGCAAACACAAAAAGGAGCCGAGGTTAAAATTATTTCAAATAATGAAATCCGTTATCGCCCAATGTTGCCTTCACCTTATGGAACAGGCAGCAATGAAGAAGAAATATTTTTAGGAAAAGGATTTCTAAAATTGCAGTAATATTTTATTCAGGCAATTAAAATGTTGCTTTCATGCAGGACGGCAAAGCTATTATTCAAATATCCGTGCAAAATGATTTTCCAGGTGATTGCGCATGCCGTTCCTGAATTCTTCGGGAGTTCCTTTTTCAAGTATATTGACGAGCGTTTTATGAGAAGTAAAAGTTTTAAGCAGCGCTTGTTTTTTAATAAGCCGCTTTTATGCACGTAGTTAAAAACAGGCAGCAGCATTTTTTGAAATTTCTTTAAAGTATCATTGCCGGTTATTTCATACAATTTGCCATGGAACGCAATTTCATGGTCTATATTAAACAAATGATATTGCGCAGCGGGTGGTTCATTTTTTACTATTTCTTTTAGTTCTGTAATATTGTTTTTGGTTATCCTTTTAAAAAGAAGATATGCCATTCCTATTTCCGGTACAAGCCGTATCTCAAAAATTTCTTTTAATGTTTCCTGGTCAAGAATATGAGGATTCATGCTCTTGCTCATCAGCTTTACCGTTACTAAAACGTTACTCATTGCAAGTAAAAATTCACGACTTCTTTGCCGGATGCAAGCAAAATGCAAAAAGGTTTAGTAGTCCCGGCAAGAATCGAACTTGCATCTAAAGTTTAGGAAACTTCTATTCTATCCATTGAACTACGGGACCGATTAATCTATAATCTATCAAAATACAGCAGGCTTATCTCAACTTTTTTAAATCCAATTGGAATAAGGGATCGCAAAATTAATGGTTTTCATTTATAATCTAAAAATGCGCCGAACATCGTTAATTGTTTGCTTTCACCTATCCGCGCTTTGCGTAGAATTATTTCCTCAGCAATCTTATTCTCAATGATATTTACCCAAAAAAAGATAAGCTGTACAGCACTTAAAAAAAGGCACAATACTTTCTATATTAAATTTAATTTTAAAAAATATTTATAATGAGACCGATCTGGACAGGCGCAATAGGTTTCGGGCTGGTTAATATCCCGGTTAAAATGTATAGCGCAACTCAAACGAGTAACCTTGATCTTGACATGCTTGATAAAAAAGATCATTCTAATATTAAGTTTAAACGTGTAAATGAGAAAACAGGGAAGGAGGTTGAATGGGGGAATATAGTTAAGGGTTATAAAGTTGATGGAGAGTATATTGTGCTTGACGATAAGGATTTTGAAGCAGCTAGTGCGAAGAAAACGAAAACGATCGAAATATCTGACTTTGTAAAAGAGGACGAGATCAGCAGCCTTTATTATGAAACGCCTTATTATCTTGAGCCCGATAAGTCGGGCACACGACCCTACGAGTTGTTACGACAAGCATTAATAAAAACAAAGAAAGTAGGCGTTGCGAGCTTTGTAATGAGAAGTAAGGAAAGTCTTGCGATCCTGAGGCCCGATAAAGATGTAATCGTTTTAAACAGGATACGGTTTGAGGAAGAGATAAGAAATGCAGATGATCTCACGCTTCCAAAAAATACTGAAGTAAAGCCTGCTGAACTTAAGATGGCCATTTCACTAATTGACCAACTTACAGCAAAATTTGATATTTCAAAATATAAAGACACTTACAATGCAGAATTGCTCAAGCTTATAAAAGCAAAAGCAAGTGGTAAAAAAATTAAAGTTCCGGAAATGAAAGTTGTTCATAACAAAACAAAAGACCTGATGGAACAATTAAAAGCAAGCCTTGATGTAAAACGTAAAAAAGCTTCGTGATATGGCACTTACTCTTTATAATAAAAAAAGAAATTTTAAAGAAACATCCGAACCAACCGGGAAGGTCAAAAAATCTGCATCCAAACTTAGTTTTGTTATTCAAAGACATAAAGCCTCACGGCTTCATTACGATTTTAGGCTGGAGCTTGATGGCGTTTTAAAAAGCTGGGCCGTACCAAAAGGGCCTTCATTAAACCCAAAAGATAAGCGTTTGGCCATGATGGTTGAAGACCACCCTTATGATTATAAAGATTTTACAGGCATTATTCCTGAAGGCAATTACGGTGCCGGTATTGTTGAAATATGGGATAAAGGAACCTATGCTGATGTTGACAATTCCTCCAAAGAGGTCGCGGAGAAAAAACTTCGTGCCGGCTTAAAGTCCGGCGACTTGAAATTCCAACTATTTGGAAAGAAGTTAAATGGTGAATTCGCCTTAGTAAAGCTAAAAGGCAAAGAGGATAATAGCTGGCTTCTTATAAAACACAGAGATAAATATGCTGTTGATAGTGATTATAACAGCGAAGATGATACGCAAAAAAATTCGCCCATCAATCAATGGCTTGATGAAAATAAAAAATCTCCGAAAAAAAAAAGCTCGTAACAACATCTCTGCAGAGCGATAAAAAAATAAACAGTTTTATCAGCCCAATGCTGGCTAAAGAAACTGATACACCTTTCGACGATAAAGACTGGCTTTTTGAAATAAAATGGGATGGATACAGAGCTATAGCCGAAAAAACGAAAAGTTCAATCTTATTATACTCCCGTAATGGGCTCAACTTTTTTTCAACATATCCAGTAATAATTGACCAATTATCAAAAGTCACTGAGAGAAGTTGTTTTGGATGGTGAAATTGTCGTAATCAATTCAGACGGGAAACCCGATTTTCAACTTTTACAACACTATTCAGAAAACCAGGATAAACCGATCCAATATTGCGTTTTTGATTTATTGAAACTTAACGGTCACGACACCACGCAGTTATCACTCATAGAAAGAAAGGAATTATTGGAGAAGATCATTCCCAAAAACGAAGTGATTAAATATTCTGATCATATACTTGAAAACGGAAAGTCTTTTTTCCAGGTTTCAAAGGAAAAAGATCTGGAAGGAATAATGGCGAAAAAGATCGATTCCAAATATTATCCCGGAAAGCGCACCAATGAATGGCTTAAAATAAAACATCATAAAACGCAGGAAGCCATTGTTGCTGGCTTCACAGAACCTGAAGGTGCGAGGAAATATTTTGGGGCTCTCATCTTAGCAGTCAAAGATGGAGACAAGTTAAAATATATTGGGCATACAGGTGGAGGATTCAACCAGCAATCATTAAAGGAAATGT
Organism: uncultured Chitinophagaceae bacterium; assembly: GCA_963823305.1. Lineage (GTDB taxonomy): Bacteria > Bacteroidota > Bacteroidia > Chitinophagales > Chitinophagaceae > Ginsengibacter. The sequence continues at coordinate 123,261 of CAWGLC010000002.1, forward strand.
ATAATAAAATGCAACCTTTAATACAGGAAAACTCACCATTTGATGAAAGAATAAAGACCAATTCACCAGTCACCTGGATAAAGCCAAAACTTATTTGCGAGGTAAAATTTTCCGAAATAACTGCCGAAGGAAAATTAAGACATCCAATTTTTTTACATCTGCGTGTCGATAAAAATATTAATGAAGTAAAATTTGAAAATATGAAGACTGTTCCTAAAACGAAAGAGACTGATCTAGAACCGGCGGATGACTCCAATGCTGATAATAAGATTTTCAAATTCGGAAAAACAACTTTAAAAGCGACCCATCTTGATAAGATTTTTTTTCCTGAAGACGGTATTACAAAAGGCGATGTAATTAATTATTATATTTCGATGTCGGAATATATTTTGCCTTATTTGAAAGGCAGGCCGGAATCATTATTACGAAATCCCGGCGGCATTCATGAAAAAGGTTTTTTTCAAAAAGATGCGGCCGGCAGTGTTCCAAATTATATCAATAGTCAAAAGGTTTTTTCTGAATCCAATCAAAAAGAAATTGATTATATCGTCTGCGACAACCAGGCTACGCTTACTTATCTTAATAATCTTGGTTGTATAGAAATAAATCCGTGGCACTCTACCATTAAGGCTTTAGACAAGCCGGATTATTTAATTATTGATATCGATCCTTCCGATAAAAATACTTTTGACCAGGTGATTGAAGCGGCCAATGTGGTAAAGCAAATATTAGATAAAGCCGGCGCCGATGCATTTTGTAAAACCTCCGGTGCATCTGGTTTGCATGTGTATGTGCCTACGGGAAAAAAATACGGTTATGAACAGGTGAAGGATTTTGCATATATCGTTTGTATGCTCGCACATGATCAGTTACCGGATTTTACAACTCTTGAAAGAAACCTACAAAAGCGTGGTAACAAGCATATATATATGGACTACCTGCAAAACAGGAAAGGACAAACAATCGCTTCTGTATATAGTTTGCGGCCCAAAGACGGGGCAACGGTTTCCACTCCCTTGTTTTGGCAAGAAGTAAAAGCAGGTTTATCGCCGAAGCAATTTACAATATATAATATCCTGGATCGGGTGAAGAAAAAAGGCGATATATTTAAGGGAATACTGGGGAAAGGAATTGATCTTAATAAATGTTTAAAAAAGCTGGGAGCTTAAATAGAAAGTATTCTTCTGAAAAGATTTTTTTTCCCTGAAGGTTGCGCAGTACTTTCAGCGTTATTATTTTTTTTAGCAACGAAATTGGTAATGCCATATTGAAGTGCTGTTCCCAGTGCTTTTTTCACAATGCCTGCAGATTTTCCAATTACAAGCTTTCTTGAAAAATAACCTGCACCCAGGCCCACCGCCACTTTAAGGAGATTGCGTTTTAGCTCGGTTGATTCCTGAACCTCATGGATTGTATGCTTTAATATGTTAGACGGCTTAAGGCTTTCAAGTATGATATGGAATTCGTCTTTCAAATCTTCTTCCAGTAACATTCTTTGTCTCTCCAGCTTTTTTATCGCCAAAGTTAATTCTGTTGTATTCGCTATTTTTTCCAGCTTTTCCGCTGCTATTTCATCATTAGCCATATTCAGAAATTTTTAAGGCAACTCTAATTAATCATTTGTTTGATTAATTCATCGCTTACTTTGGTTTTAATTAATTTGTTGCGCATCAGATAAAATATAAGTCCGATGATAAGATAAATAAATCCGATTATAAAGAAGCCCCAATACACGTGGCCAATCCATTCTCCTAAAAGAAGAGCAAAACCAATCGTCAAACAAATCAAGATAAAAGTAAAAAGAAGTAACAAAACAAAGATTGAAATAAAACTTGACATAAGTCCCGATAACTTATTTATGCTTTTTAGCTTAAATAAATTCAATCTTACATCTGCATAATCTTTAGCCTTTTGAAATAAATCCTCAACGTTAGTTGGTTTGCTTTCCATTGTTTATCTTTTAATCACCGGACCTATAAATTATTTATGATGTTGCAGAAAAAGCTTATGAATTTAATGAACTTCTTACGTCACCTTTCATAGCATTGGCTTTTTCCTGGGCCTGATTGACAAGGTCTTTACCCATACTTTTACCTTCGGAAACCATGCCTGAAAGCTTATTCTTGGCAGATTCATATTTGTCTGAAACGGCTTCTGCATATTCGCTATACTTGTCTTTAACAGAGCCTGCGATGTCAGATCCTTTTTCAGCTATTTTTCTGCGTGTTTCGGTTCCTTTATCAGGTGCAAATAAAATACCTAATATAGCGCCTGCTGCAGCTCCTGCCAGTACGCTTGCTAAAACTTTTCCTGAGCTCATAATTGTAATTTTTAAATTTTAAAAAGATTATTTCAATATCTCTATATAAAATATATTGCCAATAAAAATAAACAGGTATTTAACGGCCTGATATCCTTAGTGGTACAGGCTTTCGCTCGCGTCAACACTTATTGAAAACCGCTGACTGATATAGCCATGTCTGAGTAAATTTTTGCCCATACTGAGGAAGATTTTTATGCGCGTTATCATTTACGAGAATTTCTATAATTATAATCTCATTCGCATTAATAATATTTAATTAATAAAAAGAGTACAATTGGCTATCGCCTATTTTTTCTGGCATAGTATTTAGCCTCTCTCTTTCATTAAACAAATCTTGAAAAACATATAAAATGACAAATTCAAAAAACAATCAAAAAAAATCAACAGGCGCCTTAACCGGCGATTCGTCGATGCTCACAGAATTTTTTATAGATGAATTAAAAGATATTTATTGGGCAGAAAAACACCTCGTAAAAGTGTTGCCAAAAATGGAAAAAGCTGCCACTACGCAAGAATTAAAGGACGCTATAAGCGAACATTTGGAAGTAACTAAAACTCATGTTTCCCGGCTTGAAGATGTATTTGGGTTATTAGACAAAACGCCACAGGCAAAAAAATGTGAAGCGATGGCCGGTATTACAAAAGAAGGTGACGATATCGTTAGTGACACGGAAAAGGGTTCTATCACCCGTGATGTAGGTATTATTCTTGCTGCCCAAAAAGTTGAGCATTATGAAATAGCTACTTATGGTGGCCTTACTCAATTGGCAAAAACCTTGAACCTTCAACAAGTAGCAGATATATTGTACACAACATTAGAAGAAGAAAAAGAAACTGATGAAAAACTTACGCAGATAGCCGAGAAAAATATTAATGTGGAGGCTGCTCAGGAACAAGTTCAATAGTTATTTTAACGATCAAAAGGATAAGCAATATTCGTTTGGACAAATGTGTTAGAATGCTACAATCAGTAATAACAAGCCAGTCTGTAATCAGACTGGTTTTTTTTGAAGATATAAATTAAGTTTTGATAAATTTATAAATCGTAAAAAAGCTTTAATCAGGCAATTATCGTTTCACAACTTCAAACAAAAACAAACATGAACAAACTCAATTTTAAAACGGTAGTAGTTTCTTTGCTCTTATTGAGTATTACGTTAAGCAGTTGCCAGGCTATTGCAGGAATTTTCAAGGCGGGCGTATGGTTTGGCGTAATAGGGGTGGTGGTTATAATCGTTATTATCTTTTGGTTGATAAGTAGGGCGGGGAGAAAATAATATGTCCTCGTATCGCTAAATTCATTGTAAAAACCTTTAAATCTCTTATCAATCACCGATAGGATTTTAAAGGTTTTTTGATAATTTTTATGGTCCTTGACACACCTCACGCCTTTTTTAAATTGGCTAACAAATATTTCGTATAAACATACCTACTTTTGACCGTCTTTTAGTACCATAAAATATGCTTAAAAATATAGTTGATAAAATCGCAGATCGAACGCGTTGGGGATATCTTGCTGCGTTTATTATTTTGCTCATTTCTTATATCGTGTCGTTTGTGTCCACGCAAAATCTTATGAAGCAATCACGGTTGGTTAATAATTCAAATGAAGTGCTTCATGGGCTGGATAATATTGTAGCGTATGTTACTCAGGCTGAGTCGGCTGCCAGGGGATACATTATTACGAACCGGAAAGATTTGCTTTCAAGATATGAGAATAGTCGTGAAAATGCTGATTCAGCTTTAAAGAGTGTTCAAATTCTTACATCGGATGATGTCCGGCAACAGAAAAATCTTGACTCGCTAAAATTTCTTGTGAATGATAAATTTTTGTGGCTCGGGAACATATTGGCAATTTTCGATTCTACTCATACTATTACTCCTAAAATATTAAATACACGAGACGAAGGTGTTTCCAGGATGAATAAGGTTGAACATTTTGTTCAACACATACAAAGTGTAGAGAAAGAATTATGGTCCGAAAGAACCAATCAATTAACGAAGTACTCGGACACGATTAAGATCTTTACTATCATTTCGCTCATTGTAGCGATCCTGCTTACTTTTTACTCAATAGTTACCTTCAATAAAGAAAACCAGGCAAAGCGGGAGGCAGATAAAAAAGCTACCACTTACAGACAACAACTGGAAATGCGCGTAGATGAGCTGGCAGCTTTGAACCTCGAATTGATTGAATTGAGAAATATTGAAAAATTTGCGGTAACAGGTCGAATCTCACGGACAATCGCACACGAAGTTAGAAATCCCTTAACTAATATAAATTTAGCCACAGAACAATTAAAGAATGAAGTTGAATCAAATGAAGATGTAAATCTTTTGTTTGAGATGATCTCACGCAATTCTAACAGAATAAATCAATTGATCAGCGACCTTTTAAATTCTACAAGAACCAGCGAACTCAGGTATGAAAAAGCTTCCGCAAATGATGTGATCGACCGAAGTCTTGAATTTGCAATTGACAGGATTGAGTTAAAACACATTAATGTAATAAAAGACTATGATCCGGGCATCTGTCCCATTTTAGTTGATCAGGAAAAAATAGTAATTGCGCTTTTGAATATCATTGTAAATTCTATTGAAGCGATGGATGATTATGGAACGCTGCATATTTTTACAAAGAACAAAATAGACCGCTGTATCATAACGATCTCGGATAATGGAAAAGGTATGACCAGCGAAGATGCGAACAGGCTTTTTGAGCCTTATTTTACTACTAAGGAAAAAGGAACAGGGCTTGGCCTCACCAACACCCAAAATATTATCCTGGCTCATAATGCAAAAATTAGTGTAGAAAGCCAACTTGGAAAAGGTACATCTTTCACTATTGCTTTTAACTTTGCTTAACGGCGGGGAATCAATTATTTTTTTTCACGGGTTTCCTGAGAATGTTTTATTGAAATTTTTTTCAACTTTTTATAAATGACCGATTTTTGTGAATAGGTAGTTTGGTCGCCCAACAGCATTCCCCACGGTTTTAACTCTTCCACCTCGTCGCAGACAATTTTAAGAAATGCAATTGCGGGCACCGATAAAAAAAGCCCCGAAATGCCTGTTAATGCGCCGCCGATTACCACGCCTAAAATTGAAATTAGTGCGTTTATCCTTAACCGTGAGGCAACCACGCGGGGCATTAAAAAATTCACATCTATAATATGAACGCTATAGAATATCACTATGATCCAGATAATATTGCCCGTGTTATCAGTGGTTGTCAGCGAAACTAATACGGTAAAAAGTGTTGCGGTAAACATGCCGATGTAAGGGATAAGATTTAATACTGCCGCAAGAACTCCAAAAAATAAGGCATACCGGATTCCTAATATTACAAGGCCGACGGAATCGGCGGTGGCCACTATTGCCATTTCAATTAACAGCCCCACCATGTAACTGCGTATCATGAGCTTGGTTTGTGAAATAACGTTTTGAATACCGGACGTATATTTCTGCATGAATACGGCAAATAAAAATCTGCGGATATGATCTTTATAAAATAAAAGAAGAAAAGTATAAATAGGCATGAGTATAAGCAACATCACACTTTCTGTAATAGAAAAAAAAGTGTGGCTGATATAACCGGTGCCTGTGGTTTTTAATTTGTCAGCCTGCTCATTGAGATACTTGTTCTGCTGCTCGAAGGAAATATGCAGCTTATCATTCACCCAATTTTGCAATGAGATAAAATGGTCATTTATATGCTGTTTTATAGACGGGATGTCGCGCATAAAATTTGCAATTTGTGAGCTGAGAAAGTAAATAATGCCCACCACAAAACCTATCGCAAGAACAAGAGACAACGCTACAGCCGGCACGCGGGACATATGATGCTTTTCCAGGAAGTTCACTATTGGCAATAACAGGATTGCCAACAGGCAGGCGAATGCAAATGGAATTAAAATAGTTTGAGCCGCCTTTATAAAAAAGCAAATAAAAAAGATAACCAGGAACTTGAAAGCAAGCTTTACGTAAAACGGGGATTGGTCAGTTACAATCATAGTATAAAAATAAAAAACCCTCATGCAAATTAATGAATGAGGATTTAACTGCTTAGGAAAAAATTACTTAAAGATCCTGAATCCATTTTACAACTTCATCCTTTGTCTTACCAAGCTTTTGCTGCATTCTTCCTACAAATTCATCATCTTTCCCGTCTTCCCTTTTTAAATCATCGTCAGTAAGGTCGGCATAGGCCTTTTTAATTTTTCCCTTTGTTTCATTCCAATCTCCTTTGAGTTTTAATTTCCAACTTTCCATACAAAGATTTTAAAAGTGATAGAATCAGGCGGCGCCTCGGATTACTCTTAAGAGTACAACTATTATAGCAATTACCAGGAGGATGTGAATAAGACCTCCGGTGTAATAACCGCCAAAAAAACTTATGGCCCAAATAATCACCAGTATAACTGCGATTAGATATAACAAATTTCCCATTGTAAAAAATTTAGGTTAAAAAAAATTGATACACTTAATCAATAAGGAAAAGTTTGCCAAAAAAAATTATCTTCAAAAAGTATTGATTTTAAAGGATTCCATGGAGTTAATCCTCTTATGATTCCTTCAAAAAATTATCTTTCCATGGGGAAATTGCTCTACGATGTGAGATGGAAAAGCGTTTACGCCCTCGCTCTTATAAGCCTTATTGTTGCCTTAATTCTTTTCGAATTAAAAGGTTTGCTTATAAAATAATCTGCTCCCCGGCTTAAAGCAATGTCTATATCTTCCTTGGAATCGAAAGCCGTTATCATAATAATTTTAGCGGCAGGATTAATATCTTTCACGGTTGCAATAAAATCAGAACCGTATCCATCAGGTAAATGATTATCAAGAAAAACTATCGAAGGCATTAGTTGTCGGATAGTCTGGTTTGCTTCACTGATGGAATATACACAGTCCGATTGCATGTCATTTTGCTTAAGCACAAGAGATAAAAGATAACAAAGATCTTTTTCATCCTCTATTATCATCGCTTTTTCTTTTGTAAAGGTTTTCTCTTTTTCCACGGCACTCCTTTAATAAATTTTTAAGTCTTTGTTCCAAATCTTCAAGGATATAAGGCAATTAAACTGCCAGTATTATTTTGAAATAGAATGAAATTAATTTTCTAAATGGTATCATTGTAAAATAAAGTGAAATAATATTTGATATCCGGCTTCTTTTCAGAACTTTATTTTATAAAATCTGTTAAATCGTAATAGAAAATGGGTAGCAGGTTCAACAAATTTTTTTTATATACGAAAAAAGTTTTTCAGGAATTTGCTGCTGATAATATTTTAAAATATAGCGCCTCACTTGCTTATTACACAGTCTTTTCCATCGCACCACTCCTGATAATTATTTCGACGTTATCGGGTATTTTCTTTGGCAAAGAAGCAATAACAGGCGAAGTTTATAAACAAATAAGAGGATTGGTGGGAGATGGTGCTGCGGCTCAAATCCAGGATATCATCAAAAATGTACACCTTACCGAAAACAACTTTTTTGCAAGCGGGGCAAGTATAATTATTTTACTTATTGGCGCCACCACTGTTTTTGGAGAGGTTCAGGATTCGTTAAATAAAATTTGGGGACTAAGGGTAAAAACCAAAAAAATCTGGTGGAAACTTATTCTAACAAGAATTTTATCGTTTTCACTCATTCTCAGCTTTGGGTTTATCATGATGGTTTCTCTTATTTTAAACGCAATGGTTTCGGCATTTGGCACTTTTTTGAGCAGGTATATCCATAACTTTAGTGTATATTTTATAGAAATATCTGAAGCGGTGGTATCATTTTTTTTGGCTGGATTTTTATTTTCGCTCATGTTTAAATTATTGCCGGACGCGAAAATAAGATGGAAAGATGTGCTGTTTGGCGGTTTGATAACGGCAATTTTTTTTACCTTAGGTAAACAAGCTATTGGGTTTTATTTAGGCAAAAGCCATCTTAATACGCTTTATGGAGCAGCCGGCTCAATTATTATAATAATGTTGTGGGTGTATTATAGTGCAATTATATTATACCTTGGCGCTGAATGCACCAAAGTGTATGCGAATTTATTTGGAAGAAAAATTCAGCCAAATGATTTTGCAGAATGGGTAACTATTGAAGAAAAACATGTTGATGCACCTGAATTAAAAAACAAAGATTTAAATTAACTTTGCAACCTAAGTTTCAAAACTGTTATGCAGAAAAAAATTCTGATTATAGATGACGATCTTGATATGTGTTCCTTACTAAGCCGGTTCCTTACAAAAAAAGGATTCGAGCCGGAAGTAGCTCTGAATGGCACAAAAGGTCTGGCACGATTTAACGAAGAACATTTCGATATAGTTTTGTGCGATTTCAGGCTTGGTGACCGCGACGGCAAAGAGGTGCTTCTTAAAATAAAAGAGGGAAAACCTGACACAATTGTTATTATCATCACAGGCTATTCCGATATTAAGACCGCTGTTGACGTGATTAAATTAGGCGCATTCGATTATATTACCAAGCCCCTTATCCCAGACGAAGTAATTAATGTAATTGAAAAAGCTCTGGCTACCCCTTCAACTGAATTAAGTACACCTGCAGCTTCCTCAAAGGCTCCAAAAAATAAAAAGCCTTATGTAATTTCCGCAAATAAGGAATTTCTAATTGGGCAGCATGGCGAAACCGCTCGTGTTTATTCACAGATAGATATAGTTGCAGCAACTAACTATAGCATAATATTATATGGCGAAAGCGGAACGGGAAAAGAGGTTATCGCTAAAACAATCCATGAAACCAGCAACAGGCGAAATAAACCATTTATAGCCATGGATTGTGGCACCCTTTCAAAAGAGCTCGCAGGCAGTGAACTTTTCGGCCACGTGAAAGGAGCTTTTACCGGCGCTGTAACTGATAAAGAGGGCCATTTCGAACTTGCTAATGGCGGCACCTTATTTCTGGATGAGGTGGCAAATCTATCTCCTGAAATACAGGCCGCGTTGCTTCGCGTGATACAGGAAAGAAAATTTAAAAGAGTAGGCGGTACAAAAGAAATGGATGTAGATGTAAGAATTATTGTTGCATCAAATGAGAATCTTCAGGATGCGTATAAAAAAGGAAAATTCAGGGAAGATCTATATCACAGGTTTAATGAATTTTCTATTAACCTTCCGCCACTTCGCGAAAGAAAGGTAGATGTGCCATTGTTTGCTGACTTTTTTCTCGATAAAACCAACCAGGAACTTAATAAAAATATTGAAGGTTATGAAGATGATGTACTTGACATGTTTTTAAATTATGACTGGCCGGGTAATCTCAGGGAATTCAGGAACGTTGTACGTCGTGCAGTATTATTAACGCCTTCCGGGAAAATCAATTCCAAGGTTTTGCCCTGGGAAATAACGAAGGCTGAAATACATTATCACCGTGCCGATGAAATGGTTGAAAAACCTGACTTAAAAGAAGAGCCTGTCATTCATGTCAAAGACCTTGATCTAAAAGATGCTGCCGCGAAAGCTGAATATGATACGATAATGAATGTGCTTAAAGAAGTGAACTTTAATAAAACCAAAGCTGCCGAGATTTTAAAAATTGACCGCAAAACGCTTTATAATAAAATCAAGATATACCAATCGCTTTAAGAAGGATTTCTGCTAAGTTTTTTATTGCATAATAAACAGGTATAGAATTTGTCTCATTCTATAATAATTTAAATTTGTTACATGATGGATCAGAAAACGCCCATGTCAACCATAACTGCAGTTCTGGAGAGATTACGGATCAAAAAATTTGATAAAGAATTTTGTATGACTCCTGAAGGCTTTACACCTGGCAATGAAAAATATTATAAGCCTGAAGATCTGAAAATCATCCGCACTTATCGTTTCGAAGGCGAATCAGATCCATCCGATTCGGCTATTATTTATGTGTTTGAAGCAAACGACGGACTGATCGGCTACAGCATTGATGCTTATGGAGCGTATAGCGATCATGGGGATGATGGCTATGATGATTTTATAAGAAAGGTTCCTGTAGAAGAAAGAGATGAACAGCAAATTTTCCAGGATTAGATTTTACAAATGAAATTATTTTGCTGCTCATTCATCAGGCATAAATTCTTTTTACCGCATCTTTATATTTTTCCATAATCACTTTTCGCTTAAGGCTGAGTTTTGGAGTCATTTCACCTGTTTCTATGCTCCATTCATTGGGGAGCAATTCAAATTTTTTTACCTGCTCGACATGGTTGAACTGCTTGTTGTAGTTTTCTACTTCATTTCTATAAAGGTCTTGTACCCTGGGATCATTTATCATTTGTTCATTGGTGGTATAATTGATTCCCTGTTGCTGCGCCCAATCTTTCAAATAAGAAAAGGAAGGAATAATAAGCGCCCCGACATACTTCTCCTGTGCGCCGGTTATCATCATATTCTCAATAAAAGGAGACTCTTTCATCTTGAGTTCAATTACTATTGGTGCAACATATTTACCACCGCTCGTTTTAAACATTTCTTTTTTGCGGTCGGTAATTTTTAAAAACTTATTGTCGATCATCATCCCTATGTCACCCGTTTTATACCAGCCGTCTTCCATGGATTCCGCTGTAAGATCAGGCCTTTTATAATATCCCATCATCACGTTAGGGCCTTTACACAATATTTCTCCATCAGCCGCAATTTTCACCTCGACATTTTTTATTAATGGCCCAACGGTCCCAAACATGCGCCCTTCTTCTTCATAACGGTTTACGCTTATCACCGGCGAAGTTTCCGTGAGCCCGTAACCCTCCATAACCGGCATTTTGGCCGCCGTAAATATCCTTATTAATCTTACCTGGCAGGCTGCGCCACCGCTTACAATACAAATCAATTCATTACCCAATGCTTCTCTCCATTTGGCAAAAATAATTTTATTGGCTAGTGAAAGCTGCATGTTATAAACAACTCCCTGGTTCTTATTAATTTCAAATTTTGTAGCAAGACCATGTGCCCAAAAAAATAATTTTCGTTTGATACCTGAAAGCTCTTCGCCTTTAAGCATTATCCGCTCATACACTTTTTCTATCAATCGTGGAACGGTCGTAAAAATGTTAGGCCTTATCTCTTTTAAATTATCTCCAATCGTGTCCATGCTTTCTGCAAAAAAAATGGAGGTGCCTTTAAACAGATACAGGTAGCTTACCATACGCTCGAAAATATGATTGAGCGGCAGAAAGCTCAGGGCTTTCAAATTCTCTCCGGGCGGGAAACATGGCAAGCTATCAATAACATTGCTGAGAATATTTTTATGCGACAGCATTACGCCCTTTGGCTTACCCGTGGTGCCAGACGTATAAATTATAGTTGCGAGATCTTCGTAATTTATTTGAGCCGCTATAGATTTTACTTTTTGTAAAGAAATGTCATCCGACATCGATAAAATGTGCTTCCAATGTGTAGTATTTTCGGTTTCATCAAAAGCAAATATTTGTTTCAGCAGAGGAAGATTGGGTCTTATATTATTGACTTTTTCTGCAAGCTTTTCATCGTTTACAAAAATGATCTCCACACCGGCATCTTGTAAAATGAATTCAAGTTCCAGCTCGCTTATAGTAGGATAAACGGGTGTAAGCACTGCTCCAATCTGCTGAACCGCCAGGTCAAGCATCAGCCATTCAGGACGGTTTTTTGAGATCACTGCGATTTTATCTCTTCCTTCAGGAGTGCTATCGCCTATGCCAAATCCCATCTTCAATAAACCGGCGCTTAGTTTATTTATGGTAGCGGCTACTTCCCGGATCGAATATTCTTTCCATGTTCCATTTTCTTTGGCAGCCATAATTGTGTGAGAAGCTTCTTTTTCAAGATGCCATTCAATGCAGTCGAACAATCGTTTGGGTTCGGTCATAATCAAACATTTTTGCAGCTAAAATTAATCCGTTTCAATTTTGTATTAGAAGCAGATAATTTAATTAGCAAATAAAGAGATAAAAATATATTACGCAAATACGTAGGCGCAAACCTGAATAATTATCAACGATAATATTGACCTTTTGGAATTTTAAAAATTCTTCCTTCCTGGAATTTATTGAATGCAGCATATTCTTCGGCGTGGGTACTTATCCAGTTTTGGTACGCTGCAAGATTTTGCGCAGCGCCAAAGATCCATTGGTTGTAAGCAGAAAATAAACCATCTTTAAGAAATTGTTCGTGCTTTTCGAAAAGAGCAAAGGGAAATGTTTTTGCATAAGTCTGCTCCCAGTCAAGAATAAATCTCGTTCTGATCATCGTAAGCGTTTCTGCGCTTAAGCCATTTACCACAACGCTGTTTTGCTTGTTCATAGTGGTTAAAAATGCTATCTCAAATTTATTTTTATCTTTTGTGTTTGCGAGCAGATTTGGCTCTGCAAAAAGTTTTTTATATCCATCCAGTAAAATATTTTTTACCTCAGCCGTTCTTGGGGTAAAGGATTCAATATTGATAAAGATTTCACCATATAATACACACCATATTTTATCGGCCGTAATTGCATAATACTTGCATGCATAATAGTAATTGCCTCCATAAGATGGATCCTGCTCAATACCTTTTTCCCAAACTTTGATGGCATCGTTGTCGCGGTTTCTATACAGCATTTCGCCGTAATCATTATATAAAGCGCCATCGTCGGGATAACTTTTCAGAGCTCTTTTATATAACTTTTCTGCGTCTTTGGGTTGATTAAGCGCCTGGTAAATCGTTCCTCCGATCTGGTAAGACTGGTCATCAGGATTATCTTTTTCCAACACAGGCTTTATAACTTCAAGCGCTTTTTCATTTTGTTTTTGCAGATAATAATCAAAGGCGAGATCCTTTGCGATCTCGATATTATCAGGCGCCTGGGCAAGTGCCCTCGTAAGAATTAGCGATGCATTAGCATAATCACCCTGCCGCATAAACGCTTTTGCATTTTCATGGAGTTTTTCAACATCGTCAGTTTGGGAAAAGGCGCTCAATGAAAGGCACAAAAAACAAAGATGCAGGAAAATTTTTTTCATTTTATAAAGATAAAAATAGTTTTATGAGTTGCCTTTATTCATTAAGAAATTGTGATTATGCTGGCAAATGTGTCGGTTACTAAATAAGATGAGTAAATAAACCATCTCTTAATTTTGGCTCAAACCATGTACTTTTAGGAGGCATTACATTGCCGGTATCAGCAATATCAAATAATTGCCCGATGCTTACAGGATATAGGCTGAACGCCACCTCCCACTCTTTGCTATTTACTTTTTTCTCAAGTTCGCCAACGCCTCTAATGCCACCAACAAAATCAATTCTTTTATCAGTGCGCTGGTCTTTAATACCCAGAACAGGTTCCAGCAAATTATTTTGCAGGATAGTAACATCAAGTATGCCGACAGGATCTGTTGCAAAAGATCCATCCAATGCAGTTAACCGATACCATTTGCCGTCAAGATACATTCCAAAGTTGTGTATGTCTTTTGGTGAATAGGCTTCATTTAAATTTTCAATAGAAAAATTTTTATTGAGCCTCGCTAAAAAATCTTCGTGTGACAAGCCATTAAGATCTTGTACTACCCGGTTATAATCCATTATATGCAGTTGTTCTGAAGGAAAGAGGGTAGTTAAAAAATATCCGGCTTCTTCTTTTGAACTTAATTCCGAATAAACCTTAGCCGCCGATGCAGCCCGGTGATGGCCATCAGCAATATAAGTTGCCGGAACTTTTTCCCTGAAGATACCGGTAATGGTTTCAATTGTTTTTTCATCGCTGATAACCCAAACCGTATGCTGAATTGCATCATCTGCCGTAAAATTATATACCGGATTTTTTTCGGCTTTCCACTTGTCCATAATCTCATTCAGCTCGCTCACATCTCTAAAAGCAAGAAACACATTGCCGGTTTGAGCCCCGGTAGCTTTTATATGAGCTATACGGTCCTGCTCTTTTTCAGGTCTTGTAAATTCATGTTTTTTTATAAGGCCATTTTCATAATCTCTTATTGAGCTGCAACACACCAAACCGGTCTGGCTTTTATCATTCATTACCAATTGATAAATATAATAGCAGGGCTTACTTTCACTGAAAAGCACCGGGCGACTGATAAAAGCATCGAGATTTTGTTTTGCTTTTAAATAAACTTCTTTACTATGAACATCAATGTTTGATGGAAGATCAATTTCACTTTTGGTAATATGTAAAAAGGAAAAAGGATTTCCTTCTGCTTCTGTCTTAGCCTCTTTGCTGCTCAAAACATCATACGGTCTCGATGCTACCTGTCTGGCGAACTGCGCCTCTGGCCGCAATGCTTTAAATGGAGAAATGGAAATCATGTTATTTGATGGCTTCTATTGTATTTTGATAAATATTTATGAGGGAATGATCTTTAATAAGTTGCTCAACCTGATCCCAACATACATTAATTATTTTCCCGAACTCCTTTAATTTTAAATTGCCAAATTTTATATGAACAACTTTTGGCGGAAAACCCGACATAATTTGCTTTAAGCGAAAGTCTTTATCTTTTGTAATTATTAACAGGTTGCCAGTTTTCGCATAGTCCCAGATTTCTTCATCATTCCACAAGGGGTTAATATTAAGAACATGTACAAATTTATCACTTTGCCACTTTGAAATCCTGAAAGGAATATTAGCATCTACGATAAATTCAGGCATTTGACGTTACTGTTTGAAAGGAAAATTCTTTCCCTGAAATCTTTGCAGCGTATTGAAGGCAGGCGGAAATATCTTGTTTCTCTAATATTGGGTATTGATACAAAATTTCTTCAACAGAATCACCGGCGCTTAAAAATTCTAAAATTGTTTGTACGGAAATGCGCATATTTCTTATGCACGGCTTTCCATCCAGTTGATTAGCATTTACTGTAATTCTATCAAGATAATTCTCCATGCGGCAAAAATAGGCAATATTTAAAAGTAATTTATGCAAACGTTTTGGTCGTGTGCTAATTTTAGAAATCTTTAAAATCCGGAAAACGTGACTCGCTTCACATGTGAAAATTCCTGCAAGTTTTTAAATGTTTCTTTCAAATTCTTTCATTACGTCAACAAGATATTCCACACTACTCAATGGCAACGCATTATAAATGGAAGCCCTGAAACCACCTACTGACCGATGTCCCTTAATTCCATATAAGTGATGCTGATCTGCAAAATCAAGAAAGGATTTTTCAAGTGAAGCATCATTCATCACAAAGCATACATTCATTTTGCTTCTGTCTTCTTTCGCGGCAGTTCCTTTAAAAAGAGCGCTGTTATCAATTTCATTATACAAAATTTCAGCCTTTTCTTTATTTATCTTTTCTATCGCATCAATGCCACCCAGCTCTTTTAACCATTTAAGAGTAAGCATGGAAACATATATCGCGAATACCGGCGGGGTGTTTAGCATACTGCCTTCTTTTATATGATTACGATAATCCATAATCGTCGGTAAGGCACGTTTTACTTTACCAAGAATATTTTTATTCACCACCACGAGATTTACACCGGCCGGTCCCATGTTTTTTTGTGCGCCGGCAAATATCAATCCGAATGCGTTAAAGTCTCTTTGCATACTGAAAATATCACTGCACATATCCGCCACCAATGGCATGCTTACATCAGGTATTTTTTGCCATTGCGTGCCATAAATGGTGTTGTTGGTAGTAATATGAAAATATTTAGCGTCATTCGGTACTGCAAAATCTTTTGGAATATAATTATACACGGTATCTTTTGAACTGCATACCACGTCCACATTACCAAACAATTTGGCTTCTTTTACAGCCTTAGAGCTCCATACGCCCGTATCAGCATAGGCTGCCGTTTCCTTCTCATTTAAAAGATTCATTGGCACCTGCATAAATTGCGTTGAAGCACCACCATGCAAAAACAAAACTTCATGATCGTCGTCCAGGCTCATGAGTTCTTTTACCAATGATCTTGCTTCATCCATGATAGCTTGAAAATCTTTCGTACGATGTCCCATTTCAAGAATAGATAAGCCAGTGTTATTATAATTTAATATAGCCTGCGGAGGCTTGTTCCAAAACGATTTGCGGCAGAACAGATGGACCTGCATTAAAATTATGGACATGCTTCAATTTTGGCTGAACATCTTCTTTAACTCCGGTCATGAAACAAAAATTTAGGCTGCAAATGTAAGTAATCGGGGAATAATGAATAATGAATAATGGATAATGAACAGTGAGTAATGTCAATTAATACTTATCACTGAGAACTTATAACCCAGCACTATTCTTCCCTGCCTTTAATGGTATTGTTTTGCCATTTTTCATTTAAGATTTCAAAATCTTTCAGGTCGCTTCGGAAAAGGTCTTGGATGTAAGCAATGAAAGATCAGGCTGGCCTGCATTTACCCATGCAGTGTACCAGAAAGATGCCACTGCAAAATTGCCTGTCTCATTCTTCTTTCTACCATACTATTTAATTTATTATTAAATGCAATAGTATATTCAGAAGAATATTGCCTGATAAATATGTTGTTTCTTTTTTCAAAAGAATATTTTTTATCGCCTGGGAAGTGAAGAGACAATTCTTTTTCAATAGCCAAAACAGAATCAGCTTCTCGGCCGCTTTCCAAAACTCTTGTCCCAAATAAAAGTGCCCGGATTATCAATGTACAGCTGCTTTGCCGATAAAAAAATCAAATTGCTTATCTGCAAGCAACTCCGGTATGCGGCTTTCCCAAAAAGCATGAATGCCTTTTTGATTAGCTAAGTTGCCCGTTGTGATTAGTGCTTGCATGCAGGGGAACGTGCGCATCTGCAATATAATGGCCTATTTCGGCGCTGTTTTTCATAATTGCCGGATAATTCTTTTCTTTAAAAGCTTTGGTAAGCCTCGTCAGCATTATCTGTATATGCCAGGGCACAATGCCGTTGGCCTTTAGTGTATCTTCACAAAATTTAGCGACTGCTTCGTTCCAATTGTGCGGTAGTTCTTTATAAGGATAGCTTCCATAATAATCAATATCAATATAATGTCGCGGGCCTTCCGCTGCCACCAGCATATCTTCGTTTATCCGGGTCAACGGCATGGTCAGCTTAAAAACGAAATGTTTGGTTTATACAAAATCAGCATTTGCGGAGGCAATAAAAAAACAGCATGGTAATTTATTTTTTTGTGCGCATAAAATCCCCAGCAATAACTTTTCGAAGCAATGCACACAAGACAAATTATCAGCAAGAATTTTTTCATTGTCTGAAAATGTTAGTCATCAAAGGATAGAGACATTGATCATGCATGGATTCATTGAATGTTTCGGTTACACCGCCACTTACAGCAAATTTCATGGATTGTGTAGCACTGATGTTAGTAATAAGTTTTACCTTCTCTTTAGGAACAATATACACATTTCCTGCAACTGAATAAGCCATAGGCAGATATACGGCCACATAATTTTCCATGCCAAAAGCGCTCATATCATCCTGGGTAATAAACCCGACACGCCATATATCAGTATCATCTACATTTGCCAATACACTATTGGTAAATTTTTTTTTATTGCCTGCAAATGCTTCAAAAAAATCTCTTATAAAAGAATAGAAAAGCTTGATGCCTGGCGTTTTTTCCAGAAATTTATCAATACAGATAGAATGCGCCCCATTACAAAAAAGGAGCTTAAATAGCCGGTAAGAATAATAAAGCAAATGATAATAATAAACCCAATTCCCGGTATGTTGATGGCAGGCCGTAAGTATATTGTCAATCTTATTAAATACTTCATAAATAAAATAAATGGTGATAGAAACCGGGCCCAAGGATTAATAATCCTTGTAAAAAATATTGAATTAGTTCTTTGGTAACGTACAGATTTTGGCATGAATATAAAAATTAAAAATAAAGGTAAGTGTTGTGCCGTTCATCCTGAAAATTTCATTATCTAATAAAAAATAATAAGGGAAACTTTGGCAACACAAAAAGTTTCCTTAGTTTTGCGGCCCGATGGAAATTAAAGAGACAGAATAAAACAAAAGGCAGATGAACTTTTCCGGCGATATGGAATAAAATCGGTGACGATGGATGAAATTGCCAACCAGATTGGCGTTTCAAAAAAAACAATTTATCATTCGTTTTCTGATAAAAATGAATTGGTAGACGAAGTGATTGCTGATATTCTTACATACAATAAAGATTGTTGTAAACATTACAGGTGCAAATCGTCGAATGCCATACAGGAAGTTTTCCAGGCAATGGAAATGTTGCAGAAATGTTTGATAATATGAACCCTGTGATTCTTTATGATATTGAAAGAAATCATCCTGCTACCTATAAAAAATTTAAAGAATATAAATACAAATTCCTTTATGAACTGGTAAAAGAAAATATAGAAAGAGGCAAAAAGGAAGAATTATACGGCCGGATATAAATGCCGAATGTAGTTGCAAAAATCAGGCTGGAAACAATGATGATGCCTTTTAATGAAGAAATATTTCCCAAAAATAAATTTTCGCTTGTCAACACTTCAGCAACAACTAATTGAATATTTCCTATTTGGAATCGTCAGCCTGAAAGGATATAAATTAATTACTAAAATATCAAAAAGAAAAATCTGGTAAAGACCAGGTAAAAAAACTGCAGTACAATGAAAACGAACAGAATTTATGAAATTTACTTTTGTTTTTTTATTATGTGCAATAATTTTTTTTGCAGTAAGCGCACAGGAAAGAAGATACCCAAGTATATTACATTTACTGCAAAACAAGCAGTGGATTATGCATTAAAAAATGCAGTACAGGTAAAAAATGCATTATTGGATATTGAAACACAGCAGCAGACGAACAAGGGAATTACTGCATCAGGCATTGCCGCAGGTAACGGAAATGTTTCTTTAACAGATTACTTGTCCATTCCAACAAGCCTTCTTCCTGCGGAGATTTTTGGCGGCGCTCCCGGCACTTTTATACCGGTAAAATTTGGAACGAAATACAATGGCACTTACGGCGCCAATTTGCAGCAGATTTTATTTGATGGCCAGGTTTTTGTTGGCCTGCAGGCAAGAAAAACTTCGATCGATTATTTAGTGTAAGAACTGCCGAGGTAACTAAAGAACAAATAAAGGCAAACGTGTATAAAGTGTATTATCAGCTGGTCGTGGGTCAAAAGACAAATAGGCACCATTGACGCCAATATTAATAATTATGAAAAATTACTTCACGATACAAAAGAGATTTATAAAAATGGTTTTGCTGAAAAATTGGACGTAGATAAAGTGCAGGTGCAACTTAACAATCTTGAACACGCAGAAAAACAGGCGCAAAACCAGATAGATGCCGGAAAAGCAGGGCTGAAATTTTTAATGCATATGCCACAAAAAGATAGCCTTAGTCCTTACAGATACCTTATCAGATGAAGAACTAAAATCAAATATTCTGGATGAAAATTATAATTATGAAGACAGGAAAGAATATCAGTTGCTTGGTCTGCCAACGGAGCTTCAACAATATAATGTAAAGAGATACAAGCTAAGTAAAATACCAACATTAACCTTCTCTGCAAATTTTAATGAAAATGCACAACGAACAACATTTACTTTCTTTAAAAATGGGAGCCGTGTATCCTTATTTCTTCATACTTATTAACGTTAACTGAATATTCCCATTTTTGATGGGGGCAGCAGAAATGCAAAAATAGCATCAGCAAGAATTGACCTGCGTAAAACGCAAAACAATATGGATCAGTTGAAATCATCTATTGATAATGATATTAGCTCAATCCAGGATCAATATGAAATCTGCTATGATAACAATGGATAGCCAGAAAAAAAATATTGAACTGGCGCAAAGTGTTTACAACTCTACCAAATTAAAATATGAACAAGGACTTGGAAGCAACCAGGAAATTAACCAAGCGCAGACGGATCTTGTAACGGCTCAGAACAATTATTACAATTCATTATATGATGCAATTATTGCGAAAATTGATTACCTGCAGGCTGCTGGTAAACTTTAAAAAAAATAAATATCTAATCTAAATTAAATACAATGCAAAAAATTAACAAAGCCCTGCTTATTCTGTTGTTCTTTTATACTTCTTCGTGTGGAAATACCGGCAAAAATGATCCTGTAAAAGCAAAAAAAGCAGACTCGAAAAATTAAAACAGACAAAGGAGATATTGATAAAAAAATTACATGCTTTACAAAATGATATTGCAAAAATGGATACGAGCGCTGCATCCAGTGCAAAAGCCAAAGTTAGTTGCTCTGACTACTCTGGCAATATACAACCTTTTAAGCATTACCTTGCAGCTACAGGGAATGTGTTGACAATAAAAATGTTTCTTATATAACGTCCACCAGGTCAAGGCGGCCAGATAAAAGCCATTTATGTAAAGCAAGGCGATCATGTAAAAAAAGGCCAGCTTGATATTAAAATTGGATGATGCTGTTGCTCTGCAAAATGTGACTGCTGTAAAGCAACAAATGGGAAGCGTGAAGGCCCAGCTTGATCTTGCAAAATCTGTTTATCAAAGACAAAAAAATCTTTGGGATCAGCATATCGGAACAGAAGTGCAGTTATTACAGGATAAAACCAATGTTGAAACTTTAGAAAACCAATTAAACACCATACAGGCAAATGTAAATACTGCGCAGGCACAGGCCAATCAAAGCAATGTTTATAGCAATGTAAACGGTGTTGTTGATGATATAACGGCTCATGTAGGTGAAATCTTTTAACGGAATCCCTTAACAAGTGGCTATATGAGAATTGTAAATGATTCAAATTTAAAAATAACTGTTAATATTCCGGAAAATTATGCGGAACCAGGTAAGTAAAGGAACGCCTGCAGAGGTAGTAATATCCCTGATATCAATCAAACCTTTAACGGCACAATTTCATTTATAAGCCAGGCAATGGTCGTCAAATTCAGTGGCTTTACTGCGGAAATAAAAGTTCCATCGAATGATCTTGCAAGGCCCAATCAAATTGCAATTGTAAAAATTCTTGATTATTCTGTCTCCAAGTTCCATTGTTATAAATGTGAATACATTGCAAACAGATGAGCAGGGAAAATATGTTTTAGTAGCAGCAAAGGAAGGTAATAAGCTTGATTGCACGAAAGCGTAAAGTTACTGTCGGGCAATTATCCGGAGATAAAATTGAAATAAAGCAAGGTTTGAAACCCGGTGACCAGTTGATCACAGATGGCTATCAATCGCTTTTCGATGGACAATCTAATAACAACAATGCAGTGCTTAATTATTAATGCTTATGAAAACGAAAAAAATATTTATGAGTTTAAAGGAAAATTTAAAAGAAAAATTTAAAGAGTTTAAGCCCACGAGTTGGTCAATTAAAAATAAAACTTCAATTTATCTACTGATCATTTTTGTTTCAGTTATGGGCATTTATCAATTTGTCACCTTACCAAAAGAGCAGTTTCCTGATATTGTAATACCTACAATTTATGTATCAAACTACTTATGTTGGTAATTCTCCGAAAGATATTGAAAACCTGGTAACACGCCTATTGAAAAGCAACTAAAGGGAATTACAGGTGCCAAGATAAATAAGATTACCAGTACGTCAATACAGGATTATTCTGCTATTATTGTAGAGTTTAGAACAGATGTAAAAACGGAAGTGGCCTTGCAGAAAACAAAAGATGCAGTAGATAAAGCAAAGATAGATTTACCCACCGATCTTACGGCAGAGCCTGATGTACAGGAAGTAAGTTTTAGCGAGCAACCGATCATGTTTGTAAACCTCAGTGGTGATTACGATATGATAAGCCTGAAAAAATTTGCAGATGATGCCAAAGATAAGTTGGAAGAGCTTCCAGACTTACAAGAGTAGATATCGTAGGCGCACCGGAAAGAGAGTTCCAGATTAACATGGATAATTATAAAATGCAAAGTGCAAATGTTACTTTCAATGATATAGCCAATGCAGTTCAGGGAGAAAATGTAGATATATCCGGCGGCCTGCTTGATGTTGGAAATATGAAGCGCACTTTGCAGATAAAAGGACAGTTTAAAACAGCATTTGATATTGAGCAGATAATTGTTCGTAATACCGGTGGCGCTCCCATTTATTTAAAAGATATCGCAATATAAAAGATACGGTAAAAACCAGTGAAAGCTATGCGCGGCTTAATGGTAAAAATGTAGTTACCCTTAATATTATAAAACGAGCCGGTGAAAATCTTAATTCAAACTTCTGATGATGTTAAGAAAACCGTTGAGGAAATGAAAGGCAATATTTTACCAGCAAATCTTAATGTAGTTATTACCGGTGATCAAAGCAAGAGCTACCCGCACTTCTTTCAATGATCTGGTGAATTCAATAGTAATTGGTTTTATGCTGGTTCTTTTGATATCTGATGTTTTTCATGGGAGTTACCAATGCATTTTTTGTTGCCTTATCTGTACCGCTTTCTATGTTTGTTGCTTTTTTGTTTTTGCCTGCGGCAGATTTGATAACCGGTACTGATGTTACGCTTGAATTTTATCGTGCTTTTTGCATTGCTTTTTGGTCTTGGTATTATTGTGGATGATGCCATCGTGGTTATTGAAAATACGCATCGGATTTTTATAGAAAATAAAGGAAGATTTCCGCCATGAAGTCTGCAAAAATGGCTGCCGGAGAAGTTTTTGTTCCGGTGCTTGCGGGTACAGTTACCACGTTAGCGCCATTTCTTTCCATTCTTTTTTGGCCGGGCATCATTGGTAAATTTATGATCTATCTGCCTACGATGCTCATATTTACTTTGACGGCATCGCTGATTGTGGCCTTTATAATGAACCCTGTTTTTGCAGTTGATTTTATGAACCATCCTGAAGACGAAACAGTTAAAAGAAAATCACGTGTTTTTAAAAGCCCGGCATTTCTAATATCACTTTGGTGCCGGTATTTTATTTGATTTGTTACACGTACAATTTTCTCGGCAACCTGTTAATATTTTTCTCTTTAGTAGTTGTATTAAATACTTATGTATTTGATGGGCTTATTCATAAATTTCAAAATAGAGTTTTGCCTGCCATTATGCACAGTTATGAAAAGTTGTTGAAATGGGCACTTCAAATGGCTGGAAGCCTGTATGGCTGTTCGTTGGCACGTTTGTACTGCTTATATTTTCTGTAGTTTTATTCACAGTAAGAAATGTGCCTGTTGTATTTTTCCCAAAGGGTGATCCCAATTTTATTTATGTATATCTTAAAATGCCGGTAGGAACCAGCGTTGATTATACAGATTCTATTACCAATGATGTTGGACAACAGAGTAACAAAAGTGCTGGAACCAAATGGCAAGCCCAATCCTGCTGTTGAAAGTATTATCTCAAATGTGGCCGTTGGCGCATCTGATCCTAACAGTGGCGACAGAAGTACAAGGCCAAACCTTGGAAGGGTACAGGTTTCTTTTGTTGAATATGAAAAACGGAATGGTATTAAAACCGCTCCTTATTTGGATTCCATACGGCATACTCTAAGGGATATTCCCGGCGCAGAAATATCTGTAGCGCAGGAACAAGCGGGCCGCCAACCGATCCTCCGATAAACATTGAAGTAGCAAGCGAAAATTTTGATAATCTAACTTCTACGGCCAAACGCCTTGAAAAGTTATCTGGATAGCCTTCAAATACCTGGCGTGGAAGAATTAAAGTGGATGTGGATTTAACCAATCCTGAAATTACTCTCACAATAAATCGGCAACGCGCTCAAATAGCAGGTGTTTCTACATCGCAGATCGGTCAACAGATAAGAACAGCTTTATTTGGGCTGAAGTATCTAAAATAAAAGATGGTGAAGACGAATATAAAATACAATTGCGCAATAATGAATTGCAGCGAAAAAGCCTTTCTGAGTTACTTGAATATGAATATTGTTTTCAGAGACCAGCTGCAGGGGGAGCCATAAAATCCGTCCCTATAAGCTCTTTGGTAGATGTGGATTACACAAGCACTTATGGAAGCATCAAAAGAAAGAATGTAAAAAGGGTGATCACTTTATTTTCAAATGTGCTTTCAGGCTATACACCTACAGCTGTAAATGCACAAATCAAATCGGCTATTGATAATTTTCCATAAAAAGCACCCGGTGTTACAATCACGCAAACAGGCGAAGGAGCGCAACAGGCAGAAACAGGAGCTTTCCTGGGAAAGGCGATTGATGTATGCATTAATGATCATTTTATTTATATTGGTGTTGCAGTTTAATTCTGTAAGTAAATCAGTTATTATTCTTACAGAAATAATTTTTAGTGTTATTGGTGTATTACTTGGTTTTGCAATCACAGGTATGACAGTATCGGTAGTAATGACAGGGATTGGTATTGTAGGCCTGGCAGGCATTGTAGTTAAAAATGGGATATTGGTAATAGAATTTGCAGATGAATTAAGAAGCGCGTGGAATGAAAACCAGGGAAGCAGTAATACAGGCAGGTAAAACAAGGATCATCCCTGTACTGCTTACTGCCTTGCAGCTATACTTGCACTGATTCCGCTGGCAATAGGTTTCAATATTAATTTTGTTACCATGTTTTCTGAGCTAAATCCACACATATTTTTCGGTGGCGACAGATCCGTTTCTGGAAGCCACTTGCATGGACAATTATATTCGGGCTTGGCATTTGCATTTTTTATGACACTTGATAATTGTGCCGAGTATGTACCTGATTGCAGAAAGACTAAAACGACCGATGCGCAGGCAGTTCGGAGGAAAATGGATTTCTATTATGGGTATTCCGCCATCTCACTATTTTGTTTATGCCATTAATGTTAGTTACCATGTTTATTCACCATGCAAAGGTGCAAGAAGAAAAAGGAAGAATGGGAAATAAATAGGATGAAAGATGGACAGGTAGTTGGTTTTAAAAATTTCAAATCGAAACAAATTTTACAAACCTGCAGTAATAATAGCTGCAGGTTTTTTTTATTGCATTAAATTGATACAATCTTTTTATAAAAATGATTTATAATTTATTAATATAAAACATCTAAATTTATTTACACGAACGCTTGATCAAGGCCATTGGCTATTAATCATTTCTTCAGTTTAAATTTAATTATAAAACAAATGATCATGCAAAAGAAAAAGATCAAATTCTACCAGAAGGAAATTCTCAAACATTTAACAGGAACTAGCTTAGCGCTCGGTGCAGGATCGCTGGCAGCTTTTGCAGCAGAAGAAAAAAAACAAGAACTGGTATTCAATATCAAAAACACTTTTCTTCAAATGATAAAATAAATATTGCCGTAATCGGAATGGGCATTATGGGGAATAATAATGCCAATACAGCATTACAAGTGCCCGGTGTGGAATTGGTTGCCGCATGTGACCTGTACAAAGGCAGGCTCGACAGGGCAAAAGAATTACATGGCAAAGATCTTTTCGTAACCAATGATTACCGTAAAATTTTAGAAAGAAAAGATATTGACGCTGTATTCATTGCCACCGTGCGATCAGTGGCATGCACGCATCACAAAAGCTGCATTGCAAAGTGGTAAACATGTATATTGCGAAAAGCCGATGGTACATTATATTAATGAGGGGCTGGATGTAATTAAAGCGCAAAAAGAAAGTGGTAAAGTAATGCAGGTGGGCAGCCAGTACGTAAGCAATATTGTTTTTCAAAAAGCACATGAATTATATAAGTCAGGAGAAATAGGCAAGCTTAAACATGGTAAATGCGGTATATGACCGGCAGGATGCACTGGGCGCATGGGAATATACAATGCCAACAGATGGATCGCCTGAAACGGTGGACTGGGACAGGTACATAGAGGGCATGGCAAAAATTCCATATGACCCTAAAAAGTTTTTCTGGTGGAGAAATTACAGGGAGTTTGGAACGGGCGTGGCAGGCGATCTTTTCGTTCACTTACTGTCAGGCACACACGTAATTACCGATTCAAAAGGCCCGAAAAAATTTATGCATCAGGCCAATTATGTTATTGGAAAGATGGCCGCAACGTACCTGATATTATGACCGGCATTATGCAATACCCGGAAACGCCCGAGCATTCTCCTTTTCAACTTACGCTACAAGTAAATTTTGTGAGCGGAACCGGTGGAAGCGAAACTACGCGCTTTGTTGGTGATGAAGGTACCATCGTTATAAATTCCGATGGATTAACGGTGCATCATAGCAAAATGCCCGAAGCGCCTGGTATTGGCGGCTGGGATTCTTTAACAACCTATCCCGCAGCCATGCAGGAAGAATTAAAAAAACAATACAACCAAAAATATACACCCGAACAACAAAAAAGAATCAACAAGCCTGATTTAGTTTATAAAGAGCCCGATAATTACGACTCTCATCTTCAGCATCACATTAATTTTTTTGAAAGCATCAGAAACGGGAAAGCCTGTTGTAGAGGATGCTGTGTTTGGTTTTAGGGCAGCCGCACCGGCTCTTGCATGCAATGAAAGTTATTTTAAAAATAAAATAATTCATTGGGATCCTGTAGCCATGAAAACAAAAGAAATCTGACTTCAATTTTTAAATCAATAGAAATATGAAATTATCAAGAAGGAAATTTCTTCTCAGCGGTACAATGTCACTTGCCGGGACAATATTGTTGCCAAAAAGCTTTTTTGCCATGAATCATTTTTTTTCTGATGAGCATATCTTAGGCATACAATTATACTCCGTTCGTGATGATATGAAGAATGATCCTGCAGGCACTTTAAAAAAACTGGCCGCGATGGGATATAAAAATGTTGAACATGCTAATTATGTAGATGGCAAATTCTATGGTTATACACCTGTTGAATTTAAAAAAGTTTTGGACGACCTTGATTTAAAAATGCCGAGCGGACATACTGTTATGAGCAATGCTGATTGGAATAAAGGGACAAATGATTTCAACGATAAATGGAAACGAACAGTTGACGATGCCGCAACGGTGGGACAAAAATATGTGATAAGCCCATGGCTTGATGAAAGCCTTCGCAAGAATTATGATGACCTTGTTAGCTTTCTCGATGTCTTTAATAAATGTGGAGAGCTTTGTAGAAGATCAGGATTAAAATTTGGCTATCATAATCATGATTTTGAATTTAAATATTCATTAAATGGAAAACAGATTTATGATATTATATTGGACAAAACCGATCCTGGACTGGTATTACAGCAAATTGATATCGGCAACATGTATGGAGCCGGGGGCAGGCCGTTGGATATCATAAAAAGATATCCCGGAAGATTTGAAAGCATGCATGTAAAAGATGAAATAAAATCCACAGACAAAGGTGAAATGAATGATGATTACGAGAGTACAGTTTTGGGCGGAGGTATTTTGGCTGTGAAAGAAATAATAGATATGGGACGGAAATTGGGCGGTACTACCGAGTTTATTATTGAACAGGAATCTTACCAAAATAAAACTCCTATCGAATGCGCAGAAGAAGATTTGAAAATGATGCGCAAGTGGGGTTATTGATGAGCAACCTCGGCGGTATATTTTAGCGCCCAATATTTGGAGCTGGAGTTATTCATTGCATAATAATTTTTATGCAAAGACGTTAATAGGAGATTAAGTTTTAATCCAAAAATCCGCCACCTATGATCGTTAAAGAAATCGTATGCGAGCTTTTGCTTGTCACCCACATCATTCTGTTCATTCAATCAAAAGCAGAAAAAATCAAACTGTAATTTATATTTGGTCAAAAAACTAATTGGCTGCTTGTGGTCCGCTTATTAATTTACGTGAAAGTGGGTTTGTATTTGTAATATTGAGAATATTTTTTAATAAAAAAATAATACATACAATGCCTACAGAACAATATCACGAGCCCGCATCAGAATTATCACAGGAGACCAGAACTTTTGCAAGAATGATTCAATCTGTAATTGAAGAAGCAGACGCAATCAACTGGTATGAACAAAGAATAAGTGTTGAAAAAGACAAAGGCGCAAAGGCAATAATGGAAGATGCTCAAAAGGAAGAGTTTAAACATTTTAGCATGGATCTTGAGTTTTTATTGCGGCAAAAAGATGACTGGAGGAAACTTGTTGCGAACATAGTCGGTAAGCCCGGGGATATAGTAAAAAATGCCGAAGCTGCTGAAAAGAAAGTTGATTGATCCTTTGGCTAATTAATTGCTTTCCGTTTCTTTCAAAACATTTTGGATCCGTTCATTCAGGCTGTCAAAGGGCGTGAAACCTTGTGCTAAGTGGTAAAATTTTGTATCGCTGGTTTGTAAGAAAACAGCCGGAAAGCTGGAAACGTTTAATTGTTTGCACAAGGTAAATTCATAATACGCTTTCTCTTTATATTCTTCATCGTGAAGCTTTTCGTAAAAATCTTCTGCATCTATATTATATTTTTCAAGCAACAAACGATAAGCTTCATCATCGGTAAGATCGCGGCCTTCAAAGTGCAGCGCATATTGCATATCTGCGGCAAAGCTTATTTGTTGTTCAGGAAAATATTCTTTAAAAACGCACAAAGCAATGGCTGGTTTTTCTGAATTGGGAAACCAATCGCTTTGATCAGGATGCTTAATATGCCAGAAATAATCTTCGCCGAATTTTGCACCTGTAAGTTCTTCCACTCTTTTATAAGCCCTGATCAATATATTTTGCTGTGGCGCCAATTGATACAGGCTCTTCGGGAAGTATCATACCTCCTGAAAGTACTTCAAACTCCAACTTGTTTTTATATTCGGAATATATTTTTTTTATTACTTCACTGAAGCCATAACACCAGCCACAATATGCATCATAACAATATATTAAAGTTGTGCTTCATTTAAGTTTATTAGCTAATAGCTAACAGCCAATAGCTATTAGCTATTCAATTCACAAAGATACCGATCAATATATTGTTCTTTTTTTTTAAGCTTGTATTGCATAATAAACCTCGGATGCGGCAATGGAACAACCTTATCAAAAAAATTCATTTCTTCGTTTACGCGTGAGAGGTAGTTAAAATTTTTTCCTTCTCCAAGGCAAAAAGCAACGTCAGTTTTAATACCAAATTTGAGTTGTTTTTTTATACAATCAATAACAAAACTTTTAATGCTATTTTCCAAATTCCTGTCATCATAATAATTTAAATTTTTGCCATCTTTTGTAAAACCCAGTGGCGAGATAGAAGAAATATAAAATTTATTGTAAAAATTCGCAGCACCGCCAAATGCATGGATCATTTCATAAATAAATACAGAACTTAATTCCTGTTTTTTTTGAAAATCATTTTCGATTTCACAAATACTTTGAAGTCGGATAGGATCTGTAAAAGGAATGCCGGTGATGCCGCCACCAAATCTGCCTGGATTAATCCCTAGGATTATATGTCTCGCATTGTTATCGTCATAAAATTTTTGATAAAATGTTTTACAAAGGTTGAAGGCTATTTTATCCCTGAACGGGTTCATCACTTCAACACCGGCAGGAAGATCAACATTCAAATCCAGGGATTTAAAAAATGAAAGTATCTTTTTTGAGAAAGCCATTATGCATATTCAGTTTTTCTGGCGGCAGTTTTTACTGCATTAAATCTTTCATCATAATCGTCCCGAATGGTGTGCATCCATCTATCCCACCAAAGAAAGTACAAACCATAATTTCCTTTGAAATATTGATGATGCTGGTTGTGATTTACGGACGTATTGATCCATTTGCCAAGCCTGTTTTTACTAAAATTTTTTGGATATAATTCATAGCCCAAATGACCATAGACATTATAAGTGATCATCAGCAAAAAGAAAATACCGAGATGTAAGGGATGAACAGGCATTGTGAAAAGAAACACCGCAAATATGCCTGCCTCAACAACCGCTTCCAGCGGATGAAAAGAATAAGCAGCCCATGGAGATGGATTAGTAGAATAATGATGAACCAGGTGAAATAATTTGAACAAACGCTTATGATGCATCAAGCGGTGCGTCCAGTAAAAATAAGTGTCATGTATAAGAAACATTAATGGAAATGCCAGGAAAAAATACAGCCATCCGTATTGCCGGATATCAGTATAAAAAAAGGTATGCGATTCTTATAGCGGGTGTCCGTAAAATAACTAACGGAACTGCGGCAAAGATGCAAATGGTAATAATAGAATATCCTATTTCTCTTGCGTAATCTTTATTCCGTGGAAACTTTTGTTGTATTTTTTTGTGGCTAATGCTTTTCTTTATCAGTAAGTAAAAGATAATAAATGCGAGCCCGGCTATAATAAAATATCTTGAGCCGATTTTTTGTATGTTACTAAAATATTCTGACCAATGCATTTTGTTTACCTTTTGAAAATCAAGCCGGCGCTGGTTTATTAAAGTTATTACCGCTTTATTTAATACAACGGTCAATCATGTGAGAATCAATAAATCATCGTCTCTTTTAGGCATAAATTAAATCCGGCTTACGCTCGAAATATTTTGGTTTAATCCCTTTTCGTGATACGATCTGAACGCTTTTTTCTTTAAACACATCTTCCAGTTCATAGACAATATCAAAGAATTTCATCCCCATCGGATGTGAATAATTTACCAAAATATCAATATCACTCTTTTCGGTTTCCTCGTTTCTGCTGTAAGAGCCAAACAAAGCCAGTTCCGTAACCCCGTACTTTTTAGTAAGAACTGCTTTAATCTTTTTAAGTTGCTCTATGATAAAATGCTTATTCATTTTATAAAGGTAGATATATTCGTAACTCAATGCGCTTCCAGCCAATTGTCACTCCTACGCCGATTTCGGCATTTGCAGGAACATCATTAGGAAGCAATCAAAGCATTTTGCATACATTCAATAATGATCGGTTTTATTTTTTCCACCTCGCTTTTATGTGCATCAAAAACGAGTTCATCATGCACCTGCATAATCATTTTTGATTTAAAATTGTGCTTTTTAAATTCGTGATGAATTTTAATCATGGCCAGCTTTATCATATCGGCTGCCGTTCCCTGAATGGGCGAGTTGATTGCATTTCTTTCTGCATATCCACGAACCGTCCAGTTGCCAGAATTAATATCTTTCAGCCATCTTTTACGTCCCATCAGCGTTTCTACATAACCGTTAGTTTTACAAAAGTTGATAGTTTCGTCCATGTATTTTTGATATTTGCAAACTCTTTTTTATAAGCATCAATTATTTCTTTTGCTTCAGTCCTGCTTACGTTAATATTTTCCGCAAGTCCAAAAGCGCTTTGGCCATAAATGATTCCAAAATTTACGCTCTTTGGCTTTGTAGCGCATTTCTTTGTTACATCTTCTTCACTAACATTAAATACTTTCGCCGCCGTGGCGGTATGAATATCTTTCTCGGATTTAAAAGCTGCAGACATGGCGGGATCGCCGCTTATAGCGGCAACAATGCGCAATTCAATTTGGGAATAATCTGCAGAAATAATTACATGATCAGTATCGCGTGGAATAAAAGCTTTGCTTATTTCTCTGCCTCTTTCTGTTCTTATCGGTATGTTTTGCAGGTTGGGATTATTGCTGCTTAACCTTCCGGTTACTGCAATCGCCTGTCCATAACAGGTATGCACACGATTCGTTTTTCTATTAACAATCTGCGGTAACGCATCAACATAAGTTGATTTTAATTTTGTAAGCTCCCGGAAGTTTAAAATGTCTTCAACAATCGGATTTTCTTTTGCAAGTTTCAGCAAAACATCTTCCCCGGTTGAATGCTGGCCGCCTTTTGTTTTTTTCCCTTTATCCAATTGAATTTTTCAAATAAAACTTCGCCCAATTGTTTCGGCGAAGCAAGATTAAATTTTATGCCAGCTTGTTCATATACACTTTGCTCACATTTTGCAGCTTCGTTTTCCAAATCTTCGGAATACACATTTAGAAAATTCATATCCACATTTACGCCTTCATATTCCATATCGGTAAGCACTTTCACCAAAGGCGATTCTACTTCGTTAAAAACTTTTTCAACCTGCTTTTCTTTTAAATAAGGAACAAATATATTTTTTAATTGTCACGTGATATCCGCATCTTCCACTGCATATTCTTTTACTTTTTCTACTTCCACATCACGCATGGTTCCTTGTCTTTTTCCCTTCTTCCCAATGAGCTCTGTTATCGAAACAGGAAGATAGCCAAGATATTGAGCGCTTAGCAAATCCATGTTGCGTCTGCCTTCGCTTTCTATTACATAATGAGCAAGCATCGTATCAAATAACTTTTCCTTTCAACTCAAAGCCATACCATTTCAATACAAGCAAATCATATTTTATATTTTGGCCAATCCATAACATAGATTCATCCGTCAAATAAATGTTTAAAATGATTTAAATTTGATGACTCCTTCTTCATCTTCAGGACATGGAACATAATAACCTTCGCTATATGCATAACGAAAAACTAATACCCACAAGCTCAGCCTCATTCGCATCATATATGATTTGTTTCTGTATCAAACGAAATTTCTTTTTCAACCAATAATTTTTTTACCAGTTCAATAATCGCTTCATCACCTTCTACTAAATAATAAGTATGCGGCGTATTTTAATATTTTTATCAGCAGCAAGACCCTTTTCTTCTTTTTCAATTTTTTCTTCTTCAGGCTTTGGAATTGGCTGCTCCATTGCGTTTCCGAAGAGATCGGTTTGTATCACCTGCTTTTCTACTACAAAGACATTGTATTCATCGCCCAAAATTCTTTTGCCCAAAGTTTTAAATTCAAATTCAGCAAAAAGAACTTTTAATGCTTCAGTATTATATGCCTTTACACTAAAATCTTCTTCATGAAATTTACAAGGAACATCTGTAATTATCGTTGCCAGTTTTTTACTCATAATGGCGTTTTCTTTTCCCGCTCTTATTTTTTCTCCCAAAGCGCCTTTTATATTTTCCGCATCTGCCAAAACATTTTCAAGCGTTTCATATTGCGCTAATAATTTAGCAGCAGTTTTTTCACCAATGCCTGCAATGCCGGGAATATTATCACTGCATCGCCCATCAAGGCAAGAATATCAATTACCTGGTTTACATTTTTTATTCCCCATTTTTCACATACTTCTTTTTGCCCATAATTTCATTCTTTCCGCCCTGGTAGCCCGGTTTGTATATTTTTATTTTTTCGGTAACCAATTGCCCGAAATCTTTATCAGGGGTTACCATAAAAACTTCATAGCCCTGCTTTCTCTGCTTGCTGTGCAAGGCCACCAATCAGATCATCGGCTTCATAACCATCGCATTCAACCACTGGCAAATTAAATCCTTCAATTATTTTTTTTATATCAGGAATAGAAGCCAGCAGATCTTCGGGAGCTTCCTGTCTGTTGGCTTTATAAGCTTCAAAATCAGTATGTCTTTCTGTAGGTGCCCACTGTATCAAAAGCTACTGCAAGATGCGTAGGATTTTCTTTATTGAACAAATCAAACAGGGTATTTGTAAAACCAAATTGCGCATTGGTATTTTTTCCTTTTGAAGTAATGATCGGGCTTCGAATCAAGGGCATAATAAGCACGATAAATAAGACGCCATTGCATCAATAAGAATAATTTTTTCTCCATTAAACAAATGTAAAACAATAAGATTTTTTATTACACGAATTGTAACTAATTACACGAATTTTTTAATTCAAAGTTTATCAACGGTTATTAATGTTAACATGAAATATCATTGGGTCGGGTAAATTAACCTTTTTGAAATTGAATTTCTAAATTTTTGCAATGTGTAGATGCATGCAAAAGTGCATAATATAATGTGAATTAATATAATTGCGTTGTATCGTGCAATTCCTTCACTAAAGGAATATATACTGATTGAGGCGGAATCAATTCACATGGAACATTTCGCAATAAATAAAGAAGGGTTTTGGCAGTTGAAAGAATATGCCATTCTTAATGATCAAATAATATTAGAATCGCTTGCGCTAAAGTTGTTGGTGAAAGATGTGTATGACAGGTGCAAGCTCTAAATTACAAAGGAATAAACTTTTGGAAAGTTTAGAGCTTTCCAAAAGTTAAAATCTTGATTCAATATAATACGGCAACATAGCTCTCCACGTAGGCCAGTCGTGCGTCATATCGGTTCCCCAAATATCGAGTTCATAATTAATTCCTTTATCGTATAAAATTTTTGCAAACCTTCCCGATGCTCCCGGATCTTCATAAGCGCCGCTTCCCGAAAGAATATGAATATGATTGCTTTTCCGTATGTTTTCAAAATACCAGTGATCAGTAAGATTCGGCATATAATCTTCCGGCGAATTATAATAAACCTGTTCGTCATTAAAGCCTTTCGTGTATTCATGCAAATCATACACACCGCTCATAGCAATAACTCCATTAATAAGATCAGGTCGTTTTAAAAATAAGTTCATGCTATGCAAAGCGCCAAAGCTTGCGCCGCTAATTATAATCGGCGTTTCCTGAGAAGTACTGTTTTTTATAAAAGGAATAACTTCATTAAAAACATATTTATTAAACTGGTTATGCCGGATTGCTTTATGTTCACCCCACATGTCATTATTCATCCAGCTTTCATTGTTCATACTATTGATAGAAAAAACTTTTATTTTCCCGGAATCAATAAGGTGAGCAAGACTATCAATCAATTGAAAACGTTCATACTCCAGATAATCAGCCGCGGCCGTTGGAACCAGCAACAACGCAAATCCATAATCGCCATAAGTCGCAATCGGCATTTCTTTGTTTACAGAAGGGCTGTACCAGGAAGTGAGTTCTCTTTTCATTAAAACATTTTTTATTGCACGAACTAGTGAAAATTTCCGATTGAAATTATGACAATGTTTCAGCAATCCTTTAAGTCAGCCTTTTCAGCAAGTTTCTCTTTCACCCCTCCAAACCATTCATCTTTTAAAATACTTAATACAATACTGTCTCTTCTTTTTCCTTCTTCGCGTGTAGGCATATTGCTGCGAAGAATTCCATCAACTTTACAGCCTAATAGATTTCATGCAGCAATGCTTTTTTGATTATCGTTATCTGCACGGAACTCCACTCTTTCCATGCCTATTTTTTCAAAAGCAAATGACAGCAGCAGAAATTTGCAATGTTTATTTAAACCTGTTCCACGAAATTTTTTCCCATACCATGTGTAGCCAAGCTGCAATGTTTTAAAAGGAATGTTGATATCATAAAATCTGGTGCTGCCTGCATATTCATTTATCCGTTTATCGAAAACAATGAATGGATATTCCTTTTCCTTTTCTTTTTCAGCAAAGGCAATGTTCATATAATTTTTCAATCCATCCTCCCCCGCAGCGGTTACCAATGAATATTTCCAGGTATCAGGTTCATGCAATGCGATAGGTAATAAATTCTCAAAGTCATCTTTTTCAAAGGGACGCAAAAGAGCATATCATCTTCCAAAACATAATTATTTTTTACACTAAAATTGGCAGTCCATTAATTCAGATTTTTAAAATACATTTATTTATTTCAAAAACGAAACGGCACAACTTCGCTAATTTATTTATTTAATTTAAAATTTTTATGGACAAACCTTCTTCCTATTGTGATGCAGTAAGTACAATGGATAAAAATAATATTCATCGGATTTATCATGATACTGCTTATGGATTTCCTATTGATAATGATGATGAACTTTTTGAAAGGCTTGTGCTTGAAATAAACCAGGCGGGATTAAGCTGGAGCACTATTTTAAATAAGCAACAAAATTTTAAAAAGCATATAAAAATTTCAACATAAAAAAAGTAGCTGCTTTTAACGAAAATGATTTTGAACGATTAATGAATGATCCTGGCATTATCCGCAACCGGCTAAAAATAAATGCCGCGATAGAAAATGCAAAGACACTTTTAAATATTCAAAAAGAATACGGTTCTTTTAAAAAATGGATTGATCATCATCATCCAAAAACAAAAGAGGAATGGGTAAAATTTTTAAAAATACTTTCCGCTTTACCGGTGGCGAAATTGTAAATGAATTTTTAATGAGCACGGGTTATTTCGCAGGAGCTCATATTGAAAGCTGTCCAATTTATAAGAAGTTGATGAAAACGAAACCCCGGTTTCTAATAAAATATAATTTTGAAAGTTCTTCAGCAATATCGGATGCTGGTGAATTGTAACCTTTAAAATTGCTACTTAATCAGGTATAACCAAATCTAATTTTTAATGATTTCCTTTATTCACTCGTGAAAAAAGTGCTTTTGAAATAAGCAGAATATTTACTGGTTAATAATTTCTGCGAGTTCTTTATCCCAATGCCCGGTTTTTCCATATTCAACCAACCTGCCCAGTTCTTTGCCATCCCGCATTACCACGATGGTAGGCGTATGAGTGATGTTCATAGCCTTCGCTATATTCCCCGTTGATGAAAGTTTTCGGTCAACAGCAAAGACGGTAATCCTGTTCTCAGGAAAATCTGCAGCTTCCTGTATCTTATAAAATTTAGGCAATATAAAATGAGTGTCTTCACACCAGGTACCACCAAAAATTATGAAATATATTTTATCCCTGTTATTCCTGAATGCAGCAACGGCCGCAGTATCCGCGTGAGGATAAATACGTTGACTTTCTGCGTACCAGGCGAAGGCAGGGTCATTAGCCAGATCATTTTTGCCTACAATGCCTTTAAGCATCTTTGCATTATCATGCGATGAATCTGCAAGAACAATATAAGTGCCCGGCAACGGTGTTTGCGCTTTTGAAGAAAATGTAGCTAAGGCAAGGAAAAAAATTACCGACAGGACTTTTTTCATAGAACTTTTATAAATTATTTTTTAACTCCAAAAGAAAAGATTTTATTTTTTTCAACGATTCAAGCATTTCATGCTTTTCTGCCGCGGACTTATTATTTTTTAAAAAATCTTTAGCACCATCGATGGTATATTTTCTTTCTCTCAGCAAATGATAAATCAACTTAAGATTTTTTACATCCTCCGGACGGAAAAAACGATCTCCTTTGCGATTTTTTTTGGGCTTTAAAATTGAAAATTCATTTTCCCAATATCTTATCAAAGATGTATTTTCTTTAAACATCGTGGCCACATCGCCAATTGAATAATATTGCTTTTGAAAAAGAATTTCATCTTCAGGAATTTGCACCAGCTCAGCATCAATGCCCATTTCTTTTAAACTTTTTCTTCCACGCTTTAGTTTTGGTGTACCGTTAATTTGAGGCGCAATGAGTTTTACCTCATCTTTTTTCTGAGAATTATCTTCAAACTCAAATGATATTTGCGAGAGCGGCATGTATTAATCTAAGCTTTTTGCACTTCCGGTAGATGCAATTTTTAATATCCTGTCAAATTGTTCCGGTGTAAGATCGTTATAAAAAAAATAAACAGGGTCAACTTCCTGCCCATTAATATGCACTTCGTAATGACAATGCGGGCCGGTGCTTTTGCCGGTGCTTCCCACCCAACCGATCACCTCACCTCTTTTTACTTTTTGCCCCGTCCTCACTTTCACTTTTACCATGTGGCCATATAAAGTTTCATACCCATAGCCGTGATTTATAACCACGTGGTCGCCATATCCATCCCCTGTTTCTCCGGCGACTTCCACTGTCCCGTTTCCTGTTGCATAAATGGGCGTGCCCCGCGGGGCCGTAAAGTCAAGCCCTTTATGCATTTTTGGAGTTCCGTATACGGGGTCAATCCTCATGCCAAAACCCGAAGCAATTCTATCCAGGTCTTTGTTACTAACGGGTTGTATTGCCGGAATACACGCCAATTTTTGACCCTGGTTTTTTATAAGATTTTCAATTTCGTTATAGCTTGCAAATTCATACTTCACTCTTGCACTAATGTTGTTTAGCGTTTTGGCGAGTTCGTTTCCAAGCTCTTCATCATTTATTGCGGCAACTTTTTGCACCTCAGTGTTCTTCTCAGCAAGCTTTGCGCGTGCGCTGTCAGGTAAAGGATTCGCTTCGAAAATAGAACGGTAAACCTGGTTATCCCTTTTTTCTAAAGCAGCCATTTCTTGCTGAAGCATTTGCGTTTGTGACACCAGGGCATCATAATTTTCCCTCATTCTATCGTACTTTGCCTCAGCAATTTTTGCCTGGGGAGAAGGTATAAAACGAAAGGCAAGTAATACTATAATGAATGCTGTTACCATTGCTGCCGCCATAAATCCGAAAAAGCGTAACAGGGTCACACGCAGCGGAGTTACAAGTTTTTCATACCGTAATGTATTGGTATTATAGTAATATTTAATTTTTTTCATTTCTTTAAAGAAAATCAGGTGGGTTTGCGATTGGTTAAGCAACCGGTCTGCTTATAAATGCGGCAAACAAAATACCTTTGCCATCTTATTTTTTTGCAACGGGCAAAGATAGGTTCATAATAAACAAAATCCGGTTGCAGCCGGCCAAATCTTAAAATCAACAGGAAATGATGCAGAGTGCAGAAATAAGACAACATTTTTTTAACTTTTTTAAATCGAAAGGGCACACCATTGTGCCTTCTGCACCCATTGTGATTAAAGATGATCCTACATTACTTTTTACAAATGCAGGCATGAACCAGTTCAAAGAATTTTTTCTTGGAAATAAAGCCGCACCATTCTCACGTGTAGCAGATACACAAAAATGTCTTCGTGTAAGCGGCAAACATAATGATCTTGAAGAAGTGGGCGTTGATACTTACCATCACACGATGTTTGAAATGCTGGGCAACTGGAGTTTTGGAAATGCAACTGAAAAACCTGTTCCGTATTTTAAAGAAGAGGCCATAGCATGGGGCTGGGAATTGCTTACAGAGATTTACAAAATAAACAAGGAACAATTATATGTAACCGTTTTTGAAGGCGATGAAAAAGAAGGTTTACCTAAAGATGAGGAAGCAATTACTTTTTGGAAAAAATGGCTGCCGGAAGAAAGAATTATCATGGGAAATAAGAAAGATAATTTCTGGGAAATGGGCGACAGCGGACCTTGCGGACCTTGTACTGAAATACACATTGATTCCCGGACGGAGGAAGAAAGAAAATTGATCGATGGAAAAACATTGGTGAATAATGATCATCCGCAGGTAATAGAAATATGGAATATTGTGTTCATTCAATACAATCGAAAAAAAGACGGAAGCCTTGAACCATTGCCTGCCAAACATGTAGATACAGGAATGGGATTTGAAAGACTTGTAAGAGTTTTGCAAAATAAACAAAGCAATTATGATACAGATATTTTTACAGGAACGATAGCAGCGATTGAAACAATATCTGGTAAAAAATATAGCAATACCGATAGCAAGCAAGATGTTGCTTTTCGGGTAATTGCAGATCACATCAGGGCTATTGCATTTCCCATTGCAGATGGACAATTACCTTCGAATACGGGTGCGGGTTATGTTATAAGAAGAATTCTCCGTAGAGCAGTGCGATACTACTTTTCTTATTTAGATGTAAAAGAACCAGCGCTTTATAAATTAGTCCCTTTGATTGCGGAACAATTTAAAAATGTATTTCCTGAATTGGAGAGTCAAAAAGATTTTGTTGGAAAAGTTGTGAAAGAAGAAGAGGAAGCTTTTTTAAGAACTTTAGATAAGGGCTTGTATTTATTAAATTTCATTACTTCAAAAGGAAAAATAGAAACAGAAGCTCAACTTAATGAAATTGAAAAATTACATGAAGAAAAAACTCTAACAATATTGAGTGGAGATAGCATTTATAAAATGGATACCATTCCAGGTGAAACGTGCTTTATTCTCTACGATAGATATGGATTTCCTTTCGATTTGACTAAATTAATTGCTAGTGAAAAAGGATTAAAAGTTGATGAAGCTGGTTTTGAAAAAGAAATGTTACAACAAAAAAATCGTTCCCGTGCAGCCTCAATTGTTGATACAGGAGATTGGATAACCATCCACGAAAATGGTTCGTCAAAATTTGTTGGCTACGACACTTATGAAACTGAAAGTAAAGTTTTAAGATATAGAAAAACGAAGACGCAAGGCAAAGAAATTTACCAGTTAATTTTAGATACGACTCCGTTTTATGCTGAAAGTGGTGGCCAGGTTGGCGATACAGGTGTTTTGATTTTTGGTGAAGAAAAAATTCCTGTTGTAAATACAAAAAAGGAAAATGATCTTATCATTCATTTTGTTGAGAAACTTCCGGAAAATATTGAGGCAAAAATTATTGCAAAAATTGATATAGATAAAAGAAAAAAGACGGCCGTGCATCACAGCGCTACGCATTTACTGCACGCTGCCTTGCGCAAAGTCTTAGGCAATCATGTTGCGCAAAAAGGAAGTTTGGTTAATGATGAATATTTACGTTTCGACTTTTCTCATTTTGTAAAAGTTACCGACGAAGAAATTAAAAAAAATCGAAATCGCTGGTGAATGAAAAAATACGTGTAAACATTCCAGTTATAATACAACAAATGAACAAAGCAAGATGCATTGAAAACGGGTGCAATGGCTTTATTTGGTGAAAAATATGGAGATACCGTCCGCGTGGTCATGATGGACCCAAACTATTCAATCGAACTTTGCGGCGGTACACATGTAGGCAATACCGGGGAATTGGGTTTCTTTAAAATTATCAGTGAGGCGGCAGTTGGCTGCAGGCATCCGGAGAATTGAGGCATCAGCGGCAAGGCAGCAGAAGATCTCATAGAAATGGAATTTGATATTTTACATAAAAATTCGCGAAGCCTGAAAAATCCAAAGGAGTCAGTAAAGGAATTGAGAATCTTATCTGATGAAAATAGTATGCTAAAAAAACAGTTGGAAAAAGCCGAAGCAAAACAACTTGTTTCTTTGCAAAACGAACTTTTACGAAAAGTTGAAAAACTTACAGACTGTAATTTTATAGGGGAAATAGTTGATGTTTCCAACGCCGATGCATTAAAAAAGATTTGCTTCGCATTAAAAAATCAATTGACTAATTATGTGGTCGTATTAGCCGCAAATATTGAAGGTAAGGCTGCTGTTGTAATTATGCTTGACGACACCATAGTAGCTTCTAAAAATCTTGAAGCTCCCAAAATTGTTAAGGAATACATTGCCCCATTAATTAAAGGCGGTGGCGGCGGCCAAAAAACGCTGGCTACTGCCGGGGGTCAGGATATTTCAAAGCTCGTGGACGTAATCAAGACAGTAGAAAAACTACTTCAGTAATTTATAATGTCAATAAAAAAAAATACTATTACGAGGACATAAAATTCACCCGTTGATATATTTTATTTGTTAGCATTCTAAATTATTTTTATCTTTCTACTGGCAAAATTTTTACCCCCAAAAAGAAAGATATGCAGAAAAAATTCTACTTTTTTTCCATTTTCTTATTTTTTAGCTGTTGTCTTAAAGCGCAAAATGTTACTGTTTCTGGTCAGTGTATAACGGGCACCCTTACCCTAAATTCAATTGGAAATGTAAATGGCAAGCCTGCTTATGAAATTCATGGGCCGGTTGCCGGATTTGCAAACGTGCAGGTTGATATATACTGGCTAATTCCTCAAAATCTCTGGGTGCTCTCATTTGGCGGACAAGCGTATTTTCAAAATCCTTGTAGTACCGCTATTCCGCCTGCTACCGGTGGATCGTGCGTTTGGACTACGGTATCAGGACAACCTTGCACGGGAGCTGATTCTTTGGTTATTTCGGGGCCGGGTGTTACTTTGCCTGTTACAATCGTAAATTTTACGGCCAAAGCTGTCAATAAAGAAGTTAATCTAAACTGGCAAACCCTGACCGAAGTAAATAATAGAGGA
Organism: uncultured Chitinophagaceae bacterium; assembly: GCA_963823305.1. GTDB lineage: Bacteria > Bacteroidota > Bacteroidia > Chitinophagales > Chitinophagaceae > Ginsengibacter. The sequence continues at coordinate 165,109 of CAWGLC010000002.1, forward strand.
TTCGAAATTCAAAGAAGCACGGATGCAATTAAATGGGAAAATATCGGCTTCGTTAATGGCAGTAACAATTCTTTCACAGAAAAAGACTACCAGTTTATTGATGCCGGCCCGCTGCCGGGTAAAATGTTTTACAGATTGGCGCAGGTTGATATTGACAATAAAACTACCTATTCAGTTATTGTGCCGGTTACGTTTTTACAGTCCGGTTTTTATTATGTTACAAATAACCCGGGAAACGGGTTATATAAACTTTACATAGCAAATCCGTCGGGCGATAAAATTAATTTTTCAATTATTGACGCCGATGGAAGAAAAATTATGTATAAAATTTACAATGGGCTCAATTATCAAACTATAAACATAACAAATTGCTCATCAGGAATTTATCTGCTCCAAATACAAAAAGGAAATAATTTATTTACTGAAAGAATAATCAAACTATAATTAATGCAGATCTATCAAAACAGTCGCAGAAATTTTTTAAACAGTATGATCCTTCTGTCCGCCGGAGCTACTTTAAAACCCACGTTTCAAAAACTGCCTGTTGAAACTAACGGTGACCTGGAAAATAAATGGAAATATTTTTGGCAAAAATCCGGAGGCGAAAAGTTAAATACTTTCTTTGATTTGGAAGGCCGGACCGGTCTCGCTTATACGAAAGGGCATTTATATAAAAAAGGTCAGTCTATATCTTTTCCGCGTGAAAATATCATTGCCCAACCCATGTGGATCTTTTGGAAAACTAACTTATCAAGTCCTGCGGATGTGGTAATTACTTTATTTGAAAGCAATTCGCTCGAAAAGATAAGCACTTTAAATCGTTATGAATTAGATGCTCTGCATAAGATGTCAAAAGATTATTATAACGACCCGTTACTTACCGCCTATTGCAATAATTTGAAACCGTTAGGCAGCAGTGTTTCTCTCCTGGTAAATAAAATATCAGTTAAAAAAAATTCACACATCCAGCAGATAAGTTATTATAAAAACCAGTTGCTTGTGTCAGATAAAAAATTTATTTATAACTCCTAATCTTTTAATTTATGAACCCGCTTTTAGCAAGCATTATAATTTTTGCAGGAAATTTTGCACCTCTTGGTTGGGCGTTGTGCCAGGGTCAACTGCTTTCTATTTCTCAAAATACCGCGCTGTTTTCATTACTAGGCACTACTTATGGAGGTAACGGAACTACAAATTTTCAGTTACCTGATCTTCGGGGTCGCGTTCCTATACAATCCGGCATGGGGCCGGGCTTATCAAATTATGACCTGGGTCAGGCCGGGGGTTCCGAGAATACCACCTTACTGGTGAATAATTTGCCACAACATAGCCATACATTGACTGCCACTTCAGAACTTGGTACTACATCCGATCCTACCGGCGCTTATTTAGGAAATACTGGCGTACTTGACACGGAATATAATAAATCGGGCACTTTCGTGCAAATGAATGCCGGGACCGTTGGATTGACAGGCGGCTCGCAACCATTTAATAACGTCCAACCTTATCTTGCAGTTAATTATATAATTGCTTTAAATGGCATTTTCCCGAGTCGTAGCTAAGGCGTAATTGGTCATAAGTTGAACAACATACTCATTCCTGAAAATTGGTGGCAGAGACTGGAAACACAATGGAAGAAGGCTTTTGCAATTATCACAGGCCAGTCAAATGAACCCGGAGAAAATGATCTTGAAAAGATTTTTTCAACGCCGGTAATAAGGCTCGCGGGGCCATCGGCTCCTTATCCCAACATTAATTTTGAACTAACCAACCTCAGCGGAATACAGGATCTGCCCAACCTGTCCATCCTGATAATTACCCATCATAAAATAGAAAGTATTAAAGAGGTGGAGAATCTTCAAAATTTAAAATCTCTTTTTTTGTATAACAACAAAATTAAAAGCCTGCATGGCATTGAAGCACATACTGAACTGGAGCAACTGTATGTTCAGTGCAACTGTATCTCTTCTATAAAACCAGTTAAGAAACTAATAAGGCTGAAAGACCTTTACATAAATGACAATTGTATTGAAAGCCTGGAGGGATTAACAGAAAAGCATTCTGATACATTAAGCATGTTCGTTTGCCGCCCAAATGAAAAGCTAAAACAAAAAGAAATAATTTACGTAGAAAGGGAGCTGGGAATTATTTGCAGGTAATTTTATATGGACTATGCATGCGAAGATTTTGAGAAACAACAAACTAACGGTGTCGGTTAGATGATGTTGATAGCATTTATCGTTCTTTGATAAAATATGTGGACGCCTAAATGTTTACATAATCAAAAAGTGACGTGTGCAAAAATAAAAATTGAATCAAAAGAGCTTAATTTGCATTGATTGTTTATTCTTCAATATTTTAAAATCCTTTATGAAAAGTTTTTTATTCATCCTTATCTTATTTGCTTTTATTTTAAATACTGAAGCTCAAAATGATTCTGTAGCAGTAAAAGATTACGCCAATGCAGAAAATATGCTCGGATACACTACCCAGAAATATGTAGATCACGGCAGTGTAAGACCTGAATGGCTTTCCGGAGACCGGTTTTGGTACCGCGACCTGAATTCCAAAGGAAGTGAATTCATATTGGTAAATCCTGAGAATGGAAAATTAAGCCCTGCATTTGATCAACAAAAACTTGCGAATTCCCTTTCTTCTGCAACAGGAAAAAAATATGATGCAGAAATGCTTCCTTTTCAAACTTTCAAATATTCGCCGGATGAAAAAACAATTTATTTTGATGTTAACAGGAGGCATTGGAAATGTGATCTTGGCAATTACCAATGCACTCAGGATACAGGCAATTCTTCCAATGCAAGCCCGGACAAGGAGATAGATCAGGTTTTTTCGCCTGACGGCAAAAAGGCTGCGTTTATAAAAGATTATAATTTGTGGGTGCGTGACGTGGCAAGCGGCAAAGAAACCCAACTTACCGCCGATGGAGTAAAAGATTTTGGTTATGCTACAGATAACGCAGGTTGGAAACACAGTGATAAGCCCATTGTTCGCTGGTCGCCCGATTCTAAAAAGATTGCAACGTTTCAGCAAGACGAACGCAAGGTGGGTGACATGTATCTGGTATCAACCAATGTTGGGCATCCAAAATTGGAACAATGGAAATATCCGCTTCCCGGCGATAGCAATATTGTCATGATTCATCGCGTGATCATAAACGTCGAAAATCCAAAAGTGATCAGGTTGCAAATACCGCCCGACCCGCACGTGGCTTCACGCTCAGTGATGATATTTCCAGCAGCGGGAAGGTTTTGATGATGTGGACTGGAATCCTAATGACCTTGAGCTTGCTTTTGTGTCTACATCCAGAGATCACAAACAGGAAAAATTTCGAATAGCCGATGCAGTAACTGGTGAAGTGCGTGAAGTGTTTGAAGAAAGTTCCCACTCAATATGAATCGGGACAGGGCGAAATCAACTGGCGTTATTTGCCAAAAACAAATGAAATAATCTGGTATTCTGAAAGAGATAATTGCGGGCATTTATATTTGTATGATGCAACAACAGGCAAGCTGAAAAATAAAATTACCGAAGGTAATTATGTGGTAACCAAATTGTTGAAAGTGGACGAACGAAATCGCAATTTATTCTTTGATGCGGATGGCCTGATAGGAAAAATCCTTATTTCACACATTTGTATAAGATTGCATTTGACGGCAGGCATTTTACTTCTCTTACACCCGAAGAAGGCAATCATCAAATAGAATTTTCGCCAACAGAAGAATATTTAATAGATGCTATTCTCAACCAGATGTACCCGCGGTAATGGTATTACGCAATATAAATGGGAAACTAATTTCAACACTGGAAAAAGCGATGTCTCAAGACTGTTGCTACCGGATGGAAGCCCCCAAAATCCTATTACAGTAAAGCCCACGATGGGCAAACAGATTTGTATGGGCTGTTATTTACACCAGCCCATCCAGACCCGTCAAAGAAATATCCTGTAATTGATTATATCTATCCCGGCCCGCAGGGCGGAAGCGTTGGAAACTGGTCGTTTATTGCTTCACGGGGTGACAATCAATCCCTGGCTGAATTGGGATTTATCGTGGTGGTACTGGAAGGAACGAGCAATCCTTTACGCGCAAAGAGTTTTCATGACATGAGTTATGGCAACATGGCTGAAAATACGCTGCCTGACCAAATAGCGGCTATCAGGCAACTTGCGCAACAATATCAATATATGGATACCAACCGTGTGGGAATTTGGGGCCATTCCGGTGGTGGATTTGCAACAGCCGCGGCTATGTTTCGTTTTCCTGATTTTTTCAAAGTAGGGATTTCCGAATCCGGCAATCATGAGAACAGGAACTATGAAGATGACTGGGGAGAACGTTATAATGGATTGGAAACCAATGATGCCGGCGGTGATTCCAATTACGAATCGCAAGCTAACGAACTGTATGCGAAAAATCTGAAAGGAAAATTGATGCTGGCACATGGAATGATGGATGATAATGTGCCGCCTTCCAACACGATGCTCGCTGATAGAAGCACTGGAAAAAGCCAACAAAGATTATGACCTGGTTATTTTTCCAAACAGTCGTCATGGCTACGGTCAATTTTCGTTGTACATGATGCGGAGGCGATGGGATTATTTTGTAAAAAACCTGCTGCATAAAGAGCCTCCAAAAGAATATAAATTGAATTATGTCTCTGATCCCCGAAATGGAAGTGAGGATTAAGCAAGCCTTAGATCATAAAGATGATGCTGCATAATTGGTTAACTTACATCCGTCTGTACGATTTCGTTTCCGCCTATACAAATAACAGGAATTTATTGCGCGTATCATTATTTTTGTCTTTTCAACCTGCAGAGATTTATTTTTTCCAACCAACCTTAAGAATTTTCATTAAGTGATTTAGCATAAGCTTATGCAATGCAATTCTTATTTATTAACTGGTAAAACTTATTCCATGAAAAAAAATTCTCTTGTACTTTTAAGCTTCTTTTTATCTGGCCTGTTTATTTCGTGTGGCTATATTAATGATAATCACAACATCAGTTTTAATTATAAAGAAACAGATCACACGTATTCAATGAAAGCACATTTTAATAAAGGCAGCAACAGAAATGTGGAAAATTATATGGACAACACGATTGGTAGAAAAAATAACATGTCTTTTGTAAATTCAACGATTGACGGGAAACTTAAACTTGATGACGAAACGGCTTTTTATATAAAAAAATCTCCCGGAATGCTCGAAATAAAACTTGATAAAGATGCAAACTCCAATGAGATCTATGAGGAAATAAAAGCGATGTGCCAGGGACTAAAGAAGGTTGTTATAAAATAGCGCGTTCCTCAAACCTTTGATGAGTGAATTTTTATGGCAGATTTATTGTACTGCAATAAATAATTAATATTTAAATCAATACTTAAAATTAAATATATGAGTGTAAACAATAAACATCTTGCGACGATTTTGTTAGGAGCTGCTGCAGCTTTCGGCGCTTACAAGTATACTAAAATGACCGAGGAAGAGAAACAAAAAATGGCGGATTCTTTCAAGGACAAATTTCATAAATTAAAAGAGGAAGCAGAGGGGGCCGCAGATACGGCAAAAAATTACTTTGGTGATCTGAAGAAAAAAGCAACAGATATGTTCAAAGAACATTTTCCAGGCGCCGAAGAACATTTTGAGGATTTTTTTAAATCCAATGCTAAAAACGACGTGCCTGAAAACCCCACTACGGAAGTCAATCCGGGAGCTTGATTCGCAATCTAAGTTTTGCAAAACAGAAGTAGTAAAACGTTTATGAAAATGTTTTCTACTTTAATATTAATTAAATATTTTTTGGATAATAAAAGCCCCGCTTATGGCAGGGCTTTTATTTAAATTTAAATCTCCGGGGTAATGTTTTAAAAGGATAATTGGAAACGCAAATACCAAGGTATTATTAAGACGGTTTATTACAGATGCTGAAAAAGAAAAAAAGAAGTTGACTGATATCGGATTTTAGTTTTTCACGGATTAAGAACGGGCTTTTTTCAAGGGATTTGGATTCCCGATTTTCATCGGGATGATTAATGTTTGTTGAACATCAATCAACTTCTGGAACAAAGATATAAAGGATGTTGCTGGCCCACAAGAGCACTACTGCCCAATTATTGATATGTGAAATTACGGCGGTACTGGTAAAATTACTAAGTGCTCAGAAATAGGCTGAAATTATACCCTATATTTATTTAAAAAGCTTTTGCTTTTTACACTATAGACCATTTACTATTCTTATCTGTACTATAAGATAATCCATTGCTCATCAGATGAATGGTCTTGCCAGTTTTAGAATCTACAGAATTTTTTTGCTCATATACCCTTATGCCATTATTTTCCCGCGTTAGGTAAACGATCAATGCCTGCAAAGTAGGTGGCACGTCATGCAGCCATTGTTCTTCACTTTCTTTTACAAATGCCTGGCTCATAAAATTTTTTAAAGAATTATGGCTAAAAGCATACCTGGTTTTATTATTAGTGTGGAGTGTTTATCGAAGCCCGCATGGCATCAAGTTCTTTCAACCTGTCTTGTTTTTTTGCAAGATCACTCGTAAGGCTGGCTATTTTTTTGTTTTGATCATCAAGATTGTTTCCGGCTTTTCTCGAATCTTTTGCATCTCTTACGGATCTTCTTGCTTCTCTCTTGGCTTTTCTTGCATCTTTTACACTTCCGTTGGCAGAAGCCGATGCCTTGTCGGAAGTATTCATGGCAGCATTTTGCGCATCAGAATTAGCGTCATTTGCCTTTTTGGTATAAGTAGACAAATCATTTTGAGCTTTGTTCAGTTTAGCAGAAAGATCTGCAACCTGACTGCTTACTTTTAGATATTCGCTATTAAGAGCGGCAGTATCTGCAACTGTTTTATAAGTCTGTGAAAAGGCTGGCAAACCGGCTATTATAAAAGCAAATGCAGGTAAAAGGAAAATAATTTTTTTCATATTGTTTTTATTATTGATAAATGAACCTTGGGCTAAAACAGAAAATTGCAATTAGCGGGTAGAAGTATCCACACAATTAACGAGCCGCATTTTAGCTTTTACATTCAGCGTTGTTGAAAATGGAATATATAAATCTGGTTATCAAATCCTGGCAACAGATGCGAAATAACTAATTTACGAACAGGTTGGAATTAAGAAAGTACGTATTAAAAAAGCCCGCAGTAATGCAGGCTTTTAATTAATTCAGTTTCGGGTAAAGTCTTTTAACAGGTATTGGATTGCAAAAGCGGGTTTAGGATATATTGATTAATTGACAGGTATTGGAAAAAATAGAAGTTGACTGATATTAGATTTTAATAATTTTTCTATTGGATAAGTGGATAGTGGTTCTTTTCAAGGTTCCGATTGCGATCGGGTTGGATTTTTTGATTAATGTTTGTCGAACATCAATCAACTTCTGGAACAAAGATAGGCGGGGTATACTCAGCCCGCAAGAGCGGTACTGCCCGATTATATAGCTATTGAAATTACGGTCGATACAGTAAAAATACGAACATCCTGATAGGGTAAATGCGTTAGTAATTGAAACAGTCCATAATATTAAATGAGATAAATTATGTAATAAAAAGTTTTAATGACTTCATTTGAAATTTCTTGCTTCCGGAAAAATATTTTCCTGTGCTGTTAGTCGAACCTGTGGTCTTTTATTTTGCGCATGGGCAGGAATCGATTTTTCATCAGGACGTGCCAAAGTTAATATAGGTATATCTTCATTGTGCGAAGGAGTAAGATGCCGAAGTAGTTTTGAAAAATCATAACATCGCCTGACGATTACATGAATCACGGATTCCTCTATCTGTAATTTACCTTCCACCATTATCAATCGTGATTGTAAAATTTCCTTTCGAAATTTTTCAAACAGGCTTTCAAAAATTACAAGATTAGCAAATCCTGTTTCATCTTCAATGGTCATAAAGCAAATACCGCCTGCTGTTCCGGGCCTTTGACGCACCAAGACAAGTCCGGCAACTTTTACAAAGTCTCCATCTTTACCGGCAGGTAATTTATTGGTTGATTTAATATAAAGCTGATTCAGCTTTTCTCTTATAAAACTTACCGGATGCGCTTTTAAAGACAATGAGGTGGAAGCATAATCATGCACTACATGCTCAGATGCTGTCATAACGGGAAGGCTTACACGTTCCCCTTTTGAATCAGGAGCCGGCTGACCTGAAAAGAGAGCAATCGGGCGGTCTTTTGTAGAAACTTCCCATAATGCTTCACGCCGATCAAGGCCAATAGATCTGAAGGCATCTGCATCGGCTATTTTCTCTAAAGTAGCTTGTTGCAAACCAATATTACGTAGTTCATTAATACACCTGAACATTTCTTTTCGGGCTGACACAAGTATGCTGATATCAATTTCTTTTAATCCTTTTACCTGCCTGAAACCAAGTCTTAGCGCACAATAGTTGCCTGTTTTTTCTTCCAGCTTATTATCCCATGTAGAATAATTAATATCTACCGGTCTTACTTCAACTCCATGCTTTCGTGCATCTATAATAATTTGTGCAGGCTGATAAAATCCCATCGGCATGCTGTTGAGCAAAGCACAGGCAAATACATCAGGATAATAATATTTGATCCATGAAGAAACATATACAAGCAATGCAAAACTTGCTGCATGGCTTTCAGGAAAACCATAACTGCCAAAGCCTTCCAGTTGTTTAAAAACACGTTCGTGCATATTCAGCTGTGTACCCATTTTTCATCATCCCATTAATAAGCTTTTCTTCAAATTGTGTTACCAAGTCCTTTCAATTTAAATGTTGCCATGCTGCGGCGCAATTCATCAGCTTCTGTTGGAGTAAAGCCTGCTGCTACAATAGCAATTTTCATAGCTTGTTCCTGGAAAAGCGGAACGCCCAGCGTACGTCCTAAAATATCTTCCAGTTCTTTTGAAGGATATTCTATCGGCTCTTCTCCGTTACGACGCCTTAAATAGGGATGCACCATATCACCCTGTATAGGACCGGGCCTTACAATGGCAACTTCGATTACCAGGTCATAAAAACACTTCGGCTTAAGCCTCGGTAACATACTTTGCTGTGCACGGCTTTCAATCTGGAAAACACCAATGGTATCTGCCTGGCAGATCATTTCATAAACCGCAGGATCATCCTGTGGAATATTCGCCAAGCGTTAGATTGACGTCCGTAATTTTGCTTTAGCTAATATCAAATGCTTTGCGGATGCAGGTGAGCATGCCCAAAGCCAGCACATCAATTTTCATAAAACCCAAAGCATCAATATCATCTTTGTTCCATTCAATACAGGTTCTGTCGGCCATTCGTGCATTCAGAATGGGACAGAGGTCGCTAAAGTTTGCGATTAGTAATAACAAAGCCTCCCGTATGCTGACCAAGCTGCCGTGGAAATCCCATAAACTCCCCGGTGAGTTGCAAAACTTTTTTCAGATGCTTATCAGATGGATTAAAACCCTGCTCTGTTAAACGCTTGCCTTCAAACCATTCATCAGTAAATTCCCAGATTGAGCCAGAAAGGCGATTGATGGTATCAACCGATAATCCCATTGCTTTGCCCACATCTCTTATCGCTCCTTTTTGACGTTGCTGCGTAACGGTTGCCACAATTGCTGCCCGGTCGCGGCCATATTTCTGAAATACATATTGCATCACTTCTTCCCTGCGCTCATGCTCAAAGTCAACATCAATATCAGGCGGCTCATTACGGGCTGAAGAAATAAACCTTTCAAATAACAGATCAAATTTGGTGGGATCAACAGAGGTAATACCAAGGCAATAACAAACAGTTGAGTTGGCTGCAGATCCACGGCCCTGGCAAAGAATTTCCTGCTCCTGGCAAAGCGAACAATATCATACACAGTGAGAAAATATGAAGCATAATTCATTTCCCCAATAAATGTCAATTCATGTTTGATGGCTGCACTGATCTTTTCAGGAATGCAATCTCCAAAGCGATCTTTAGCACCCTGCCATGCTAGAAGAGTTATTTCTTCCTGGGGTGTTCGTCCTTCTGTCGTAATTTCCACAGGGTATTCATATTTTAATTCACTCTAATGAAAATTGACAGGCTTCCGCGATTTCCTGTGTTCGAAGTATTGCGTCAGGATATTGCCTGAACAAACGAGCCATTTCCTCTCTGGATTTCAGATACCGTTCTGCATTTGGATGTAATAAATAACCGGCATTATGAATGGTACATTTTTCGCGGATGCAGGTTAACAACATCCTGTAATTGTCGACGTGCCTGGCTCATGATAATGTACATCATTCGTTGCTACGAGCGGAATATCTAATTCTGATGAAAGTTGTGCAAGTCGGTATAAATATTTGTTGTCATCGCCTTGGTAACGGCGCGAGGCAGCTAAATACAGATCAATTCCAAAAGCATGCCGATATTCTTTTAATGAATTTGAAAAGGACTGATCAAATTCAAATAACCCATTTAATTCTGCAGGAGGTAATGCTACGAATTTAATTCCTTTTGAATGTTGATACACATCCGCTTTATTCAGATGACATTCGCCTTTTTCTGCCCGGCGATTTCCTAAAGTGAGCAAATTGCAAAGTTGCGAATAGGCTTGCCTGTTTGTTGGGTAAGCTAGCAGGCTCACGCCATCAAACAGATCCAGCCGGCAACCAACTATTAATACGGATCTTATTTTTTTTGAAGCAGCATGTGCACGAACAATTCCTGCAAAACTATTCCGGTCTGTAATGGCTATTTCTGTATAGCCAAGTGTTAATGCATATGCTACCAATTCTTCGGGATGCGATGCGCCTCGAAGGAAGCTGAAATTGGTAGTGACTTGTAATTCTGTATAGTTCATAACCATATTTTTTTATGCAAAAAAGCCATGCACAAACCATTTAAAAGATTTGGCAACATCATAATGACCGGAACGAAAAAGCCAGTAGCGGCAGCCTTCTTCATCTTCCACATAATAATAATCCCTGGGTTGGCCATCCTGTAGCCACCACTCTGGTTCAATGCGCTCAGGTCCGTCAGCCTTAATTATCTTATGTAATTTTCCTTTATAGCGAAACAACATTGGCGGATAATCCGGAACAGGAGCGGTTACTTCTATGAGCTCTGGCTGTGATAATAATTGCACCGGCCTTGGCCTGTCGATCTTCCAGCTTGTTTTTGATTTTTCATATATTGAAGAAGCCGTTTTAAAGGAACGCTCGGGCCAGTAATGTTCATCCGGAAGGTAACGGTGAATATGATTGCCACCAGTCTTAGCTGTTATGCGATCCAGCAATTCAGATAAGCCAATATCGTCAATGCCGCCTGTATGCTCCCAGAGTTTTTCCTGGCGCGGCGGAAGGTCTTCTACCTTTGAAGCTTTGAGAATAAATAATTCGATTCCCAGAGCAGGCTCAATGGTTGAAATTTTATTTTCAAATAATTTAAAAAGATGTTTGGTATTAGCCGAAGGCCGATGGGTACCAATTTCAATTGTTTCAATTTTCCCATCAATGCGATAGCATGAAAACAAAGCAGTGCGAAGACCTTTTTCTTCCTGTTTCAGGCGCTTACATAAACTATCCAGCAATCGTTCCAATGCAATTTCAATACCCGTTAAAGTTACAATGGGTTCCAGGCAAGGCAATCGTTCCTGGTAAGGCTCGATAGGATGTATTGGCTGAATGGTTTCTTCTTCATATCCCAAAGCCTGGTCTAATTTCTTTAGTAAAGATTGGCCAAAACGCCGGCGCAAAGCAGTGCGCGGCATATTAATAAAATTGCTTATCTGCCGAAGTCCTAATTTTTCCAGTCTTTCTATGGTTTCTGTTTCAAGACGAAGTGCCGACGGTGGCAATGAAAGCATTGCCTTTGTTTGCTGACCTTTCTCAATAATAAATTCATCCTTGCCAAACCGGGCAACAGCCCATGCTGCACCAATAGTATCAGCAATGGCAACCCGAATGTTATAACCGAATTTTTCTAATCGTCTACTGATATCCGTTAGGTATTGTTTTTCACTTCCCCAGAGATGGGCGCAACCCGTTATATCGAGCATCAGCGCATCAGGAAGATCGATGGAAACTATGGGTGTATACCGGATGCACCATTCGGCAAGGCCCTCGAGTAATTTGGCAGATCGTCCCGGCTCTTCATCGAAAAACTGCAAAGAAGGAATGATAGCTCTTGCATCAGCTAAAACTACTCCGCTAACGACACCTAATTTTTGCGCAATGCCATTTGCATCAGTTACTATCATCCGGCCATGATCAGGGGCAGCTAATACAAAAGGTATTTCCTTAAGTTGGGGCTGCCGGCGAATGAGCCAATCCATTTTAAGAAAACGGAACCATATCGAGATATAGCGCTTCTGCATATCATCCGGTTTTCTTTTGTTGTTGCTGCGGAATGGAGGTTAATTTATAAACACGCCTGAACCGTCCGCCGGTAAATTCTATTTGCAATGTGCAGGGTTTACCATTCCTCACTTTCAGAAGTTCGGCATTCCAGCGTGGAAAATTTACGCCAGGCAAATGATTTCCGCTGGGGAGCGAAGTTATTTTCCACCGGGTAAAACATGCGTTCGTATTTAAATTTTTTGGGTTCAGGCGAAGAACGAATCCCGTAACATGGCTTTGTTCAACTGCCAGTTGTAATCGCCTTGAAGCGGTAAAGCTTAAATCTTTCACTTCCCCTATTACGGCTGCCAGTCCATCACATTTCAACGCTTCTTCCATAGCCCATAGGATTTCTTTTTCTTTTTGCAGATCAATAAAAATGATTTTATCCGGCGCTATGCCAAATGATTGCAATGCAGGTGGAAAAATGGTGCGTGTAGCGCCGATCCAAATTGTAATACCACGGTCCGTCATCAATGATGGAAGAATGCCTGCAATGAATCCACTTGTGGCAGCAATGTCTTCTTGTTTAGCAGCAACAAATTCATGAATAACCCCACAAGGAAATGCATTGTTATAAAAAATGCTTTTCAACGCACCCAGTTTTATATCTATATCAGAAGTATTCCCCAGAGCCTTAAAAGTTTCTAATGGAAATATCTCCTTTCGCAGCCGGGCAATAATATCGGATTTTGATTCTAACATTAATAATTGTTCTTAAACTTGTATATACATATTGAGCAATATTACTAAATTATTTAGTATTTATAAGCTAAATTATTTAGGTTAATTTTTTCTCCCCTTATTTGGATACCCAACAAATAAAAAATGAAGCAATCCAACAAAAAATAAAAAACAGGCCGCCATTGTTAGAATTTCAATTGCCACCTGCATGTTAATTTATTTATTGTTGATATATCGTAAGTCGGTTTTTTTAAGTAAACTTGTACTTATGAATGCAACTGAACTTAAGAGTTTACAGGCGCCTCTTAAAGAGCAATATCGTGATCAACCGGAATCAGGGATTATAACATTAAAAGCACAGGGAAACATAGCCGCAGAGATTTCGTGTAAAGTGGAAACCGGCAAGGCCTTTATTGAAGCAGGTCTTCACCCGGCTACCGGCGGAACCGGATTATTGGCTTGTTCCGGAGATATGCTTCTTGAAGCATTGGTGGCTTGTGCAGGGGTTACTTTAAAAGCGGTTGCAACAGCGCTTGAGATTGAAATAGAAAATGGAACCATCAAAGCAGAAGGCGACCTGGACTTTAAAGGCACATTAGGCGTTTCAAAAGAAGTTCCCGTCGGCTTTAAAACGATACGTTTACAATTTGATCTGCAATCAAATGCTACTGCAGAGCAAATGGCCACTCTTAAAAAACTTACGGAAAGATATTGTGTGGTTTATCAAACCCTCGTGAAAGGTGTCAGCGTTCAAACGACATTTAATTCGCTACCATAAATCAGATCCTTAAAAAAAATTATTCCGGTTTCAAAAATAAACCCGCAATAAAGCGGGTTTATAAACTGGCAAAAAAGAATTATTTTACTGATTATTTTTGAGCCGTGGCGGGGCTGATCATGTTATCGATCTGCATAATTGAATTAGCGGGGAAACCGCCTTTTGCAGCATGTTCCTTTATCAGTTCTTCATTCTTAGCCTTGTAAACACAATAAATTTTGTTATCCGTTACATAGCTTTGTATCCATTGTATGTCCGGGCCCATTTCCTTTAATACACTAACTGATTTTTGTGAAATACTTTTTAGTTGCTCAGGCGTTAGTTTGCCTGCATCGGGAATATCCCGTTCGATCAGGTAAGTTTTCATTTCATTTGAATTTATTGTTTTTGAATTGTCTGTTGTTTCGCTTGTTTGTGCCGTAACAGAATAGCCGGTGAAAAAAAGAATTGCAATAATTAATGTGCATGCCCTGGTAATCTTTTTCATAACATAATTTTTAAAGGTTATTAATATACTAAAGATAATATCGATAAGAGCTGAAGGCTATAACAAATCATTCAATAAATGGTAACCGGCATGAAACAAATCGTTCAATAAATGATAAAATTTAACCGGGGGAAGAAATGAATTAATGCAGCAGATCAAGATAGGCCATGGGAAGCAGGCCATATTTCTTTTTAAAACATTTGGTAAAATAAGAAGCGCTCGTAAACCCTGCATCAAATGTTATTTGTGCAATAGAATAGCGCCGGTTCTTCATAAGTTCTTTTGCTTTTTCAAGCCTGAATTCTTTTAGAAGCAGATTAGGCGATAAACCTGTAAGCGATATTGTTTTCCTGTATAATTGTGAATTGCTCATTGCTACGGCATGGCAATATTCTGTTATGTCAAAATCGGGAAGCTGCCAGTTTTCTTCCAGTTTATTATATAACAAATCCAGCAGGTTTTCATCGTTAGTATTCAGGCATAAAAAATTTTTTCTGCCATTCTGAAAAAAATCTTTTGACACAAGCGCCTTTACCGATGAAGCAATAGCAATCTGTAAATCTGCTGCAACAGAGCAAAGGTTAGTGGCAGATTGGATCGTGTCACCAAACATATTATTGCTTTTTCCAACAGGCTCGCCCGAGTTAATGCTTATTTTAAAACCAGGCAGATTTGCTCCGGCATTCTGCATTTCTTTTTGGATGGCCAGGGCGCACGAAACGGCTTTGGCTGCCGAGGTAAAAGATATAATAAATCCGCTGCCTTCCTGCTCTACTTCGCTGCCATTATATTGTATCGCGTTTCTCCTGGTAATATTATTATGAATGTTCAATAATTCAATTGCTTTTTCATCACCCAATTGATATTGAAGTAAAATGGGGTCGGGGGTTTTTGTCACCAGTAAGATTCTGAAAGACGGATCATTGAAAATTTTTAATCCGCCATCTGAAACTATTGCATCTTCGGGATCATATATTCTTCCTAAAAAAGAGGCTACCAAAGTATCGCTTACTTCTATTATTTTGCTCGGGACCAAACCATGAGACCTGCGATGCATTTCTTCAACAGCATCTTTTGCAGGAGCTTCTATCAGGCAAAAAATATTTTCCCTTTGCTCATCTATCCAATAGGTCATGCATTTACAACCATGCTTTTCCTGGTTCACCAGGTCCATTTGGTGAGCCTCGGCAACATCCCTGGCTTTGACGCCAGGCACAATATGTATATCCATGTAAATTGGCACAGCACCACTTTTATGGTATTAAAGATAATATTTTTTTTAACCTGCCCTACTTCCCTTTTTGTTATGTATGGTATCTGAACACACCGTTTTAAGATCAGGTTTCGTGCAAAAAGTGCTTCTTTTTTATTGATGTTTATTATACCTGCTACCATTTCACTACATCATTTCTTTCATGGTAGATGTATTTTGCGATTAACAACAGCACGGCATTGTCAAAGGATATAATTTTATGCTTGTAAACCAAATCAGGTCCAAAAATGAAAACGTTATTTAAACTGGTCTGCGATCAATATAATGCCGGTCAAAGTATATATTCCGTTAAGCCCAACACAACGATATTATTCCTATGCATAGCATTTTGTAGTGTATCGTTCAAAGTGGAAGCCCAAAGAGTTCCAAAAGTAGAAGTGCCGGAATGGGCGCTCCCTGGCTCCGCTACGCATAAGCAGGTACCGCCGCCCCCGGATTTTCACCGGGCTACCCGCACGGTCAACACTTCAATGGGTATTTTTAAAGGACAAAGCGATGTAGGTGGTGCGTTGGTGCCGGGGGCTTCCGGTTTTGATGCGGCCACCGGCCAATATACCATTACATCAGCAGGCTATAATATTTGGTACACCCGCGATGAATTTCGCTATCTCTGGAAAAAAATGTCAGGCGATGTATCGCTGGCAGCCGATGTCAATTTTCCCGATTCGGCAGGCTATGGGGACCGCAAAGCGGTTCTTGTAATTCGCCAAAGCCTTGACGACGATTCCAAAGAGGCGATGGTAGCGCTTCATGGCGCCGGGCTGATGCACCTCGCATGGAGGCCTGCGAACGGAGAAAATCTCAAGGAAATGAGAATCCCTGAAAAAGGCGCCCTCCGCATTGGTATAGAAAAGCACGGCGACGATTTTTCTATTTGGATAAGCATGCACGGCGAACCAATGCACCAATCAGGTAATACCATAAAACTACATGTTGATGGGCCGTTTTATGTCGGTATTGGTTTTTGCTCTCACCAGCCAGCCATACCTGATACCGGCATACTTTCTAATCTGGTTTTGGAAAATGCTGCCGGGAAATTAAACTAAATTGCCTTTTAGCTATTGCGGGAACGTTGTGCTTTATTTATCCGGAATTTGAATTCAAAACCTGTACGAAGTCCTATGCGCATAAGCCAGATTTTTGCCGCGACAATTCACAAAATATATGTAAGAACCCCAATGGACCTCTATAACGGCCATTTCATGAACACAGCTTGTCAGAATATTTGCTTTCTTTCATAAAAAACAAAGGCAATAATTCGTAACACTTGCATTCCTGATTTTCTGCGAAGCGTAAGTAATAGATGAAATAATCAGAAATGATACTCAAATCAAAAGCACTTATTTTTAACTTTGATTCCTAAATCATCATTAAATCTAAAATCACATGGATGCACAATTTTTTCAATCAGTAGATAAATATATAAGTAATCTTTTTCACGACGAAGACGATTGTTTGGCAGCAGCCGGGCAATCTATTATTGACTCGGGTATTCCACAGATAAGTGTATCTCCCAACCAGGGGAAATTATTGCATATCCTCGCCCGCCTGTGCCATGCTAAAAAAATCCTGGAAATGGGGACGTTGGGCGGTTACAGCACCATCTGGATGGCAAGGGCTTTACCTGAAGATGGAAAGCTTATTACCCTCGAAATAGATGAAAAGCATGCAGCCGTTGCCCGTGAAAACTTTAAGCGTTGCAATTTAGAATCAAAAATTCAGGTTCGCCTGGGCAAAGCCATTGAACTGTTGCCACAGTTAGATGCAGAAGGCGCGGGTCCCTTTGACATGATTTTTATTGATGCGGATAAACCGCCTTATTTGGAATATTTTAAATGGGCCTTAAAACTTTCCCGGCCAGGAACATTGATCATTGCCGACAATGTAATCCGTGAGGGAAAAGTGTTGCTGGAAGAAAGTCCTGATGAAATGGTTACCGGCGTAAAACGACTTAATTCATTCCTGGCGGAGTGTCCTGATATTACCGCAACTATTTTCCAGACGGTTGGCACCAAAGAACACGATGGAATGGCTATAGCTGTTGTAAAATAACCCGGATTTAATATTTTAAATGAGCACTTTTCAAAATTCATAATAAGTATAGAAGCCATAAAAACACAAACCCGGAATATTACGCATCAGGGAAAAGAAAACATATATCCTGCATTGTTGGTGTTAGAAAAAAGATATTTGAATTAAAAGATTCAAAAGCATTCAGGCAACCGAATTTTGTTTTTTTGAACCAGGGGAAACAAAATGCTTACTGTATTCCAAGACCAATTTGTATGAATTATCCCATTTCATCAACTGATAGCTTATCTTTAATAATTACATATTTCAGCAAGCTAAGTACTATCTAAAAAAAAGTTATGACGCCGGAACTGCTCAGGGAAATCCCGCTCTTCGCCACCCTCAATCCGGATGAATTAAATGACCTGTTGAGACGCCTGCAAACAGAAAAATACGCCGCTAATACCGTTATCTTATGGATGGATGAACATGGAGATAAATTTTACCTGATTGAAAAAGGAGAAGTAAGTGTTAGCTATACCGCCGCTGATGGCAGTGAGCTAATGCTGGGCAGGCAGGGCGAAGGAACTTTTTTTGGAGAATTATCTTTGCTGGATGGCGGACCACATACAGCTACCGTTCGCACTGTAAAGGAGACAACCGTTCTTACTATTAGCCGCGCGACTTTTTATAGCTATCTCGACAAACATCCCCAGTTTTCGCGGACTTTGCTTGCCATAATTGTTGACAGGCTGCGGACGACCTCTTCGAGTATGCGTCAGCAAGTAACAGGAAATTATTCTCCTCATCAGCAGCCTGCTTCTTTTAGAAAATTTGTTGACAGGGCGGCCAGGCTCGTATCAAGCAGCCGTTTCCTTTTGTTTGCATTTATTTTCCTCGCAAGCTGGATCGGTTTCCATACCTGGTACTATGAAAGAGTTCATCACCAGGGGATTAATTTTACTGATAATCCGCCAACCTTTTTCATTTTAGGATTTATCCTCACGCTCACATCGTTCCTGTTTACCATCCTTGTGCTTACCAGCCAGCGGGGCCTTGCAGAACAGGACAGGCTGCAATCGGAAATAGAATACCAGGTAAACCTGAAAGCCCAGGCAGAAGTAATGCGGCTCCATTTAAAAATGGATGACATATTAAAACAGTTAGAGGAAAAAGATAACAAACCTGCGAATTAAGAAAAATAACCGTTAGCAACCATATACTTTTTGACACATCCCCTGGGAACTAACCAATAAATCTAATTTGCCGCAGGGCGTTTTCTTATTTGCAGTGTCTAACGCCATCGGATACCCGAAAAAAATTCTTTGGTAAATATATTCTTGTTTCACGCTATAATTGAATGAGATGTTATTGCCATAACGAGCCAATTTTAAAGAAAATGGATTATGATAATTTAATTTCGTGTGTGTTGTCTTAATACATTCACAATTCATACATTTGAAACAATAAATTAAAATAGCAAATATGCCTCATATCAATCTGCCAGACGGATATCCTGGCATTCGCAGCTTGTTTATGTTCAGCCCTGCAACAGCGCTCCCATTAAACAACCTGGTGCAAACCCTGTTGCACGATCCTGCTACTTCTACGCTTACGCCGGGCGAAAGAGAGTTAATAGCCGCTTACACATCAAGTCTTAACGAATGTAAATATTGCGCGAATACTCATGGCGCCATTGCCAAATACCAGTTGGGCGGTAATGCCATTGTTGTTCAGGATATATTACGCCAGGATGTAAGCAATGCAACTATCACCGGTAAATTGAAAGCGCTGTTGGGCATCGCAGCCAAAGTGCAAAAGAGCGGCAAAAGTGTAACAGAAGATGACATTGCTTTAGCACGGGAACAGGGCGCTACGGATAAAGAAATTCATGATACGGTGCTGATAGCCGCCGCGTTTTGCATGTTTAACCGCTATGTAGATGGCCTGGCAACATGGGCGCCCGATGATGATGCGGTGTATGATGCTATAGGAAAACAACGGGCCACCGAAGGATATATGACAAAACCATTTGTTGTTAACCATCCAGCACAATTATAAATGAGATCATCATGCCTTACATTCCTTTAAATGAAAATTTACCCGGGATTACCGGGCTGCTCGATTACAGGAAAGATACCGCTCTTCCTATAAGAGAACTTACGCAAATATTGCTGCGCGGGCCTTCTACTTTGACGGAAGGTGAGCGTGAATTAATTGCGACTGTGGTGTCTTACGGCAATGAATGCGCTTTCTGCACTGCGGCGCATACGGCGGCCGCTAATCAATTACTCGATGATCCGGCCATTTCAGAAAAAGTGAAGCATGAACCGGATGTTGCTCCTGTAAGCAATAAAATGAAAGCACTACTTGCCATTGCAAGGGCAGTTCAAAAAAACGGAAAGCTGGTGACACCAGCTATGGTAGAAGAGGCGCGGGCAACCGGAGCTACAGATATGGAATTGCATGACACCGTATTGATTGCTGCACTTTTTAGTTTGTACAATCGGTATGTAGATGGCCTTGGAAGTGTAACTCCTGCCGATCCTGCGTTCTATAACAGGCTGGGTAAAATCCTTAAACACAAAGGCTACATGCCTTCTGAAAACAGGTACGGAGATTTATAGCTTACGCATTTTATTTCATTCTTTGGCTATAGCGAAAACAAAAAGCCCGCTATTACGCAGGCTTTAATTAATTTGTCTTGAGGTTTATTGGTTTCACCAATATTGGATTCAACAGTTCGGTTTCGATAAGAATATAAGTTATTTACAGGTATCGGATAAAGAAAAAAAGAAGTTGACTGATATTAGATTTTAATAATTTTTCTATTGGATAGTTGGATAGTGGCTCTTTTCTAAGGATTTGGATATTTTGATTAATGTTTCTTAAACATCAATCAACTTCTGGTACAAAGATATACCGGTGATGCCTGCTGCACAAGAGCATTATTGCCTGATTATTCAATTGCTGAATTTACGGTCTTGATCGTAAATACACCTGTGTTTTAAAAGTAAATAACCGCGTTTCGAAGTAAACAGCTTTAAAAAACAGCACCTCCATAAAGAATCTGAATTTTATAGATGCCTTTTCATCATGAAGTTTTTCAGGAACACGGTACCTAGGGCACGAGCCAACAAAAATTTAAATCATAATTTTAACCGGTAAACTTCTTTTATGAAATTGATTCCGATATTTATTTTGTCAGCAGGCATTTGCTTTCTTTTAAGTTTTAAAAATAACCAGGCAATTAAATCAATCCGGTATCATAACAAAAATGAAATTATCACCGGCGCTGACCAAACTGAAAAGTACATTCCTTATTTAAAAGGCAAACGGGTAGGCGTACTCGCAAATCCTACTACCATCATTGGCAGAAAATCATTGGTGGATAGTTTGCTTGCAAGAGGAATTAACATTGTAAAAATATTCGGACCGGAACACGGCTTCAGGGGCAAAGCCAGCAATGGTGCGGTGGTGAAAGATGCAGTAGATTCAACAACAGGCATACCGGTCATTTCTTTATATGGCGTCAGGCGCATGCCATCAAAGGAGGAGCTTTCGGATGTAGATGTGATGATATTTGATGTGCAGGATGTTGGTTGCAGGTTTTATACAAATATTAATGTACTGAGTCATATTATGGAAGCCTGTGCAGAAAATAATAAAGAACTGCTGATAC
The DNA here is from genome assembly GCA_963823305.1 of uncultured Chitinophagaceae bacterium. Lineage (GTDB taxonomy): Bacteria > Bacteroidota > Bacteroidia > Chitinophagales > Chitinophagaceae > Ginsengibacter. The sequence goes on from CAWGLC010000002.1 coordinate 186,391, forward strand.
TGGACCGGCCTAACCCCAACGGCTACCTGATAGATGGCCCCGTACTTGATATGCATCTGAAATCAGGGATCGGTATGTTCCCCGTACCTATCGCTCATGGAATGACCATAGCTGAATTTGCCCAAATGATAAATGGCGAAGGCTGGCTGCCTGATAAAATGATATGTAAATTAAAAATTATCCCGATAAAAAACTACGATCATGATATGCCCTACACGCTACCGGTAGCGCCATCGCCCAACCTTCCAACTCAGCAAAGTGTGTTGCTTTACCCGTCCCTTTGCCTGTTTGAAGGAAGCATTATCAGCCAGGGCAGAGGCACTCATTTTCCCTTTGAAGTATTGGGCAGCCCTGCCTTGAAAGGCATCTATAATTTTTCGTTTACCCCTGTAAGTATTCCCGGTATGAGCGAAACACCGTTACACATGAATGAGGCCTGCTACGGCATTGATTTAAGGAATTATAACACAGACGCATTGCGTAAATCAAAAAGAATACACATTGAATGGATGCTTGACTTTTATAAAGCTTACCCTTTCAAGGATAAATTTTTTGACAAAACACAAAGTGCACAAATGGGCGACATCGACAAACTTGCAGGGAGCTATGAATTCAGGAAGCAGGTTATAGAAGGAAAAACGGCAGAAGAAATAAGAAATTCATGGGAGCCCGGGCTATCTCAGTTCAAAATAATTCGAAAGAAATACCTGTTGTATAAATAATAATATAGTAACAGGATTATTGGGGATTTAAAAAAAGGAATTGTGTTTTTTTGCCTGCCATACTAACCAATGAAAGCAACTAATAAAAGACTTCAACCGGCATAATCCCTACAAAATTTTTATGCCTTTTGTTTCAAGATAATTATAAACGGATGTGTACACGTCACTACGTGCTATTTCATTTTTAGTAATATCCTTACACCAAAAATATATTTTTAAAACCATTGATTGAGAAGTAATGCTATCAATAAAAATCTCTGGCTCTTTTTGCGGTAGTGTATGCTGGGAATCTTCTATAATTTTTTTAATTTGTTGTTGTATATCACCAGTAAGTACTAATTTATCAACAGAGAAAGAAAGCCCAATCCTGAAATTGTTATTGCTGAGTGTCCAGTTAACTATATTGTTGGCAAGAATGCTTCCGTTAGGTATAATTACTTCTGCGCCGTCGGGGGTAAGCAGGGTGCTGGAGCGCACGCTTATTTCTTTAACACGGCCCTTCCTGTCGCCAATCTCCACTACATCGCCAATGCGAAGTGTGCGGTCAAAAATCAATATAATTCCGGACACAAAATTGTTTACGATACCTTGTAAGCCTAAACCAATACCCACACTCAACGCACCTAAAATCACCGTGATCCTGTCCACCGGGAAACCAGACGCTGCAATAGCAAGAAAAAATCCACTTACCAGCAAAATAAGCCTTGTGATCAGGAGCCGCGAGCGATGACTCTTATTATTAAATGTGGAATCATCACCGGTATCTCCAAAAAAATAAGCAATGTATTTTTGTAGAAAATTAGCAACCCAGATGATAACGAGAAATAAAATTATTCCACCATAAGTAAATGTGAAGCTTCCTATTATCCGGGGCTCAGTCAGCAACCCGCTTACTGATGATAAAAGAAAATGAAACACATTTAAATTCGTAATAAATACTATGAGCCAAATGGCAATTGAGCAAAAAATGACTGCTTTTGAAATTCCTTTCACGATAGGTTTATAGTCAAATTCCTCGGTATATTCTTTACGAACGCGGCTGCTTTGAATTTGCAGAAGAAACGCTTCCGTTACAGACTTTTGAAAAACAAGTAAACCTGCGGTTTCAATAAAGGTGTAAACCGCTGTAGAACTAAATATCTGCATGAGCGTCACTCTTCCGAACAAATTACAGATCACGGCCAAAAAGTTAAACAGCGTGTATAGCAATGCCGTTAGTAGCAATATTTTTTGGGAATGATATTTTTTTCTAAAGCGAGATAAAGCATATATACCCAACAAAAAGGAAAGGCAATTAACAATAAGCGAAAGCCAGCGGCTGAGATAAAAAGGCAATCCAAGGTATCTCGAAAAAGATAATAAGAAGAGCACTATGAAAATGATCCATAGGTGATATAAGTTTTTTACTTCGCTACGGCGGAAAGAAAACGTTAGAATGATCATTAAAAAAAACTCGATCGTGTCAATATAAACTGCCGGTGCATCCAGGTCAAATAAGGGAGCGATATTAAGCATAAATACCAGCGAAGCAAACAGTGGAAATGGATTAATATATCTGAATTGAAATACTGTCAAAGTATTTAACTTGTTACGCCTGATAAGGCTCCGAAAATTGAAAAATATCCAAAAGAAAAACAGGATCCCGGCAAACACAAGCAGGCTCAATTGAAAATGCGTGTGTGAAAAATAGTACTGGGTAATTCTCTTTTCTGACTTCAAGGCCTTGTTAACCTCGGCCGCCAAAACAGGCGAAACCGGCGACTGGCTTGCCTCCCAGAGATATCTTCTTTCTTTACTAAAAACCCTGGACCCAATTGTTTTTGCAAGTCCGTCAGCCTGTATTTCCAGTTCGCCGACGGCGATCAAATTGTCTGAGGTTTGCGCGGATGTATTATCGATAAGAATATTTACATATTTTATGACGCTATCCGCACGGCGATATTTTGAACGCAGTTGCTGTATTTCCGGCTTAAAAGAAGCGCGCAAAACAGAATCTTTGAAAATATGATGGATCACCGTATCACTTCTCAGATCATATATTTGCTTTTTAGTACTGTCGAGAAGGCTGTCGTAATTATTTAGTTCGCGTGCATATTTCCTGGTATTTTCTTTAATCTGGCTTAATAAAATAGTAAACATTTCGAGACTGCGCACATTAAGTCCCTTATTATTCGAAGAAAGCCTGTCCCTGATAATATTTAATGTTGAATCGTCTTCGCCAATCTCCAAAGCCATTGTTTTGATTTCCGGAACCGGTTGGGAAATAGTATATGCCTTATTTAATACCTGGAATACTTTTTCAAAGGTTAGCAAACAATCATTGCGGGTAAGCGTATCATCGTTTGCGAACATGGCTTCAAACGATTTCTTTTGTAGCCTTGCGCTATCTTTTACCTGTGCTGACAAACCGAGGCAGGAGAAAATATATAAACCAAACAGGAGAAGTAATTTCATAAAACGGATTCAAAGAGGATAAAATTACAGTAAGGAAATGATTGTCAGCTTTTTTTAGCCAAACTGTTACCGAAACCTTACAAACAACAATATCCTTAACGTGTCAAAGCACTAAAAAGTGCAGGCCTGCGGGCATTTAGTGCAAAAAAGTAGATCGTTTGGCAAAGCGGATCACTTTATCTTTTTTAAAAAAGGATTGTTAGTGATAAACAAACTAAAGTTATCCGGATGCTGAATGATATCATTATGCGCATGAAGCGTATGAATAAAAACGATCCTATCTTTTTCAAGAATGTCTGCAGTTACATCCGGTTCCTCTAACGAATCGACAGGAATTCCCAGGCTGGTTAGCTTTTCCATCATTGCTTTTGTTTCATCAAACGTGCCACCATTATCTGTATACAGATCAATAAACCGACGATCGTTTTGGGCAGTTAGCCAGCTCAGAAACTTGTCCGTATCCGCATATAAAGCATCGAATAAAATAATTTCGTTTACGGGCATTTTTCCATCCGTTATAATGTTTGCCATTACTTTATAAGCGCCGCTGTGACCGGCAAGAATAATATTGCCTGCGGTGCAATTTGTTCCAATTATTTTTTGTCGCCTTAATGTATGCAGCACATCATTTACCAGGCTCCGGAACCTGCCCGGCTGTTGCAGCTTTCCGCCATAACTATCCGGCGCATCTTTGGCGGTTTCCGCTAACACCAGCACGGCATTCATTCCTGACGCAGCAAATTGCCGCGAAAGGCCGTAACGCACAAGAGCGCTGTCAATGTTGTTGTTCCAGCCGTGAAACCAAAAAATCATGTCGGCACGTTTCGATGCTTTGAAATTTACTGGTGTAATAACGACGACGGAGCTATCGGAATAATGATCTGCTTTATTGTATAACGTATTATTATAAATATGCCCGTTTATTCTCCCGGTGTCAGGAAAAGATGTATTGGAAGAAGTTATCTTAAAATAATTAAGCGGATATTGACATAAACAAACAGTGCTTATAATTTGCAGGGAAAAAACCAGGAGAAATTTTCGCATCATTTATATAAATTTTTAAACAGATCAAAAAGAATGCTGCGTGCCTTTTTAAAATATTCCTGACGTGACCGTGACAGTGATATTTGATCATAAATATAACTTACGCAAAAGTTAAAAACCTTATTATGAAAAAAATTATTATTACGCTTGCATTTATCATGGGTACGCTTGGTTTGGTGAGCGCTCAAACCGCTCCGGCCGCGGTAAAGGAAACCAAACAGAAGAAAGTGAAAGCTTCGACTGTTCAATCAACAACTACTCCATCGAATGGGATGAAGAAAGATGGTACGCCTGATATGCGGTTAAAAGCCAACAAAACAAAAACTCAGTCCACTACAACCACGGTTCAGCCGGCGCCTACCTCCCAACCTGCTACAACAGTAAAAACGCAGACTGTTACTAAACCTAAACAAGTTCAGGTTCAGCAAAGTACGCAGACAACGACCACTACTGCCAAAACCGCCGATAAATCAATCGGTACAGATTCCAAAGGCAGAACTATTTACCAGGGTCCCAAAGGTGGTAAATATTATATCAATAAAAATGGCAACAAGGAATATGTAAAATAATATTCTTATTTTTTTTAGACAAAGGGTTGCTTCAGCGCAGCCCTTTTTTGTGCAAAATATCATTGTAAGCAGCCGACTCGTCTAAAAGCGCAAATGAGATAATTATTTTGTACCGGCCGCTATTATTGATTTTTTTATGATATAAATTGACAGTTCTTTCCTCGTAATAAATCCAAGGGCATTATACAGTTTAATGGCTTTAAGGTTCCCGGATCTTACGTGCAGGAAAGGAACGCCTGATTGCGCTCTCATTCGATCAATTTGATGTGAAATAAGTGTAGTAGCATAATTATGGCCCGTATGATCCGGGTGCGTACAAACAGCGCTGATCTCCATAAACTCAAACGGATGTAAACGCTGACCAGCCATTGCTACCAATTTGCCGTCATTAAAAATACCTTCATAGTGGCCGAATACAATGGTGTTAACAAAGAAAGGCCCCGGATGTGTCAATTTAGTCAACGCCAACATTGCAGGAATATCTTTAATGCCCAAAGTGACAATATTATCATGAACCGTTTTCTTTTCTATTATTTGATCATGCACCATTTGATGAGCGGTCGTTTGTTCTAAAACTTGCCATGGAGGGGGAATTTCAATTTTCTCAGGGCTGATAAATGCGACCGACCTGTCGAAAGGAATTGTTTCATACAAAAATTGCAATTCCTTATAGCTCGTTTCTTTTACTCCCGCAAAGGGCGACACGTCTTCAGAAAAATACTTAGCCCTTTCATTACCGTTTGAAAGCTCTTTATTTCCGGATATTAAAGCATTCCATGCAGGATTGTCAAGTATGTGCGCCATAATTTATTAAATATAACTAATGCGGCTTTAAACGGCCGGTAAAACGGCATTCGTATTCTTTATCATGCCTGGATGATAAATTGTAAACTTACTGGGTTCTTTTCACTGTCTGAAAGTCGTTGGAAATGCTTGCCGCCACTATCCCTGTAGTATCTTTTCCGTTATAATTCATCTCCACATGAAACTGGCAAATAAAGGCTTTGTATTTTACTTCAGGGTAATAAATCACATCTTTAACTTTCACCTGCACGCCGGGGTTCAGCGTTTTATGGAGGTAATCGCCCATCGTTTCCATTAGCTTATTTTGAAGGTCCTTTCCCGATAAAATTTTAGGCTTACAGCCTATATTAAACGCTAATACAATAAAAATTACATACAGATATTTCATTTTTTTTTATAAAAATAATTATTTCCTGCAGCTTTTTTGCCTGTGAAATTATCCTGTTCCTATTAGTAATGTAACTTTATAATTATGATACAACGCATCATACCATCCTCAGGAGAAAAGTTGCCTGTTATAGGACTCGGTACCTGGCAGACTTTTGATGTAGATACAGACAAATATTTTGCACTTAAAAATGTATTAGACGAAATGCATAGCGGCGGTGGCAGATTGATAGACAGCTCGCCAATGTATGGAAAGTCTGAAAAAACAATTGGTAACATAACTGCGAATATCGATGGCCGTGATGACTTCTTTTACGCCACCAAAGTATGGACAACCGGCATGCTGCTAGGCCTGCAACAAATGCACACTTCCATGGCGCGGATGAAGAGAAAGACAATGGACCTGGTGCAGATACATAACCTCACTGATTGGAGAACGCAACTGAAAACACTCCGTGCGTGGAAAGAGGAAGGCAGGATACGGTATTTCGGCATCACTCATTACACCGATGCCTATCATGACGACCTTGAACGTATTATGAAGGCAGAGAAGCCCGATTTTGTTCAATTTAATTATTCTATAACAAGCCGCAACGCCGAGAAGCGTTTGCTGGGGGCAGCCGCCACGCTTGGTATCGCTACGATAATTAACCGGCCCTTTGGCGAGGGAAGAATGTTCGGCCAGGTAAAAGGAAAGCCATTGCCGGACTGGGCTGGAGAACATGGCATCAATAGCTGGAGCGTTTATTTTCTTAAATATATAATCAGCCATCCGGCAGTAACCTGCGTAATACCTGCAACTGCCAGTGTGCAGCATGAACGCGATAACGTAAGCGCCGGAACAGGCGAGCTACCGGATGATGCAACCAGGAAAAAAATGGTTGAATATCTTGCTCCTAACGGGAACGGCTAGCTGCAGCATGATTCAGGGACGTTATTTAATAAATAAATTGGTGGCCGTAATGAGTTCTTTTACACCACCAAAGCGTGGACAGCGGCATGCTGCAGGATTTACAACTAGTGAAACTTGCAGGGAAGTGATGATGAGGGAGACAGTGAACCTAAGGAAGATACATACCCTTATCGATTGGCGAATGCACCTAAAAACACTCCGCGTCTGGAAGGAGAAAGGGAGAATATATACTTTGGCATTACCCGGTATAAATTCTGAAAATGACGGCTTAGACTTTATATAAACAACACAGGCTATAAACAGGAACTACTTTCCGAGAATAACTATTTTTTTCTGGCCCATAAAAACTCGGCAAAACCAAATATGTCCCAAAAAATATTTCCTTGTAATTTTTTCCTTCGTAACAATGAGCCTATGATCCGGAACGGCATGGCAATGATAAAATATATATTTCTTCGCGTACCTTTTTTGATTACTTCGAATCCCGCAGATTGAAAGATACCTGATAATTCTTTTATTGAATAAAGCCTTACATGAGTTGGATCATCATTAAAATTTAATGTGCCATACATGGATGGAGTCGTGTACTTCTTTCTCCCGGGTATTCAAGATAAAAATATCCACCCCGTTGTAATTTTTGTGCCAGACCCCTCAGAACTTCATCACCATTGTATAAGTGCTCTATTACATGAACCATGTTAATTGCATGGAAGAAATTATCAGGAATTATTGAGAAGTTTAGTTTTGTAAGGTCAAGATCATAAAAATCAGTCATTAGTTTAATATCTTCTTCAGAATTATTATAATCCCTTTGCATATCTAGGCCATAATATTCACAGTTAGGGAAAACTTTTTTTGTTTTTGTGGAGGAATGATTCCCTGCACCAACATCAAGTAATTTGAATTCTGTTTTACCGAAAGCTTTTTTAAGAAAAATATATTTATTAATAAAGGACGAGCTGAAGGCTTTTGTATTCATTTAAATTTTTATTATAAGATTTTATCTAATATTAAATCACGTATACCTTATCAAATTGAATAAAATCGATAAATATTAAAAAAATATAATAATATTCTTCATTTCTTTAATTTTTAAGCACAAGTTAAGCGAATGTTCCATGTGGAAATTTTTTCAATAGTATTTTTGACTCTTGTAAAAAAATTAGGCTGTTCTTTTTGGTTTTTTTTTGAACTATCACAATCAATTTCAAGATTGAATGAAATATTCCAAAAGAAGGCTATTCGTAATCTTAAATATTTTGAAGTTTGAAAATTATAAGATAAGTTTACAGCTTTAACCAATTTAAATTACTAAACTGCTACCATGAAATCACTCAAATTTCTTTTCTTTTCGTTGCCTGTTTTTATCCTTTTCTATCTTTGCGGACATGGGCTTTCAAGCTGTACCAAAACTAATACTATTCACGATACAACGACAAATACTGTTCACGATACTACCACTTTAACACTTAGAGATACTTTAACTATAAAGGACACTCTTGTAATTAGTGATACTGTCATGAGCAATATTACGAAAGGTATGATCGCTTATTATAATTTCAATGGCGGTAACTTAAACGATAGTAGTGGCCAGTCGAACAACATAATTTTTAGTAATGCTACACTTACAGCCGACCGGTTTGGAAATCCTAACAATGCTTTTCTTTTCGACGGGCGAAGCAGTTACATGCAGGTAAAAAATAGCACTTCATTAAACCCTTCTAACATAACATTATATGCAATAGTCAAACCTTTGGGTTTTTATCAAGGGGCTTGTCACGGTAACCAGATTCTTGAAAAGGGATATCCTTACCAAGTTAATGGATTTTATAACTTAGCTTTTTTCCCTTACAACAATGGCGCCGGGGGTCAATCGTGCGCTCTAACTGTAGATACAACAAAGGAGATTTTTGGAGGTTCTTTTGGTGATAATGTCGAGAATTCCAGTGCCGGGGCGTCAGGTTCATCTTCAAACGATAGTGTATACATTCAAAAAAATCAATGGTATACGATAGCATACACCTATGATGGAACTACAGCTAAATTTTATGTTAATGGAGCACTTGCATCTTCAGTGCAAAATACTGGCAACGTTACATTTACACCAAATTCTTTTGACCTAACTATCGGCCAAACGGGATTATCAACCTACCCTTATTATTTTAATGGTGTTATTGATGAGATAAGGATTTATAATAGAGCCATAACTAATCAAGAGGTTGGATATCTGGACATTTTTAAGAGCAAATATCTGAAAACATCTAAAAAGATGATTTTTTAGTTCATACATTGGGTGTTTATTAAGGATCTATACGAGCCCATTTATGCGGGGCTTACATTTTTCTATAAAGACCTTGTACCCGGCCGTTACATTTTTATTCATGATTTTAATAACAAAGCTTATAAAGGCGTGCGCAAAGCAGTAGAGCAGTTTTGCGCTGAAGAAAACATCTCCTACGTGCCCTTGCCAGACTCCGCAGGATCGGCTATTATTTGCAAATGAAGCAGCACATTGACGCTACAAAGATTCAATTTCGCCGCAGCGTATCTTATGCATGCCTGTTACGCAAGAAACTCCATATCTTCCGGGGTAAGATCAATATGTACAGACTCCAGGTTTTCTTTAAAATGCTGTAAGGAAGAGGTTCCCGGGATGGGCAATATCCAGGGCGAGCGATGCAGCAACCATGCAATATTTATCTGCGCTTCTGTAGCTCCGTATTTTTTTGCTACTTCCCTGACCCGGGTATCTTTCTTTGCCTGTGCCGTTTGTATAGAGAAAAAAGGTATCAGCGGAATTTCATTTTCTTCGCAAATGTGCAATATATTTTCTGCGCCCCGGGTTTCGCCATGAGGCGCCCGCATGGCATGGCGCTGTGCATGACCGTACATATTTTCCACAGTGGCTATTTCGCCCATTCTCATCGCTTTTTGCAATTCCTCGGCATCTACATTGCTGATCCCTACATGCAATATTTTCCCTTCCTGCTGCATTCGAAACATTTCTTCCATAGAGGCTTCAAAGCCTTTTTCCGGCCCGATTATCCTGAAATGAACCAACGTTATCCGGTCCAGCTTTAATGTACGCAGGTTATTTTCAATACTGATGCGCAGATTTTCGGGTTTATTGAATGCTATCCAGCTTTTATCAGGCTTGCGGGCGCCGCCTACTTTGGTGCAGATGACGAGGTCTTCATTATAAGGATACAGGGCCTCGGCAATCAGGCGGTTGGTTACATCCTCGCCATAATAATCGGCAGTGTCTAAAAAATTAATGCCGTTTTTTGCGGTTTGGCGTAATATTTCCAGCGCCTCTTCGCGCCTCGGCGGCTCACCATAGATGCCTTCGCCGGTTAGGCGCATCGTGCCGTATCCCAGCCGGTTTACGGTTAATGGATGAGCGCTTTTGCCGGCAATGGTAATCGTTTGGGGGTTGTTGATCTCTTGTGCCATTTTGTATAATGTTTGTTCTTTTCAATGCATATTAACAACGATCACACCGCATTGTTTCCTGCATGTTTATTTTATAGAGCAGGTTTACAGCGATTTTTTGCGGGGAACATTCATAAAAATTATTACCGCACTCACCACGCTTTCACGCTGCCTCTGCTATGCTCTTGCTAAGTTGAAGCCTTGCATCCTGCTAAACAAAAATGTTTGGTAACTGTAAATTTTTATTTTGCACCTTTGTTGCACTGATCTACAATAATGTTTTTATGAATTTTAATTTGACTAAAATACCGGCACGTGTTCCCAAACCAAGGGCTAATGGTCTTACTATTATCAGTGATAAGGGATTGAGCCTGCCGGAGGCAAAAAATCTTTTGTCAGTTGCCGGCCTTTACATAGACAAAGTGAAGCTTGCTTTTGGAACCGCTATGGTTACCTCGCTGTTAAAAGAAAAAATTGAACTCTACCAGTCTTACGAAATCCCTGTTTATTTTGGGGGCCTTTTGTTTGAAGCTTTTGTTATCCGTGACCAGGTGGACGATTTTATGAAACTGTTGGAAACCTATCACATAGATCTTATCGAAGTGTCGGACGGAACAATTAATATTTCGCAGGAGCAGAAATGTGATTACATCCGGCAATTTTGCAAAACAGCCACTGTGATCAGCGAGATAGGCTCGAAGGATAAGGACAAAGTGCAGGTAACCCCTCCCTACAAGTGGATAGAGATTATGCAGGCAGAGCTGGCAGCGGGTGCCAGTTACGTGGTGGCGGAAGCCAGGGAGTCCGGGACTGCCGGTATATACCGCGATTCCGGGGAAGTACGGGAGGGACTGGTAGAAGAAATTCTTAACAAGATCGCTGCTCAAAACATAATCTGGGAAGCGCCGAAAAAGGATCAGCAGTTATATTTTATTAAACTGTTAGGCTGTAATGCCAACCTTGCTAACGTGGCTCCCGCGGAAGTGATTGCGCTGGAAGCCATGCGAATAGGCTTAAGGGGCGACAGCTTTGATTTTTTTCTAAAAGATTAATTCTCTGCCTGAAATACTTCAGGCTGCTTGGCGGTTGAGACCGGGGTTACTAATATTGTTTTACTACATGATAAAAGAAAACATCCGGGTGACCCACCACACCCGCTGAGTCCATTCTATGTTTCAATTCTTTTGTCTGCATAAAATCTGTTGCCTTCTTCATATCTGATATTGCCAACACCAACGATACCATACTAGGATCGTTAATGTACTGGCTAATGGATCTATCGGTAATCCCTGCATTCATTCTCTGCTGCTTATCGCCATCAAATACTTGTTTCCAGCCGTCGTAGTCTTTTACTTTGAAACTAATGATAGCCCTTTCAGTAGATGCGTTTGTTGTACTGTCATGAAATCTATTTACCGTATAGGAAAAAGTTGTCTTGCCGATTACACCATCTTTTTTCATAGCGTCCCTGAGATCCGGCGACATGGCAAATTGTTTCGCTTTGGCCGTATCATCCACATGTAAGCCCACCAGTACGATGTTGCTGTCTTTGATGCCTCTTGCTACCACAAAATTGTGCAATCCATTAGCAATTCTTGCAGAATCATGGGCTTCGTAGCCGGGAAACCATTTAGCAAAATTGGCTACTTTATGTTTTATCAACATAGTGATGGCAGGCGCCGCCGGAGGCGTCGGCGCAGGTGGTGTGACCGCCGCGGTCGAATCCTTCATGACCGAATCCGTGCTGGTGGTGGTTGACGAGTTGCTACCGGAATTACAGGAAAATAGCATCAGCGCAATAATAGCAGCTGAGGATAAAAATTTAAACTGTTTCATCGAAAAGATTTAAGAGTATAAAAAAAATGGAAGGCTGGCAGCAGTATTCAGTCGGGCGGGATCGGATATAAATATATAATAATAATTAATAATGAAAAAATTATTTTAAACCATAGTGCCGGTTCGCTGGATAATCGCTAAAGTATGACAGAGGGCACCGTGTAAAGATTTTTGCTACTAGGGGTGTTTGGGGCTGAATTAAGCATTTTTTTAATTTCGTTCACCAGCCACGCTCGTCAACATCGGGACGTTCGCCAAACGATTTTTACAAAAAGAGTTTGAGTTTTTTAGTTAATTGGATTCGGCCACTTGATGTAAGAATGACTATTCTTGAATTTTTTGATCTTCTCACATAATCACGTAATTCCATTTCGTGAAGCAATGCCGCCCCAAGTGCTCCTGCCAGGTGATATTTTCTTTCACTCCAATCAAGACAAGCTCTTGCAAAAGTCCTGCGCTCTTTTTTTAAAGAATCCGTGTCAATATCCCACCCATCAAAAAAAATCTTTCCTTTTTTTGTGAGCAGATACTCCAGGCCTTTCAGGCGAATCAATTTTTGGCTCACAAGTGATTCCGTAATTAACACACTAACTTTCCCGGCCAGGTGGTCATAGCACGTCCGGCAATATTTTATTGCCGGTTCGTTCTCAAAACTATTTTTTGTCAGTTGTCGCGTAGGAATCAACGCTGACAGGGCTTCCATCGCATAGGCAACCTCATTTTTTGCAAAACGGTAATATCGGTGCCTGCCTTTATATTCGGCAACAAGCAAGCCACCATAAAGTAATTTAGAAAGGTGATTGCTGATATTTTGCTGGGATGTGCCTGCATAAAGTGCAATTTCACTGGCTGTCATCGCTTTGCCTTCCATAAGAGACCATAAAACGCTTGCCCTTACTGGATGCCCAATAAGATCGGCTACTTTTTTAAATTGATCTTCCATTCTATGCAATCATATTTCATTATAGACTGAAATATTTATGTATAAAAATAACTTGATTTGCCAGGTAAAACAAATTAGTTATGAAACCTAAAAGGACATTTAAGGCGGTATCTTCCTTAATAGCTCAATTTCCCGCCGAAAAAATTGCAGCACAAATCAAGGTGTATAAAGAACCACATCACAAAATAATTTTCAGGAATGAATATGTCAGGCTGATAGACTTAACGCTACAGTCAAATGACATCACTTTGGAACACACACACGATGTTGCATCGGTAGTGGTGTTTCTGACTCATTCAAAAGTTGCCATAAAAGACTCCGGCAAGGCACCCGTTGTAACTGAAGTTGTTCCTGGCCTTACAGTATTTCGTAATTACGGCGAAAAACCGGTATTGCATACCGTCTGGATTGAAGATAGCAATGTTTTCAGATGCCTCGTTATAGAATTCATGCACGATGAACCCTTACTGGCAACTAGTGTCGACTTAACAAACGCATTAATCAAATTATTATGGGTACAAAAATTGGTTGATGCATTTAGCGTGCATATGAACAAAGGGCAACATCTTAAGCTGCCAAAATCAGGTTGTGCATACCTGTTAGTTTGTTCTTCAGGGAAAGTGGGGATTGAATGTTCTGCTGAAAAACAATCATTGGAAGCAGGGGGGTATGCTTTTTTTGCACCAGATGAAGAAGTTGAATTTCATGTAGTGGAAGGAAAGTTTGCGGAGTGTGTCCTTTTAAAACTGAAATAAGTCAGGAGCACTTAAAGTTTTGTAAGATTAAAAATCTGAATGTCAAAAAAATCATGACGGCTGTTTTTCCGTTTTGGCAAGTTTTTCTGAAACTGTTTATGCGTCGTTTATTAACATCTATATGTATCCCCATTCCGTTTGGGTTGGCTATTTGTTTAAATTAATTTAGCATTCATAATTACTTGTGCGAATAAAAAATGAATCTATAAAAGTCTCATCTTCAAATATTCAACATGTCGGACGCATCCATTTCAAACAGATCCTTTTTAATCCTGATTGCCATTGCTGGTATAATTGGCCAGTGCTTTTTAAGCATATACTTTTCTGGTATATTAGTGCCAAAGGAATTTATTCCGGCGAGTACTTCCGTGACCCAGTTAAGCGACCTTGTGACGCGGCACCAATCTGCAATTTTCCTGGACGCCTGGCTGATGGGAATCGGTTCATTCCTGTCAGTCATCTTTTACGCCGGTCTTGTTTATATAAGCGGGGCTATTACCCGGTTTTCAGGTTTGTTGACAATAATTGCATCAGTTACTGTGCTGGCTGTGGCCCTTGCGGATGTCACTTTCATGGTGGCGGCTGTCAATGCTGCCATCCTGGGACATATGGAGACAACGAAGGTTGCGTTTGATTTTATAGCAGGGCCCGGAGAGGCATTCGACTATACATTTATTTTTGTACCCGCTCCTTTCCTCATTACTTCCGTTGGATTTGTTTTGCTGAGATATAATATTGTTCCCCGGTTTTTTGGTTACGCAGCGTTTGTAGTTGGAATGATGTTTTTCATTACGGGGATACTAAGTATTTTTTTTCCGCGCGCGGATGCAATGGTAACAGTTTTCGAAATTGTGCAGCTAAGCCGGGGCATTTGGGTTTTGGTTTTAGCCATTTATATTCTCATTTTTTCCCCAGAAAACAGTAAGAGAAAACGCAACAGGTGATTGCATACTCACATTGGTAGTTACCCTGGCACTGAACACAAGGTGGCCCTATTGCCACTTAGTTTATCAACACAAAATTTGAATACCTATAAAGGAAAAAGTGAAAAAAAAGAAAAAGTAATAACAATAGTAATCTCATAGTTAAATCCTTAATGCAAATCTAAAGGACACGCCGGGAAGAGGAATTTATTATTCAAGGTTCATTTTCTTTAATAATTCATGAAACCCTGGTTCACTTCTGAGAGGCGAGAAAACAGGATCAACTTTTATAAAATACATGAAAATTTCTCTGTCCCGGTAAGCCTTATTAAGTTCTGAAATGGCGGGATCAAACTCATTTAGGACCGTATAGATTTTTGCGATTTGATAATGTCCCTTAAAAGAATTTTCATTTAGCCATAGTGCCAATTCTTTTTTTGCACTTTCAATGTTACCTGATATCGCATATGCGTAACTCAATATCGGGTCCTGGTATTCAGCGGTGGTGTTATTGCCACCCAATGGAATTTGTTTTATAATATCAAAGGCCTCGTTATATTTTTTTTTACTAAGTAAAACGAAAGCAAGTGTGGCCTTGGCAATAGGATATTGCGAACTAATGTCGATTGTTTTTCTTAATTGTTCTTCGGCCGAATCCATTTTTCCCGCGAAATAATAATTTCTTCCCAAAACCCAATTTATGGATACTGATAACGGATCGAGACTTCTCGCCTTCTTTATTTCTTCAATTCCTCTTTCGGTATTTTCGCCGGTGTATTGCAATAGATTACCATAATAAATATGAGAATATGTATAGTTAGGATCCAGTTTTAAAGCTTTTTCAAGAGTAAGCTTCGCATTTTTCCAATCATATTCGTAGGCAGACTGTATGAAGCCGAGCGTTGCAAGTGGCTCTGCAAGCGTGCTATCTATGTTCAGGGCCTTATTGGCATAATCCCTGGCAATAGGTATGGCTTCCGTTTGTGAAAGGCCTTTCTGATTAAAAATAAAACAATCAGCAAGCCCTGCGTAGGCAAGCGCATAATTTGGATCAAGTTCGATGGCCTTTTTGAAGTTTGATTCTGCACTGTCAAAACTTACAATGGATCTTTTATCCCAAAAATATCTGCCTTTGATATAATAATTATAGGCATCCGTGTTATTTGTATACTCTTTGTTAATACCATTTTTGTCATCCTGGGTTAAACGGGCAGATAATGACGCAGCAATTTTTTCCGCTACATCCCTCTGCAATTTTAGTACGTCCCCCCATTTCCTGTCATCGTCCATATCCCATAAAGTTTTTCCACTATTCACGTCTGTTAATTCTGTAACTATATGAAGTTTATCGCCTTGTTTTTGGATAGTGCCTGATAGAATTGCTTCAACGCCTAATGTATGGGCAATGTCAAGTATATTCTGCTTCGGGTCCTTAAATGTTTTTACAATAGCCCAGCCCGGTACCTTAGAAAGACCGGAAAGATTGGAAAGTTTATTGATGATGTCAATTGTGAAACCGTCGTTGATGTATTCATTGCCTGAATCTGAAGAAATGGTTTCAAAAGGCAATACCGCTATTGATTTATTCTTTCCTGTAAAACCGGGATAATTATAATAAATACGATAAACAAAAAATGCAAATATGCCAAGTATAAGAATGGCAGAAGCAAGAAATAATCTTTTCAGGTGTAATTTCTTTTCCCGGAGCTTGCCTTCCATATTCCTTTTATCGGGCACAGTAAGGCCGTCATTGGTAAGCGCAAAAATCTCAATCTTTTCATCCACATTCTTAAAATCAAACTTTCCAATGGAGACGCTCTTGAATTCCGGTTGATTCTTAATCTTACTGCAAATTTCCGAGGAAAAAAGAATTGAATTGGCAACGCCTAAAGATTGAACCCGCGAGGCTACATTGACGCCGTCGCCAAATACTTTACCATCCTCAAAAAAAATTTCTCCAACGTGCAGGCCTATACGCAAAGGAACTTTTGGTTCTGATCGGAATTCCCGTTGCATTTCTATTGCGCACTGTAATGCCTGGGTGGCGCTACCAAAAGAACAAAGACTGCCGTCCCCAAAGTCATTTAGAATTTGACCGCCGCGGGATGCAACAAATTGATTAAGTATTGCGACATAACGTTTGTTTATTAGCAAGGCTGTGCGTTCATCCTTCTGCATGATAGCTGTTGAGCCAACAATGTCTGTAAATAGTATGGCTGCTAACCGGCGGGAAGTTTCCATATAGTACTCTGATAAAATTAAATCTGCTCCTAAAATAAAACTAATTAAGGAAACCCCATTTACTTTCCTATCGGGGTTTTCACAATACGCACTTCCCACTATCACGTCCTTTCTGTGAAACCCCGATGAACGCTTGAACATGGAATCATTGCAATGCCAATCTGGAAATATTTTTAATGCTTAGGTATAAAATGGCAGGCAATGCCTTTTTTATAAAATGCTGCGCTCTATGTTGATACGAAACAAAATTTTTGGCGGGTTTCCATTTACCGCTAACAGAGTTTAAAAATAATAGGAACCAATTCAGCTTTTTTTAAAGTCTATTTCAATTAGAAACTTAATTGGGGAATAGTTTTTGATCCACAGTAATTATTCATCAAAAAAAAATTATAATGGAAAAAATTGAAAAATTACATCTCATGGAAAAAATACTTCGTGAGCTGGACGACGTTGTTCATAGTGAGACATCGCTTTTAAAGAAAGTGGCGCAGCTTGAAGTTGAAAATATTAATCTTGGTAATTCTCTCCTGGAAAAACAACTTCCTGAAATTCATTCAAAGGCGGATGATGCATTGAATGCAGCAACAAATTTGCACACGGCGTTTACAGAAGCGAAAGATAAATTTGTAAGGGACAACAAGCTTGATGAAGTATTGCCTGAAGCGAAAGTGTCTATTTAACTTTTAACGAATTAATAAGTTTATTCCTGCAAAAAACGATAAAATCGGTAGCAGGAATTTTTTCAATTTCATTTTGATGCATCATGGTTACCAATTGCCCTCGATGATAGGTCTGGTGATTAAAAACCTGTAACAGCATTTCATACACCGGCTGTTTAAAATATTCTTTCTTTGAATTATAATAGCCAAAAACGTGTTCAATATTTACATCATTAGCATTTAAAACCCAATCATACCATTGCCTGGAAAAAATTAAAAGCTGTTGCGCAAGTTCTGTAAAATTTCCCCCAAAAGTTTTTCCCGGCCATTCAACATGTTCCTGCAATTTCAATCGCTGCCACCAAATGCTTTCTACATCTAAAAGATGCAGCACAGTTTTGTAGATGCTATTAAAACTGCTTTTTGTTTCTCTTTGAACTATTTCTTCCGGCAATTGAGCCAATCGCTCCGTTATCGTTTTATTAGCCCAAAGATTATATGCGGCATATTGTTGCAAAAGTTGCTTCATGTTTTAATACTTTTGCCTCAAACTTAAATATACATTTTTTCATTTTGGTTCATTAATTATACACATGCCTTCACAACATGATTTTCTTTCAGGCTTTAGTTCCGTTGCCATTCATAGCGGCCACGAAAAAGATAATGCCAACGCTCATCTTACTCCAATATACGCAAGCAGCACCTATGTTTTCGATAGCGCAGAGCAGGGTATGAGGCGCTTTAACGGCGAAGAAAAGGGTTATATCTATAGTCGCTGGGGAAACCCTACCATGGCTGAGGCTGAGGAAAAAATTGCAGCCCTGGAAAGCTTTCAAATAAATACCCCAAATGGCGAACCCATGCGGCTAAAAACTTTGTTACACGCAAGCGGAATGGCGGCACTCTCAACATTATTACTTGGAAATTTAAAAGCGGGCGATAAAATTCTTTCTCATTTTTCATTGTATGGCGGCACCCAGGAATTAATGGAAAAAGTTCTGCCAGCTCTCGGCATTGAAGCGATTATTGTTGATCTGCGGGATCTGGATAAAGCTGAAGAAGCTCTAAGAAGTGATAAAAGTATCCGGCTTCTTTACCTGGAAACACCGGCGAATCCTACCATCCAATGTGTAGATATTGAAGAACTAACTAAGATGGGTAAACGAAATAACCTGATTGTTGCCGTCGATAATACTTTTGCTACTCCTTATTTGCAGCAGCCTTTTAAATACGATGTAGATTATGTTTTTCATTCAACTACTAAATTTTTAAATGGTCATGGAACCGCTATTGGCGGCGCTTTGGTAGGAAAAGATATTGAGTATATGGAAACGCGAATGACCAAGGTACATCGTTTACTAGGAGGTAGCAGCAACTCCTTTGATGCATTTTTACTTACGCAGGGTATGAAAACACTTGAAGTAAGAATGGAGCGACATTGCTCAAACGCAATGCGTGTGGCTAAATTTTTAGAGCAAAATAATGCAATTCATAAGGTAAATTATCTTGGTCTTACGTCCCATCCGGATTATAAAACGGCTAACAAACAAATGTCACACCCCGGTGCCATGTTAAGCTTTGAATTGAAAGACGGATTGGACGCCGGAAAGAAGTTTATAAATAAACTAAAGATGTGCGTGAGAGCGGTTTCTCTTGGAACCTGCGATACACTTCTATCGCATCCAGCATCGATGACACATTTTGGTGTACCCAAAGAAAAAAGAGAAAAATACGGAATTACAGATGGTCTTGTGAGGATGAGCGTAGGCATTGAAAATATCGATGACATTTTAAATGACGTGTCCCAGGCATTGAGTTAAAGTAAAATGGCCTTATTTTTTTTTAATAACAATTATGAAAATACTATAGAAAAAATCGTCTGAAGGGCGCCCGTATGACCCTTGCCTCGGGTGAAGGAATTAAAAGATTTATTGAAGACTGCAAAATTCAATTTATATGGAAAATATTATTATCAGAAAAGCTATAAAAGAAGATTGTGAAAGGCTTATGGAGCTAATCCACCAATTAGCCGTTTTTGAAAAAGCTCCTTCTGAGATGAATGTGTCCCTGGATCATTTTATAGAAAGCGGCTTTGCAGAAAAGCCGGTTTGGTGGGCTTTTGTAGCTGAAGCTCATGGAATAGTTGAGGGCTTTGCGTTATTTTATATCCGGTATTCAACATGGAAGGGGCAACGCATGTATCTTGAAGATATTTTGGTGAGCGAAGAGCTGAGAGGAAAGGGGATCGGGAAATTATTATTTGACCGGTTACTGGAAGAAGCTAAAGCAAGAAAGCTGAACGGAATAGTTTGGCAGGTACTTGATTGGAACGAACCTGCAATAAATTTTTATAAAAAAAATGAAGGTGTGAATTTTGATAGTGGTTGGTTAAATTGCTCAATAAATTTTTAAATAAATGTCTGCAAAAATAAGAATGGGAAGTGACGGAGTGCTGACTGTTCCCGATAATCCTGTCATACCATTTATTGAGGGCGATGGAATCGGTCCTGATATATGGAAAGCCAGCGTTCGCGTATTTGACGCAGCCGTAGAGAAGGCATATAATGGCAAAAGAAAAATTGAATGGCTGGAGGTGCTGGCCGGGGAAAAAGCGTTTAACCATGGCGGTGAGTGGATGCCGCATGCAACAATGGAAGCCTTTAAAAATTACCTTATTGCCATTAAAGGACCGCTTACAACACCCGTTGGTGGTGGCATCCGCAGTTTGAATGTAGCATTGCGGCAGGAATTGGACCTGTATGTTAACCTGCGCCCTGTAAGGTATTTTGAAGGTGTGCCTTCGCCTATGTGGCAGCCCGAAAAGGTAAATATGGTCATCTTCAGGGAAAATACAGAAGATATTTATGCAGGGATAGAGTTTATGACCGGAACGCCGGAAGCAAAAAAATTATTGAAATTTTTGCAGGAAGAATTAAATATTAAAAAGATCCGTTTTCCGGAAACATCTTCATTCGGCATTAAGCCCGTTAGTAAGGAAGGCTCTGAAAGACTGATTCGCTCAGCGATACAATATGCCATCGAAAATAAATTGCCTTCAGTAACCTTTGTGCACAAAGGTAATATTATGAAGTTCACAGAAGGAGCGTTTAAAAACTGGGGCTATGAATTGGCAGTGCGCGAATTTGGAAACGATGTGTACACATGGAATCAATGGGAGGCTACCAAAAAAGAAAGCGGTGAAGCAGTTGCCAATGAAGAAATGCGTATTGCCGGCATCGGCGGCAAGATTTTAATTAAAGATGCTATTGCGGATAATTTTTTACAACAGGCTTTGCTGGCTCCGCAAAATTATTCCGTAATTGCAACACTGAATCTCAATGGCGATTATATCAGTGATGCATTGGCTGCACAAGTTGGCGGCATTGGCATAGCGCCGGGTGCTAACATAAATTTTCTAACGGGACATGCGGTATTCGAAGCAACCCATGGAACGGCGCCAAGATTTGCGAACACTAACACGATGAATCCTTCTTCAGTAATATTGAGCGGTGTAATGATGCTGGATTATATGAACTGGAAAGAAGCAGGCGAACTGATAACTAACGGCATCGGTAAAACGATAAGAAGCAGGAAAGTAACCATAGACTTTTATAATCTTATGAAAGACGCAACCTTGTTAAAAACAAGTGAGTTTGCAGATGAGGTTATCAGGAATTTATAAGAATATTGACGTGTATAGATTTGGTTATATTTGTGTATAAAAAAAGAGAACGATGAGAACGAATATTGAAATAGATGATAAGCTGATGAAAGAGGCAATGAAGATTTCAAAATCAAAAAGCAAAAAGGAACTGGTTAACCATGCTCTTGAAGAGCTTATCCGCCTGATAGAAGAAAAAAAATGCTATTCTCTTTTTGGTAAAGTTAAATGGGAAGGAGATCTTGATGAAATGAGAGGGCGATGACTGATAGTATTATAGTTGATACCAGCGTTTGGATTAATTTCTATAATGGGATTTCGAATAACACGGTCGAGACTTTAAAAGCTATAATGGTTAATGACGTTATTGTCGTTCCTCCAATTATAGTGCAGGAAATTTTACAGGGGATAAAAGGAAAAAAATTGTTGCATTTCGTTGAAGATGCACTTTTGGGATTTCAATTTATCAGTTATGACATTTATGAAGCAGCCTTTGAAGCTGCTGCATTGTATAGATTTGCACGGGCAAAAGGTGTGACGTTGAGAAGCGCTAACGATTGTTTAATTGCATGGTTATGCATCTCAAACAATTTTTCAATACTTCACAATGACAAAGATTTTGATAATATTGCAAAACATACTTCACTAAAAATATATAAGACAGAAAATGGCAAAGATAAAAGTAGCAAATCCGGTAGTTGAAATTGATGGGGATGAAATGACCAGGGTTATCTGGAAATTTATAAAAGACAAACTAATTCTGCCCTATCTCGATGTAGATATACAATATTTTGACCTGGGCATGGAACATCGTGATGCTACAAACGACCAGGTAACTATAGATGCGGCCAATGCAATAAAAAAATGTGGCGTAGGAATAAAATGTGCCACAATAACTCCGGATGAATTAAGAGTGAAAGAGTTTAAGCTGAAACAGATGTGGAAAAGCCCAAACGGGACCATTAGAAATATTCTCGATGGAACTGTTTTCCGCGAGCCAATTGTAATAAAAAATATTCCAAGACTTGTTCCAAACTGGACGGCTCCCATAATTATCGGCCGCCATGCATTTGGCGATCAGTATCGTGCAACCGATACCGTTATAAAGGGCAACGGAAAACTTATTATGAACTTTACACCGGATGGCGGCGGAGAAACGCAAACTTTTGAAGTATTTAATTTTAAAGGGGATGGCGTTGCTTTATGTATGTACAATACAGATGAGAGCATCATGGGATTTGCAAGAAGTTGCTTCAACATGGCGCTGAGCAAAAAATGGCCGTTGTATCTTTCTACAAAAAATACAATTCTAAAAAAATATGACGGCAGATTCAAAGATATTTTCGAAGAAATATTTAATAAAGAATTTAAAACTCAGTTCGACGAAGCGGGTATTACTTATGAACATCGCCTTATTGACGACATGGTGGCCAGCGCATTGAAATGGCATGGAAATTTTGTATGGGCATGTAAAAATTATGATGGTGATGTTCAAAGCGATACGATTGCCCAGGGTTTTGGTTCATTGGGCTTAATGACTTCAGTTTTAATTACGCCCGACGGAAAAACAATGGAAGCAGAGGCAGCTCATGGAACTGTTACAAGGCATTTCCGCGAACATGAGAAGGGAAATCCCACGTCAACCAATCCCATCGCATCCATTTTTGCGTGGACAAGAGGCCTTGCGTTTAGAGGAAAACTTGGATAACAATCAGGAATTAATAAATTTTTGCAATACGTTAGAGCGTGTTTGTATTGAAACAGTTGAGGCTGGTAAAATGACGAAAGACCTTGCGGTATGTATTAGCGGCAATAAGGTTTCTCACGGAACGGATTATTTATATACCGACGAATTTTTAGAAGCAATCAATAAAAACCTGGAAAGTAAATTGACGTGATTTTTCAGAACTAAAAAAAATTATAATTTTTAGGAATAAATTTTGATAGAAAAGCTTGTCAATGTTAAGACTCTCTTATTACAGCAAGCGATTTTGAATTATCCTGAGACCAAAAGCTTAATAAGCCATCTTAATTTCCAAACCCGAAGTATTAGTTTAAATTGTTGAATTCTTTTGTTTTTATAAATAGCCTTTTTAACAAGTATGAAGGCGATCAAAAAAATCATATTCAATAGAGAATTGTAAGTTTACAGTGCTTTTTAATTTTTCGTTTGAAATAAATTATTATGTCGAGAATTCTTGTCGTAGATGATGATACAGATATTTTATCAGTAATGGAAATACTTTTAACCATGAAAGGTTTCGAGGTAGAAGTAACAACAAAGGGAGAAAATACTTTTCCTAAAATAGCAAGTTTTAGGCCCGATCTCATCCTTTTAGATGTGCTTATTTCAGGACATGACGGAAGAACCATTTGCCGAAAATTAAAGGCCGATAAAGATACCATGCATATTCCGGTCATCATGTTTTCTGCTCATCCCGGGCGCGGCAGCAACAATTGCAGAATATGGCGCTGATGATTTTATTGCCAAACCCTTTGATGTAGCCAATTTGCTTCAAAAAGTAAAAGAACAACTCGGTGCAAATTAATAATCAAAGCAGTGAGTCTTATTCGATTTTTGATATGAAACGTGAAGATTTTGATGGGCTCGTAGGAATTGTTTTTTGAATCTTATTAATTATAATGATTAAGATTCCCGCACTTCACCCTAATGTTATCTTTTGAACAAAAATCAACAACAATTTTTTAAACTCACGAATGATTCCGTTAAATTCAGGATGTACTTGCTGGCTAAACTTCCTGCTGCATTTTTTTCAGGAGTGAGAGTTAAAGAAATTGATGAAGAAAAATGCGTTACGTCAGTTCCATTTAAATGGCTTACACAAAATCCCTTTCGCTCTACTTATTTTGCTTCGCTTGCAATGGCGGCTGAAATGAGCACGGGAACACTTGCATTGAGCAATGTTTACAAAAGAAATCCTGCGGTATCCATGTTGTTGACAAAAATGGAAGCAAATTATTATAAGAAAGCAACGGGAACTATTTTATTCACCTGTGAACAGGGAAAGGAAATTTCATCAATAGTTGATGAAGCGGTTGCAACAGGCGAAGGAAAAACGATTGTTGTAAATTCTGTTGGTAAAAATAAAAGTGGCGAAACTGTTGCAGCGTTTTTATTTACATGGTCGTTCAAAAGCAAATCCGCAAAAAATTAGTTGTCGAAATTATTTTGTTATTTGATTTCTTATCTTCAATCCAGATTGCTTAAAATATAAAATCATTTATGAAGATTGCATTTCATGGAGCGGCCCGCACCGTAACAGGATCAAAGCATTTACTTACTTTGAAAAATGGGAAAAAATATTTATTAGACTGCGGAATGTTCCAGGGAATGGGGAAAGATACAGATGACCTCAACCGCGATTTTGGGTTTGTCTCTTCTGAAATAGATTACCTTATTCTTTCTCACGCACACGTTGATCATTGCGGCCTTATACCCAGGTTAGTGAAGGAAGGTTTTAAAGGCAAAGTTTTTGCGACAGATGCAACTAAAGATCTGTCCGCTATCCTCATGGCCGATAGTGCGGGCATACAGGAGAATGATATAAAGTTTGAAAACAAAATACGTGCAACACAAGGCAGACCATATCTTCAGCCTTTGTATACAACCGAAGATGCTGAAAAAGCACTCGATCATTTTGTAATAGTTCCCTATGGTGATTGGCACCGTATAGACGAAAATGTGCAGTTTATGTACCTGGATGCAGGGCACATAATTGGTAGTGCAACCGTTCATTTAAAAATAAACGAAAATGGAAAAGAAACACGCCTTACCTTTTCGGGAGATGTAGGAAGATACCGTGATGTTATTTTAAAATCGCCCGATGTTTTTCCGCAGGCTGATTATATAATAATGGAATCCACTTATGGTAACAAAATACATGATGAGGTTACAGGCACTGCAGATTTACTTTTGCAATGGATAACAAAAACCTGTTTACAGAAAAAAGGCAAGCTCATCATTCCGGCTTTTAGTGTTGGGCGCACACAGGAAATTTTATTTGAATTAAATCGATTGGAAAATGAAAACAGGCTGCCGGCAATCAAATATTTTGTTGATAGCCCGCTGAGCCTCGAAGCTACCGATGTTATAAAAAGTTATCCTCAATATTTTAATAATCGAATTCAAAAAATATTGAGGAATGACGAAGATCCTTTTGGTTTTACTGGACTTCATTTTACAAAGAGCGTTCAGGAAAGCAAGTCGCTCAATTACCTGAACGAGCCTTGTGTAATTATTTCAGCAAGTGGCATGGCAGACGCAGGAAGGGTAAAACATCACATCAGCAACAACATCGAAAATAGCCGTAACTCAATTTTATTTTCGGGTTACTGTGAGCCTCAGTCATTGGGCGGAAGATTAAAATTGCATCCAAGAGAGGTGGGCATTTTTGGAGTAGCACATGAAGTAAATGCAGAGATCGGCGAAATACAAAGCATGAGTGCCCATGGTGATTATAATGATTTAAGCCAATGGCTTGCCTGCCAGGATCCAAAACAAGTGAAAAACTTATTCCTTGTTCATGGTGACTACGACGTGCAGTTGGATTTTAAAAACCGCTTAATTGGGAAAGGCTTTTTAGATGTTGAAATTCCTCCAAGGCATTGGGAAATTGGATTGACTTAACCATTATCTTTCACCGACAGGGAGCGGGTTACATATTTCCCCAGTATATCAAATTCTAAATTTACAACATCGCATTGTTTAATATTTTGAAAGTTTGTGTGGGAAAATGTAAAAGGAATTATAGCAACCGTAAAGATATTGCTCGATACATTAAAAGCAGTTAAACTGACCCCGTTCACGCAAATAGATCCTTTTTCTATAATCAACGCTGCAAATTTTTCATTGAATGAAAAAGTATATTCAAAACTGCCTTCAAGATCTTTTTTAGTAAGGCAGATTCCTGTTCCATCCACATGACCCTGAACAATATGGCCGTCAATTCGGCCATTCATTTGCATAGATCGTTCAAGATTTATAGCGTCACCTTCCTTCCATGTCTCTAAATTTGTTTTACTAAGTGTTTCCTGTATGGCAGTTACCCTGTGTAAATTTTCTTTGACTTCTTCAACGTGAGGCAAACACCATTGTGGCACAAGCTTTCATCAATTTTTAAGTCTTTCGAAAGATCACTTTCAATCCAAAAGATTTTGTTTGTATTGTTTTCTAATACTTTTTTGATAATTCCTGATCGTTTCAATAATTCCTGTAAACATGCTATTGATTTGAATAAACTTTAATGCTTATGGTTTTTAAATTTAAAAAATTACTTTATCTTCGCATTCCTAAAAAAATAAAAGGAAATTTATGCTCATTATTGATTCAAAAGATTGCGAAAATATTGATAAAGCGCTCAAAAAATATAAGAAAAAATTTGAGAAAAGCCGCACTTTACTTCAGCTTCGTGAGCGCCAGTCTTTTACGAAACCATCTGTAAAAAGACGTGGCGAGGTTTTAAAGGCAGTTTACAAGCAGCAAATTGCCAGCGGCAAAATAGAAGTTTAAATATCTTAATTATATCTTCTTCACGGATAGCGTGGGTTTATTAACTTTACAGCTAGCCGTTTTTTTATGCCCGTAATTGAAAGTATATCCAATCCGCGAATTTCTTAATTATCTTACTTTTCAAAAGAGGTATTCACAGCACACCATTATTTCTTATGAAAATGATCTCAAAGGATTTTTTGATTTCGCAGGTGCAGAATTCGATTTACTAGACCTCTCAGAAATAACAGCTCCTATCATCCGATCCTGGCTCGCTTCTTTAAAGCAAGAAAAAATTGCCTCGAAAACCATAAACCGAAAGATTTCTACCCTTAAATCTTTCTTCAAATTTCAACTAAAACAACGTAAAATATGATGTAAACCCGGTCGCCTCAATTGCATCCCTAAAAATTAATAAGCGCCTTCCTTCTTTTGTTGAGCAGAAAGATATGCATACGTTGTTCAATTATGTCGAGTTTCCAGATACGTGGGAAGGCAAAACCGGCCGGCTTTTGCTATTGATTTTTTATCAAACCGGAATAAGGCTTAATGAACTCATCAATCTTAAAGAATTACATATTGATAAAAGCCAATGGAACTTTAAAAGTGTTGGGAAAAGGTAATAAAGAGCGCATCATACCCGTAAATAATGAGCTCCTAGGCCAAATAAAGATATATATCTTCAGAAAAGAAGGCTATTTCGGCAGATATGTCAAATGCTTTTTTACTGGTAAATAAAAAGGTAAAAAATTATATCCTAAATATGTTTATAATGTGGTAAAAAAGTACCTTGGAAATGTGTCCACCAATGAGAGAAAAAGCCCGCACGTTTTAAGGCATACTTTTGCAACCCATTTAACCAATAATGGCGCTGATATCAATGCCATCAAAGAGCTGCTTGGCCATTCCAGCCTGGCTTCCACGCAAGTCTATACCCACAATTCAATTGATAAATTAAAAGAGGTTTATAAATTGGCTCATCCTAAATCATAAATATTTTCGAGATCGGGAATAATTTAAATTTTTTTTTGAAAAATGCGTTATGAAATGTAACTTCATTTAAACAGTTTTTATGTCTTATCCTCAAAATTGTTCATTGCTTACAACCCTCTAAATTTAATCAGACTTTATTTTTATTGTTCACTGTTAAAACTACGATTACTATGAACGTTAACATTCAATCTTTGCATTTTGATGCCGATACAAAATTGGTTTCTTATGTAGAGAAAAAACTCTCAAAGCTTAACCAGTTTCACGAAAGAATTACTAAAGTAGATGTGTTTCTTAAACTGGATAATGTAGTTCACAACATCAAAGACAAGATCGCTGAAATTAAAGTACATGTGCCCAGGCATGATTTTTTTGTCAAGCATTCTTCCAAATCTTTTGAAGAAAGCTTTGATTTCGCACTGGATTCGGTAATAACCAAATGAAAAGAAAAAAAGAAAAGATAGCAGCTTAGGATATAAAGGTTATTTGATCCCCCTTTTTGGAGGATTTTTTTTGCTCATAACACGGCATTTTGTAAAAAGACCTATATTAAGAAATATGTTTGCAACGCATCTCAATTTTTTCGACAACAAATACTTCAGTAAGCATCGCATTTATCGTTCGCCTTGATAATTATTTGCAATAAATTTTCTTTTTCAAAATTTTTCCATTAAACAATTTCCATTACCTTTGCCTTCCCAAAAAAAAGCCTTACAGGTATGTATTTTTGGGAAGTTCATTATAATGCTGTATTAGACGCAATTGCCAGTGTAGCTCAGTTGGCCAGAGCAGCTGATTTGTAATCAGCTGGTCGGGGGTTCGAATCCCTCCACTGGCTCTTACAGTTTAGGCTGATTTTTAGGTTTTGGATTCAGTATTTTGAAAAATAAATTGCAAATCTTTAATCAAAAATTACAAGGGCAGTTACCAGAGTGGCCAAATGGAGCGGACTGTAAATCCGCTGTCTTCGACTTCGGTGGTTCGAATCCACCACTGCCCACTTTTAGGCGATAAATTAGTTTTTTGAAATTATAATATTAAAAGCGGAAGTAGCTCATTTGGTAGAGCGGTAGCCTTCCAAGCTATAGGTGGCCGGTTCGAGCCCGGTCTTCCGCTCAGTAATCAGGAATAAAGATTTATCAGTTATTTGACATTGATAATGTGGTTAGACTTCTTCAAGCTGTTGTAGCTCAGGGTTGAGCATCCCGATGTATCGGGAGAGTTCGTGAATTCAATTCTTATCCTAAGAATCCGGATTGAGGATTAAGTTTTTTGAAATAAATGAGTAAGACTTCTTTCAAGCTGATGTAGCTCAGGGGTAGAGCACTTCCTTGGTAAGGAAGAGGTCATGAGTTCAATTCTCATCGACAGCTCAGATAATATTAATAGTATGCAATAAAAATTTTAAAATCAAATATTAAAAACAAATAAAATGGCAAAAGAGAATTTTAAAAGGGATAAACCCCACGTTAACATTGGTACTATCGGTCACGTTGACCATGGTAAAACAACCCTGACTGCCGCTATAACCATATTTTGTCTGAAAAAGGTTTGGCGGAAGAAAGAAATTATGATGATATTGATGGTGCTCCTGAAGAAAAAGAAAGGGGTATTACAATTAATACTGCTCACGTTGAATATGCAACAGTAAACCGTCACTATGCGCACGTTGACTGCCCGGGCCACGCTGACTATGTAAAAAACATGATTACAGGTGCTGCCCAGATGGATGGTGCAATACTGGTGGTTGCTGCTACTGATGGTCCGATGCCTCAAACAAGAGAGCACATCCTGCTTGGCCCGCCAGGTAGGTGTACCTCGTATGGTTGTTTTCATGAACAAAGTTGATATGGTTGATGATCCCGAATTGTTAGAATTAGTTGAAATGGAAATTCGCGAATTGTTAACTAAGAACGGTTTTGACGGTGATAATACCCAATTATTCAAGGTTCTGCTACGGGTGCTTAGCGGTGATGCAAAATGGGTTAAAGCAATTGATGAATTAATGGATGCAGTTGATACTTACATTCCATTACCTCCCCGTCCGGTTGATCATCCTTTCCTGATGCCTGTTGAAGATGTATTCTCGATCACTGGTCGTGGTACTGTTGCTACCGGCCGTATTGAAAGAGGTCGTATCAAAGTTGGCGAGGGAATTGAAATCGTAGGTTTGATGGAAAACCATTAACATCAACTGTTACAGGTGTTGAAATGTTTAAAAAATTGCTGGAAGAGGGTGAAGCTGGTGATAACGTAGGTTTATTGTTACGTGGTATTGAAAAAACTCAAATCCGTCGTGGTATGGTTCTTTGCAAACCAGGTTCAATCACTCCGCACACTGATTTCAAAGGTGAAGTTTACGTATTAGCAAAGAAGAAGGTGGCCGTCATACTCCATTTTTCAATAAATACCGTCCGCAGTTTTATTTCCGAACTACAGACGTAACTGGTGAAGTTGAATTACCGGCAGGAACTGAAATGGTAATGCCTGGTGATAATACATCCCTTACTGTAAAGTTGATATCAGCCGATTGCAATGGAAAAAGGTTTAAATTTGCTATTCGTGAAGGTGGCCGAACAGTAGGTGCCGGCCAGGTAACTGAAATTTTAAAATAAAAGAGATAGCTGTTAGCTTTTAGCTATTAGCAGTTAGCAAAAAGTGCCGCTAATAATTAATTGACTATCTTTAAAAATAATGCTAAGAGCTATTGGCTAACCGCTAATAGCTTTTAGCTTTCTTACGGGCATAGTTCAATGGTAGAATAGAGGTCTCCAAAACCTTTGATCAGGGTTCGAATCCTTGTGCCCGTGCAGCTTAGATTGATTAATAAAGGAAATAAATATACTATGAATAAAATATCTTTATACATCAGGGATTCTTATAAAGAAATGATGCAAAAAGTAACCTGGCCAACATGGGAAGAGTTACAACAATCAACAATGATTGTATTAGCTGCAACCATTATTATTACAGCCATTGTTGCTTTAATGGATTTTGCTTCCAATGGAGTTTTAAAATTTATTTATTCTTTATTTAAGTAATTATGACAGAGACAAATAATAATTGGAAGAACAAGTCCACGGAAGAAACCAGTGAAGTGAAGACTGCAGCGCCTGAAAAGGAAACCAAGTGGTATGTTCTAAGGGTTGTAAGCGGTAAAGAAAGAAAAGTAAAAGAATATCTTGATAAAGACATTATTCGACAATGGCTGGGATAAGTTAATCCTGCAGGTTTTTTTACCGGTTGAAAAAGTGTATAAAGTGCAAAATGGAAAAAAGGTAATGAGAGAAAGAAATTTTTATCCCGGCTATGTAATGATAGAAGTAGTTGAGGAAAACTGAGCGATGAAATTGTGCAGCATCTTAAGCAACATCAGCAACGTGATGCATTTTTTAACCGACGGAAAAGGCTCAAAAGGAAATATTATTAGCCTTAGAAAAGCGGAAGTAAATAAGATGCTTGGTAAAGTGGATGAAATGGCCGATGCCGGCGGTATGACGATGAGTGAGCCATTTATCGTTGGTGAAACGATTAAAATTATTGATGGGCCCTTCAATGATTTCAATGGTGTAATTGAAGAAGTAACGGATGAAAAGAAAAAGCTGAAAGTGCAGGTAAAAATATTTGGCCGGGCTACTCCGGTTGAATTAAGTTATATGCAGGTAGAAAAAATTTCATAATAAAATTGTTACGAAAAATTAATTTAAACCCGTTTCATTCTGAAATGGGTTTTTTTAATCAAATTTTAGAGAATTTAAAAATATTTGAATACGCCATCCCGAAAAATATATATTACCCATTCAAATCCGGGGCGAACGAGAAAGCATAAAAGGCATTCAAAGAAGAGAAGCCTTGTATCAAAAATGATTAAATGGCTGAAATTAAATCCACTAAAATTTATAGCCATATTGCTTCTTTTCCTACTGATCTATGTAACGATGTTATTTATACAATTCAGTTCTAAATCAGCTAAAAAATCGATTCCTAATCCTACTTCAAATATTATCGTTGCGATTTAAAGAGCGTGCCGTTATCTTCTTTTCGCTTTACTATTAAATACCAGTCATTTTCTAAAGGAAGATATCCCAGGTTATAAACGAAGTAATATATATTGCCTTTCTTATTAATAAGAGTATTAGTGAAATATTTAAACTGAAATCCTTTTTGTAATAATTTTTCTTTCGTGGTTTTAACCATTTCTTCACCATTACAAAAGAAATCTTCCAGGATCCGCCTGTTTTTCCCCAAAGCATTATTGATGTTTCTCACCAAGTTAATCGTATTCGATTTTAATTGATTATTATAATTGTTGCTGCAATAATCATCACAAAATTTTTTATCTGTGCGGCCTTTTACGGGCTTATCACAATTGAGGCAGTGTTTAATTTTGGGTTGGGCTGTCATACCTGGTAGTATTGGTTTTGCGGCAAAAGATACGTTAATAAATTTATTTATACAAGCGTTTACAAACGGTTATATCCAACTATAACCAATTAAAATACGACTAGCGGTTTGCCCTGTTCACATCTTTGTGGTGTTGATGAAACAAAACAAATTTGAATTGTCAACTGAAATAAAAATCTTTTAAAAAAGTTCATCTAAAAAGGGTGAGCACAAAACTTAAAATTATGAATGCTTTAAAAAACAAAGTTCAACTGATCGGAAATTTAGGCAATGCACCTGAAGTTCGTAACACAGAAAATGGCAAAAAATTAGCACGCTTTTCAATTGCCACCAGCGAAAGCTATCGCAATGCAAAGGGCGAGAGGGTAACGGAAACGCAATGGCACAATTTAATTGCATGGGGTAAAGTTGCAGCGGTTGCTGAAAAATACCTGGCGAAAGGAACTGAAGTGGCCATTGAAGGAAAACTTATACATGGAAATTATATTGATAAAAATGGCAGTAAAAAATATTTTACTGAGATACAGGTAAATGAGTTGCTATTGTTAGGAAGCAGACCTTCTGCATGAGTTTTGTATTTGCCACGAATTGCATATTTTCATTTAAATGAAAGAAACAATTTTTGGCTTTCAATTCCGGTATTCACCAAAATAACAAAATGCAAAATATTAATTCAATAGAGCGTAATGAAGTATTTGATCTTGCCTACAGGTTTGTAACTGAGACAAGCGAGAATATTTTTCTTACCGGAAAAGCAGGCACGGGCAAAACAACTTTCTTAAAATATTTAAAAGAAAATTGTTCAAAAAATATTGTGGTAGCTGCGCCCACTGGCGTTGCTGCAATAAATGCTGGTGGTGTTACCTTACATAGCTTATTTCAGTTGCCATTTCATCCTTTTCTGCCAACAAAAAGTAATAAAGATGAACTGCTTGCGAAGATCCGTTTTAATAAGCAGCGCCAGCAATTACTTAGAAAGATGGAACTATTGGTGATTGATGAAATAAGTATGGTAAGATGTGATACGATGGATGCGATCGATTCTATTTTAAAATCTGTAAGAAGAAAACATGATATTCCTTTTGGCGGCGTTCAGTTGTTATGTATCGGCGATTTATTTCAGTTGCCCCCGGTGGCCCAGCGCCAGGAATGGGAAATTTTGCAGGAGTATTATGCTTCGCCTTTCTTTTTTGATAGCATTGTTATCAAAGAACAAATGCCTTTGCTAATCGAACTCAATAAAATTTACAGGCAAAAAGAAGGTTCTTTTGTAACACTTTTAAATAAAGTCCGCAACAATAATTTAAACGCAGACGATTTCGAAGATCTGCATCTTCGTTATAACCCATCGTTTCGCCCTGCGCTGGAAGAAAAATTTATTACACTTACTTCCCACAATAACCAGGCTGACCAAATCAATGCCCGCGAACTGCAGAAGTTATCGACGCCGTCTTATAAATATGAAGCAATAATAGAGGGCGATTTCCCCGAAAATAGTTATCCGGCCGAAGGCTCCCTGGTTTTAAAAGAGGGCGCACAGGTGATGTTTTTAAAAAATGATGTCATTCAAAAAAGATACTTTAACGGGAAAATAGGAGTAATAAAATCTTTAAAAAACGACGAGATAATCGTAGCGTGTGATGGCATAAACATTCATGTGTCGCCGGAAATTTGGGAAAATACACGCTATGTATTAGATAGAAATGATGGAAGGCCTCGCCAGGAAACGCTGGGAACTTTTACCCAGTTTCCTTTGGGGCTTGCGTGGGCCATTACGATCCATAAAAGCCAGGGACTTACATTTGAAAAGGTGATGATAGATGCGGGAGCGGCGTTCAGCAGCGGCCAGGTATATGTGGCATTAAGCCGTTGTACAAGTCTCGAAGGCATTGTACTTCTTTCGAAAATTCCTTCTGCAGCGATTTATAGCAATGAAAATGTAATCAAAGGTCAGCAAACACTTACTCATAAAGGTTCATTGGCCGAACGATTTGATGGTGCAAGACAAATTTTCACGCAACAATTATTGGAAGATATTTTCTCTTTTAATGAAGTAGAAATTTTTATCAATGCTTTATCTTATCACATTAATGAACATAAAAATCAATTAAATAATGAAGGCATCGGCTGGATGCAAAGTTTAAAGGATAATTTTTCAGAAGACAAAAAAGTTGGTTTAAAATTTATAAGGCAGGTTTCAGAATTAATGAAAGAGGAACCGGTAATTGAAAAAAATGTAAGCTTGAAAAAGAGAATTAATGCCGCTGCAAATCATTTTGAAGTAAAGTTTTCAGATTATCAGCAGATCATCACAAAACCATCCCGTTATAACCGAATCAAAGGAAACTGCAACCGTGATTAATGACTATTTAAATCAATTAATTCTTGGGATTTATACGGCAAATTATTATTTGCAATACTGTAAAAATGATTTTTCCGTCACATCTTTTCTTCAGCATAAATTAAAATTTTCTCAGCCAAAATTTAATTTATCTATTTATGCAAGTGGTAAAAAGCAAGCACTTACTGATATTGCAAATATTGATTTATATGATTCTCTTAAACTATGGAGGGACAATATTTGCGATAAAACAAATATGCCGATTTACATGGTTGCCAACAGGGCTACGTTAACAGAAATAGCAACTTATCTGCCAATGAATAAAAAAGATTTGCTGCAAATAAGCGGGTTTGGTAAAGCTAAAGTTGATAAATATGGCGATGATATTTTGCAGTTAGTTCAGGATTATTGCTTATCAAATAATGTTGAAACCAATATGGCTGCACAAGCAGGCTAAACGCTAAAAAAGTAACGGAAAGAGAAAAGTGATGAAGTAAAAACAGATACAAAAACCATTTCGTATAATTTATTTAAAGAAGGGAAAACTGTTGCATGAAATTGCTAAAGAAAGAAATATGGCAATCGTTACTATCCAAGGCCATCTGTCCTGGTTTGTAGGCAATGGCGATATTGACATAAATAAATTGGTGCCTTTGGAAAAACAGCTTCTCATTAAAGCTGCTATAAAATCACACGGAATAGAAAGCCATAAAATCTTAAAAGATAATTTGCCTGAAAATATTTCTTATGGTGAAATAAAATTGGTAATTGCCGTCGAACAAAAAAGAAGATTAAAGCAACAGAATTTATTTTTTAGCATAAAATTTAATACCGCTAATACAGAGCCTATAATTGCTAAAAATTGAACAATGCCAACGATATAAATAGAACGCATTATATCTATTTTATCTTCTTTGTTAAGAAAAGTATCTTTGCGGTTATTAAATTCAGCAGTAAATTCAGAATTTACAAAATCAACTAATTGCTGAGCTTCGTTATCGCCAGCTTTGCTTTTAAGGCATTGTATAATTGTATTTCAGAAATACGCATACAGTTAATACAAGATAAACTTGTAAGAAAAACATTGCGTATATTTATTCTTAATTTAAATTTTTTCCCCTACTTTTGCCCTCCCAAAAAAGTTCTTTAGTAGAAATTATTAAATGGGAGTTCTGAGCTTGTCGAAGAACGTTAACACCAAAAAATAAAAAATGGCAAAAGAAATAACAGCCTATGTCAAGCTCCAATGCAAAGGAGGACAGGCTAATCCGGCACCGCCAATAGGCCCTGCGCTCGGTTCAAAAGGTATCAACATCATGGAGTTCTGCAAGCAGTTCAATGCAAGAACCCAGGATAAACAAGGGAAAAGTTCTTCCCGTTCTCATTACAGTTTATGGCGATAAATCTTTTGATTTTATCATTAAAACTCCTCCCGCTGCTGTTCAATTAAAGGATGCTGCTAAAATTCAAAGCAGGAAGTAAAGAGCCCAACGTAATAAAGTTGGTAAAGTTTCATGGGCACAGGTTGAAGAAATTGCAAAAGATAAAATGACCGACCTGAATGCTTTTACTCTTGACAGCGCTATGAAAATGGTAGCAGGTACAGCCCGCAGTATGGGTATTAACCGTAGATGGAACTGCTCCATGGCAAAAAAATTAATTGATAATAGTCATGTCCCGATAACCATTGGGAATCGGGATAAACTTTTGAAAAAATGATTACTAAAAAAAGAAAAGAAGCCAACGCTAAAGTTGATCAAAATAAAAGCTATTCGCTTAAAGAAGCTTCATCACTTATAAAAGATATCAATACAACAAAATTTGATAGTTCGGTTGATCTTCATATCCGTTTAGGAGTTGATCCTAAAAAAGCAGACCAGGCTGTAAGAGGCACTGTTTCTCTTCCTCACGGAACTGGTAAAACCAAAAAGGTACTAGTACTTTGTACTCCTGATAAAGAGCAGGCTGCAAAAGACGCCGGCGCTGATTTTGTTGGTCTTGATGAATTTATTACGAAGATCGAAGGCGGATGGACGGATGTTGACGTAATAATCGCTACTCCTTCTGTAATGCCTAAAATAGGAAGATTGGGTAAAGTATTGGGTCCAAGAAACCTGATGCCGAATCCTAAAACCGGGACAGTTACCAACGATGTTGTAGCAGCTATTAATGATGTAAAAGGTGGTAAAATTGCCTTTAAAGTTGATAAAGTTGGTATTGTTCATGCATCTATCGGAAGAGTAAGTTTTTCTCCTGATAAAATTGAAGCCAACAGCCAGGAATTGATAAATGCAATCATTAAATTAAAACCATCAACTTCAAAAGGGATTTATTTAAAAGGCCTTAGTATGGCAAGTACTATGAGCCCGGGAATTACAATTGATGCAAAATCAGTTCAGAATTAATAAAATTTATTTGCTCGGATTGTCAATGCAATTCGAGGCAACAAAACACATTGTATGAATAAAGAACAAAAGCAGGAAGTTATTGAAACGTTGAAAAGTAAATTTTCTCAATATTCTAATTTTTATATTACAGATACTGAAAATCTTAGTGTAGCGCAGATGAATAATCTTCGCCGTCATTGTTTTGACAAACAGGTGGAAATGAAAGTGGCAAAAAATACGCTTATCAAAAAAGCATTGGAAAGCCTTGATAATGATAAGTATTCAGGTGTTTACGATTCGTTGCACCAGGTAACAGCCTTAATGTTTAGCGAAAGCCCAAAAGAACCCGCTCTTATCATCAGCAGTTTCAGAAAATCACTTAACGGTGAAAAACCTGTATTGAAAGCTGCTTTTTTAAATGGTGATATTTTTGTTGGTGACAATCAATTGACAAGCCTTACAAAAATTAAAACCAAAAATGAATTAATAGGAGAAGTAATTGGATTGTTAATGTCGCCAATTCAACGAGTAATCGGCGCATTGCAAAACAGGTCTGAAGAGAACAGCTCCTGAAACTAAAGCACCAGAAGTAGTTGAAGCAAAAGCAGAACCGCCTCCGTTCAGAAACTAAAGCAGAAGCTGCACCTGCGAATGAATGCAGGCAACCTGTGAGTGATCCAGCGGATAGCTAGCAAACAGGAAGAAACGAATCAGATGGTAAGGGGCTGAAGCAAAGCCGGAAGCTTAATATTAAATAACTCAAATAGGATAATTAATTGATAACCTGGCATAGGTATTAATAAAATGAATAATAAACATAAAATTTTTTTAAAAACCCTCCGCCGGAGTCGCAAACGTGAAAAGAAGGCGGAAAAAATTAAATCAAAAATCATGGCAGACGTAAAAGCATTAGCCGAAAATTTAGTAGGCTTAACAGTAAAAGAAGTTCAGGAATTAGCTGAATTTTTAAAATCAGAATATGGTATCGAACCGGCTGCAGCAGCGGTTGTAGCGAGTGCAGACGCAGGTGCCGGAGCACCAGCGGTAGAAGAAAAAACATCATTCAATGTTATTCTTAAAGCCCCCGGAGCAAATAAACTTGGCATTGTAAAGATCGTGAAAGAGCTTACAGGCCTTGGTTTAAAAGAAGCTAAAGACCTTGTTGACGGCGCTCCAAAAGCAATTAAGGAAGGTGTTGATAAAGCTACTTCAGAAGAAATTAAGAATAAGCTTACAGAAGCAGGCGCTGATGTGGAAATACAATAAGTTTTATATATTAAATTTTTAGGGCCGGGGAAATACTTCGGCCTTTATTTGCTTTAAGGCGTATTTATTAATATATTTAATGTAAAGTTTCTTTAAAATTAGTTTGAAGAAAGTGTTACTTTTTAAATATTTGGATAATTATGCTTACTTTTGCACTCCTTTATTTTCGGGTAAGTGCAAAAATACCTGTAATTACCCTCTTAAAGGGCTCTCACTTTAAAATATTTTAACTAAAATATGGCTTCAACTAAAGTTGCTCCCGCACAAAGAATCAGTTTTGGAAAAATTGAACACTTGGCGGAAACTCCCGATTTATTAGGGATACAGATACAATCTTTTAAAGATTTTTTCCAGTTCGAAACTACTCCCGATAAACGTAATGTTGAGGGTTTGTTTCGTGTGTTTAAGGAAAATTTTCCAATTACGGATACCCGTAACATTTTCATGCTGGAATTTCTTGACTATTTTGTAGATCCGCCGAGATATACCATTGAAGAATGTATTGAGAGGGGCCTTACTTATGCTGTTCCTCTTAAAGCCAAGCTTCGCCTTAGCTGTAATGATGAAGAGCATGTGGATTTTCAGACCATCGTTCAGGATGTGTTTCTTGGTAACATTCCTTACATGACGCCACGGGGCACTTTTGTAATTAACGGTGCTGAAAGAGTAGTGGTTAGCCAGCTACATCGGTCTCCCGGCGTATTTTTTGGCCAGTCTGTTCATCCAAATGGAACTAAAATTTATTCTGCAAGGGTTATTCCTTTTAAAGGAGCCTGGATGGAATTTGCTACGGATATCAATAACGTGATGTATGCATATATTGACCGTAAGAAAAAGTTCCCTGTAACAACTTTATTGCGTTCTATCGGTTACGAAACAGATAAAGACATACTTGAACTTTTTGGCATGGCGGAAGAAGTAAAAGCTGATAAAAAAACACTTCATTCTAATATTGGAAAGCGTCTCGCTGCGAGAGTGCTGCGCACCTGGGTTGAAGATTTTGTAGATGAAGATACCGGTGAAGTAGTAAGTCTTGAAAGAAATGAAATCGTTCTTGAAAGAGATACGATTCTTGATGAAGATAATATTGCGATGATCCTTGAGCTGGATGCCAAAAGTGTTTTCATTCAGCGGGAAGAAGTAAGTGGAGATTATGCGATTATTTACAATACCTTAAATAAGGATACTTCCAACAGCGAAATTGAAGCGGTTCAGCACATTTATCGCCAGTTGCGGGGAGCAGATGCTCCGGATGACGAGACAGCCCGTGGCATTATTGATAAATTATTCTTCAGTGATAAGCGTTATGATCTTGGTGAAGTTGGTCGTTATAAAATAAACCGCAAGCTGGGTTTAAATTATCCAATTGATAAAAAGGTATTAACCAAAGAAGACATTATTGCTATTATAAAATATCTCGTTTTACTTACCAATGCAAAAAGTGAAATTGATGATATTGATCATTTGAGCAATCGTCGTGTACGCACCGTGGGTGAACAGTTGTATGCTCAGTTTGGGGTTGGTCTTGCCCGTATGGCACGTACCATTCGTGAAAGAATGAATGTAAGAGATAACGAAGTATTTACCCCGGTTGATTTGATTAATGCCAGAACTTTATCTTCTGTCATCAATTCATTTTTTGGAACCTCTCAGTTATCACAATTTCTTGATCAGACAAATCCATTAAGTGAAATAACACATAAGCGTCGTATTTCTGCACTCGGGCCCGGTGGTTTAAGCAGGGAGCGTGCAGGATTTGAGGTACGCGATGTTCACTATTCACATTATGGCCGTCTTTGTACTATTGAAACTCCGGAAGGACCCAATATCGGTTTGATATCTACCCTTTGCGTTCATGCAAAAATTAATGAAATGGGTTTCATTGAAACACCTTATCGTAAAGTGCATGATGGGCAAGTGGATATGAAAAAAGTATATTTCCTGAGTGCCGAAGAAGAAGATACCGCAAAGATTGCACAGGCAAATGCACCGCTCGACGAAAAATCAAATTTCATTTTTGATAAAGTAAAATCCCGCGAAACCGGTGATTTTCCTATTCTTGATAAAGGTGAGGTGGAATATATGGATGTTGCTCCCAACCAGATCGTTGGTTTGAGCGCTTCATTAATTCCTTTCCTTGAGCATGATGATGCCAACCGCGCATTGATGGGATCAAACATGCAACGCCAGGCTGTGCCACTTATTCTTCCGCAGGTTCCCATTGTTGGAACTGGCCTGGAAGGCAAAGCCGCGAGAGATGCAAGGATCCAGATCCATGCAGACGGCGATGGCGTAATTGAATATGTTGATGCAAACGAGATTCATGTACGATATAACAGGAATCAATCTCAAAAATTAGTAAGTTTTGAGGAAGACCTGATCATTTACAAGCTCACTAAATTTATAAAAACAAATCAAAGTACTTGTATTAACCTTAGGCCCGCTGTGAAGAAAGGACAAACTGTTAAATCAGGAGATTTTTTAACAGAAGGTTATGCGACCAAAGATGGTGAATTAGCTCTTGGACGTAATTTGAAAGTGGCTTTTATGCCATGGAAAGGTTACAACTTTGAAGATGCAATCGTTATAAGCGAAAAAGTTGTGAAAGAAGATTTATTTACTTCCATACACATTGATGAGTTTGAATTGGAAGTGAGAGACACTAAGCTCGGTGAAGAGGAATTAACCCCTGATATCCCGAATGTTAGTGAAGAAGCAACAAAAGATTTGGATCAGCATGGTGTAATCAGAATAGGTGCACAAGTAAAAGAAGGCGATATTCTTATAGGTAAAATAACTCCGAAAGGAGAAAGTGATCCCACGCCTGAAGAAAAATTATTGCGCGCAATATTTGGTGATAAAGCAGGAGATGCAAAAGATGCTTCCCTGAAAGCGCCAAGTGGTACAGAAGGCGTGGTAATTGACAAAAAATTATTTCAGCGTGCAAAGAAGGATAAGAATGGTAAAGTAAAGGAAAAGGCTTCTTTAGAAAAGATTGATAAAACGCATGAAAAGAATGAAGCCGATCAGTTGGAATTACTTATAAGTAAATTATTGGTTCTTTTAAAAGATAAAAATTCCGCAGGAGTAAGTAATAATTTTGGTGAAACGCTCATAGGAAAAAATGCGAAGTTCACGCCAAAAAATCTTGCCAATATCGATTATCAGAATGTAAATCCCTTGGGATGGACCAGTGATGCAAAAACTGATGATTACATCAATACTTTATTGCATAATTACAATATTAAGTACAATGAAGAATTGGGTAGATATAAAAGAGAGAAATTTAATATTTCCATTGGCGATGAATTACCTGCCGGCGTATTAAAACTTGCCAAGGTTTATCTCGCTGTTAAGCGGAAATTAAAAGTGGGCGATAAGATGGCCGGTCGTCATGGTAATAAAGGTATTGTTGCCAAAATTGTTCGGCAGGAAGATATGCCTTTCCTTGAAGATGGAACTCCCGTTGATATTGTTTTAAATCCATTGGGCGTACCAAGTCGTATGAACCTTGGACAGATATATGAAACGGTTCTTGGCTGGGCCGGAGAGAAATTAGACAAGAGATATGCAACCCCGATTTTTGATGGCGCCTCGGTTGCAGAGATTGCCGAGCAGATCGAAAAGGCAAACCTTCCAACTTTTGGTCACACTTATTTATATGATGGCGAAACCGGTGACCGCTTTGACCAAAAGGCAACAGTTGGTATTATCTACATCATTAAGTTGCATCACATGGTTGATGATAAAATGCATGCACGTTCTATCGGGCCGTATAGTTTGATTACGCAGCAACCTTTGGGTGGTAAAGCACAATTCGGTGGTCAGCGTTTTGGTGAAATGGAAGTTTGG
The DNA here is from genome assembly GCA_963823305.1 of uncultured Chitinophagaceae bacterium. Lineage (GTDB taxonomy): Bacteria > Bacteroidota > Bacteroidia > Chitinophagales > Chitinophagaceae > Ginsengibacter. The sequence continues at coordinate 228,483 of CAWGLC010000002.1, forward strand.
GCTCTTGAAGCATATGGAGCGTCTAATATTTTGCAGGAACTGCTGACGTTGAAATCTGATGATATTATCGGAAGAGCTAAAACATATGAAGCGATTGTTAAAGGTGATAATATTCCACGTCCGGTGTTCCCGAATCATTTAATGTTTTGGTGCATGAATTAAGAGGCCTTGGATTGGATTTGCAATTTGAGTAATCCTTTCAAAAGCATTTTTTTTGAGGACAAATAAATTAAAACAAGAAATCTTAAATCGTCATCGTGGTTTAGGATAAATTTTAAAATAATATGATAAGAAAAGAAAATCGTCCACGTCCAACGTTTTCTCAAATTACAATTGGCCTTACTTCTCCCGATTCAATTTTGGAAAGAAGCTATGGCGAAGTTTTAAAGCCTGAAACAATCAATTACCGCACTTATAAACCTGAGCGGGATGGCTTGTTTTGCGAAAGAATTTTCGGGCCCGTTAAGGATTATGAATGTGCCTGCGGAAAGTATAAGCGCATCCGTTATAAAGGGATCGTGTGTGATCGCTGCGGTGTGGAGGTTACTGAGAAGAAAGTTCGACGTGAAAGAATGGGACACATTAAACTGGTGGTTCCTGTAGTGCATATATGGTATTTCAAATCACTGCCAAATAAAATTGGTTATCTTCTTGGAATGAGTTCTAAGAAATTGGAGACTATTGTTTACTACGAAAGATTTGTCGTAATACAATCCGGCATCCGTACAGATAAAGGGCAGAATTATGGAGATCTTTTAACTGAAGAAGAATACCTGGATATTTTGGATACACTTCCAAAAGATAATCAACATTTGCCGGATGAAGATCCTGATAAGTTTATTGCAAAGATGGGCGCAGAAGCAGTGCATGATATGTTGCAAAGAATTGATCTCGACCAGTTATCTTTCGATCTTCGTAACGCTGCTGCTAATGAAACTTCGCAGCAACGTAAGGCGGATGCATTAAAGCGTCTAACCGTGGTTGAGAGTTTCCGGGATGCGAATACAAGAATTAATAACAGGCCTGAATGGATGGTAATGCAGTATATTCCTGTCATTCCGCCGGAACTTCGTCCATTGGTACCGTTAGATGGAGGCCGATTTGCATCTTCTGATTTAAATGATCTATATCGTCGCGTTATTATTCGTAATAATCGTTTAAAAAGGTTATTAGAAATTAAAGCTCCTGAGGTAATTCTTCGTAATGAAAAAAGAATGTTGCAGGAAGCAATTGATTCCTTTTTGATAACAGTCGTAAATCAAATGCTGTTAAAGCAGAAGGCGGCCGCGCCTTGAAATCGTTGAGCGATGTGTTGAAAGGTAAACAGGGACGTTTCCGTCAAAACCTTTTGGGTAAACGTGTTGACTATTCAGGTCGTTCTGTAATCGTGGTAGGACCTGAATTGAAAATGCATGAATGTGGTTTGCCAAAAGACATGGCTGCAGAACTATTTAAGCCATTTATTATTCGTAAATTAATTGAAAGAGGAGTTGTAAAAACGGTAAAAAGTGCCCGGAAGCTTGTTGATAAAAAAGAAGCTATCATCTGGGATATTCTTGAAAACATATTGAAAGGGCATCCTGTCATGTTGAACAGGGCTCCGACATTACACCGCTTATCTATACAGGCTTTTCAGCCAAAGCTGATTGAAGGTAAAGCAATACAATTGCATCCTTTGGTTACTACGGCTTTTAATGCGGATTTCGATGGTGATCAGATGGCAGTTCACGTTCCGTTTAGCAGCGCAGCAGTATTAGAAGCTCAAATGCTGATGTTGTCATCTCACAATATCTTAAATCCGCAGAATGGTACACCAATTACACTTCCCTCACAGGATATGGTTCTTGGCCTTTATTATATTACTAAAGGGAAAAAATCTACTGCTGACCAGATCGTAAGAGGTGAGGGTAAATCTTTTTATTCTCCCGAAGAGGTGATTATTGCTTATAACGAGCAACAAATAGATTTACATGCGGGTATTAAGGTAAAGGTTGACGTTCGCAATGATGATGGAACTTTTAAAAATAAATTAATTGATACTACCGTTGGACGGGTTATTTTTAATCAACACGTGCCAAAAGGCGCAGGATATATAAATGCGCTGCTCACAAAAAAAGCTTTGCGTGAAATTATTGGGGACATTATAAAATGGACCAATATTCCTGCAACAGCCAAATTTTTGGATGATATAAAACAATTAGGATTCCGCATGGCATTCAGGGGTGGATTATCCTTTAATATTAATGATCTTATTATTCCCGACACCAAACAGGAAATGATTGATAATGCAACAGGTGAAGTAGATGAGGTGTGGGATAATTATAATGCATGGGTTTATTACCAACAATGAGCGATACAATGGTATCATTGATATCTGGAGCAGGGTAGATACAAGACTAACGGAAACGCTTATTCGTGAATTAGCCGCAGATAAACAAGGATTCAATTCTGTTTATATGATGCTTGATTCCGGAGCAAGAGGTTCTAAGCAACAAATTAAGCAGTTGGCTGGTATCAGGGGTTTAATGGCAAAGCCGCGTAAATCCGGAAGCACCGGAAGTGAGATTATTGAAAATCCCATTCTGTCTAATTTTAAAGATGGTTTGAATGTGTTGGAATATTTTATTTCTACACACGGTGCCCGTAAGGGTTTGGCAGATACGGCTTTGAAAACTGCAGATGCAGGTTACTTAACAAGAAGGCTCGTGGACGTAGCGCAGGATGTTGTAATCAATGAAGAAGATTGTGGCACACTAAGAGGTATTGCTACAACGGCATTGAAAGATAATGAGGATATTATTGAGCCTTTATATGACAGAATTTTAGGAAGAACTTCATTGCATAATGTGTACAATCCTTTGACCGAGCAATTGATCGTGAACGCAGGTGGTAATATCACAGAAGATATTGCCCATGCGATAGATGAAGCAGGGATTGAAAATGTTGAGATACGTTCAGTTCTTACTTGCGAAAGTCGTCGTGGGGTTTGCGTGAAGTGCTATGGTAAAAATCTTGCATCTGGTTATACTGCTCAAAAAGGAGATGCAGTTGGTATTATTGCTGCCCAGTCAATTGGTGAGCCTGGTACCCAGCTTACTCTACGTACTTTCCACGTGGGTGGTGTAGCTGGTTCGGCTTCTGTAGAATCTACTTTGGCTGCAAAATTTGATGGTACGATCCAGTTTGATGGATTGCGTACAGTAGATGCCGTTAGATAATGCAGGCGAAAAAACAAAAGTAGTAATAGGCCGTACTGGTGAAGTAAGAATTATGGATGTAAAAAATGACCGCTTATTGATTACTAATAATGTTCCTTATGGTGCCACATTAAATGTAAAAGATGGTCAAAAAGTTACAAAAGGCGAAGTGATCTGCACCTGGGATCCGTTCAACAATGTAATTGTTTCTGAAATTGATGGTAACATTACAATTTGAAAATATCGTAGAGGGTATCACTTACCGTGAAGAAGCTGATGAACAAACAGGGCACCGTGAAAAAGTGGTAATCGAAACAAAAGATAAAGCAAGAATTCCATCATTGATGGTAGATGGCGGTAAGGAAATCAAAATCATATAACCTGCCTGTAGGCTCTCATATTATAATGGATGAAGGTGAAGAAGTCAAAGCAGGCCAGGTGGTTGTAAAAATACCAAGGGTTTTAGGAAAATTAAGAGATATTACCGGAGGTTTACCTCGAGTAACAGAGTTGTTTGAAGCAAGAAATCCCGGCAATCCTGCAGTTGTTTCTGAGATAGACGGTGTCGTTTCTTTTGGCAATATCAAGCGGGGTAACAGGGAAATAATTGTAGAGGCTAAAGATGGTGTGGTGAAAAAATATCTCGTCCCGCTAACAAGACAGATTCTTGCACAGGATGGCGATTTTATAAAAGCAGGTATCGCTTTGTCCGATGGACAAATTGCGCCGGCAGATATTCTTTCAATAAAGGGACCTTTTGCAGTCCAGGAATATGTCGTTAATGAAATTCAGGAAGTGTATCGTTTGCAGGGTGTAAAGATTAATGACAAGCATATTGAAGTTATTGTTCGCCAAATGATGCGCAAGGTTACTATTGAAGATGCAGGTGATACCAAATTCCTGGAAGGCGATACTGAAGACAGGTATGATTTTAATACTGAAAATGACTGGATCTTTGATAAAAAAGTGGTTACTGATTCCGGAGACAGCACTAAAATGCGCGCAGGTAAAATTGTGACTCTTCGTGAAGTAAGAGAAGAAAATTCTGTTCTTCGCCGTGCAGATAAAAAGACAGTTGAATATCCGCGATGCACATCCTGCCACTTCATCACCATTGCTATTAGGTATCACGAAAGCTTCTTTAGGAACCCAAAGCTGGATATCTGCCGCTTCGTTCCAGGAAACAACTAAGGTATTGTCATCTGCAGCAATTCAAGGCAAGACAGATACAATGCTCGGCCTGAAAGAAAATGTTATTACAGGTCATCCAATACCTGCCGGTACAGGATTGAGGGAATTTGAAAATATGATTGTTGGTAGCAAAGAAGAATATGAATTGCTAATGACAGCTAAAGAAGCGATGGCTTTTGATGAGGAAGAATAATTTCGGGTGAAATAATACAATTACTAAAAGGAGCAGGAGAAATCTTGCTCTTTTTTGATTTTAAATTGTCCATCAGTTAGGGTCAGTAAATTCAGTTCCGCAGGAATGTAAAGCCGTTTTCACCGGCATACTATTGTTGTTCCACAACCTTTGCTCCCAGCACATCTAATGCAACACTGTCAGTTCCTTTGGGGCAAAATATTTTGTTTTAAAATCTTTAGATTCTCCCGGATGTAGTACTTCAAAAATAGTTTCTTTATCGGTTTCCAGCAGCGCATTAGTCTTACTATAAAATGATAATTTTAGGTCAATGTCTTTAAATATTGCAACAGATGCTTTATTTACTAAGGTTCCGTTTATAACGGTTTGACCAAGTAAATTCTTTTTATCATGACCTGCTACAAATAAAAAATCAGAAGGTCTTTTTTCTTCCTTTGCTTTCATGCTTTCTTTTGTTTTCTCATAGCTTTCTTTTTCTGTTTCTGATTTTTTCGAATCACTGCTGCATGAAATAAAAATTATAGAGAATGTAAAAAATAATACTGTTGCTACTTTCATAGAATAAAATTTAGACAATAAAATGAAGGTATTGAAAATAGCGTGTTAAATAAAGCTTATAGATTTTAAGAAGCAAAATCTATATTCAACATTTCAGGCCTCGTTTCCTAACCACAAAGCGCCTCCGATGCTACTTCTGCTTGCACCGGTAACCGACGGAAGGACTGTATACTGTTCACGCCATCGTAAAACACCGAGCAATGCCATAATAAGCGCTTCTTTGTAATTAACAACTTTGTCGTCAGGAATGAAAACTTGGAAGTTTATTTCGGTAAGATTTTTTTCAAGCCTTTCTATAAGAAAGCTGTTAAAAACGCCTCCGCCTGTTATAAAGACCTTTTGAACATTTTCTTCTTTAAACGGGTATAAAGCATTTTTTATTTGTGTGGAAATATGTTCTGTGTAGGTTCGTAAAATGTCTTCGATACTTAAACCGATCGACTTTAATACGGGATATACTATCTCTATACCAAAATTGTTAGATAAGGATTTCGGATAGGGAATTTTGTAATAAGAAAAGGCATTTAGTTTTTCAAGCAATTCTTCGTTTACACGTCCCCGTGATGCCAGGTGGCCTTTATCATCATATTCCATTTCTTTTTCATTGGCAAGCATATTCAGGATGCGGTTAGCAGCACATACGTCAAAGGCAATTATTTCATTCTTCTTATTTGCTGAAATATTTGCAATACCGCCAATATTTAAAAAATAATGATATTGATCAAATAAAAGTTTTTCTCCTAAAGGCACTATAGGCGCGCCCTGGCCGCCTAAAGCAACATCCATTGCCCGGAGATCGCTTATCACGGGCAACCTCGTTGCGGCAGCAATTGCAGCGCCTTCGCCTAACTGGTGTGTCATGTTTTTTTCGGGCAAATGAAAGGTAGTATGTCCATGGGAGCACACTAAATTAACCTGGTGTTCCATTTTTTTTTCAGCTATAAACTCATTGATCCGGTTACCAATGTATTTTCCATATTCGACATGCAACAGGAAGTAATCTTTTGCATTTAGCTTGTTCGCATTCTTCAATTTTTCTTTCCATAATTTTTCGTATGAGATACAAGTAGCTTCCAGGATTTCGTAATTCCATTTGCCCGCATGTTCCTGCAATTCTGTAAAAACAATATCCAGCCCATCAAGGGAGCTGCCGCTCATAAACCCAATTGCCTTATAAATCATTTGTGAGAGTTTAATTTCTCCTTTTTAAAATTTTTGGTTCCGATAGATAACGGAATTAGCTTTGTCCAAATTTATAACTTAAGTATTGGATCAGGGTTTTGCCGTCAATTTTAAAATGTGAATAATGGTAATTAATCTTAGCAATGAGCATTCGCTGGTGAATAACTGGCTAAGTGAATTAAGAGATATTAACACACAGGAAGACCGGATGAGATTCCGCAGGAACCTTGAAAAAATAGGAGAGGTAAGTGCTTATGAGATCAGTAAAAGGCTCTCATGGATTGAAAAAGAAGTGACGACTCCGTTGGGTACATCTGTCTGTAAAATATTAAAAAGTCAGCCCGTACTCGCCACGATTTTGAGAGCAGGCTTGGCAATGCATAATGGCTTACTTAATTATTTTGACAAAGCTGATAATGCTTTTATCAGTGCTTACCGCAAACACAATCCTGACGGAAGTTTTGAGATCAGCCTTGATTATATTAGCTGTCCTGAAATGGAAAACAGGGTAGTAATAATTTCTGATCCGATGCTGGCAACAGGTTCATCTTTGGTGAAAACGATGCAGTTTATCCGTGAAGAAGGCAACCCATCCGAAATTCATATTGTCTGTGCACTCGCATGTACTGTAGGAATTGAATATGTCTTGCGTGCCGAGCCAAAAGCGACGATATGGTGCGGGGACATTGATGATGAACTAACGGCAAAGGCTATATTGTTCCCGGCCTTGGAGATGCAGGTGATCTGGCCTATGGCGTAAAAGTGCAGATGTAGCAAACATCTAAGCAAAACAATTATTTTGAATATTTTTGTGAAGCATTGCGAAAAAAACTGCTTTATAAACCATATAGTTTAATAGAAATACAAATTATACACCTATCTTTAAACATCAGAACTATTGCTGAAATGAAAAAAAGACCTGTACTTTTTGCCATCCTTCTTAGTGTAGCTTTTTACACGAATGCACAGGATCCGCATTTCTCACAATTTTTCGCTTCACCGCTTACGTTAAATCCGGCTTTCACAGGCAAATTTGATGGAACAGTTCGTGTTGCAGGCAATTACCGAAATCAATGGCCTGCATTCAATAATGTATATACGACTTCAACTTTAAGTGTCGATTTTGATATTTTCAAAAATAAAATCCCCGAAAATGATACCTGGGGTTTAGGCATTTTAGCGCTTACTGATAAAGCGGGTGGAGGTATTCTTACTAATAATTATCTCGGCTTATCAACCTCTTACCATAAGGCCTTGGATGAAGATGGCTTTCAGCAACTGGGGATAGGTTTCCAGGGAACCTATGGCCAGAAACGCCTTGATAACAGCAAGCTTTATTTTGAGGACCAGCTTACGCCGTTTGGCTTTACAGGTGTTACACAGGATATTTTCAGCACACAGAATCTAAATATTAATTATTTGGACCTGAATGCAGGATTGCTTTATACCGGCTCTACAAATTCCAGTAATAATTTTTATGTTGGCGCTTCCATGTATCATATCAACAGGCCACGGGAAAGTTTTAAAGGCGGGAACTGGAATATTGCTACGCGAACCACTATCAGCGCTGGCGGATATTTTCCCGTATCGGATATTCTCACGCTTCACACCAGTGGAATTTACCAGGTTCAAAATAAGGCAACTGAAACTACATATAGGAGGCGCTTTGGCTGCTGTCATTGATCCTGAAAGTACCGATCCGTCAAACGTTTATATCGGTTCCTGGTTTCGTGTTAACGATGCCATCATTCCGTATTTGGGTCTTGAGTTTTCAGGATTCAGGATTGGAGCCACTTACGACGTTAATGTTTCCAGCCTAAAAGCAGGATCTGAAAGTCGCGGAGGGATGGAAATTTCAGTTATATACGTTAAGCGGCCAGCGGGGTATAAAGGTATTCCCTGCCCTAAATTCTAAATGTAGAATACGCTCAAAATACCCCTGTCTTTATTATTTCATTTTTTTATAGAAGAAAAAATTTGGCTGCAAAACAGCCTAAGGTTATCTTTGCCGTCCCTTAATAAAAAATGCCGCGTTGGTCAAGGGGTTAAGACGCCTCCCTTTCACGGAGGAATCACGGGTTCGAATCCCGTACGTGGTACAAAAGAAGCCTTGTGGAATGATTCACAAGGCTTCTTTATTTGGATTAAATTACCAGTCACTTTCACTGATAAAATTTATGATTGCCTTATCTAAAAATTCATCGATAATCACATTCACAACCAATATGATTTCTGGAATTATTGAATTTATAACACCCTGAAAAAAAGTGTTTATTTTAATAAGTTGGGTTTATGTATACAGAATTATCTAACAATTTGTTAAGCTATTCGTGTGGGCAGAATTAATACTTAAAATAATATTGAACTTAAAGAAAAGGAGGCATTTATCTAACCACTATAGGTTTAAATGTATTAATTTCGCCGCTCAAATTTATTAAAATAGCACATTTTTTAAATCCATTATAAAATCAAAAGGCTTTTTAGATCATAAAATGCAATGGATAATCAGCAATCAATTTTTTGAGGCATTCTATTTGAATAATAAATTGATTTAGTGCGGTTAATAAAAACAGGGAGTGGTCATTTCGATGTGACCGGGAAGGGCGAAGCCCTGCAATCTGAATACTTTGAACTTTCATTACACTGTTGATAAAGGCTCTTGAAATCAGATAAGGTTGCGTCAAATTTCCGTGCGAGTTAGTGGCATTAAAGTATATTTGCGGATTTTATTATTTTATTTTTTCTTATGGTAGCGAAGTTTTCTTCTACGAAATATTATTTGTTGGTGTTGATTTTTTCGATGAGTTTATTCGCTTCCTGTGTGAGTTCCCGGAAAATAACATATTTTGAAAATGTACAGGATTCAGCGTTGATATTTTCAAGCGCAGGTCTTGAACCTGTAATCCAAAAGAAGGATATAGTTAGCATTGCCGTAACGAGCCTTAGTAACCAGGCGTCTGTTTTGTTTAATATGCCGAACCAGCCCGCAACGCCCACTCAGCCGTCTGTAAACAATTCCTATCAAACCGCCGGATATCTTGTTAACGAAGACGGCAATATTAAATTCCCGATGTTGGGACTAATTCCCGCCGCTGGTCGAACGCAGAAACAGTTGGAAGACACCATCACTCGTTTATTAATTGAGCGTAAATTATTGTTTGATCCTATAGTGACTTCCCGGTTTTTAAATTTTCGCATTACTGTTTTAGGTGAAGTAAACCACCCTGGGGTTATTTATGTTCCAAGCGAGCAAATAAGCGTTCTGGAAGCTTTAGGCGAGGCAGGCGATCTCACTATTTATGGCATACGGGATAATATCCTTTTGATAAGGCAGGTTGGTGGCGAAAAAAAACTTGTCAGAATTGATCTTACATCTTCCGGGTTGTTTCAATCACCCTATTACTTTTTGAAATCAAATGACGTATTGTACGTAGAAGCAAACCGTGCCAAAATAGCAAGCAGCAATTTGACCGAACAACGATTACCAATAGTTTTGAGCGGCCTTTCTCTCATCATAATTTTATTAACTAATTTATTTAAACTTTGAGCAAGGTAGCTAAACCTAATTTATACAATAATGCAGTCGACTGATAATTTCGAATCCCATGCATCCGAAGATCTTTCCGTAGGAGACTTATTTTACAAGTTCGTTCCTTATTGGCCCGTTTTCGCAGGACTGCTAATGGTAAGCTTGTTTAGCGCCTGGCTATTTCTTCGATATAAGACTCCTGTTTATCTTACTACTGCGAGTATTTTAATTAAAGAAGATAAAACAAGCAATCCAGGCCAGCAGATGCTCGATGCCTTTGACTTATTTGGCACAAAAAAAAATGTTGAAAATGAGATCGAAGTTTTAAAATCCAAGACACTTATGCAGGAAGTCGTGGAAAATCTTCATTTATATGCACCAATCACGATTGTAGGAAGAGTGACCAGTCAATCTGGCTATGTGGCTTCGCCGATTATTATAGAAGCTCAGAGCCCGGACTCAATTTCAGGGGCAAATGGAATTCCTTTGTTTTTGATCAAAATGGCAGCATAGTTCATATTGGAAACGTTAGCTATAATCTAAATCAGTGGTATCAAACTTCTTTTGGCGTGTTAAGATTTCTGCCTAATAAATATTACAAGATTCCGCTAAAAGAAAACAGGGATAATAAGCTTTTATTTTCGCTCGTTAGCGTGAAAAATATGGCCAACAGAATATTGGGTACTATTAAGATTGCAGCCTCCAGCAAAGAATCTACGGTGATCGATCTGAACATTGTTGGAGAAATACCTCAACAGGGAGAAGATATTTTAAACAGCCTGCTAAAAGTATATAATAATGCCGCAGTACTTGACAAGAACCAACTTGCTGCCAACACCTTAAAATTTGTAGAGGACCGGCTGAAATATGTGGTTAATGAATTAGATTCTGTAGAAGGAAAGCTGCAAAGTTTTAAATCACGCAATAAGATTACTGATGTCAGTTCCCAGGGCCAGATTTTTTTGCAGTCTGTAGCCACAAATGATCAAAAGCTAAATGATGTCAATATGCAGTTGGCGATTCTTGATCAGGTAGAAAAGTATGTGAAAAGCAAGGAAGGTACCGGGGCCATAGCTCCTGCAACACTAGGTTTGCCAGATCCTGGCTTGTCGGATCTTCTGCAAAAACTTGCAGAAGTTGAATTAGAGTATACGCAAATGAAAAGTGTTGTCCCTGAAAATAATCCATCCATCACATCCTTAGTTGACGGTATCAATAAGCTAAAAAAAGCTATTCTTGAAAACATGCAAAACCAGAGAAGGAATCTGGAGGCAGGGCGCAATGATCTACAAAATGTGAACGCCTCATACAACTCAATGCTTGAATCCATACCGGAAAAGGAAAGAGAATTGCTACAGATTAGCAGGCAACAGGCTATTAAGAATAATATATACACATTTCTATTGCAAAAAAGGGAAGAAACCGCCCTTTCTTTTGCGTCTGCTGTAGCCGACAGCCGCGTAATTGATCATGCAGAATCATCCGATGGCCCTGTAAGTCCTAAAAGATCGCTCGTCCTATTGATAGCAATTATAGCGCCTTTTTTGATTAGCGTTGGATTTGTATATGGAAAAGAAATTCTTACCCGTACCGTGCAAGATCGGGCTGATATAGAGAAATATCTGAAAGTGCCTTTTCTTGGTGAAGTTAATTTTGAAAAAACAAAATCGGCTGTAGTTATTGAAGCTGGTAAAAGAAGTTATGTTGCTGAGCAATTCAGGCAGTTGAGGACCTCCCTGGGCTATATGGGCATTGATGAAACCCACAAGACGATCATGGTTACATCAAGCATATCGGGTGATGGAAAAAGTTTTGTGGCAATCAACCTTGCAATAAGCCTTGCATTGACGAATAAAAAAGTCATTTTGCTGGAGCTGGATTTAAGGAAGCCGAAGGTCAGTGACCTCTTCGGTATCTCGAGAAACACAGGAATCAGCAATTACTTGGTAAGCAGAATGCAGGAACCGGACATTGTCAAAAGTACGGGATACGATAATTTATCTCTGATACCATCCGGTCCAATACCTCCGAATCCGTCCGAGTTAATTTCCAACGGCAAACTAAACGAATTGATTGCTGAATTAAAGGAGACTTACGACTATATCATTATTGATACCACACCAGTGAGTCCAGTTACAGACGCCTTCCTGATTTCGCCAATGGCAGACATTACGTTATTTATTGTGCGTTATGGCTATACGCCTAAGATGATTCTTCAAAGACTTGCGATTCAACAGCAGATGAGCAACCTAAAAAATCCCGCTATAATCTACAATGGATTAAAGGGAAAAGGCTTTGCCAAATACGGTTATGGATATGCGTATAGTTATGGCTATACAGAAGATAAACCAAAAGGGTTGGCAAGGTTTTTTGGGAAAAAGCAATAATGGAATCGCAGCAAGCCATTAACTGACTAATCTATCGATTGTGGAACCTTTTATAATTAATCTCCCTAAAATATTAGATCCAAGAGGGAACCTGTCCTTTTTTGAGAACGGGCATCAAATTCCTTTTTCAATAAAAAGGACTTATTCTGGAGATCTGACGTGCCTGGTGGGGAAATGCGGGGGGGGCACGCATTTAAAGAACAATCTGAATTTATTATCGCCTTATCTGGGAGCTTCGAGGTGATTCTTCAAGATGGGAAAACTCAAACTAAATTTCATCTAAACCGCTCCTATTATGGCCTTTTTGTTCCTAATAAAATATGGAGAAGCATGGAAAATTTTTCAACCAATTCCCTTGCATTGATTGTTTCCGATAGCATCTACGACGAGAATGATTACATCCGGGATTTTGAAGAATTCAAAATTTTGAAAAATGGCCAGTGTTTTTGACTGTTCGATAATAGAATTATCGAAAATAACAAATAGGTCTGGAAATCTTACAGTAGTCGAAAATTTTGAAAAAGCCTTGCCGTTTAAGGTAAAAGGATTTTCTATTTGTATGACATTCCGGGTGGGAATCGCGGGGAGCGCGTCTCATAAACAATGTCACCAAATGCTAATCGCGGCGAGTGGAAGTTTTGAAATACTACTTGATGATGGCAAAACAAAGCGTCAAATCCAACTAAACCGCGCAGAAATAGGACTGCATATTCCTCCAAAAATATGGGCATCTGAGGTAAATTTTTCATCGGGCTCAATCTGTTTAGTATTGGTTTCTCACATTTATATACAGAATCTGATTATATTAGAAATTATGCGGAGATATTTAGAATTCAGAAAAATGCACAACATTTAACCTTGGGCCGAAAGTAGAGCATTTCCACTGATATAGAATTCATTACAGCAGTTTGCTAGTGATAACGACATTGAAACAATGTTCATTATCCGATTCCTTTCCATAAACATAAGGCATATGCTGCTTATGGAGGAAGATAAAATTGGCCGGTTTAAAGAACAAATACATTAAGGAAACTCTTAGCCTACCATAAGGTCAGTTTTGGAAAACTTCCAAATAGAAAAAAGTAATTACGGCACTCAATAATTTTACCGTATGATAGTTAACTACCAAAGAATCCAAACCACACTCTTCCTATAGAAGTATATTTAAAGCTACTTCTATTTTTGGAGGAGTTCAAGTGCTTTCAATACTGATCGCCATTATTCGATCTAAATTTATTGCTGTCCTTTTAGGTCCAGCCGGGATGGGGATTTCGGGTCTTTTAACTTCTACAACTACATTTGTAGGAAGCCTTACCGAATTCGGTCTAAGCTCAAGTGCTGTCAGAGATGTAGCAGCCGAAACGGCACGGGGAATGAAAACCGGATTGCAACTGTCGTTACTGTTGTAAGAAGGTGGGTTTGGATAACCGGCTTGCTGGGTGCTTTCGTTATGATAATCATTTCCAAATGGTTAAGTAAAATTACTTTTGGAAATACATCTTATACGTTCGCTTTTGTGTGGATTTCAATAAGTCTCATTTTTATCCAACTTACAAATGGTCAAATCGTATTATTGCAGGGCATGCGCAAGCTCAAGCAAATGGCAAAGGCAAGCGTCGTCGGAAGTATTGGATTATTTGTTTCAGTTCCTCTTTTTTACTTTTACGGTATAAATGGAATTGTACCATCAATTATTTTGTCTTCCGCAACATCGTTTATATTAGCATGGTATTTTGCCAAAGAGATTAAAATCCCCTATATAAACGTTTCAAAAGCGCAAACGATTGCGGAAGGAAAGGGCATGCTTACCCTGGGTTTAATGATTAGCCTGAATGGGGTTATTACACTAGGCGTTTCCTATTTGGTCAGAATATACATTAATAATAAGGGAGGGTTGGCAGACGTGGGTCTCTATGCTGCGGGCACTGCTATCATTAATACCTACGTCGGCTTAGTTTTAGTGCAATGAGCACAGATTATTACCCACGACTTGCAGCTGTCGCTCATAACAATGATATCTCGCGAAACACAATAAATGAACAGGCGGAAATTGCTCTACTCATTATTGCACCTATTGTTATTTTGTTTCTCGTTTTTGTAAAATGGGTCATTATAATATTATACTCGGCCAGGTTTATAGGCATAAACTCAATGATTCATTGGGCCGCAGTGGGTATGATGTTTAAAGCTGCAAGCTGGTCAATTTCTTTTATTTTACTGGCAAAAGGCGCAGCTTAGAATTGTTTTTTTGGAACGAACTGTTTGCAAACGTTTATATCTTTAGGATTGAATATAGCTGGTTATCACTACTTTGGATTGACAGGTCTTGGAGTTTCTTTCATGCTTTGGGTACTTCATATACCTTCTTCAGGTATATATTCTGACTAATGTAAAATATGGATTTTCATTTCAAAAAAGGTTTGTATCCATATTTGCAGTACAGTTATTGTTGGCAGGTACCCGTCTGTTTTGTAATAACTATGAGTTTTTCGGAATTTTATTCATTGGTGTTTGGAGCCTTAATTGGTGCCCTTTCCATTTGGTATTCATACAACCGACTTACAGAAAGCCTAAATTTTAAGTCGGCTCCGTTTTAAAGAAGCTTTATAAAAAATAAGTTTCGGCAAGGAAACTAAAAGTCTTTCATGGACTGGTCAATTACGGAACCCAAGCTGGTTACTTATCGAAAACATTAAGAAAATTTGGGATTAAATCTAAATAGATCGTTATTTATGATGCTTTCATTAGAAAGGCAGATATAACCTTACCAAACAAAAAAGGGCTGGTTAATCACATTAAAAACAGATTTCTAATTCTCAAGTCCTTTTTCGGGTTTAATGTATTCCATTTTTATTACGGAACTAGCCTTTTTCGTAATCAATGGGATTTGCCTTTTTATAAAATATTAGGCAAAAAAAATAGGTGATGCATTATTTGGGAAACGATGTTCGGCTTATGAAGCATGGGTTCGAAAGTCAAATGGACGGAAAACATGAGAATCGATTCAAACCGCGGAGGAGGGGAGAGTAGACGACTTGAAAAAAAGTAAACGTCTTCTGTTTGAGTCTAAATTTATTGATTGCCAGCTTGTGTGTGCCCCATGCTACTCCGAATTTGTTCCCGGATCAACCGTATTACCTTTAGCCCTTGATCTTGAAGAGTTTGAATATTGCCGACATCCCGAAAATAAAATTTTGCAAATAATGCACGCGCCTACCCACAGGGACAATAAAGGCACAAAATTCATTATTTCGGCAGTTGAAAATTTGAAAAGGAAGGGTTACAAAGTAAATCTAAACTTGGTTGAAAATGTTTCGCATGCACAATTAAAAGAAGAATATAAAAAATGTGATCTATTTATTGACCAATTGCTTTCAGGTTGGTATGGTACAGCGTCTATAGAAGCTATGGCTACTGGGCGTCCCGTAATTTGTTCAATCAGAAAGTCGTATTTTAATTACATAGATTTTGGAGAAAATATACCAATCGTACATGCCGACCCGGATAATATTCTGGATGCAATACTATTTTTTTTACAAAATCCCCAGAAATTACCTGAACTAGGAATTGTCTCAAGGAAATTCGTGGAGATGACTCATGACGAAAACGTTATTACAAAGAAACTTATCAAACTTTATGAAAACCTTTAACCTATGTGTGGTATCGCTGGCATCATAAATCCAAAAGGATTTCAAGTTTCAAATATCAGGGTCATGACGGACATCGTGAAACACCGGGGTCCGGACGATGAGGGGTTTTTGATTTTTGAACATTTGGATAGCAGTCCGATCTGTTTAGGAGGGGACAGCACGCCTCCGGAGGTATATACATCCGGCTTCACTTACGCGCCCATCGCCAGTAAAGATAAGCCCCAGTCAGAATTGACAGCTTGCGTAGCATTAGGACATCGTCGACTGGCTATTCTCGATCTTTCGCCCGGTGGCCATCAACCCATGTGTGACATAAACCAGAGATATTGGATTGTATTTAACGGCGAAATTTATAACTATATTGAATTGAAAGAGGAGTTATCCAAACTCAATTACACATTTATAACACACACAGATACTGAAGTAATACTAGCAGCCTGGCAGGAGTGGGGCCCTGATTGCCTGAATAGGTTTATTGGTATGTGGGCTATCTGTATTTATGATTGCATAGAAAAGAAAATATTTCTGGCCAGAGACCGCTTTGGCATAAAACCACTGTATTACTGGTTTGCGCCGGACGGTAGCTTTTGTTTTGGCAGCGAGATCAAGCAGTTCATGGTATTACCCGGATGGCGTGCCGTTGTCAATAAGCAAAGGGCTTATGATTATTTAGTGTATTCCTACACCGATCATACAGACGAAACGATGTTTGATGGGGTGCTTCAGATTCCGGGAGGATATTTTATTTATGCTGAAATTGATAAATTGAAACCTGGTGAATCCAAAAGGCTACCCATCAAGCAATGGTACCAATTAAAACAAGACCCTTATAAGGGCACGTTTGAGGAAGCATGTGCTGCATTTAAGCAACTTTTTAAAAGCTCCGTGAGGTTGCATTTGCGCTCCGATGCGCCAGTTGGCAGTGCTTTATCGGGCGGTCTTGATTCAACGGCTATCGTTTGCGAAATAGATAGGCTTCTGCAAAATGATCCCTCTCATCAACTGCAAAAAACATTTTCAGCCTGCTCAAATGATGAACGCTACGACGAACGTAAATGGATCAACATCGTTATTAAAAATATTTCTGCTAAACCGTTTTTTGTTTACCCCGAATTGGATCAGCTTTTTGAAAGCCTTCCAGCGTTACTATGGTATCATGATGAGCCCTACCAATCGCAGAGCCCTTATTTTGCTTTCAACGTCTTCACGCTAGCAAAGTGCAAAAATGTAAAAGTGATGCTAAATGGTCAAGGCGCAGATGAGTATCTCGGGGGTTACGGACAATTTTCTCATGCCAGGCTCACCCGCAAAACAAAAAAGTTCAAATGGAGGGGCATATTTAAAGAAGTAAAAAATTCAAAAACCTTTATACCTTATACAAGATCATTTATTACCAAACTAATGTTGGCAAGCTTTCTTCCTTCTAAAATCAAGCGGATGCTGGCCGGATCACATAAAAACGTAGTGCTGGAGAACAGATTAATTAACAATAAGATATTAAAAGCAATGGAGCATCCCGCCAACGATCTTTTCTTTGTTAACAATCCAACAATACCCGAGATCACACAAGACGGATTGTTTAAAAGTACCCTGCCAAAATATCTAAAATGGGAAGATAGGAACTCCATGTCCAACTCCATTGAAGTGAGGGTGCCCTTTTTATACCATAAACTGGTGGAATTCGTTTATAATTTACCAGAGGAATATTTAGATTTTGCCGGCGAAAGAAAAAAAGTTATGCGGCATGCACTAAAGGATTTGTTACCGAAAGAAATAAGCGAGCGCAAAGACAAAAATGGCTTCATTACTTCGGAAGAGAAATGGGTTAAAGAAGAAAATCCCGCTCTCTTCCGGGAAAAGATAAAGGAAGCGATAGATCATTCACTGGGCATTATTAATCCTGCTGCACTTAAGTATTTTGATGATGTAGTGAGCAATAAAATTCCATTTGATTATACATATTGGCGATTAATTTTATTTTCTGCGTGGCTCCTTCAGTTCAACATTCAACTCCCTTAATGATTTTTTTGCAAGTATAAGATTGCAAGTGAGCATAGCTTTTTAAAGGCCTTATGAAATTAAAGGACACTGAAACAAGGAAAGTAACTAAAATTTTAGCAATTAATTACTATTATTATCCGCAAAATGCTATAGGCACGAGACGGATAATTAATATTGTTTCACAGTTGTCAAAACAATTAAATCCTTCCAAAGTCCTGGTGCTATCCACTGCTAATCATTTGAATGATCTAAGCACCGAATTGCCACCGGCACACTTAGCCAAACCTGTGACTACGTTGGATCTTTCTAATTTTGCAAATTGGAAGAAAAAATGGTTTGAAAGAAAAAAAAATATTACAATATCAGATAGCACTCCTCCCGTGCCCATTAATTCACAAAGCGCTTTTCGCCTTAGGCATGCCAAATTATTTAAGTCGATCCCCGGGAACTTATTATTTGGCGAAGGTGGGTGGTTGTATATCATAACAGGCTTCTTCAAAGGGCTGAAATTTATAAACAGCGATACCTTGATTTTCACATCGTTTTCCCCCCTATCCGACCATTTGATAGCTTTTTTATTAAAAATTTTTTTCCCAAAAGCTATTTGGATTGCTGATTTTAGGGATCTATACCTGCAAAAAGGCGTGCAGGATATCTATGCGTTTTCTTTTCATAAATGGTTTTTCAGACGCGTGTTAAAAAAGGCTGATCTCGTGACAACAGTTTCCTCCGGCCTGGCAAAAGAATTACAGCACTTCTCGTCAAACGTGCGAATATTAACGAATGGTATAGAAAATTACCAAAATCAAAAAATACCCGTAACAAAAAAATTTTCAAGGTTCAGGATCTCCTATACCGGTAGCCTCTACGGATATAAAAGAAGCCCCGAAATAATTTTCAAAGGCTTAAAAAGTGCCTTTGAACTGGGTTTTGTAAATAAGAACGATTTTGAAATAGTATATGCCGGAAATGAAGGCGCTCTTTGGGAGGATTATATTTCAAAATTTGATCTGCAGTCAATAAGTACCAACCTCGGAAATGTTGATCGCCAGGCCGCGATTCTTTTACAAAAAGACAGTTTGATTAATATAGTAATCACCTGGTCGGATCAACACAATAAAGGAATATTAACCGGGAAGTTTTTTGAATATATTGAAGCCGGTAATTTGATATTGGTGTTAATAAACGGAGAGCGGGATGAAGAATTTGAGAATCTTGTTTCCATAACCGGTGTAGGCGATTTTTTTTACAGCACTAATGGAGATAAGCTTGTGGATTATATCGTTTTAAAATATCATGAGTGGCAATTAAATGGTTGCCTGAAAACTACCTATAATGAGAATGAGCTTCGGAAATTTACATGGGAGCATCAAATTAACGAAGCAATAATAAAACCTCTCCGTCTCCAGGTCGGCGCAAGGCCTGAATTACAATTACAAAACAAATGTGCGGAATAGCTGGTTTCATTGACTTCACAGGGCAGAGTTCGGAACTAATACTGGATAGAATGAGAGATACGCTTATCCACCGCGGTCCGGATGGATGGGGGTCGAAACTTATAAATTATAAAGCAGCTCGAATAGGATTATCTCACAGGCGACTTTCCATTATAGATCTTTCGCCTTGCGGCGCGCAGCCGATGTCTGATGCCAGTGGAAAATATACGATCGTTTTTAACGGGGAAGTTTACAATTTTAAAGCGCTTAGGGGAGAGTTGCAGAAAAAAGGAATCATTTTTAAATCAGATTCTGATACGGAAGTAGTACTGGAAGCCTATAAAATCTGGGGCATGGAATGTCTTGAAAGATTTATAGGAATGTTTGCTTTCGTCATACTGGACCTTAATAAAGAGGTGGTCATATTATGCAGAGATCGCACCGGTGTAAAACCGCTTTATTATACCACCTATAACGGGCTTCTTTTGTTTGGATCAGAACTTAAAGCAATTATGGCTCATCCGCAGTTTGAAAAGCAAATTGATCATGCAGTGCTCGGATCTTTTTTTAAGCACGGATGGATCGAGGCGCCGCATTCTATTTTTAAGGATACGTATAAAGTGAAGCCGGGCCATTTCCTTCGATTTAGCCTTGAAACAAAGCAAATTAAGGAATATTGCTACTGGAATGCAAGTGATTACTACAATATGGAGGAATCTGATTTGAACTTTAATGATGCCAAGGAGCAACTAGAAGAATTATTAAAAACTGCATGTGAATTCAGAATGGTCGCCGATACAGAAGTTGGTATCTTTTTGAGCGGCGGAATCGACAGCTCCACGGTTGCGGCGATATTGCAGAAAAACAGAACACAAAAAATAAAAACATTTTCGGTAGGATTTAATGAAGCGGAGTTCAATGAGGCGCCTGCAGCGAAGGCCGTCGCTGCTCATCTCGGCACCGACCACCAGGAAATCATATGCACGGAAAAAGATGCGCTTGATCTCATCCCAAAGCTTCCCGAGCATTATGACGAGCCGTTTGGTGATAGTTCTGCTATTCCCACAATGTTGGTAAGCAGGTTTGCAGCCGGCAGCGTTAAAGTGGCTCTTTCCGCAGACGGCGGCGACGAAGTGTTTGGAGGTTATCCAAAGTATAATTATTCGCTGCACAGTTTAAAAAAGATAAAGGCCCTTCCCCATATTTTCAAAAGACCTTTGCATAAGCTTTTGTCTGTTTCCGGCGGAATAACAATAAGTAAAAATCCGCACCACCAGGTATTGCTTGAAAAGCTGAGAAATACTCTTTCCCGTAACGAAAAAGAATTTTTTCGTCAACGATCCGAACCGATGCATTTTTCAACTCTGGAACTGCAGAAATTATTTAATCATAAGGGAGCTGTAATGGCGCCATCTTACTATGATCATCCAGGCCTGAAAAATGAAATGGCCTCTTCCAAATTCATGATGGCACTGGAATATAAAACAATTTTGCCGGACGATATGTTGGTGAAGGTTGACCGGGCTACGATGGCCTTTTCTCTTGAAGGACGCGAACCCCTGGTTGACCACAGGCTTCTTGAATTCAGTGCCCGCCTGAAAAGTTCAATGCATTTTAATGATGGAAAGCTAAAAGGCCTGCTAAAGTCGATCGCCTATGATCATATCCCTTCAGCGTTACTTGACAGGCCTAAAAAAGGGTTTTCAATACCGACAGATAAATGGTTGAGAAATGAGCTTAAAGAATTAGTAATGGATATGTGTAATATACAATTTATCACGTCTCAAAATATTTTTGAGTCCCGCGAGGTCCAGCGTATGGTGAGCAATTATTACAAAGGCTATGACCGCAATGCAGAACGGATTTGGTTTTTCCTGATGTTTCAGATGTGGTATAAAAAATGGATTACAAGTTCTATTTATGAAAGTTAGAACCCTTCAAAATATCGCTCTTTTCATATTCTTTTTCTCAATAAATTTTGAAGTATGGGATCCATCCGGCAGTGGTTATCTTTCAATTTCTAAGATCACAGGTTTTTTATATTTCGCAACCCTGATACCTCAGTTACAGTCGTTTTTAAATGTTTCTAAAATCAAAGGGTTTATGAATCCGTTGTGGTTGTTTTTTTTGTTACTCACAGTGATGAATATTATTAATGTCAATTTCATCTCTTCTGAAGTATTTGATTTTTCTATTTTTCAAAATCTCATTCTTGTAATTCTTTTGTATAATCATAGCAGGAAAGAACCTAAAATTTTAGAAAAAGCGATGCTGGCTTATGGCGTGGGATCAATTTTCTTCGCATTGCTCTATTATATAGGCATCGGAGTTGAAGCATCGATAGACGGGCGAATTCAAATGTTCGGTGACAATGAAAACGTGATAGGGGTACGCATGTGTATCTCAATAATTTTTTTGGGTTATTTTATTCTTCAAAATCCATTAAAAATAGGTGTGAGGCGATTTTATATTTTAATAGGATTCCCTTTTATGTTTTTGTTGCTGGTTGCGACTGGTTCCAGGGTAGCTTTTCTATCATTCGCAGCTTCGTTCATAGTAGCAACAGCACTTCTCAAAACCAAAAGATTTTATTGGAAACTGCTGTTGATTCTGATGGGAATCATCATTGGCATCTATCTCTGGAGCTACATCAGCGTTTCTGGTACTTTGTATGACAGGTTACTAAAAAGTTTCAATTCAGAAGACCTCTCGGATCGCGATATTATATGGAGTTCCATCCTGCCTCTTATAAAAGCCAATCCAATTCTTGGAGTGGGAACCACGGGGTATGAATTGTATTGCTATACCACTTTTGGCCGTTTTGTTAGTCCGCATAATGTAATCCTGGAAATACTTTGTTACACGGGTTTTACCGGGCTGCTGATCTATCTCTTTTTTCTTTTTAAAATAATAAGAAAAAGCTATCTGGGCTATAAAGCCAACGGAACAATTGTTGAGCTTCTACTGCTTATTCCGATCCTGGGTACAATTTTGAGTGCTCAAATTTTATTGTTGAAAGTTGGATGGGTACTATACGCATACATAATTTCAAAAAAAGATGAACCCGTAAGTAATATTAGAATAAACCAGATCGTAAAGCGTATCGCTCCGGTGAAACTTGTTTTTCAAAAATGATTATCGTATTTGCATTTCACCGCTCAATGCATAATCGGCAGGTTTCCCCCTTTAATGAAATCTTTCTAAAAAAAATTGCTGAGAACTGCCGTATTTTGGTAATATCAGTGCGCCATTTTTCTCCCCGGAGAAGGCTTCTTTATTTTGAAGATTTTGGCAGCTATACGGTAGTGGAATTTTCAGGATTCTTTATGCCGCAGAAATATCAAAATTTTCTTCTTAGAGAGCTGAATAAATATATGACCACTGTTTTGTATCGAATGTTGAGTAAACACAAATTGTTAGAGAGACCAACACTGGTACATCAAATCGGTTTTTTTCATCCATTGGGATTTTATTTTTCGAAATTATGCAAAGTGCCTTTTTTGATGCAAATAATCGGGAACGATAAATATTTAATCAATAAATGGTCATTAAAATATCCTTCAAATAGTGTGGTTACTGCGAATTCTTCTTCCCTTGCGGATGCCGTATCTTCGAAATTTTCCAAGGTACAGATCATTTATCGGGGAGTGGATATTAACACATTCAAAGATGAAAGACCGTGCGCTGGTGTTAACTACGAAAATATCTTTTTTGGTGGTGGATTTCCGGATTACGATGAAAAGCCAGATGGAAGAAAGTATAATTATAAGGGCGGACTTTCGCTTCTCGATGTTATCTCAGATAAATTTATTTTGAAGATCGCCGGACCAAATTGTGATGTCGGCCAGCAATATGCAGAGAAAAAGGCACTTAAAAAAGTAACTTTTTTAGGATTTATCCCTCATGAGAATCTTTTAAGTGAAATAAGATCAACTGACATTGTAGTAATACCGAGTCTTGATGAAGGAATAGCAAATATTGCGATGGAGTCTATGTTAGCGGAAAAGCTTGTAATCTCAAGGGCAGTTGGGGGCATGCCCGAACTGGTCCGTAATAATGAAAATGGTTTGACATTTACTACAGATAATGAATTGAAGCATCTTCTTAATAAAATTGCTGATGAAAGATCAAAAAAGCAATTGGACCAGTATGATCGTTTAAGAAAAGAAGGTCGGAGGAATGTTTTGGCCCGTTTCAACAATGACCGGATGATAGAAGCCTATAAAAAGATTTACGAAAAGTATGTTTAATCAGCTATACTTTACAATCAGCTAACAAATGTGTGGTATAGCGGGAATATTTGGTAATGGGTCTTCATCTGAAATTAATCTTTCCAAATTTCAGGCGGCTTTACTTACGATGAAACATAGAGGGCCAGATGCTCATGCTGTGAAAGTGCTTAAACACGGAGCAATTTTTGGCCATTTAAGATTGGCAATCATTGATACAGCACGGGAAAATGATCAGCCATTTGAAATCGATGACAGGTATGTCATGGTATTTAATGGAGAAATCTACAACTATATTGAGTTGCGAACTGAATTGGAAAATTTGGGGTATCATTTCAAAACTCATGGAGATACAGAAGTTTTATTAAGAAGCTACCATCACTGGGGAGACGCGTGCGTTACGAAATTTAATGGCATGTGGGCTTTTGGTATCTATGACAAAAAGCTGGACAGGTTATTTTGCTCCCGGGATCGCTTTGGCATTAAACCGTTCAATTATTGTTTACATAAGGGCCAGTTTATTTTTTCTTCAGAAATAAAATTCATTTTATCTTATTTTCCTGAATTGAGAGTTCCGAATTACAATGTGATCAGTAATTATTGTCGTAAAAGTATAGGAGCACAAATCCGACAAACCTGGTTTGAAAATATTTTTCGGTTAGAACCTGCCCATAATTTGATTATTGAAGGATCAAAAATGAGCTTTCAAAGATATTGGGATTATCCAAAGACTATAGACAAAAAAATAAATTTTCCAGAGGCAGCAACTATATACCGTAATCTGCTAACCGATGCTGTTAAACTTCGGATGCGAAGCGATGTTCCTGTTGGATTTACGCTTTCATCTGGTATCGATTCAACGTCTCTCGTTTGTTTGTTGAAAGGAGAATTTGAAGGGAATAAAAATACTTACACCGCTGCTTTCGAGAACACCCCCTTCAACAGTTCGGAGAAACATGGTTTTTCAAAAAATGTAGAGGTGAACGAAGTTACGCTGGTTCGCAAATTAACCAAAGAACTCGGATTGGAACCTCATATTGTTGAGGTTAATTACAGCAATTATGTACAGCAGTTGCGACAAATCATTAGTCATTTGGAATCCGGGCACAGTTCTCCGGCGGTGTTACCCCTGTTTCAAATTATGGAGGTTGCCAGGAAAAACGTTACCGTTCTGCTCGAAGGCCAGGGGACCGATGAATTGTTAGCAGGATATATAACAAGTTCGCTTCCTGTATATTTTTTGGAACTATTGCAAAAATTCAGATTAAAACAGGCATTCGGGGAGTTAAAGCAATTTTTGAAAATATATTCCGCAAAGACAGCTTTCGCGCTACTTATAAGGCAATCAGACTTTAGGTGGATTAAAAAACTTTATTTTAAATTTTCTGCTTCAAACTCACTTTTTCTCAATGAGCTTTCCTCCTTCAAGGAGATTGATGATTATCCATATAAACCGGTAGGATTTGACAATGTATTGAATCGGCATTTATACAAAGCACATACTGGAACGTTAGTTAACTTACTGCATTACGGAGACGCGGTTTCGATGTCCCAGTCTCTCGAAAGCAGGCTGCCGTTTATGGACTACCGGCTTGTAGAATTTGGTTTTACACTTCCTTCTGCTTTTAAAATTAAGGCGGGCCTTGGGAAAAGTATCCATCGATCAGCCATGAGCGGGATCGTGCCG
The DNA here is from genome assembly GCA_963823305.1 of uncultured Chitinophagaceae bacterium. GTDB lineage: Bacteria > Bacteroidota > Bacteroidia > Chitinophagales > Chitinophagaceae > Ginsengibacter. The sequence goes on from CAWGLC010000002.1 coordinate 253,723, forward strand.
GAATACATTCTCAATAATCCGTATAAATTTGGTTTCACATCGCCTTTGAACCACATTTTCTCTTCAAATGCAGCCGACACACCAAAAAATACCTTGCTTTCCAAAAGATGCCTGGACAGGAAGTTATTTAAGAAATCTACTCTTGAAAAAATTTTTAAAAAGCAAGAGGCTGGCGGAAAAGACTATTCCAGGCTTCTGTATAGATTATTAAGCGTGGAATTGTGGTTCCGCGAGTTTATAGATCCTTTGCCTAACGGGTCTTGAATAATTTAATGAGGAAGGAAGCTTTCAATAACAATATAGCCTAAAAAGAATTTATTAATTCTGTATGAAGATAGATATCATTGCGGGAGCGAGACCAAATTTTATGAAGATTGCTCCAATAATTGAAGCGTTTCAAAAACTTGACCCTCATAAAAATAAAATTACCTGGCGTTTAATACACACTGGTCAGCATTATGATAGAAGCATGAGTGGAAATTTCTTCACGCAGCTCGGGATACCCAATCCGGATATCAATCTTGAATGTGGGAGCGGCAGCCAGGCTGAACAAACGAGCAACATCATGATCGCATTCGAGAAGGATTTGGTTGCTAATCCCGCGGATCTGGTTCTTGTTGTTGGTGATGTTACCTCAACAATGGCATGCAGCATTGTGGCAAAAAAAATGGGAGTAAAAGTTGCGCATGTCGAAGCTGGCATTCGCTCATTCGATATGTCAATGCCTGAAGAGATTAATCGAATGGTTACTGATGCGATCACTGACTATTTTTTTACGACCTCGGTTACGGCAAATCAAAACCTGCTAAAAGCTGGGATTGATGGGAGCAGTATCTATTTCGTAGGAAACACAATGATTGATACCCTGTATAAAAATTTTAATAAGTTCAAAGAACCAAAGGAATGGGAAATATTTGGCCTTACAAAGAAACAATATTTTGTAGTGACACTACACCGTCCCGCAAACGTTGACGATGAAAGCAAGCTTGAACATTTGTTGAGCGAAATTGTAAATAATGTTAATGGATTACCCGTAATTTTTCCGGTACATCCCCGGACTAAAAGAATTTTGGAACGTATTAATTTTGCAGCTTCCAACCTTCACCTGATGGATCCGCTGGACTATCTTGAATTTAATTACCTGGTCTCAAATGCAATAGCTGTAATTACAGATTCCGGCGGCATTACGGAAGAAACCACCTTCATGAAGGTCCCCTGCATCACGCTAAGAGAAACTACCGAAAGGCCTGAGACAATCTTTACCGGGTCCAATGAATTAATTGGAACTGACGGTAAATTAATAGGCCCCATGCTGCAAAAAGTGATAGCCTCCCAATGGAAAAAAAGCGGTATACCAGAATTATGGGATGGAAAAGCTTCGGAACGAATAGTCGAAATACTTTTAAACATCAGTTCCACATTTTAGGCCAAAGAAAAAATTGAAATTAATGTTGAAAACACAAAAGAAAAAAGTATTGATTCTTTATAACAGGTTATTTCATTATCGTATTCCCATTTTTAATATTATCGGCGATCATTATGATCTGACTGTCGCATACTCTTTTGGCCCGGACACAGTAGAAAAAATAACCTTCAATAAAGTCCACTTGCCTGCTTATTCGTTTAAACGATTTGTAATTCAAAAAGATAATATCTACCGGCGTTGCATAAACTTTGATGTAGTAATTGTATTTGGAGATATTTCCTGGTTACAATACAGCACCTTAGGGTTTTTTAAAAAAAGGCCATTTAAGTTAATTTTTTGGTCGCCGGGAGTGTCGGCTTCATACGAAAAAAAATATGACGAAGTATCCCGCTGGGATAGGGTGAGGGATTTCTTTTACAGAAAAGCTGATGCGTTAATATTTTACACCATTTATCCAATACAAAAATATTTGGACCGGGGCTTCGCTAGAGAAAATTTATTTGTAGCTCCTAACACTGTTGAGGTATATAGTGATAGCACAGATATGCCAGTCGTTAAGGATAGTATATTATTTATCGGAACGTTATATTTTGAAAAAGGGATTTTAGTTCTACTTGAAAATTATCAACGCGCTTACCTGGAAAATCACGATTTATTATGCCTGAATATTGTAGGAGGAGGGCAAGAATTGCAGCGGATAAAACAATGGGTTGCGGAAAATGCATTAGAACACAAAATTCTTGTTCGCGGCCCAGTCTATGATGTGAAAAAAAAATCTATTTTTTTTAAGCGGGCTTTCGCTTGTGTGTCACCAATCCAGGCAGGGCTATCTGTTCTGGAAAGTATGGGATATGGCGTTCCATTTGTCACGATGCATGATGCCATTACAGGGGGGGAACGATTAAATATAAAACAAAACGTGACAGGTGTTTTAATGAATAAAACCGATGAACTAAAGGAAATTATTCTTGACATTCAAAACAATAAACCTAAGTATATTCAGATGGGTAAAAATGCCAAAATTTATTACCAGAGCACGCACACTCCTCAACACATGGCAAACGGCGTGATTGACGCAATAGAGTTTGTGTCAAACCATTAAAACTACGCTGTCTTTAAATATCAAATCGTGCGAAAGTTTAAGTTATTATTTCAATTAATACTCGGTTTTCCCCGTCGTATCTTTTCTAAAGTATCGATGTTTTCACTTGTTAGTGAAAGCCTCATACATCCAACAGTGGTTGTTCAATACGGATCACGAATATATAAGTCAAGTATTCTCAGATACACCTATGTAAACAATAACTGTTATATCATTAATACCAGTGTTGGCAGTTTTTGCTCTATAGCCAATCACGTAATGATTGGCGGTGGCCAGCACCCGGTTCATTTTGTCTCCAGTTCTCCCGTCTTTTATTCAGAAAAGAATGTGTTTAAAAAATATTTTCATAAAGCCCGGTTTCAGGAATATGTACATACTTCTATTGGAAATGATGTATGGATAGGAGCAAATGCGTTCATCAGGGGAGGCGTTACAATAGGACATGGAGCAATAATAGGTGCGCACGCTGTTATTACAAAAGATGTTGAACCGTATTCCATCGTGGTGGGTAACCCAGCCCGGGTAATAAAAAAACGATTTAGTGAAGAAATTGTCAACAAGCTTTTGCAAACCAAGTGGTGGGATTGGACTGATGAGGAATTGTCTGTGAAAGGTAGTTTTTTTGAACATGTAAATGACTTCCTGGAAAAAAATGGTTTTCAAGGCTAAGCCAATAATAGTTATTGATAGTTAGCTGTTAGATATGTCCCGAAACGAGATGAAGGTCTGTTATTAATACCAAATGTCGAAGTTGAGTAAAACTTTAGTTAATGCAAGATCCTGGCAGGATTTTTCCTATTAGTATTGATTACAGTTAGCGAAGGAAATTTACTGCCATTTTTTATGTTATTATAATTAATCGTCTACAGTTTAATCAGCAATTGAAAGCTCTTCGAAAGATATTAACGCTTATCCTTTTATGTTTATCTTTTTGTGTAAATGCCCAAAATTTGGCATTACACAAAAGTTCCAGTTATCCTCACCGCCTGATTATCCTTTTGGAGCCCCAAGCACTGATAAAACTTCCCTGACTGATGGCATATTTACCAATGGTTATTATTTCTGGTCTCAAAAAACAACAGATGGCTGGTTGCAACATGTCATTACAATTACTATTGACTTAGATAGCGTGCAATCAATTGGTGCTGTTAATTTTAATAGCGTGAGATTTGATAAGCAAAACGTAAATTTTCCTGCCAACATCTATATTTTTTTAAGTGATGACGATTCTTCATTCAGATACATCGGCGATGCCGCAGATACTTCATTAAACCGCCCGGGCGATTATTTGGTACATAATTTTTCTCTCAACAACATAAATCTTATGGCGAGGTATGTGCGGTTAATTGCAGTACCAAAAGGAATAGTCCTATATTGTGATGAGATACAAGTTATGAAAGGTGTCCCGAATGCTAAAGCACTTGGAGCCGTTTTAATTGATAAAGACAGTATAGAAAGTGCAGTGGATTCACTAAAAAGAGTAGAATTTTTGCGAAACAATATTACGCGACTTCTTGGCAACCTTCAAGAACCAGACAATGAAATCACCGCACAGCAAGTAAGTGGTAAGTTAGAAAAAAAGAATCTTTCAAGTGCAGAGTTACAAAGTTTAAAGCGCATAGTTGCTACAGAATATATTAAAAAATTTAATCTTAGCAATCCCTCAATTCCCTTTGTTATTTCAAAGTATAATTGCTTTGATACACTCAGTGAAATTTCCGCTCCACAATTGACAAGTCAGCCTGTTTATAAATTTAATATTCCTTTAAATGGAGTACAGTATGGCTCTTTCATTGTTACAAATACCTCTGCAAAAACTGAAAATTTCAGGATCAAATTACCTAAATTATTTTCCAGTGCGGTTACTCTGAGTTTATTTAAGGTTCCGTTTGTTCCTACCGAAGATTCCAAGGTAGTTGCAGATCCTTTGATACCGATAACGAACGCTTTTTCGGAAGAACCGGGCGAAACCCAGATGATTTTTTTCAAATTAGAGGGTGAACATACTGGTAACGATCATGTAAATATTTTGCTGACATCGCAAAATCTAACGAAATCCATCACTATTTCAACCACTGTTGCCGATGTGGGGTTGAAGAAAAAGCCGTTACTTAACTCAATTGTTTGGGCTTACTTTTACTATCCTATGATCCGCGATCGGATTGCGAATGCAAATGCGGATATTGTTGCTCACCGGGTTAATACCAATGCGGTGCCTCCGATAGCTATCCCACGTTTAGGATCATCTAATCATAAGGATTTTCTCGCTTACATTTCTAAAATGAAGGGTGAGCAAAATATCTTTCTGTTCATGAACTATGCTTCAGACCAATTGCGGAATGGATATACCGGTGGCCAGTTTATGTCGGCAGATTGGCAGGAAAAATTTAAGGTGTGGTATAATACCGTTATGAAAGATCTTACCGATAGTGGTTTTAATAAGGAAAATATTTATCTATATCCCTATGATGAAGTCAGCGGAAAAAATATTTTGGATTTTAAAAATTTAATTATTTGGGCTAAACAGGCGATTCCCGGAATTAAATTTTTTTCCACAATGGCTAATGATGATGCTGTTAATACGATCCTTCCACTTGTTGATGTGGGACAAATACAGTCATCATATAAAAATATAAATAGTCTGCCGGTTCATACCGGCGAGGTATGGATATACAGTGGGAGTGCGCCGGCAAGAGACCTGTCGCCCTATGCCTTTTACCGGCTTATGGCCTGGGAAGCATTTGCGAAAGGTTATAAGGGGATTGGATTTTGGGATTATTCGGCGGAAGGCAACTACAATCGGCTGACAACACCGTCAGATCCGCTCATTTATCCAACTGGAAGTTTTTCGGTTATATACGACGGTCCCGGACAACAAATTATTTCGACACGCAGATGGGAAGCATTTCGATTGGGAATAGAAGATTATGATCTTTTGAGCCTATATTCAGCTAAATTTGGAAAAGATAAAGCAAATCAATTCGCTAATGATATTCTTGCCTCGCCAGATAACACTTCTAAAGCTGACGAAGCAAGAAATGCGATGATTATCCAACTTGGCAGCCGGTAATCATTCGATTCAAATAATTATTCTCAAATAGCACGCTGGAACTGACGATTGGCTAATATCCTTATTATAACCTCCGTATTTCCACCAGAACCTGTGGTGTCGGCAGGAATTTCATATGATATCGCTGATGGCTTAAGCCCACAACATTCGGTTACTGTAATTTCCCCTAAACCGACCCGCCCTTATGGTTTTTCATTTCCGCAGCCGCAAGTTGCTTTTAACTTTGCTCACATAGTATCCCAGTTCATATGTGCACCCTCAATCAGGAATCTTAGGCCGTTTTCACGAGAGTTATAGTTTTGGTAGATACTGCTATAATTACATTGTTAAGAACCACAAAAATATTGACCTAATTTATGCAAATACATGGCCTTTAATGAGCCAATATTTTGACGTAAAAGCGGCAAAAAAATATCACATCCCAATCGTTATACACGTGCAGGACATTTATCCTGAATCGCTCTTAAAGAAACTGCCGATCGCAGCCCCGTTTTTTAAAAACATTTTAATGCCGCTCGATAAATATATCTTAAGGAATGCAAACCATGTTATAACTATCTCTGTAAAAATGAAGAATTACCTGGCAAAGTCCAGAAAACTTAATAATGATAAGATTTCCGTTATCCCTAACTGGCAGGACGAAGCCCCTTTCATAAATTATCGCCAGGAGCGTCCCGTTGTCGCTGATAAAAAGTTCACGTTTATGTACCTGGGCAATATGGGCCCAGTGGCAGGCATTGATGTACTATTGAAATCTTTCGCAAAAGCGCATTTGGGAAACGCGGTACTCATCATTGCCGGATCTGGTTCCATGAAGGATACACTTGTAAAGGATGCAAAAAATATTCCGGAATGCGGGATTGAATTTTGGGACGTTCCGGACGGCCGGGTTCCTGAAATCCAAAGTAAGGCAGACGTGTTGTTGCTTCCGGTAAAAAAAGGAGATGCCTCATCATCAATCCCTTCAAAACTGCTGGCCTATATGTTTTCTGCAAAGCCGATTATAGCAAGTGTTGATATAGATAGCGATACAGCGGCGGTGATAAATGCAGCAAGATGTGGTTATACAATCAAATCCGGAGATTTAGATTTGCTAAGCGCTGTTATGAAACAGGCTTATAGTTTAGAAAAATCTGAAATGGAAAAAATGGGTATAAATGGAAGACACTATGCTTTGGAAAATTTTTCTAAGAAGATTAATTTGAAAAAGGCCGAGTCAGTTTTCAAAAGTTTACTTAAACTGGAACCCACAAACTAAAACTATTTCAAATGGGTAAAGGCTTTGAGTCTGATATAACTATTTTTACAAATGGTAATCTTTTTTCAAGAATTATCCTGGAAGAATTCCTTAAGAAATATACTTCGCGAATTGCCGTGGTAGTCATTATTTCAGGGGATTATTATGGAAAAAAAGGGTTGAAGGCATTATTCAACTTCTCAAGAGTGACATCCTGGGTTTATGTCTTTTATAAAATTTGGACAATCCTGATGATAAAACTTTTACGAATAGGTAACAGATCTTCAATTACTTCTGTTGATCAATTATGTGGCCACCTGACTATTCCGATAATCCGCGTAGCGGATATAAATGAAGAATTTTTATTTGAAAAAATAAAGGCATTAAATCCCACATATCTTGTGTCGGTTAGCTGTCCACAACTTATCAGAAAAAAATGGTTGCAACTTGTAGATGGAAAAGGAATAAACATACATAGCTCACTTCTACCTCAATATGGAGGACTTGCGCCTTATTTTTGGGTCCTTGCAAACGGTGAAAAAGAAACCGGCATAACGGTTCATTATTTAATCAAAGGTTTTGATAAGGGAAATATTTTGGCACAGGCTCGCATCAATATAGAAAAAGGTATTTCTAGTTTCATGCTTTTTTTAAACCTATGTATCCAAGGCCAAGTTATTCTAGCGGAAGCTTTTAACAAGATGGAAAAAGGTGACCTGGGAGTAGAGCAAGATCATGAAAAATTTACTTACTATTCACATCCTACTTCTTCGGCGTATATTACCATTAAAAAGAAAGGATTTTCTTTATTTAATCTCCGCGATTTTAATTTCACAAGTAATTATATTAAAAATATAAATTTTAAATGAAAATACCCTTTGCACCCCCTTATATAGATGATTCGGTAATTGATGAAGTGGTTGATTCACTGAAGTCCGGCTGGATCACAACGGGGCCTAAGGTAAAAGCACTGGAAGCCGAAATTAAAAAAATATGTGGCGCAAAAGAAGTGCTCTGTGTAAATTCATGGACGTCCGGCGCCATCATGATGCTTAGGTGGTTGGGAGTAAAAGCAGGAGATGAAGTTATAATACCTGCTTATACTTATACTGCTACAGCTTTGGCAGTACTTCACGCAGGCGCTATCCCTGTAATGGTTGATGCCGGCGACGATTTTAATATCTCGGTCGCTGCTATCAAAAAAGCTATTACCTCACGAACAAAAGCAATTATCCCGGTAGATATTGCGGGTTTTCCATGCGACTATGGGCAATCATGGCAATCGTGACTGAAGAAAAATTTTTGCCTCTATTTCAGCCGACGTCGCCTATTCAGCAAAAATTGAAAAGAATTCTTGTGATGAGTGATGCAGCTCATTCTCTTGGAGCTTTTTATGATAACGATACGCCTACAGGAAGTGAGACGGACGTTGCCGTATTTTCCCTGCATGCGGTTAAGAATATAACTACTGCCGAAGGAGGAGCTATCTGCCTGAATCTTCCTGAACCTTTCAACAATGCTGAATTGTATAAAGAACTTCGGCAGATGACCTTAAATTGTCAGACCAAGGACGCTTTTACAAAAAGTAAGGCAGGGGGGTGGCGTTATGATATTACAGGTTTTGGAATGAAAATTAATATGGCAGATATCAATGCTGCTATTGGATTGGCGCAGATAAAACAATATAATCATTTATTAAAAGAACGAAAACGGGTTTTCGATAAATATAATGCTTTCTTTAAGCAGGTCGCATGGGCATTACTGCCACCTGCTATAATAGACGGTAAAGAAACTTCTTACCACATTTACGCCCTGCGAATAAAAGATGTAACCGAAGAACAACGAGATGCGATAATAGATGAAATTGCAAAAAATGACGTGGCCGTCAATGTACATTTTATTCCCTTACCCATGCTGAGTTTTTTTAAGCAGCAGGGATATGAGATAGCAAATTATCCTCAATCCTATAAAAACTTCGCATGCGAAATTTCATTACCCGTATATCCTCAACTAACCGACGTTGAAGCGGACTTCGTCATCAGTACTGTAAAAAACGCTTATGAAAAAGTGATGTGTAGCAGATGATACGTGTATTTGATTTTATATTTTCAGTGCTGGGCATTTTGATTTTGTCGCCGTTATTTCTTGTTATTTATATTTTAATTATTATAGAAAGTAAAGGTGGGGGATTTTACGTTCAGAAGAGAGTAGGAAGAAATGGAGTTGATTTTAATTTGTTGAAATTTCGCTCTATGCATAAAGACTCCGATAGGAAAGGCCTGATAACAATAGGACGCAGAGACTCGAGGCTGACTAAAGTTGGCATATTTATCAGGCGGTTTAAATTAGATGAATTGCCTCAACTTATTAATGTGTTTAAAGGTGAAATGAGTTTAGTAGGCCCGCGTCCTGAAGTACGAAAATATGTTGAGCTCTATACTCCTCATCAAAAAAGAATTTTGACTGTGAGGCCTGGCGTTACGGATTATGCGTCGATTGAATATGTGGATGAAAATACAATTCTTGGCTGTGCTGCTAATCCTGAAAAAGTTTATATTGAAGAAATCATGCCAGACAAGATCAGGCTAAATATGAAATACATCGAAAATCAGAATTTGAAAAGTTACTTCCAGATAATTTTTGCAACATTCAGACAAATCCTGGCTAAAAAATTAGATTAATTTTGGTTTGATTGCCAACTAACTTCTCAATTATAATCTGCAAAAGCAATAATTGACCCGCCTCATCTAACCAGTACAACACTTCCTCTCTTGTACAATTTCTCCCCTAAATCGCAAACAGCTTCAAGGTAATAAACGAACACAGCAGTTGATTGATCAGAACCTTTTATCTTTCCGTCCCAACCATATGTTTTATCATTTGGGGGAAAGTTTTTTGCTTCATACACAAGATTACCCATCCGGTCATAAATTGAAAACCTGATAATTGATTTTATTCCACGTGTCAAAGGATAAAAATAATCGTTTAGATTGTCATTATTAGGAGTAAATGCATTTGGCATAAGCAGATATGCATCTTTACATTCTACAAATATTGTTACGGAGTCTTTTGCGACACATCCGCTGTCGGAAGTCACTTTTATAATAAACGTATTTGAACTGGTTGCAACTCCGGACGGATCGGCACATGCAGTGCAGCTTAACAAGTTTCCAGGTGTCCAATTATAAGAACTGATATTATTACTGTATGTTGGATTTATGGAAAATGGTGAATTATAGGGGTAAGATTGATCAGGCCCTGCATCAACTGTGGGCGGGCTCTTTACGTGTATATTTATACTGGTGGTGCTGGTAAAGCATCCCGCAGAGTCAGTAAGTGTGGCAGTGTATGTGGTTGATTTGGAAGGAGAAGCTATTGGGTCATAATTATTAGCACTAGACAACCCTGCTGCGGGCGACCAAATAATTTTTTCACCGGGGGGGTCAACGTTTAAGTGAATTGTATCATTTAGGCATACATAAGAATCGGCTGCCAGCGGAACTGCTGTAAAGGGCGAATAAGCTTTTACCATAACACTGTCCGTTACGCTACACCCAAATTGTGTTGTGTCAGTAATATAGTAAGTTGTGTTGGCAGTTGCTTTGGTTAGCACCGTATCGCAAATCCCGCAGCTTAAAGAATTAGAAGGACTCCATTGGATGTTACCATTATGGAACGCAAAAAGCGTGTCTGCTTTTCCGGAACAAAGGGTATCTACAGCCGGAATAACATATAAGAAAGGTAATGGATGAACAATAACGATTTTTACAAGGCTATCCTGGCACCCATTTATATCTACGGCTGATAACTTTACACTATAGCCTTGTGCACTTCCATATTTATGAGGCTGAGGTTGATAAACACTATCAATTTTGCTATGGTCTGCGTAATCCCAAGTCCAAAGATATACCGAATCTGATGCTATATAGGGCTTTGAAGAATTGATAACAGTGTACGAGCTGTTTAGACACAACGAGGAAGGTGCAGTGAAATTAAGCACGGGGCCTCTTACCAAAATGGTATGATTTAACTGAAACGTGTCCTTGCAATATGCCACTCCATTATCTATAACAACAAAATTATTGAAGTTGCCGAAAAGCGTAGTCTTAACTGCCAACGAAGAATCATTCAAAGGTCCGATCTGTTGACCAACAACATGCCAGGTATATTTGGCGGAGGGATTATTATAATCATTCCGGACATAAAAAGTTGTAGTACTATTTTTACAAATAGAAGAATCTGCATCCTCAAGTGATGGTTGCGAGGTATAGATTGTTTGAAAAAATGAATCACTACAGCCTGTGATACTGTCCGTGATTGTTAAACCGACAATAAATGAACCTGAAAGAGGAAAAGTGTGAGTTGCATTCAATGAATGTATTACTGGCGTTCCGTCTCCAAAATTCCACGCGACAGTCGAAATATTTCCCTGACTTCTATTTGTGAATGTAAAAGTTTGTTTATCAGTGCAGGTATTCGAATATCCATAAGTCGCGATTACGCCTATTACTTTTACCTGGAATGAGGCCGGACTTCCATTGCAGCCGTTATAGGCAGGAGTGGCGATAACATTCTTAGTTCCCAAAGACGCATATTTGTGATGGGCAACAGTGTCGTTTACCTTTGCTGTGGTGCCATCTCCAAAATTCCACAAGTAGGTATTAGCCTTAATTGCGTTAGACACAAATGATCCTGAATCAGATCCGCAAAACACTGCGTTCACGGGATATGCCATCTCATTCGTGGGCGGGGTGCCATAGGCCACACCTGTTAGCTTAAAAGTGCTAACACAACCTTCATTCGTCGTTACCGTTACATTGGGTGAATAATTCCCGGCAGTGCTATAAATATGATTTGTATTATTGGAACCTGTGGACACGGGCGCACTTCCATCTCCAAAATCCCATGTATAATTAGTAATGTTACTATTAACTGGAATGGAAGCATTAGCGTTAAAACTTACGGTTGCGGGTATGCAACCTGTTCCGGGTGATAAAGATCCTGTGACTGGAATTGTTTGAACCTTTATAGTGGTCTGGCTTGTATCGAAACATCCACTAGTACTGGTTGCTTTTAGAGACACGTTATATACACCGAGTGCGGAATATGAGTGAGACGTAGCGCTGGCGGCGGAGTTAAGAGTATTCCCATCGCCAAAATCCCATTGGTACGAGGCGATATTCGTTCCGCCAATTGCATTAAAATTTATTACTCCGGGTTGGCAAATATAATTTCTGTCAAATCCTATTGTAGTATTTACTGTTGGATTTATAACAACTGTTTTGGTTGCCACTGATGTAGTGCGTTGATAGATAATTATTAGTTTTACAGTGTAAGATCCGGGAGAATTAAAAATCGCAGTTGGGTTTTGATTATTACTTCCTGTTCCGTTTCCGAACGTCCACACAAAGCCAACCGCTGTTCCTGAGAATGATGGAGTGAATGCTACAGATGAAGGGCTACAGAACAAACCATCACTTGTGCTATAGCTGAAATCGATTCCCTGGGAATTAGCTAAAAAGCACAATAAAAAAAAATAAATGAATAACAAAGTTCTTTTCATAGGTTGACTGCTATTCATTAATATCCGTTATTTTACTTTCCAAATGTATATTAATTCTTGATTTCAAACTATATTTGGTATAGGGTATGGCATAATAATCAATGATTGTGCTATTATAAAATTTTAAATTGCAACCTATATTTGTTTCAAAATAGAGAACCCGAGCATTTCTTATTTTATTCAAATATCATGCGATAGTTCAAAAACGCAGCATACGTGCTTTTATTTTTTTTTAAGTAATAATTCTTAATGCCTGAGATTTCATTTTTCATTTTTTAGCTTTCATTAAATTTTATAAATATTGCGCAGATAAAATAATTTGAATAAACTAAGGAAATCTATTTGTAGGTTTTTGCATAAATGCTAACGCTGAATTTTTCATTTTTAATCTAATGAGCAACCTACTTTCGAAATAAATCTCTTATCGTAGGATTGTGAAGAAAGATGGGGTTCACGATCGCTTCAAGGCATATAGCTATCACCGCAGGCAAAATAAAATGTGGTTCAATCCGTTTCAAAAGCAAAAAGCTCTTTAGATGTGACATAATAAAACTTTATTTTTATACTGAACTATACGTTAAGCAATGACTGTGTTAAAAAACAAAACTCTTCTTATTTCCGGCGGTACCGGATCTTTCGGAAATGCTGTGTTAAGCCGCTTTCTCCATACCGATCATTTTAAAGAAATACGCATTTTCAGCCGTGACGAAAAAAAGCAGGACGATATGCGCAATCAGCTAAAAAATGAAAAGCTGAAATTTTATATAGGTGATGTTCGGGATTATTCCAGTATTGAAAATGCTATGCATGGGGTTGATTATGTTTTTCATGCTGCGGCGCTTAAACAAGTTCCGTCCTGTGAATTTTTTCCAATGGAAGCGGTAAGAACAAATGTTATTGGTACCCAAAATACTATCAACGCGGCGATTGCCAATAAAGTGCCAAAGATCATATGCCTGAGCACAGACAAAGCCGCATACCCCATTAACGCGATGGGAATATCGAAAGCTATGATGGAGAAAGTTGCCATAGCTACTTCGCGAAACATTCCAAGGAACGAAACGGTAGTTTGTCTCACACGTTATGGAAATGTAATGGCCTCAAGAGGTTCCGTAATTCCTTTGTTTTTAAAACAAATAAAAATTGGTGAGCCGATAACTATTACCGATCCCAACATGACCCGTTTTTTAATGTCGCTAAAGGATGCTGTGGAATTAGTTTTGTTTGCTTTTGAGCATGGCAATCAGGGCGATTTGTTTGTGAACAAAGCACCTGCAGGCACCATTGGCAACCTGGCATCCGCTCTGAAACAGCTATGTAAGTCAGATAATGAAATTAAGATTATTGGTACCAGGCATGGAGAAAAATTATATGAAACCTTATGCACAAGAGAAGAAATGCTTAAAGCAGAAGATATGGGAGACTTTTACCGCATCCCTGCTGATAACAGGAACCTGAATTATAATCAATATTTCTCCGAGGGAGAGACGGATATATCTAAAATTGAGGATTATCATTCTCACAATACGGTTCGGTTGGATGTTGAAGGGATGAAAAATCTATTAACGAAATTGCCGTTAATTAGAAAAGAAGTTTTTGGGGAAGATGTGGAACAAATGCCGGGATAATAAAGACGAATTTTTTATTGATATGGAACCAGAACCGATAATAATTCCAGGGGCAAGGTATCAGGACGAAAGAGGAATTCTTACTTTTTTCAATAGTCTTGAGCTCTCTCTTGTAAAACGTTTCTACATCTTGGAACATCGCGATGTAAGTGTAGTAAGAGCCTGGCAGGCACATAAAAAGGAACAGAAGTGGTTTGTCGTGGTCTCAGGAAGATTCAAAGTCGTTTTAGTGCACCCCGATGATTGGGATAGCCCATCACTAAATTTAGCGGCTTCAGAATTTATTCTAGACTCAGCCATTACAAATGTCTTGCACATCCCTGGCGGTTTTGCAAACGGAATAAAGGCTCTCGAGTCTGGCTCAAAGATGATTATATTTTCCAACTTTACAGTTGACGAATCTTCGGATGACACTTTCCGGTTTAAAAAAGAACTCTGGTATAATTGGGATAAAATTTAATTGTAAAGGTTAAGAATAAAAGAAAGATGTTAAAAGTAGGAATTACAGGTCAGAACGGCTTTATCGGGAAACATTTATATAACACTATCGGACTATTTCCCGGGGAGTTTAAAAGAATTGAATTTCAAAGAGATTTTTTTGAAGATGAAAAAAAAATGAACGATTTCGTTGCTCAATGCCATGTAATTGTCCATTTGGCCGCAAAAAACCGCCACAATGATCCGAATGTAATTTATGATACCAATTTGCAATTAGTCCAAAGACTGATTGCTGCCTTGCAGAAAACCAACAGTAAAGCTCATGTTCTGTTTTCGTCGTCCACGCAGGAAGAAAAAAATAACCCATATGGAAAGTCCAAGAAAGAAGGAAGGACCTTAATAATCAAGTGGGCTAAGGCTTCAGGTGCTAAATTTACAGGACTGATTATTCCAAATGTTTTTGGTCCTTTCGGTCATCCGAACTATAATTCTGTTATCGCTACTTTTTGCTATAAATTATCGCATAATGAAAAGCCGGCAATTGATGTTGATGGGGAAATAAAATTAATTTATGTGGGAGAGTTAGTCAATACAATCCTGAACGAAATAAGAAGTGGAGAATTTAAAGATGAAATATTGGTCCCTCATACATCGGAATGCAAAGTGTCCGGACTTTTAACCCTCCTAGAAAAGTATAAATCAGAATATCAGGACAACGGAACCATTCCGCATCTGAAAACCACGTTTGAAACCAGCCTTTTCAATACCTTCCGTTCTTATATCGATATTCCAAATTTTTTCCCGGTAGAATTGACGCAGCATAAGGATCAGAGGGGAATTTTCGTGGAAGTAATTCGTTTAAATATTGGTGGACAGGTCTCTTTTTCGACCACAGTACCCGGGGTAACAAGGGGAAATCATTTTCATACAAGGAAGATCGAGCGCTTTACCGTTATAAAAGGGAAAGCATTAATTCAGTTAAGACGGATTGGGACGGACAAAATCTTAAATTTTTATTTGGACGGCAATAACCCTGCTTATGTAGATATGCCAGTTTGGTATACGCATAATATAAAAAATATTGGCGAAGAGGATTTATACACTATTTTTTGGATTAATGAATTTTATAATGCCGAGGATCCGGATACTTATTTTCAGGAGGTTTGAACCGCGGAACTGGTAACAAAAATCTAAATTAGTCAACGCAGGGAGTAAGAATTTTTCATACGCCAAAACATATTTCTAAAATTAAAAAATGAAAGCAAGACTTAAGGTAATGACAGTGGTGGGAACCCGTCCGGAAATAATAAGGCTGGCAAGAGTGATCGCCGCATTGGATAAATCTGAAGCAATAGAACACGTCTTGGTACATACGGGCCAGAATTATGACTATGAATTAAACCAGATTTTTTTTGATGATTTATCGGTTCGTAAACCAAATTATTTTCTGGAAGCAGCCGGCGTAACTGCTGCAGAAACAGTTGGCCAGATATTAATCAAAATAGACCCATTATTAGAAAAGGAAAACCCAGACGCATTTTTAATTTTGGGCGATACAAATAGTTGTTTATGCGCCATTCCCGCTAAAAAACGCCACATTCCTATTTTTCATATGGAAGCTGGCAATCGCTGTTTTGATCAACGGGTGCCGGAAGAAACAAATCGCAAAATAGTAGACCATATTTCAGATATCAACCTGACATATAGTGATATT
The DNA here is from genome assembly GCA_963823305.1 of uncultured Chitinophagaceae bacterium. GTDB lineage: Bacteria > Bacteroidota > Bacteroidia > Chitinophagales > Chitinophagaceae > Ginsengibacter. The sequence continues at coordinate 269,901 of CAWGLC010000002.1, forward strand.
GCACGGGAATATTTGCTAAGAGAAGGGTTGGCTGCTGATCGAATTATAAAAACCGGGTCGCCAATGTTTGAGGTCTTAAATCATTATCTGCCTTTGATTCAATCGTCTAACGTTTTATCGCGTTTAAAACTAGAAGAAAATAAATTTTTTGTTGTTTCATCGCATAGAGAGGAAAATATTAATAGTGACAAAAATTTTAGGGGTTTGATGGAAAGTTTAAACCTGGTTGCGGAAAAATATAAATATCCAATTATTGTAAGTACTCATCCCAGAACCCGTAATATGATTGAATCTAAAAATATTCTGTTTCGACCTGAAATTCAGTTTTTAAAACCTTTGGGATTTAACGATTACAATGCGTTGCAAATGAAATCATTTGCTGTTCTATCAGATAGTGGTACCATTTCTGAGGAATCTTCAATATTGAATTTCCCTGCACTAAATATTCGAGATGCACATGAAAGGCCGGAAGCTATGGAAGAAGCATCAGTGATGATGGTGGGCTTAAGTCCGGAAAGAATTATGCAGGGATTAACTCAATTGCAATACCAGACGAGTGGTAAAGAAAGAAATTTTAGAATAGTGCAGGATTATTGCGTGCCCAATGTTTCTGAGAAGGTTGTAAGAATCATTTTGAGTTATGTTGATTACATTAAAAGGGTTGTGTGGTATAATTAATAAATAATAAAAGACGATGGGATGAATGCATAACAATTTTGCATAATTCAATTTTAGGAAAATTATTAAAAACCCATTATTAATTTCCGGCCGGTTTCTCAAGTTCTATTCCGCAATTTACGAAAATCACCAAAGCCAAACATTTTTACACTTCCAAGTGAATCAATTACTATAAAATTTATTATTCCCCACAATAACCGAAGCCTGAGAACAAAGTTGTGAATATTTTTCTACTACGATTTAACCTCAGACCTATAAATTTGTTGTTTCTGCTATAGGAGACTGCACATAAATGTGGCATAATTTTAGCCATCACTCAACATTATAATGAATTAAGTATATTTGCAAACTTTTAATTATTCGTCCATCATAAAAAGTTTTTGATCAGCAATAATTGATTATAGATTCCCTCAATGAGAAAAATAATTAAATTAATGAGTTATCCGAACCCTGTGAACATTTTTTACAAATTGATTAAAAACAAACCAACTGTTCCTCGCTGGATTATCTTTTTACTTGACCTTGGGATCTGCGCTTTCTCTCTCTTTTATGCTTATTTGCTAAGGTTTAATATGGATTTTAATGAGGTGGCGCATTTTGTTTTACTAATACCAATTCTTATAGTCACTAGCCTGAATATACTTTTCTTCCGGACATTTCGCACTTACGAAGGTATCATAAGATTATCCAGCGCCCAGGAAGGTTTCAGATGCGTTTCTGCCGTATTTTGTGGAAGCCTTGTTTTGGCTACGTCTATAATTATTAGCTTTGTTTTTGGTTGGTCTTTTATTGTACCAATGTCTGTTCTGTTTATTTATTTCTTTGTGGCTTCTTTTTTAATTTTCGCTTATCGCATTTTAATAAAAGAACTATATAATAGAAGTTTAAAAGTAAAATTTACCGCCGAAAATGTAGTAGTTATTGGGAAAACAAATAACGGAGCGCTCTTAAAAAATGCCATAGAATCCATCCCCGGCCACCAATACAAAGTGGTGGCATTTGTCGATGATAATGAAAAACTGTGGGGGAAATCTATCGATAAGACAAAGATTTATTCATGGGAACAAGTAAAATTAAATGCTTTAAAGTTTTGTGCTAAATATCTATTTCTGGCTTCCGATGAAATGAACATTCAGTTGAAAAATGAAATCGTGGATTTTTGTCTTAATAATAATATTGTAGTAAAGGTGATCCCCGCCGTTCAAAAATGGGTAGATGGCCAGTTACATACCCGGCAAATTAAAAATTTACAAATTGAAGATCTTTTAAACAGGCCAAGCATTAAACTTGCTCCCGGTCCTGTGCAAAAGTATTTAACCGGGAAAAAAATATTAATTACAGGAGCGGCAGGATCAATTGGCAGCGAAATTGTAAAGCAACTGGCGGGAATTGAAATTGAAAAAATAATTCTATGTGATAGCCGGGAGACCGGTTTGTATGAATTGCAAAATGAATTGCAAAATCTATCTTATTATAATAAGGATAACGTTGTCATAAGTGTATGCAATATAAGGCACTGGGATATGATGGAACATCTTTTTAAAACTTACCAGCCCCAGATTGTTTTTCATGCCGCTGCTTATAAACACGTTCCCTTGATGGAAATGCATCCTTGTGAAGCTGTTATGAATAATGTAGCAGGCACAAGAATTGTTGCTGATCTTTCGGTCAGGTATGGTGTGGATCGTTTTGTTTTTATCTCAACAGATAAGGCCGTTAATCCCACAAATGTAATGGGGGCTTCGAAAAGGATTGCGGAGATGTATATAAGCGAACTTCAATGCAATCAAAGGTTAATCAAATCTACTGGATCAGAAAGTCTAAATAATTCAGAAAATAATTTTCTTTTATATAAGAAAGGCCAAACTAAATTTATAACGACCAGGTTTGGAAATGTATTGGGTTCTAGTGGATCTGTAATTCCACGGTTTCAGGAACAGATTGATAATGGCGGCCCGGTAACAGTCACGCATCCGGATATTACCAGGTTTTTCATGACCATACCAGAGGCTTGTTCGCTGGTACTCGAAGCTGGAACGATGGGTAAAGGGGGCGAAATATTTGTATTTGACATGGGCGAGCCTGTGAAGATCAGTGATCTTGCAAAGAAAATGATCAGGTTAGCCGGTTTTGTGCCAAATAAAGATGTTCATATAGAATTTACGGGTTTAAGACCCGGCGAAAAATTATATGAAGAATTATTAAATAAAGACGAAGAAGTAATACCGACGCATCACAAAAAAATTATGATATCCAAGGTGAATAGCAGAGGAACAGGTAATATTATCAACAATATAGATTATCTGATAGAACTTGCTGGGCAGAATAAAAATATGCCTGTAGTAAAACAGATGAAAATAATAGTAAGAGAATTTGTAAGTAGAAATTCAATATATGAAAAGCTGGATGAAAGACAAAAATTTGATTCGGTGTCAGTTATGGCGTAACGCAGGCTCGTATTAAATTGTAGCCGGTTATATTGTATAAAAAATGTTCATAGATCTCAATTTTTTTGCTTTTTCTTTAAAATCGGTATTAACTTTGAGCAAATTATTTTAATAATGCCTCACTTAAATATTTACTAACACATATTAAACGACAACTAACACAATTTTTAATTTCAATACAAAATCTATTATGAGTAACAATTTTATTAAAACATCAATTTTAACAGGATCTTTCTTATGTATGTCTATAATGATGTTTGCGCAGGCTCCCTTCACTGGTAGTAGCCAATTTAGAAAATTTTATATCGGGATCAATGGAGGTGCTTTAAGGCCGTCGCTGATTACCGGTGGATCGAACGATTTTACAAAGCCACTATACACCTTTGGATATGGTGGTAATCTTCAGTATCAGTTTACTCATCATTTTGGTTTGAGGGCTGATTTCTTAAGAGGTCATCTTAAAGGCAATAATGATAATAATTATTGGAATGGCCTTCCTGCAACCGACAGGGCAAATTCATCTTTTCAGACTGACATGAATTCCGCATATAGTTTAAGCGGTACTTACTCTTTTGGCAACATTAACTGGTTGAGGCCGACCACCAAAATAGTACCATATATAACTGCCGGGGGTGGTTATTCATACGCTAAAGTCTCGATTACGCCGACCGGTTCAACTTCGTCTGTGCAGTATGACAATAATGCCACAATTCATAATTTTTTCGTGCCGGTAAGCCTTGGTGTGAAAATAAATTTGTCTGAAATGATAAACCTGGATTTGGGATACCGTGCTCACATAGTCGACAACGATAATTTTGATGGCACTTTTGCTCATGCTAACGTTCACAAGGATAAATTTTCTTACGGATTTTTGGGAATAGAATTTGCCTTTGGCAAAAAAGGTCAAAAACAGTTAGTATTTGACAATCCTGCTTCTAAAATGAATGATATCCTGCAAAATCAAATAACTCATATCCAGACTGAAGTTGATTCTCTTAAACTTGGTATTATCGATTCTGATGGTGATGGTGTTGCTGATATTTTCGATAAAGAACCGAATACGCCAAAAGGCTGCCCTGTAGATTCTCATGGTGTGTCAAGAGATACTGATGGTGATGGCGTTCCGGATTGTAAAGACAAGGAATTAATTACTCCAACTCAGTGTCAGCCGGTTGATGCAGATGGTGTTGGCAAATGTCCTGATCCTGAATGCTGTAAAAATATGGTAATGGCTGATACAAATAAATGCCATGTACTTAATTTCCCAAGCATTTCTTTTAAAGGAAACAAGAATAGTCTTACCAGCGACGCAAAAGCCATGTTAGCAACTGTAGCTTCTCAGTTAAAAAATAATGCAGAGTGTTCAATAATCGTTACTGGTTATCCTGCCGCTTCAAAAGCTTCACAGGCTCTTTGTAATAAAAGAGGAGCTGCAATTAAAGCTTATTTAACTGAAAAAGAAGGAATAAGTGCAGACCGCGTTGATGTTGATTGTGAGGTAGGTGGAGGGGATGTAAATACTGTAGATATCAAGTCTAAATAATAAGTTCTAATTTTTAGATCATAAACCCTTCCCTTTTTTTAGGGGAGGGTTTTTTGATTGATGCATGTTATTAAGTACAAAATTAATATGATTTTTTCTGAAGGACATTGTCTATTTCAAAATGCCTGCGATGGCTAAATTTTACAATATTAACAGCAGATTAGTTAATTGCTTTGAAACGAACTTTTTTAAGGATAGGAGGACGAAAATTCAAAAAATTTAAGAATGCCTGATCAATCACTATTGACACAGCTTTATAAAATTACTTAAATCTAAAACAGGCCCTTGAAGGAGATTCATGAAATAATAAGAGCGTATGATAGTGCCGTAAACGCAGGTAAAAAATCCGCGTTGGCGTCTCTTGTGTATTCAAATGGTTCATCTTACCGGCGTCCCGGGGCACGCATGCTCGTGACAGATGCCGGTGAACTGACTGGTGCTATCAGCGGCGGTTGCCTGGAGGGAGATGCCTTACACAAAGCATTATTGGTTTTATCACAACAGCAATCGAAATTAGTCACCTACGATACGAGCGATGAAGACGATGCTACGGTTGGCATACAGTTAGGTTGTGCAGGTATTATCCAGGTTTTATTCGAACCTCTTAATTCAGAGAATTCCCATAACCCTATTCAGTTATTACGCAAGGCGGTTTCAAGTCGGCAAAAATCGGTTTTGGTAACCATGTTTTCATTGGAAGACAAAAAAAGTGAGCAACCAGGTACCTGTTTTCTTATGGAAGAGAACGGCACTATTAGCGGAAGTACCATATACCCGGAACTCGATGATAGAATTATGAAGGATGTTCGCAATGCTATGGAGCAAAAATTATCTTCCTTCAGAAACTATGACGATAAACATGTTTCAGTCAGCGCATTCATAGAGTATATGGAGCCTCCTGTTTCTTTAGTGATTGTTGGTGCCGGCAATGATGCTTTGCCGATGGTGAAAATTGCCAACGTTATCGGATGGGATGTAACGGTAGTGGATGGACGAAGTACTCATGCAAGACCAGAACGTTTTGTAAGTACATGCAAGGTAGTAGTAAGCAAGCCGGAAAACGTTTTGGCTAAAATAAGTATTGATGAATATTCTGCATTTGTATTGATGACGCATAATTATAATTATGACCTGGCCATGTTGAAAACATTAATGAATATCGAGGTTCCTTATATTGGAATACTTGGCCCAAAAGTGAAATTGGAGAAGATACTGAATGAAATAAATGCTGATGGGGTGTCGATCAGTAAAGCAAAGCTTAATACAATCTATGGGCCGGCAGGCCTGGAAATAGGAGCTGAAACGGCCGAAGAAATTGCGGTGAGCATTATTTCCGAAATAAAAGCCGTTTTTTCGCACAAGCCGGGAATGCCATTGAGGAATAAAAGAAATTCAATTCATTCCGGGAACATATCATTGTAAAAAATAAAAGTTGCTTTGAAAGAGCTAAATTATTCGGTTAATAAATGTGGTATCGTTCTTTTAGCTGCGGGCAACAGTACGCGACTCGGTCAGCCTAAACAGTTACTGCCTTACAAAGGCAAAAGCTTGCTGAGGGGCGCGGTGACTGCAGCGTTAAATACAAAGATAACGCCAGTGGTCGTAGTCCTTGGAGCTAATTATGAGGCCTTAAAAAGTGAAACAGACGGCCTAGGGATTCATGTTGTAATAAATGAAAGATGGCAGCAAGGGATGGCTTCTTCAATGCGTTGCGGATTGGAAGCCGTTCAAAAAAAAGTGCCGGATTTAGACGGAATCATTTTTATGGTTTGCGATCAGCCTTATGTAAATAGTTTGTTGCTTAATGACTTATTAGCACAGCAGCATAAAACTAAGCTTCCAATTATAGCAAGCGCTTATGAAACTAATTTAGGCCCACCTGCCTTGTTTCATAAAAGCCTTTTTGATGAGCTGATGGAGCTCGAAGGAGACACGGGTGCAAAAAAATTAATAAATAGCCATAAAAATTTACTTGCTACAATACCTTTTCTCAAAGGAAATATTGATGTTGACACGATGGAAGATTTTATGGCTTTGGCCGATACATAAAACATCCCAAAAAGGAAATAACTTGACAGATAATCGTCAAAAATGCATGATGGTACCTGCATTCTGGGAGCTAAAATACTTCAGCACAGTCCTGCTTTGAAAGTTAATTTAGCGATCCAATAATACCTTTTTCCAGGCCTCTTATTTCAGCAAGCCCTCTTAATCTTCCTATTGCGGAATAACCAGGATTGGTAATTTTATTTAAATCGTCTAACATTTGGTGGCCATGGTCAGGCCGAAAAGGGATAGAAATTTTTAATTTTTGTTGCAACATTGATAGTTCTTTTACGATACTGTACATATCATTATCGCCATCAAGATGATTGGCTTCGTAAAAATTACCATCGCTATCTTTTGTGACATTCCTTAAATGAATAAAATGAATTTTTCCGGCAAATACCCTAACCATCTCCGTTAGGTCATTATCTGCAGAAGCACCTAAAGATCCTGTACAGAAACAAATTCCATTTGCAGAATTATTGACTTTCTTCAAAAAGAATTCAAAATCAGATTGTGTGCTTACAATTCTTGGCAAACCGAATATCGGAAAGGGAGGATCATCAGGATGAATAGCCAGCTTAACACCACATTCCTCCGCTGCCACGCTTATTTCGTTTTGAAAATAACAAAGGTTGTCTCTCAGGGCGTCAGCATCTAAATCTTGATACAATTCGAGTTTCCGCAGCATATCATCTGCAGATATTTTCTTTTCGCCGGGTATGCCAAACATTACGACATTGCCTAAATCTTCAAGTTCCTTTTGAGAAAAATTTTTATAACGCTCTTCTGCTTTTTGTAAAATATCTTTTGAATAGGATCTGTCTGCATTTTTTCTTTTTAAAAGATAAATATCAAAAACTGCTAGATCAATCCAGTTGAAATAAAGACCGAGGGAGCCATCAGGCATTTTATAATTTAATGAAGTACGCGTCCAGTCATTTACCGGCATGAAGTTATAGGTGATAACAGGGATACCACAAGCAGCAACATTCCGAATCGATGTTTTATATTTTTCGATGTAGGCCTTATAATCGCCCGTTCTTGTTTTTATATTTTCATGAACAGTAATACTTTCAACAACTGACCATTCCAAACCCACTTTCTCTATCTCTGCTTTTCGCCTATTGATGTCATCTTTCGTCCACACTTCTCCGTGAGGAACGTGGTGTAGAGCGGTGACAACTCCTGTAGCTCCTGTTTGTTTTACATGGCCCAGCGAAACCGGATCGCCGGGCCCAAACCAGCGCCAGGTTTGTTTCATTGCATACTTCATATCTTTTAGCTTTTTTAAACGCCGCTGAATATTGAGAAGCCTCCGTCCACATTTATTACGGAACCGGTAACAAACCCGGAAGCGTCGCTTAGCAACCATACTAATGCGCCCGTTAATTCTTCAGGATTGCCAAAACGGTTAAACGGAGTTTTTCCAATAACCAGGTTACCCCTCTCCGTTAGTGATCCATCCGGATTGCTTAAAAGGGTTTTATTTTGCTCTGTAAGAAAAAACCCTGGAGCAATAGCGTTGACCCTGATGGTATCACCATATCTTTTGCAAAGCTCTACCGCAAACCAACGTGTGTAACAGTCTATGGCACTTTTTGCCAAACTATAACCCAATACTTTTGTAAGTACCCTCTGAGGCGCCATAGAAGAAATATTTACGATGCTTCCGTGGCCATTTTTTTTAATGGCTTCGCCAAATATTTGGGTCGGCAGAATAGTTCCAAATAAATTTAAATCCATTACAGCATGTAGCGCTTTAAAATTCAAATTGAAAACATCCTGATCCGGTTGAACGATTGCTCCGGGCATATTTCCGCCCGCAGCATTCACGAGGCCATCTATTTTTCCATAAGCATCGAGGATTTTTTTCCTGGCATTTTTTAGCTGCTCTTCATCGGTTACGTCAGCAATTAATGCAATCGCCGCGCCTCCTTTAGCCGTGATTGCATTTACTCTTTCAGCAGCTACTTTTTCATTTCGTCCCAGGACACCAACAGTTCCACCGGAATTTGCGATTCCATTGACAAACGCTTCACCTAAAATTCCCGTTCCACCAGTTACTACAATTACTTTACCTGTTAAGGAAAATTCATTTTTTAAATTCACTTTTTCATTTTTTATTGATTATTCTTTTTGTTTTAAGCCATCTGCGAATTTGCACCTGGCAACCGTATCTCTGCAATGATCCATGCATAACTTCCGCAGGAACCTGTTGCAGGCATATATGGATTTGAAGATGCACTTTCTTAAGATTTCATCGATCGTTTCACGGGTTAAAGTTATATACTATTGCTTAAGTAACATTAGTCTTTAATAACCGATCCGTGATTTTATGCGCTATTATTTAGCCTGAAATAAGAATCTTTTAAATAATAATGAGATGACCAATCTTATCTTTGCAAAATGCTATCTATAAGTCAACGCGGTAAATTAATGCCTGCTTCGCCCATCAGGAAATTGGTGCCTTATGCGGAAGCTGCCAAAGGAAGGGGAATAAAAATTTATCACCTTAATATTGGTCAGCCAGACATTGAAACCCCGAAAGAATTGTTGGACGCCGTTCGTCATTCTGATTTTAAAATATTAGAATATAGTCATAGCGCAGGCAATGAAAGCTATCGGCGCAAGCTGGTTGAATATTACAGATCTGTAAATATAGAACTTGACTATACGGACATAATTATTACAACCGGGGGCAGCGAAGCTATTTTATTTGGGTTTATGAGTTGCCTGGACGCAGGCGATGAGGTAATAGTTCCGGAACCATTCTATGCAAACTATAATGGATTTGCCGTTGCTGCAGGTGTGGTCGTAAAACCAATTACATCATCTATTGAAAGCGGCTTTGCATTACCGCCAATAGAAAATTTTGAAAAGGTTATTACTGAAAAAACCAAAGCGATTATTATTTGCAATCCAAATAATCCTACCGGTTATTTATATAGTAAAGAAGAAATGGAAGTGCTTAAAAATATAGTTCTTAAATACGGTCTCTATTTATTTTCTGATGAAGCCTATCGTGAATTTTGTTATGAAGGAGAACACATTGGTGCTATGCAGCTAAAAGGTGTGGAAGAAAATGTTGTGATGATGGATACCATTAGTAAAAGATATAGCGCATGCGGGGCAAGAATTGGGGCCCTGGTGACCAAAAATAAAAAAGTTGCGGAAACTGTTTTGAAATTTGCACAGGCAAGATTAAGTCCGCCGACATTCGGGCAAATAATTGGCGAGGCTGCGATAGATTTGCCGGCTGATTATTTTGAAACCACTAAAGCCGAGTATAAAAGACGTCGTGATCTTTTGGTAAAAAGATTAAATAGCATACCGGGCATTTTTTGTCCTCAACCTGGTGGTGCATTTTATGCAATGGCTTCCTTACCGGTTGATGATTCCGATATTTTTTGTCAATGGCTTTTGGAATCATTTAATTATAAGAACGCTACTTTAATGCTTGCGCCTGCTACTGGTTTTTATAGCACTACCGGCCTTGGAAAAAAGGAAGTAAGGCTTGCTTATGTTTTAAATACCGAATCGATTAATAATGCGATGGATTGCCTGGAAAAAGCACTGGAAATTTATCCGGGAAGAACAATTTAAAGCAATCAGATTTATATATTTTCATCTTGCTCATTTTCCTTAATACATTATCTTTGCCGCCCAAAATGTCGGGATAGCTCAGCTGGTTAGAGCATCGGATTCATAACCCGAAGGTCGGCGGTTCAAGTCCGCTTCCCGATACGAACCTGAATTTCTTGATTGTAAGCATTTCAGTGTATATTAAAATCTTTTTTTCGTGGCACTATAAAGGGTTAATAATCCTACTTTAGTGACTACAGACCTACCATAAATCGCGCGCAAATATTTTTTGATTACGACTTTAAGGAATCTCATTTTTCATCAATAATTAAATAGAGCTTAAAATAAAGTCCGTTTAATTGCCTGAGTATATTTATTGAAAAACTTTTCATAACTTATTTCATAGTTTGATTTTTAATATAATGCCATTGCTTAAAAAGAAAATGTTGGCGCCGTCAACTGGGGATTGGTGGTAAGAAAAACAAATACGATGTATGCGTGGACACGCCAATGGCGGTGATGAAGAACAAAAGGTTTGGTTTCATAACATATTCCGGAGAATTGGAACACCATACAACAAAGGCCAGATTAAATTGATTAAATCACTGACAGTTACAAAATAGTTATAAATACGTTTGGCCCTCTACGTTAGTTAGATGGTTTTATTTTCATTGAAAAAAAAATTAATAGACATGAGCAGTAGAAAAATTTGTGGCACTATAAGTTTACTATTTTTTTGCCACCAGGTATTTGCCCAGATGCATAAAGCACCCGCTTATCCGTTGATAACACATGATCCTTATTTCAGCATCTGGTCAATGACTGATACATTGAACGCTTCGCCGACAAAACACTGGACCGGCGAAGATCAGCCGATGACAGGCATGATAAAAGTAGATGGGAAAACATACCGTGTTATGGGCAATGAAGGAAAAACCTACCAAAATATTTTAGCCACCAGCGATGAACAGGGCTACACTGTAAAATATGCCGAAACAGAACCCTGCGGACGGATGGCAGAATATTTCTTTTAACGATGCTGCATGGAAGATAGGGAGCGCGCCATTTTCAGATGACAGAACTACTTCCGGAACCAAGTGGAATACAAAGATCTTTGGGTGCGAAGGGCATTTAATTTGAATACAACGATTTTAATAAACTGTTCCTTAAATTGAAACATGATGATAATATTGAAGTGTATTTGAACGGAGATAAAATATATGAGAAGATCGGATGGACTGATAAGTTTGAATACATCCCTTTGAGCGAAACCAATTTGAAGAAAGGTAAAAATATTTTGGCAATTCACATATCAAACACAGCAGGCGGGTCTTTCTTAGATGCCGGAATTGTAAATGAACCCGTGCCAGAAAGCGGATGTCAAAATGTCATCCAGGCCGAGCAAAAAAATGTTACCATCAATGCTACTCAAACCATTTATGATTTTGCGTGCGGCCCTGTAGATGCAGTGCTTACATTTACTTCGCCATTATTGTTGAAAGACCTTGATATCCTGGCGAGGCCGGTTTCTTACATCACTTATTCGGTAAAATCTAATGATGGCAAAACACATAATGTTGAGTTGTATTTTGGAGCTTCAACCGATATTGCTGTCAATATGCCGACACAGGAAGTAGTTACAAAAAAATATACCACATTCGATCCTTAATATTTTAAAAGCCGGCACAAAACAACAACCTGTTTTGCAAAAGAAAGGAGATGATCTTCGTATTGATTGGGGATATATGTATGTAGCAGTTCCTTATTCGGAAAAAGCGTCTACACAGTATATCAGCACTGCATCTCAGGCTGTTACTGCTTTTGAATCTGGTGCAGGGGAATCAACGGTAACCGGAGGTAAAAATCTGGTTTTAAGTATTATTATTAATTTGGGAAAAGTTGGTTCGAATGCAAAAGAGCAGTACTTCTTATTGGGCTATGATGATATTTATTCTATTCAGTATTTTCATAAAAACTTACAACCCTGGTGGAACAGAAATGGCGACCAGACAATAGAAAAGCAATTTCAACAGCTGCAAAAAATTATAAAGAGGTGATGCAAAAATGTGAAGAGTGGAATAAAAGATTATACAATGACTTGGTGAGCGCAGGAGGAAAAACTTATGCCGATCATTTGCATCATCGCTTACCGGCAAAGCATAGCCGCACATAAATTATTGCAAAGTCCGCAGGGGAAAATTTTATTTTTATCAAAAGAAAATTTTAGTAACGGTTCAATAAATACGGTTGATGTTACTTATCCTTCTGCTCCATTATATCTTGCCTATAATCCTGAATTATTGGAAGGAATGTTGAATGGTATTTTTTATTATAGTGAAAGCGGCCAATGGAAGCATCCTTTTGCAGCGCACGATTTGGGCACTTATCCCATAGCCAACGGCCAAACTTATGGTGAAGGAATGCCGGTAGAAGAATCCGGTAATATGGTGATACTTACTGCAGCAATCGCAAAAGCGGAAGGCAATGCGGATTATGCAAAGAAACATTGGAAGACTTTAACCACATGGACAAATTATTTGATGAAAGAAGGTTTCGATCCTGCGAATCAATTATGCACCGATGACTTTGCAGGACACCTGGCACACAATGCCAATCTTTCTGTAAAAGCCATTGAAGGAATTGGTGCTTATGGCATGATGGCCGGAATGCTTGGTATGAAGAATGTTGCTGAAAGGTATACAGATACAGCGAAAAATATGGCAAAACGTTGGATGGTTTATGATGATGAAGGCGATCATTACGCGTTGACCTTCGATAAAAATAATACCTGGAGTCAGAAATATAATATGGTTTGGGATAAAGTTTTGAATCTTACATTTATTTCCAAAAGAAGTTATCGCAAAAGGAAATAGATTTTATTTCACGAAACAAAATGAATTTGGATTGCCGCTTGATAGCCGTAAAACTTATACAAAAAGCGATTGGATATATGTGGACTGCTACAATGGCAAATAATAAAAAAGATTTTGAAGCATTCATTGATCCATTGTATATAGTATGTAACGGAAACGCCTACACGCGTTCCGCTCAGCGACTGGCACGAAACAACAGATGGAAAGCAGGTGGGTTTCCAGGCAAGAAGCGTCGTTGGAGGATATTATATGAAATTGTTGGACTGGAAATTGAATAAGTGATTGAATGAACGGTAAGTCACTAAAAGATGAGTATTATTTGTGCACTTTTTTTTTGCAGGAAGCAACATATTGGGTATAGTGTTGGGAAACGATTTCCCATTGACCTTTATCTAAGCCGAATTGTTAGTACTAATTGCTGATCACTAAATATTATTTAAACCAATGAACCCGCGTGAAACATAGAAATTTTTATGATGAAAAATAAATACGCGAATATTCATTCTTATCATTAACGACTGCCGGTTCCGCAAAAGAAAATAGAAAAGAAAAGAAGATTTCATAGTAATAATCAAGAGGACATTTTACGGCGATATAAAATAAAGAAGCCGGATTTCTCCGGCTTAAAACAATTTCATTTTCTACATTAAAATACACATTGTTTATGGCAACTCTATAGCAATAAACTATTTTTTATGTAATTGCCAATATTATCACATAGTCCTTTTTTAGTTTATTACTTCAATCATTTTCACATTTTTATCCGGTGTAGTCACTTCCACCTGGTAAATACCATGAGCGATGTATTTGTCCATTTGAATGGTTTCAAGGCTGTTGCCATCGCTGTGCTCAATTTGTTTAGCGATCACAGGCTGCCCGAGATCGTTCAGTATCCTGATCTTGTAAGTACCGGCAGGCTGGTTATTGAACAACAAGTTGATTGTACCGTTGACAACAGGATTAGGCGTAATAACGAAAGTTGAAATTCCCTGACGGATCAGGACTTTTACCACGTTTGTGTAGGCTTGCTGACCATTGATGTCAATGCTTTTTACCCTGTAATAATTATAGCCGTTCAGAGGTTTTGTATCCAAAGCACTGTAACTGGCAGATGAACTGTTGTTGCCCGAAGCCGCAACAGTAGCCATCGTGGTAAAGGTGGCTCCATCCACAGATTTTTCAACCACATACTGCTTTATATTCAATTCATTTTGTACCGTCCAGCTCACATTGATATCTTTATTTAATGGAGCCGCTGTCAGCGAAGTAAAAGTAACCGGCAATACAATAGGTGGTGCAAAAACGATCCTGAAACGGTTGGCAGCATAAGCCCCGGCAATGTTTACCATGGGGAAATCATAAGTGGTAACCCCATCAATATTTAAGGGCGTACGGGTTTTAAGATAAGCATCCTCAAGAAAGCCGTTAAGCCCCGGCTGGTATACTTGATCCGCCTCTATTTGAAAACGGTATTTTTGGACACTCACACCCGTAAGATTGAGAAAAATGGTATCCTGTGCAGTAATGGTATGCCTTCTTTCCACCACCAGCAAAATATTATTATTTTTTACAGAAAGATTTTCAGAAGAGTTGACCGATTTAATAGCATCCAAATCATCCACCTTATTGCTATAACTATCGTCATAATTCACCATCAGGCCATCGGCCATAAACGTAGAGCCATTGGCATTAAAGCCATAGAGGTTTACCAATAATTGAGGTTTGGGAATAGCCTGGACTATGGAAGCAACACCAGAGCCGGTAGTTTTAGCCCCTTCCTTGAAAGTAACACTTCCGCCACCCGTATCCCCCTGAACGAAGAAGGCAAGTCCACTGGCGATGTAGTTGCTGATACTGGCGCTGGCACCATAGCTTCCCCCGCCTGGAGTTATTACATAATTGCCACTTCCATTGTTGGAAAAAGTTTGATAACCGCCATACCCGTTACTGCCTGAAAGAGCAGGATCCCATACATAAAAGAAATCCTTAACGCCACCCTTGGTGATGTTGCGCATATCAATGGCTGAAGCGTACGGGTTGCCGATTGCAGTAAACTTATTGGCAAGAACGGTTACGGGTGCCTGGTTGCCGGTATATAAGGGGCCGAAAGTTCGCAAAACAGTAGTAGTAGGCGAAGCAAACGGCGAGGAGACACTTCTGTCACCCCTGATAAAAGTCATATAACCCGTGGTTGTTTTGATATTTAAAGAATTTGTATTGGCCACCCCGACCCATGTGTCCGTTAATGAATTATAGGTTTTCATGGAAGGCTGTGCAGAATACGCATCGAAACCTGCGGCGGTACCGCCGGCTCCGGTCAGTTGAATTCCGAATCCGGCTACCGGGTTGGAAGCGGAGCTGGTAGCTCCCTCCTGCCATGCCTGTTGAATGGTTTGCGCATTATTGGTTGGTATGGATAAAAAACGCCAGCCTTTGTGAGCGATAACGGATCTCTCTACAATTACTTTCCCGGTAATGGTGTTGCCGGTCATATCTCCTACCCATGCGGTACCCGTGCCTGTTGATTTTAGGGTTAAATAATCATTAGTAGATAATGCCATTCCAGAACCGGAATAAGTTAAGGAACCATAAATATCTAATGCTCCGCCTAAACCAACGCCACTGGCATTTGTGTTACTGATGATCAAATCATGGAGCGCATTATTTAAGAATGCATTTGCAGGAATGGTTTGAGGTAATGACCCTTTCATTTCAATAGTCCCGTTACTTACATCGAAAATCCCCGAATTATTGATTGTACCCGAGATTTGTAAAGTTGCGCCGGTAATAGTTAAAGTTGCGCCTGGGTTTATAAATAAATTTTGTACCGTTGCAGTGCCTGAATTCAATATCGGTTCGTAAGACACTCCCGAAAGAATGGTATAATCGGGACAGGAGTTGGCAGTCCCGTTTGAAACCCAATTGCTGGCGGTGTTCCAGTCCGTGCTATTCCCGCCTGTCCACGTGTTCGGGTTAATTAAAACGGAGTTGTTGGCAGTATAGACAGGGCATCCGCCGGAAGCTGCAATGCTATAAGTTATGGTATAGGCGCCCGGAGCTGTAGAGGCAAGATTAATGGTTCCTGTAGCCGGGTTAATAATAGCTCCCGGTGAAGAAAAAGTTCCTCCGGGTGTACCCGTTAATGTTACTGTGGCATTTCCAACATTAGAACAGAAAGGGGACGCGTAGGAAATTGTCGCTGACGGCGCGGTAGTTACAGTTACTATTGCGCTACCTGTTTTGCCTCCCGCTATTGAGGCACATGTACCATTTGTCAATGTAGCAATGGTATAAGTTACATTACTCACTGGATTTACACTTACTGTTATTGTCGGGGCAGCCCCGCTGAAAATCGTTCCATCAGATAATGTTCCTGACATAGAACCGGCTCCGGTCGCGGCAATCGTTAAGGTGGCTAAACTGCTGCTACAAATGGCTGTTGTTCCACTTAAAGCTCCTGTTGGTCGTGCACTGACCGCTACCACCGTTGCTGCTGAGGAAGCGCTCTGGCATCCCGAAGCATTGGTGACCTGCACCGTATAGCTACCCGAAGCCGTTGGGCTGATGCTTGCTGTAGTAGCTCCTGTTGACCACAGGTAAGAAGTTCCTGCACTTGAAGTAAGCGTTACACTTCCCCCTGCACAAAAAGTAGTAGAGCTACCTGCTGTGATGGTGGGTGTTGCCGGTAAGGGATTCACCGTTACCACCGTTGCTGCTGAGGAAGCGCTCTGGCACCCCGAGGCATTGGTGACTTTAACCGTATAGCTACCCGAAGCCGTTGGGCTGATGCTTGCTGTAGTAGCTCCTGTTGACCACAGGTAAGAAGTTCCTGCACTTGAAGTAAGCGTTACACTTCCCCCTGTACAAAAAGTAGTAGAGCTACCTGCTGTGATAGTGTGGAGCAGCCGGAGTTGGCGGCTGAGCATTCACCGTAACCGAAGATATAGAAGAGATACATCCGCCGGAGTTTTTGGCAGTAAGGTTATAAGAGCCTGCAGCCATGCCAGGGAAGACACCGGTTGTATTAGAATAAGTAACCCCATCGGTGCTGTAGGTCATTCCGGCTCCTGTAGGAGCGGTGATAGTTATCGTTCCGGTTGCAAGAGTACAAGTAGGCTGAGCGGTAACAGAAGCCGTTGGAGCAGCCGGAGTTGGCGGCTGAGCATTCACCGTAACCGAAGATATAGAAGAGATACATCCGCCGGAGTTTTTGGCAGTAAGGTTATAAGAGCCTGCAGCCATGCCAGGGAAGACACCGGTTGTATTAGAATAAGTAACCCCATCGGTGCTGTAGGTCATTCCGGCTCCTGTAGGAGCGGTAATAGTTATCGTTCCGGTTGCAAGAGTACAAGTAGGCTGAGCGGTAACAGAAGCTGTTGGAGCAGCCGGTAAGGGATTCACCGTTACCACCGTTGCTGCTGAGGAAGCGCTCTGGCATCCCGAGGCATTGGTGACTTTAACCGTATAGCTACCCGAAGCCGTTGGGCTGATGCTTGCTGTAGTAGCTCCTGTTGACCACAGGTAAGAAGTTCCTGCACTTGAAGTAAGCGTTACACTTCCCCCTGTACAAAAAGTAGTAGAGCTGCCTGCTGTGATAGTGGGTGTTGCCGGAGTTGGCGGCTGAGCATTCACCGTAACCGAAGATATAGAAGAGATACATCCGCCGGAGTTTTTGGCAGTAAGATTATAAGAGCCTGCAGCCATGCCAGGGAAGACACCGGTTGTATTAGAATAAGTAACCCCATCGGTGCTGTAGGTCATTCCGGCTCCTGTAGGAGCAGTAATAGTTATCGTTCCGGTTGCGAGAGTACAAGTAGGCTGAGCCGTAACAGAAGCCGTTGGAGCAGCCGGAGTTGGCGGCTGAGCATTCACCGTAACCGAAGATATAGAAGAGATACATCCGCCGGAGTTTTTGGCAGTAAGATTATAAGAGCCTGCAGCCATGCCAGGGAAGACACCGGTTGTATTAGAATAAGTAACCCCATCGGTGCTGTAGGTCATTCCGGCTCCTGTAGGAGCGGTGATAGTTATCGTTCCGGTTGCAAGAGTACAAGTAGGCTGAGCGGTAACAGAAGCCGTTGGAGCAGCCGGAGTTGGCGGCTGAGCATTCACCGTAACCGAAGATATAGAAGAGATACATCCGCCGGAGTTTTTGGCAGTAAGATTATAAGAGCCTGCAGCCATACCAGGGAAGACACCGGTTGTATTAGAATAAGTAACCCCATCGGTGCTGTAGGTCATTCCGGCTCCTGTAGGAGCGGTGATAGTTATCGTTCCGGTTGCAAGAGTACAAGTAGGCTGAGCCGTAACAGAAGCTGTTGGAGCAGCCGGAGTTGGCGGCTGAGCATTCACCGTAACCGAAGATATAGAAGAGATACATCCGCCGGAGTTTTTGGCAGTAAGATTATAAGAGCCTGCAGCCATGCCAGGGAAGACACCGGTTGTATTAGAATAAGTAACCCCATCGGTGCTGTAGGTCATTCCGGCTCCTGTAGGAGCGGTAATAGTTATCGTTCCGGTTGCAAGAGTACAAGTAGGCTGAGCGGTAACAGAAGCTGTTGGAGCAGCCGGAGTTGGCGGCTGAGCATTCACCGTAACCGAAGATATAGAAGAGATACATCCGCCGGAGTTTTTGGCAGTAAGGTTATAAGAGCCTGCAGCCATGCCAGGGAAGACACCGGTTGTATTAGAATAAGTAACACCATCGGTGCTGTAGGTCATTCCGGCTCCTGTAGGAGCGGTGATAGTTATCGTTCCGGTTGCGAGAGTACAAGTAGGCTGAGCGGTAACAGAAGCTGTTGGAGCAGCCGGAGTTGGCGGCTGAGCATTCACCGTAACCGAAGATATAGAAGAGATACATCCGCCGGAGTTTTTGGCAGTAAGGTTATAAGAGCCTGCAGCCATGCCAGGGAAGACACCGGTTGTATTAGAATAAGTAACCCCATCGGTGCTGTAGGTCATTCCGGCTCCTGTAGGAGCGGTGATAGTTATCGTTCCGGTTGCAAGAGTACAAGTAGGCTGAGCGGTAACAGAAGCTGTTGGAGCAGCCGGTAAGGGATTCACCGTTACCACCGTTGCTGCTGAGGAAGCGCTCTGGCATCCCGAAGCATTGGTGACTTTAACCGTATAGCTACCCGAAGCCGTTGGGCTGATGCTTGCTGTAGTAGCTCCTGTTGACCACAGGTAAGAAGTTCCTGCACTTGAAGTAAGCGTTACACTTCCCCCTGTACAAAAAGTAGTAGAGCTGCCTGCTGTGATAGTGGGTGTTGCCGGAGTTGGCGGCTGAGCATTCACCGTAACCGAAGATATAGAAGAGATACATCCGCTGGAGTTTTTGGCAGTAAGATTATAAGAGCCTGCAGCCATGCCAGGGAAGACACCGGTTGTATTAGAATAAGTAACCCCATCGGTGCTGTAGGTCATTCCGGCTCCTGTAGGAGCGGTGATAGTTATCGTTCCGGTTGCAAGAGTACAAGTAGGCTGAGCGGTAACAGAAGCTGTTGGAGCAGCCGGAGTTGGCGGCTGAGCATTCACCGTAACCGAAGATATAGAAGAGATACATCCGCCGGAGTTTTTGGCAGTAAGATTATAAGAGCCTGCAGCCATGCCAGGGAAGACACCGGTTGTATTAGAATAAGTAACCCCATCGGTGCTGTAGGTCATTCCGGCTCCTGTAGGAGCGGTGATAGTTATCGTTCCGGTTGCGAGAGTACAAGTAGGCTGAGCCGTAACAGAAGCTGTTGGAGCAGCCGGAGTTGGCGGCTGAGCATTCACCGTAACCGAAGATATAGAAGAGATACATCCGCCGGAGTTTTTGGCAGTAAGATTATAAGAGCCTGCAGCCATACCAGGGAAGACACCGGTTGTATTAGAATAAGTAACCCCATCGGTGCTGTAGGTCATTCCGGCTCCTGTAGGAGCGGTGATAGTTATCGTTCCGGTTGCGAGAGTACAAGTAGGCTGAGCCGTAACAGAAGCTGTTGGAGCAGCCGGAGTTGGCGGCTGAGCATTCACCGTAACCGAAGATATAGAAGAGATACATCCGCCGGAGTTTTTGGCAGTAAGATTATAAGAGCCTGCAGCCATACCAGGGAAGACACCGGTTGTATTAGAATAAGTAACACCATCGGTGCTGTAGGTCATTCCGGCTCCTGTAGGAGCGGTGAATAGTTATCGTTCCGGTTGCAGAGAGTACAAGTAGGCTGAGCGTAACAGAAGCCGTTGGAGCAGCCGGAGTTGGCGGCTGAGCATTCACCGTAACCGAAGATATAGAAGAGATACATCCGCCGGAGTTTTTGGCAGTAAGGTTATAAGAGCCTGCAGCCATGCCAGGGAAGACACCGGTTGTATTAGAATAAGTAACCCCATCGGTGCTGTAGGTCATTCCGGCTCCTGTAGGAGCGGTGATAGTTATCGTTCCGGTTGCAAGAGTACAAGTAGGCTGAGCGGTAACAGAAGCCGTTGGAGCAGCCGGAGTTGGCGGCTGAGCATTCACCGTAACCGAAGATATAGAAGAGATACATCCGCCGGAGTTTTTGGCAGTAAGGTTATAAGAGCCTGCAGCCATGCCAGGGAAGACACCGGTTGTATTAGAATAAGTAACACCATCGGTGCTGTAGGTCATTCCGGCTCCTGTAGGAGCGGTGATAGTTATCGTTCCGGTTGCGAGAGTACAAGTAGGCTGAGCGGTAACAGAAGCTGTTGGAGCAGCCGGTAAGGGATTCACCGTTACCACCGTTGCTGCTGAGGAAGCGCTCTGGCACCCCGAGGCATTGGTGACTTTAACCGTATAGCTACCCGAAGCCGTTGGGCTGATGCTTGCTGTAGTAGCTCCTGTTGACCACAGGTAAGAAGTTCCTGCACTTGAAGTAAGCGTTACACTTCCCCCTGTACAAAAAGTAGTAGAGCTGCCTGCTGTGATAGTGGGTGTTGCCGGAGTTGGCGGCTGAGCATTCACCGTAACCGAAGATATAGAAGAGATACATCCGCCGGAGTTTTTGGCAGTAAGGTTATAAGAGCCTGCAGCCATGCCAGGGAAGACACCGGTTGTATTAGAATAAGTAACCCCATCGGTGCTGTAGGTCATTCCGGCTCCTGTAGGAGCGGTGATAGTTATCGTTCCGGTTGCAAGAGTACAAGTAGGCTGAGCGGTAACAGAAGCTGTTGGAGCAGCCGGAGTTGGCGGCTGAGCATTCACCGTAACCGAAGATATAGAAGAGATACATCCGCCGGAGTTTTTGGCAGTAAGGTTATAAGAGCCTGCAGCCATGCCAGGGAAGACACCGGTTGTATTAGAATAAGTAACACCATCGGTGCTGTAGGTCATTCCGGCTCCTGTAGGAGCGGTAATAGTTATCGTTCCGGTTGCGAGAGTACAAGTAGGCTGAGCCGTAACAGAAGCTGTTGGAGCAGCCGGTGGACTGGTTACTGTAATCGTTGTCGAAGCACTACCTGTAAACCCATTACCGTCAGTAACCGTAAGCGTATAGAGTGTGGTTGATGCTGGATTTGCAACAGGGTTAGAAACGGTAGAAGAACTTAAACCGGTCGTTGGTGACCATAAATAAGAAATTGAATTGGTTGCATTAACAACTATTGAGCTTAAGGATGCTGTGGTGCTTCCTGAACAGATAGTAACTCCCCCACCTGAAATGGTAACAGTCGGAGGCAAGTTGCTGATTCCGGTTATAGCAATGCCGGCCCCCGTATTTGTAATCGCAGTAGTAGAGAGCGTATTGGAACCAATAACTCCATACTTTGTCCAGGGTAGTGATCCAGTATATTTTGCACCTGCAATATTTGCTTCGGTTCCGGTAATGTCTGCCGTTAGATAAGTGGCTGTCGCAGTCAGTGAGGGGCTGGTAACGCCCGAGTTGCTTAACGTCCAGTATCGCGTTAAATAATCAGTTGTGCTTGCGTTATTGGGATGTTTTGCATCAGTTACCTTTACGCCGGCATAGGCGCCGGTAACCGCAGTGCCCGAAGTAAAGTTGAGCGTAATCGGTGAATATTCAGCGGTACCCGAGTTATCGCCAATGGGAAATAAATACGATCCGGATATAGTGCCTGCTGCGAACTTCTTTCTCACCTCACCTCCTCCATCGGCAATAATCATTTTCGCAGCCGAAAAAAGGCTACCGGCCACTGCACTTGCTGTGGGTCCCAGGATAAGATTGTTAGTTAAGATGTTCAAATCTCCGTTTGTGAGCGTTAATGTGGAGTTCACGTTTTGGTCTAACGAGCAAGTGACGCCCGCGGAATTGTTAATTGCGAGGTTATTGAAGGTGGAGCTTACTCCGCCACCAATCGATTGGCTGGTGGTCCCGTTAAAGGTTACAGTACTGGTAGCAGCGGTGAAGGTGCCGCTATTACTCCAATTACCTGCAATATTAATAGGAGGTGAATTGGTACAAATCAACGAGCTTGGACTATTAATTGTCAGGCCGCCCAATATGTTAAGTGTACCCCCTGACAGATTATAAGAACTTATATTATCAATAACTAATGGGTCGGAAATATTGGCTATACCAGCCGATTGCGTAAATGCTGCTGTAAATGTCGCGGTTCCGGTAATTCCAATATAAAGCCCTGGAGAGGTCAAGGTGCCTGCACTCATACTAACAGTTCCATTTTGCCCACCTACCGTGTGCCCTGTTAATAATCCTCCATTTGCGCCATAGATCGTGAGACTGGTTCCAACTCCATCAATATATAAGGTACCCCCTGAATTAATTACTCCCCAATTAGCAACTACAGTCTGCCCATTTGTATGAAATGATCCGGCATTAACATTCCACATGGCATAAAATGGGCCATCAACAGTTACAGGTCCCGTGGCAAAATAGTTTGCAGTTCTAAGAAGTAAATAAAATACGGAAGTTGTACCTGTGTTTATATTGACTGTACCTGCGCCGTTCATAAATATTGCCGGAGCATATCCAGCGTAATTATATGTTCCGCTTATCAGTAAATTACCACTAACTCCAAGATAATTTGAACTGACATAATTTTGATTATGTATCAGTGTACCTCCTGAAGAAACCGTTAAACTTGTAACCAAAATCGTGTTTGCTGTATTAGGTATGATAAGATTGCCGCCGCTATTTACCGTAACCGCGCCAAATGTTTGTGCCCCACTTGAGACAAGATTAAAATTTCCTGTAACTGATGTCGCGCCTGAAACTGTAAAGGCAAAAGCTCCGCTAACAGTAAGAGTGGAACCGGATGCAATATTTAATGTGGCACATGAAGCAATTGCGGCTATTGTAACTGAATGATTATTTTCGATAGACACAATATCTCCTGCTACTGGCACTGTGGCTCCGGAGGCGCCACCTGACGTTGCAGACCATGTGCCGGTAGAACCCCAATTTCCATTGGCGACAGAATAACGGCTGGCACCATTGACGACTACTCCAATAAAAAGCATTAACCCGCTTAGTATTGAAAATTTAAAAAGAAGTCGAAATGGTTTCATGCGTTTAGGATTGGATTATTTTTAAACTTCGTTGATAAGTTATTTTTCAATTCTATAAATTTCAGTTTCCGCACCCATCGACAGTTTTATAAAATATATTCCTTTGGCGAGGGTTGCTAAATTCGAGTATAGAAATGGTCGATGAAACCTTTAGTATTTTTATTTTTCTATTGAGCTAAATTTTCTCCTTTCACGGTGGTAATAATCGCATCCAAATAATTGTCGGCTGAAATGCTTACCGATACATTTATTTTATCTGTAAATGGGTTGGGATATAAATTCACTGCGAAAGCATTCCTCTTCGGAAAGGTGACCACCTGAATGGCACTGTAAGTAAAATCGCCGTCACGGTTAACTATTTTGAGACGATAATAAAATACGTTTATGTTGGCATCGAGTTGTGCTACATTTTTATCAATAAATTCATAGTTTTTAGTAGCAGTTTGTATTGGTGAGGGCAAAACAATACCCGGATCTGAAAAGTGAATACCATCAATGCTTCTTTGCAATATATATTGCTGTACATTATTCTCTGTTGAAGTTTCCCATCGTATCTGTACATTATTTTTTTCCGGCTTAGCCGTAAAAAATATTAGCGTTACTGGCAATAGGGAATATGATTCTTCCATTATAGAAATATCATCAATATAACCCGTGAACGTGCCTGAAGCTGCGGGGTGATCATAAGCTACGAGGATTTGAGAGATGGTTTTCCCGTTCAGCCATTGCCCGATATTGCATCTTGTTTGGGTCCATGTACCAACGGTACCTCTTCCCGTAGCGGGATGCATGCCAACACCGTTGAAATCTACTGCAGCCGTGCTTCTGAGGGTAGTGCCGTCCGTCATTAAAAGATCCACCGAAATATACCTGCTTTGGGTATTTGTAGGGTATGTCCAAAACCGAAGATCGGTTGTAAGCGTTACCGGTATATTTACAGCAAAAGCATTAAAATATGCGTTCGAGGCACTCGAAGAATTAGATGTTCCGGTGATTTTCAAAGACGTCAATCCCTTATTGGGCATAGAAGTGCTGCTGGCACAGCTTTGACCCGTCACACCTGTCTTGGTATTATTGGTGATTACTGCAATCGGATCGTACTTAGGTTCATTGCTGCTCCGGAAATAAATAGGAGCAATGGAGTAGGGCACCGAAAAAGTGGAGCTAATGGCATCCAGTTGATTGATTTGCCTGGTAACTTTCGAGGCGAGCCGTAAATAAAAATCTGAAGAAAGATAGGTTCCGTCGGCGCTACTGGTTACGAAATACTGATTAGTGGGTATTTCGTAATATCCATCTGCAATGGGCAAGATGGCCGTCCCCTCATCATATTCATCCATCATGGCTATTTCTGCTGTTGTAATATTCAGCAACCTGAGATCATAAGCTTCCCTCCATAAAAAAGCTCCTTTATTTCTTGGTATCTGGTTCTGTGTTCCTCCATTCCAGTTAGACCATGAAAAACCCGGAAAAATCACCGGTTGATAACCTATTCCTTTCCGGTTACAATAAGCCAAATCCGGTGTTAAATAATTTGTTTTATAAGCGTCAGTTGAAGTCTGATCGCTGTAGGCTCCGACAGCCCAGGGTGATATCATATCAGCTACGCCGCAATTTACACTGTCAAAGCCTGCTACACAGGCCCCGCCACCCTTGCGCCAGTCTATAGGTACGCCAATGATCACATAGCACCCCTGCGCTTTAAACCATGTCACCATGCTGTCCTGTTGTGCTGAAGTGCCGGTGCTTGGATTGTATCCAAGTCCCCAAATTTGCACGACAGGTTTTCCGCCCTGGTGGGCATACATTGGTGACGAAGTCATATGTAACTTGCCAATCATATTGTTTGTCCAATCACCCTTTACACTGTCAAGCCTCACCTGGTCCGAAGCGGCAGGTACATTACCAAGACCAGTCAGGTCATACACGAGATAAAACATCCGCTGGTATTTTTCAGCGGAAGCTCTTACATGAACTTCGTCGGTATCCCGGTTCGCCTTAAAGCGTGGATCAACCAGTACTTCCCATATAAAGCGCTGGAAGGCCACACCATCGATTCCATTAGCTTGCATTAATGAAAAATGCTTATCCGTTACATCTTGCTTATAATCGGAAAATAATTGGGCCGGCGTTCCGTCACCCTGGTTGGCAAAATTGGTTTGAAATAAACTGGTAGCGTTATAGATCGAAACTTCGGGATAGAGGTCGAAAGTAAGGTTTGGATTAGGATTGGGCGCTATTCCTGGTTGGGGAGCATTGCCTGGTGCCCAGTGAGTCCATTGATTGATGGGAGATCCGTCGCCCGTGCAGGTAAACCACCCCTGGTAGCCACACACCACTTTGCCAATGATTGAACTGGGATCAACAGGGGATTGCGCTGACGCATTACTGAAAAGTAGCACGCCAACAAGAATCATTACAGGAATCCACGCTGGACCCTGCGTTACACGTTGCTTTTTATAGCGTCTAACGGCCTCGGCCTTCTTCATGGATTTGATTTTTCTGCCTGGTATTTATATTAAACATCAGGTGCTCATCTCCATAAACTGTTTTTGTGAGGGTTTATTATAAAACGTGTCGTGCAAATTGCCACCAATTTGTAGAAAGATTTCTATTAACTATAGTTATAATATTTATTTATTTTATTTTCAAAACAATTTATTTATAACCAAAGAATCTTCCTATCGCGGAACCCGGATCTAAAGGCGCTTGCGCTTAGGCTGTACTAAATAAGATGCCTGAAATAAGACGGACTTGAAATAACTATTTAGTTCGTAAAATGGTTTTGATGAAGCTTTGATGAATAAACAATTAAATTAATAGACAAGTATACAAAGGAAGTTAGCAAATAATATTTGAGCAGCATAAGACCGCTGGTTATGATTGAATAAAATCTATCTAATACGTTCCGAAGGCTGAAATAGTATGCTTTGAACTAACAGCCCGTACCGAAGTTGTAAAATGGACTATCTCTCAATATAAACCGTCACTTTTCCTTAAATGTGCTTGGCGTTACGCCAAATTTTGATTTGAAAACAGTTGAAAAATAGGCGGCAGATGAAAACCCGGACTTAAATGCAATTTCAGAAATACTAAGATCTTCATGCTGCATATAATATTTGGCTTTTTGCAAACGGGTAGTTATTATGTAATCATTTACATTACAGTTAAGCACAGCTTTTACTTTACGATAAAGTTGCACTCTTGAGATTCGCATTTCTCCACAAATATCATTAACTCCAAATTTTTCATTGCCAATATTATTTTCTACTATCGCAGTAAATTCAATTATAAATTTGCGGTCGGTTTTTTTCGATACATGTAGTTTTTCTTCAGAGAAAATTTCACCTGAATAATGATCTTTTATCTTTTCACGATTTTGCAATAAACTCTTGATTGTTTTTTGCAAAAATAGCAGGTTAAAAGGCTTTGTTATATAAGCATCTGCCTGGTTTTCCATTCCCTCAATTTTTTGATTGTCCTGGTCCTTTGCTGTTAATAATACTACTGGTATGTGAGAGGTGCGTACATCGCTTTTCAAGAGGTGGGTTAACTCAAGTCCGTTCCTCCCGGGAATGACAATATCGCAAAGTACCAGGTCTGGTACCGAGTCAAAAGCGAGTTGCAAGGCTTTATTTCCATCCTCCGCTTCCAGGATACTATAATCAACGCCAAGCCTTGAACACAGGTATTCCCTCATTTCTTTATTATCTTCAATTACTAAAACTGAAAGATATTTTGGAGCAACCGCCGCGAAACCGCGGTTCGTCGAATCATCAATATTGTTGTAAAGATCTGTCGTATAAATTTCTGCATCTTCATTAATAATGGCATTTTTATTAAAGTTCGTTTCAAATTCGTCTTTTGCAAAATGAGTATTACCAAGCAACAATGATATTTCGAATTTGGCGCCTCGTCTTTTTTCACTTTTCGCGCAAATGGAGCCATGATGTAATTCCATTAATTCTTTTGAGAGCGCCAATCCAAGGCCGGTGCCTTTATAGTTTTCGTACTCCCCCTGGAAGAAGGGGTCAAAGGCATGGTCGATTACCTCAGCGGACATACCAACCCCGTTATCTTCTACGATTATTATTGCATGGCTGTTATTTTTGGATATGCTTACCTGAATCCTCCCATATTCTTTCGTAAATTTAAAAGCGTTAGACAAAATATTGAAAACAACCTTATCAATCATGGTGATATCAAACCATACATAGAGGCTCCGCTCTGCGGTTAAAAATTCAAGGTCAATATTTTTCTTTTTTGCCAGTACTCTGAAAGAATTCACTATTTCGTGAGTAAAACTTACAAGATCGTTTTCTCTCACCTGGGGTTTCATTTTCTTAAACTCTATTTTTCTAAAATCCATAAGTTGGCTTACAAGCCGATACAAACGCATTACATTTCTCTGAATGAGCTGCAGGGACTGCTTTGTGTCTGCTTGTATTCGTGTATTGGCAATTAATTCCCCCAACGGTGCAAAGATCAGCGTTAATGGTGTTCTGAATTCATGAGATATATTGGTAAAAAAATTGAGCTTCGCCTGGTGGGCCTCCTCTGCTTTTGCCGAAACGTCTATTAACTGCTTGCTTTGCCGTGAAATTTCTTCATTTTGTAATTGCAGCCTTTTTGTGATTCTTTTGTTTTTTCTCCATGAAAAGAATGCAGAAGTACCTAAAATAAAAACAAGGCAGAGTGCTAATGTAAGAATATCGTTGAAAGTCCTCTGATTGTTATAAACTTTTATCTGCTCAGCCAGCATGTCTTGCTGTCTTTGTATATCATCTTGTTGTGATAATATTTTTTGGCTCTGCAAATACATCATTCTTACATTTGAAGAATCAATGATGCTGGTATAAAGTTCAGTTTCTTTCTGAAAGGGTTTATGTTCGAGAATGTTCACTGCGGTTTGAATAGCTTCTTTACCGCCTGTGGGATAAAGGATAGTGGCTTTTAAAATCCCCCTATCTACCAAATCAATCCCGCCATTAGCGCCGGGTAATCCATCCACGCCAATGATTGATACTTTATCTGCAATTCCCAGGTTCTGACACACACGGTAGCAGCCGAGGCCTATCCGGTCGTTCTGGGTAAAAATCAGTTGAACATTATTGTACCTGGTTAATTGGTTGGTAAGATCTTTGGCTGCCTCTGCGGGGGTGGCGTCCCAATCTTCGGAGATGCGGGCCAGGTAGTTAATTCCGCTATATTTTTTAAGAGCATCCGTAAACCCTTTATGACGGCCAATATCCGCTGAAGAGCCAACATCCATTCCTCCGATCTCCAATACATTTCCATGGCCCTTCAGGAGCGAGCCGGTATAAATACCCGCATCCAAACCTACCTTATAATTGCTCGCTCCTATGTAAGCAGAATAATTATTGGCAACGATGTTCCTGTCAACAAGAATTACTGGAATGTGTTTTGCAAAAACTTGTTCTATAATCGGCGTAAGTGGGTCTGCATACTGCCGGAGCAGCAATTATAAGATCAACTTTTTCAGCTATTAATTCATTTATTTGTTCAATCTGTGTTTGCGGATTCAAGTCCGCATCTTTTACAATTAATTTTATTTCGGGGTGAAAGGCAAGTTCCCTCTCCATTTCCTTCTGCATATACTTTCTCCAAACGTCGTGAGTAGTACATTGAGAAAAGCCTATTACAAATTTTTTTTGACTATCCTTTGTATTGCAGCTAAAGTTTAGAAAGCTTATAAGAATGAATAAAAAAAAGATATTAAGGACTGACATAATAGTGAAAATTGCAAGCGATCGTAAAGAAGTAGCCGAAGATAGACAAAAAAATATGTTAAAACGATGCAATAATATCACAAGTGTTTGTTACAATTTTAGAACATTACGTTCCGCTAAAACTTATTTAATGTAAAATTTATTGTAAATCAGCTTAGTATCAATTTTTTTCAAGTGGAACATATTTATAAGTAATTGTCTCATTTTTGAATATGATAAAGAGTGGTTTGAGTATAATTTAGTGATTCAAACTGCTTGATATGAGTAGAAAATTGCTTTTATGGAGTGTAGTTGTTGCTCTTGGCGGATTTTTGTTTGGCTTTGATACGGCCGTGATATCGGGCGCCGAACAAGATATAAAACGGGTTTGGGAATTTAGTGATGTCCTGCATGGGATTGCCATTGGGGTTGCTTTATATGGTACTGTTTTCGGAGCGCTCTTTGGCGGTATTCCAGCTACTAAGTATGGAAGAAAGAAGACTCTTCTTTGGATAGGGATCTTCTATTTAATTTCTGCCATAGGTTCTGCACTTGCCCCGGGAGTTTATGTATTCATGGCGTTCCGGATGCTGGGTGGTTTAGCCATTGGCGCATCATCAGTGGTGGCCCCAATGTACATTACAGAAATTGCCCCCGCCAAAAATCGCGGCAAGCTGGTGGCCACCTTTCAATTCAACATTGTATTTGGCATTTTATTAGCCTACCTATCCAACTATCTTTTGCAGGGCGTAGGCGGTGACAATAGCTGGCGCCTGATGCTTGGAATTGTGGCCATACCTGCAGTAATTTATTGTATCCTTGTGTTTTTCGTACCCGAAAGCCCACGCTGGCTTATGGTGCACAGGGGTGATTATGACACTGCCCGAAGAACGTTAGAAATAAGCGATCCTGAAGGAGTGGATGAAGCAATTCTTGCTTTGCATAAATCCATTGAAGAAGACAATCAAAGAGAAAGCCTTTCTGCCTTTTTAACTAAAAGATTTAGTGTCCCAATTTTTCTTGCGATCCTCATTGCATTTTTCAATCAGATGTCGGGCATCAATGCCGTTATCTATTTTGCTCCGCGGGTTTTTGAGCTTGCTGGTATTGGCAAGCAGGCTGCTTTTCTGCAAAGTGCCGGAATTGGGCTGGTAAACCTAGTTTTTACCATGGCGGGCTTATATCTTATTGACAGAATCGGCCGAAAAAAACTAATGCTGATTGGTTCGGTCGGTTACATCATTTCATTGGCTTCTGTTGCTTATGCATTCTATTCGGGGCATTCGGGCGGTATGGTTGTCCCTTTGTTATTGTTCGTGTTTATCGCATCCCATGCCATAGGGCAAGGCGCCGTCATCTGGGTATTTATTTCGGAGATTTTTCCGAACAGCGTAAGGGCTTATGGGCAGTCACTTGGCTGCACAACTCACTGGATCCTGGCATCTGTTATTACAACAGTGTTTCCTATCATGGCAACGAGATTTGGTGCGGCTCCCTTATTTCTTTTTTTCGCCTGCATGATGGTGTTTCAATTGTTATGGGTCATTTTTAAAATGCCTGAGACAAAAGGCATTCCATTGGAAGAACTTGAAGCAAAACTTATAAAAGATAAATCGCATTTGCCTGTCAGTTTAGCAATCGTCAATAAATGATTTTCATTAAGAAGTGCATACGATGAAAGATGTAAATGATCATAAAGTGGTTTGTTTGGGAAAACACCCAAAATGGTGCCTGCCCGCATATAACATTATGACATTAAGCAGATGCTTGAATCGAACGCGGTTTTCGTTCTAAAAAACTATAATCAAATTTAAAAAAATCCATTTCAATTTTTTAATTATTAAAACAACGAAAATGAAAAAATTACAAATTTTATTTCCCCTGCTGCTTATGGGAATATTTAGTTTTGCCCAAACGAAAATTGTTACCGGCAAGGTAACGGGAAAGGACAACCGCGAACCGCTGGCCGGGGTTACAGTCACATCGAAAAATAAAACAACGGTCACTAATGCCGATGGCGCTTATTCCATCGAGGCAACTTCGGGAGAAATGCTTAAGTTTTCATTCGTGGGTATGAATCCGACGGAAATAAAGGTTAGCAATGCAAAGGATAATCTTAATGTATTTATGGACCCTTCCTACAACGATCTTAATGCTGTGGTAGTTACCGGGTATAAATCAGAGAAGAAAGTAGACCTAACCGGTGCCGTTTCGATTGTTAAGTTAGATAATATAAAAAACAATCCTGTTGCGAGCCCAATGCTGGCACTGCAGGGACAGGTGCCGGGGTTATACATTCAAACTGACGGATCTCCTACAGGCGCAAACGGCGGCGCGCCCGCTATAGTAATACGCGGGGTGAATAATTTAAATGGTTTAGGAGGTACAACGCCACTTTACGTAATTGACGGGGTTCCAACAACGCGTTATGAAGATTTTGCCAATTTAAACCCAAATTCTATCGCTTCCATTCAAGTTCTTAAGGATGCCTCCGCAGCTTCCATCTATGGTTCAAGAGCGGCAAATGGGGTAATCATCGTTACTACAAAAGATGGTGCGGGCGGGTTAGATAAAACCCGGATTCAGTTCAGTTCCAGCATAACTGCGCAAACAGAAAAGCCTTGGCAAGAGCCCGTGCTTTCTTCTGAACAGAGAGGTGCCGCTTTATGGCGGGCCGCTGTAAATGATGGCTCAAACCCAAATACTATTTCAACCAGCAATCTTTACCAGTATAACTGGAATAACGATTTCACGAATCCTGTTCTGAGCAAAGTTATTATCGCGCCCTACGTCGGCGGCGATAGCCTCGAGCCGGCAGCCAGCACTAACTGGCAGGATGCTTTATACAAGACAGCGATCGTGTCATCGACCGATCTCGCGATAGCATCCGGGAATTCAAAAAGCGGGTTATTAATAGACCTGGGATATTATAAAAATAATGGTTTGATGGCATTTACTTATTTTCAAAGATATAGTGCCCGCATAAATTCTCATACATCTGCATTTAATGACAAGTTCAGGTTCGGCGAAAATGCCCAGTTTTCAAGAACAACGCAAGTGAATTCCACTAGCGATGTGGGAGGCGATGCTGTCGGGGATCTTGCACTAACCCTTGCGCCCACAATTCCTTTGCGTAAAACAGATGGTACTTTTGGAGGTCCGGTGGGGCCCGGCTACTCAGACCGGAATAACCCCGTGGATATGCAATATCTGAATCGTTGGAACACAACCAATCTTTTTTTAGCAACTGGTAACATCTATGCGGAAATTGAACCTGTAAAAAGCCTGGTGGTGCGCACAAGTCTTGGAATAGATTATTCAGATGGTTTGGGTAAAGTGATAAAACAGGTAGGTGATGAAGGACCGGTAAATTCATTTAACAGTCTTAGCGATCAGGAGACAAAAGATATCACCCTTACCTGGACGAATACTATTAATTACAATTTGGTTTTTGGCGTCCATCATTTTAATTTTTTAGGTGGCATGGAAGCAGTGAGGGACGATTATTCTACCTTCGGAGCAGCTAATACCAATTTTGCAATCCAGGATGTCAATTATTTCCAACTTACTTCAGGTTCGGGCGCTCAAACCGATAATGGCTCAGCTACTGGATACAGACTTCTTTCTCAATTCGGTAAAATATTTTACAGTTATTCTGACAGGTATTTGGCATCTGTAACCTTAAGAAGAGATGGTTCATCAAGATTTGGTACCAATAATCCGTACGGATATTTTCCTGCATTCACGGCAGGCTGGAGAATTAATAATGAGAACTTTTTTAAAAATGTAAGAAATGTTTCAAATCTCAAATTAAGGGCAGGATATGGCATTGTTGGAAATCAGCAAATAGGAAACCTCGCGGCCTATACATTGTATTACGCAAATTATGGGACGAGCAATCCGGCATATCCGCTGTGGCTCAACACAGGAACAGCCTATGATATTAACGGTGTTAATACCGGTACATTGCCTTCAGGATTTGTTCAAACACAATTGGGAAATCCTAATTTGAAATGGGAATCTACGGCAGAAACAAATATCGGCCTTGACTTCGGCTTTTTAAATGAAAAAATAACAGGATCATTTGATTGGTTTAACAGGAATACGACAAATATTTTGATTCAGCCGCCTGTAGCTGGCGCAGTTGGAGAAGGACAATTGCAATATTTAAATGGAGCCAGCAAAAATACAAAGGGATGGGAAGCTGTTGTTGGTTATCATAACAGTACAGCTAGTGGCTTCACTTACGGAATAACAGCCAATGCTGACCATTTTGCGGATATAATTACAAAATTACCTGAAGATGTTCGCGCCGCTTATCCCGGGGATGTAAATCACTCAATAATTGGCCATTCCCAATTCTCAATCTTTGGCTATGAAACGGATGGCATCTTTCAAAACCAGGCCGAAGTTGACAAATCGCCTACCCAACCAGGTGCTGGTCCCGGACGCCTGAAATACAAGGATTTGAATGGAGATGGAAAGATTGATGTAAACGACCAGACCTGGATTGGCAATACTTTACCTAAAGTTGAATACGGAATTCGTATAGAATTTGGGTATAAAAATTTCGATTTTTCTGCATTTGGTTCTGGCGTTGCAGGCAAAACCGGATTCGACCCTGTTAAGTTTATGAATTCATTTATTGATACCAGAAATAACTATGGTCCCGGTGTACTGAGTGCTTGGACGGCTCAAAATCCAAATTCAAAAACACCCGCCTTGTCTATTTTAAATCTGAACGGCGAAGACCGGACTTCCGATTTTTTCTTTACCAATGCTTCCTATTTTAAAATCAGGAATGTACAATTAGGATACAATTTGCCAAAATCGGTCGCAAGCGTTGTAAAAATGGCGGGCCTAAGGATATATGTTTCTGGCCAGAACCTGGTAGCCTTTAAACATAAGGGCTTTTTAAGTAAAGATCCCGAAAGAGCCGGATCCTTCGCGCTATGGCCGGTACCCACTTCCTACACTTTTGGAATTAATGCTACTTTTTAATTAACTGATAAAATATATCATCATGAAAAAATTTAGAATCATAGCCTTGTCAATTCTAGCGGGCAGTATCTTTCTATTTAGTTGTAAAAAATTTCTCGATTATCAACCGCAGGGCGCCCTGTCAGCCAGCCAGCTTACCTCTTCTACTGCGGTAGATGGCCTGGCAACTGCAGCATATGCAGGCATTGCCAATGATTGGTGGGATGCGCCTATAACTAGTAACTGGGAGTGGAGCAGTGTTCGTGGAGGCGATGCCTATAAAGGGGGTGGCGGACTGAACGACCAGTTTCAGATAGATCGATACGAACAGTTTTACCTGGTTAATTCATCTAACAATGGCGCAGGGGATTTCGGGTTTCCCGGCGCATGGATTCGCGCTTATGCGGCCATCTCAAGATGCAACACGGCTTTAAGGGCTTTAAATAATTTAACTGATGCACAGTTTCCGAAGCGAACTATCCGGATTGGTGAAATGCACTTTTTAAGGGGGCATATGTTTTTCCTTTTGAAAGTTCTTTTTAACAAAATTCCCTGGTTTGATGAAAATTCGACGAATGATCAGATTCTCAAAACTTCCAATTCTATGTCAAGCGATTCGTTATGGACGAAAATTGAAGCAGATTTCCAAACGGCAGTTACTGACTTGCCGCCAACTCAGCCGGGCGAGCCAGGCCGGGCCAACCAGCTTTCTGCAAAGGCTTACCTGGCCAAGGCTCTGCTATATCATGCTTACACGCAGGACGCCACTTATACGGTAACAGGTATTGATATGGCAAAGATGCAACAGGTGGTAACGCTAACAAATGATATTATTAGTTCCGGACAATACAGCCTGAATTCAGATTTCGCCTTTAATTTTCTTGACGGACATGATAATTCCCCGGAATCGGTATTCGCTATCCAGTATTCTATTAACGACGGAACCCAAATTGGCGGAAGATTAAGCATGTCAACCAGCTTAAACTATTTTGGTGGCGCTCCGCAGTATGGTTGTTGTGCCTTTCATATCCCCAGCCAGGAGTTGGTTAATGCTTTTGGCACAGATGTTAACGGACTTCCTAAATTCAATACCTACAATAATGAAGTGCTGAACGACGATAGCTTAACAACGAATGGGGCATTTGTTGACCCCAGGATAGATCACACCATAGGCATACAAGGTCATCCTTTTAAGTACAACGCTGCCTTGCCTTACGATCATAGTTGGGAGCGTGATAATGGTGACTACGGCGGGTTTGGGACGATGAAGGAATTACAACTGGCTACGTGCGCATGTTTTAAAAAGCTTGGGCCTTTCTATGGAACATCTGTAAATATGGATGTAATCCGCTACGATGATGTTTTGCTGATGAACGCTGAAGCGCAAATACAAACAGGTAATCCATCTGCTGCGTTGCCCATCATTAATCAAATTCGTACAAGAGCAGCGAACAGTACGGGATTGGTTAAAAAAACTGATGGATCAAATCCCTCAAATTATAAAATCGAAACTTATCAGCCCGGTGTAAATATTCCCGCCTGGGATCAGGCAACAGCCTTTAAAGCTTTACAATGGGAGAGGAGGATGGAGTTTGCTATGGAAAGCCCGCGATTCTTTGACCTGGTTCGATGGGGCATAGCAGACCCAACGCTAAATGCATTTTTTGCAGTAGAAAAGACAAGACATCCATTTCTTACGAATGCTCATTTTATGCACGGCAGAGATGAATATTTTCCAATACCGCAGGAACAGATTGTATTTACAAACGGCTTATACAGTCAAAATCCCGGGTACTAAATTTATAATATGACGATGGGAAAATCAGGTTTTAATTTTCCCATCGTTTAAAAAAATCGTTTTGATGAAGTTGATAAAAAGTGGAAAAGCTATTATAATGGCTTTAATAATGGTCTGTTCTACTGAAATGTGCTGCCCAACAAGTATATCACGAACAGTATCGACCCCAGGTCCATTTTTCTCCTAAAGAACATTGGATCAATGATCCAAACGGGATGGTTTATTTTAAGGGTGTTTATCATTTATTCTTTCAATATTATCCGGAAGCTACTGTTTGGGGGCCGATGCATTGGGGACACGCAACCAGCAAGGATTTAATACATTGGCAGCAGCAACCTATCGCCTTATATCCCGATAGCCTCGGCTATATCTTTTCCGGAAGCGCAGTGGTGGATAAAAACAATACATCAGGACTTGGTAAAAACGGTGCAATTCCTTTGGTTGCCATCTTTACCAGCCATGATCCTGTAAGACAAAAACGTCATACCAATGATTATGAAAATCAGAGTATAGCTTTCAGTCTGGATAACGGTGTCACCTGGACGAAATATGCCGGTAATCCTGTATTAAAAAATCCGGGGATAACGGATTTCCGTGATCCTAAAGTGATGTGGTATGAGCCCGGGAAAAAATGGATTATGACACTTGCCACTAAGGATCGCGTTACATTTTTTTCTTCCCCCGACCTAAAGAACTGGACAAAGGAAAGTGAATTTGGAAAAGATGCCGGCGCGCACGGCGGAGTATGGGAATGTCCGGATCTTTTCTCTCTTGATTATAACGGGAAAAAAGTTTGGGTTCTGATAGTTAATATCAATCCGGGTGGCCCTAATAAAGGTTCTGGAACGCAATATTTTCTTGGTGATTTTGATGGTAAAAATTTCACCTCCAATAGCGCTGAAACAAAATGGATTGACTATGGGCCTGATGATTATGCAGGGATAACCTGGAGCAATACAGGCAGCAGAAAAATTTTTATAGGCTGGATGAGCAATTGGATGTATGCAAACCAGGTTCCTACAAAGAAATGGAGAAACGCGATGACCATTCCGCGGCAGTTGCACCTGGAAAAAGTAGGTGAAGAAATGTTCGTTACATCGGAAGCTGTGCGTGAATTAAATGTTCTTACATCACGCTCTTTCAATAAATCAAATGTTTCTGTTTCGAAAACACTGGATATATCAAAGTTGATTGGAATAAATGTTATAACTCCGTGCCGGCTAAATCTAAACTTAAATGACATCCGGGATTTCAATGTAATTCTTTCCAACAAAATTGGTGAAAAATTGATCATTGGTTATAATAAAGATTCAAACGAATACTTTATAGACCGAACCCTGTCAGGCGATACGGGCTTTCATAAAGAATTTGCAGAAAAACATGTTGCTCCGCGGATTTCGAAAAACGGTAATATAAATATTTCGCTGTTGGTAGATGAAAGCTCAGTTGAATTATTTGCCGATGGCGGACTTTCTGTTATGACATCTGTATTTTTTTCAGAAAAACCTTATGATAGAATTGAAGTGACGGGCAATGAGAATATTTTGTTTAAAAAAATAGAATATATTGAACTGAAAAAGATCTGGCGATAAAAATATTTTCGAAACAATCAAAACCACCATTTTTGATTTTTGAAATTTGTAATACCTGTTTTTTATGAAAAAGAAAATTTATCTATTCCTTTTTCTGTCGTGTTTGTTTGCAGATTTAATGGCTCAACCGTTGGTGCAACCAACGCCGCAATGGAGGCCATTGTATCATTTTACTCCGCTAAAAAACTGGACCAATGATCCCAATGGACTTATTTATATAAACGGTGTCTACAACTTGTACAATCAGCAAAATCCATTCGAAAATAAATGGGGTCACATGAGCTGGGGACACGCTACAAGCACTGATTTAATTCATTGGAGACATTTGCCTGTTGCCATTCCCGAAACGATTGACAAAGATACTACCTGGCGATTTTCCGGATGCGCTGTGCTGGATAAAAACAATACCAGTGGTTTTTGTAAAACAAAAAATTGTATTGTCGCCATATACACTGCTCATCAACCTGATTTGAAAAAAGAATCGCAGTATATCGCTTATAGTAATGATGGTGGCATCACGTTTACCAATTATAAAAACAATCCTGTCATAGACCTTCAAATGGAAGATTTCCGCGATCCAAATGTTTTTTGGTTTGAAAAAACAAAACAGTGGATAATGGTTGTTTCGCTGCCAACGCAACACAAGGTCAGGATTTATGGATCGCCGGATCTTAAGAACTGGAATTTGTTAAGTGAATTCGGACCGCAAGGATACACAAAAGCAAACTGGGAATGCCCGTTCCTGATTCAATTGCCGGTAGACAATAATATCAACAAACAAAAATGGGTATTGGTTACATCAGCCGCGGGTAGGGAGCGGGGCATATTTGAACAATATTTTATCGGCGATTTTGATGGAGAAACTTTTACCAATGATAATGCTGCGGATGATATATTGACCCTGGATTTCGGCGATTGTTTTTATGCCGCTATTCCGTGGAATAATTTGCCGCAAGGAAAAAAGATCTTTATCGGATGGATGGTGCCGCAGGCGCAGGAAACATCTCCATGGCGTGGCCAAATGTCTATACCAAGAGATTTGAGTTTGCGAACCACAAAAAATGGCATCCGGCTTTACCAGCAGCCGGCCTCAGTTGTCAGGAATCAACTTGCGGTACTTTCCGGAAATGATGCAATTGAATTGAAAAATATCCCGGTTAACGGCGCAGAGAATAATATTTTTAAAGAAGAAAAAAATTAAGGGTAATTCCTATTGGCTCGAAGCCACATTACAAGTACAACCCGGCGCCACTGCAGGTTTTAATATTGCTGAGAAAAAAGACGAAAACAATAAAGTGATCAATGCAACGGTCATAGGTTACGATGCCTCAAAACACCAGGTTTATATTGACACGAGCAACTCCGGAAATGAAAAATCGAATGCACAAAAAAGAAAGACTAACGGCAGATATATACGAAACGAAGGGAAAAATAAATCTCGAAATTTTATTGGATAGATCTTCGCTGGAGGTATTTGTGAATAACGGGGAAAAGGTTTTGACCACTTATATTTTTCCGGTTACAGGTGGAGATGATATATCTGCGTTTTCAGATGGCGGCAACACTTTAATAAAGTCAATAAAGATCTGGAACCTGTCAAAAGTCAAACAATAGATTCGCTTATAGGAATATGAAAAGAACTTTTAGACCTTATGCTCATAATCAAGCAAGTAGTTCTGGTTTAGGTAATCAAACAACTACTACGGGGAGCGTTTCTTCGCTCCCCTTTCTTCTCATGTCAAAAGACTTAAATTTGACTTCAGCTTTAGAAAACATGTAAAAAAATAAATCGTACTATGAAACACATGATATATATCCTGGTTATATTTTTTTTATCTTCTGGTAAATTATCCGCACAGGATTTGAGCAGGCCTCCGGCGCAAACCATACCCCAGTTTGAGTTTTTTAGAATGGATAACAAACCCTTTACCGATAAAGATCTGCCTAAAGGGAAAATAATATTTTTTATGTTTGTTGATCCGGGTTGCGCGCATTGCCAGCTTTCGATAAAAAGCATCGGAGACAATTACACTGCCTTTAAAAAAACATCTGTATTCATAGTCTCTCTCAGCGATTTTGCTACCTTAAACCAGTTTATGAACAAATATGGAAGTAAAGTGAAAGAACAAAAAAATGTAACCTTATTACAGGATAAATCAGGGCAGTTCATTACCAAATTTAACCCGGTAAGGTATCCATCCATGTTGCTGTATTCGGTACAAGGCAAATTGCTCGATTACGAGGACAATCCCGAATCGATATTCAGACTCGTAAACACGATCAATAAAAATGTAAAATAAATGTATCGCGTATCTGAAATTTTGCAAAATTTACATGATGAAGCGGCCAATATCTGGCAATAAGATCATGAAGATAATAACACCAAATAAAATTTGTTTTCGATCCCTCATTTGTTCAATCGTGTTTTTTGTATCCTGTAAAACAACACCTGTTAAATTATTTATCAGCTTACCTGCTTCACAAACCAATATTAATTTCGCCAATAATTTAGAGCCTAACGATTCTCTTGGAATTCTGAATTATATCTACTATTACAATGGTGGAGGAGTAGCCATTGGTGATATTAATAACGATGGCCTGCCCGACATTTATTTTACTGCCAACAGCAAAGGGCATAATAAGCTTTATCTGAACAAAGGAAATTTTAAATTTGAAGATATTACTGATAAGGCTGGCGTAGCAGGTACTTCAGACTGGTGCACAGGTGCTACCATGGCCGATGTAAATGGGGATGGTTTATTGGATATCTATGTATGCGCAGTTGCTAATAAGCATGGTTTAAAAGGGAGAAATGAACTGTTCATAAATAATGGCAATGGCACGTTTACAGAAAGTGCTGCCAAATATGGATTAGATTTTTCAGGATATTCCACGCAGGCTGTATTCTTCGACTATGATCATGACGGCGATCTTGATTGCTACATTCTAAACCAGTCAGAGCATCCCAATCAAAACATAACTGACACGAGTAGTCGAAGAAAATATGATCCGGAGGCAGGAGACCGATTGTATAGAAATGATCTTATAAATGGAGTGCGGAAATTTACTGATGTATCAGCAAAGGCAGGAATTTATCAAAGTACGCTGGGATATGGATTGGGAATAGCGATAGCAGATTTCAACAATGATGGTTGGGATGACATTTATGTAGGAAATGACTTTCACGAAAACGATTATTATTATTTGAACAACGGAGATGGAACATTCACAGAAAGCGGTGCAAAGCACTTTAAACATTATAGCCGTTATAGTATGGGTAATGATGC
The DNA here is from genome assembly GCA_963823305.1 of uncultured Chitinophagaceae bacterium. Taxonomy (GTDB): domain Bacteria; phylum Bacteroidota; class Bacteroidia; order Chitinophagales; family Chitinophagaceae; genus Ginsengibacter. The sequence goes on from CAWGLC010000002.1 coordinate 310,936, forward strand.
CGCTGACTTTAACAATGATGGGCAAATGGATCTTATAACCGCTGATATGCTACCAGGCGATGAAAAGACTTTAAAAACATATGGCAATGGGGAACATCTGGACATTTACAATCAAAAAATAATACAAAACGGTTACCAGAATCAGTATTCCAAAAACTGCCTCCAGCGGAATAATGGCGATGGAATTAATTTTAGCGACATCAGTTTGATGAGTGGCGTATCGGCCACTGATTGGAGCTGGAGTCCATTATTTGCTGACCTCGATAACGATGGAAATAAAGATCTGTTTATCTCGAGTGGCATTGTGAAAAGGCCACTGGATCTTGATTTTATTAATTTTTTTTCCAGTATTAGCAACCCTGCGGAATATGGCAGCCCCGAAGAATTTAAAAAAATGCTTCTTGATAAAATGCCTGATGGCGCTTCGCATCCTTTTGTTTTTAAAGGAGACGGAAAATTGAATTTTGATGACGTCAGCTCCGAATGGGGAACCGCGAATATGAAAGGATACTATAACGGTGCCGCCTATGCGGATTTAAATAATGATGGAAAAATTGATGTAGTGATCAATTGTCTGAATGGGCCTGCGGTAGTTTTAAAAAATAATGCACTTCCTAAAAACTACCTGACCATAAGTTGCAAAGGAGATGGGATGAATACAACGGGTATCGGCACTAAAGCTTATGTGTTTACAAAAGGTAAAATGCAATACGAGGAGCTGATGCTTACCAGGGGGTTTATGTCTTCATCTGAACCACGGCTTCATTTTGGTTTGGATAGTTTAGCCAAGGTAGATAGCGTTTTAATTATATGGCCCAATGAGAAATACCAGTTGCTAAAAAACGTTTCGGCTAATCAACGAATAGTAGTTAAACAAATGGATGCACAATCCGATTTTATTTATGAAGCATTTTTTCCTAAGCCTAAAAAATTATTTGAGGATATATCAGACCAGGTAAATATCCGGTGGAAGCATGAAGAAGATAATTTTAACGACTTTAATAACCAATATCTTATTCCCCACATGGAATCTACCCGGGGGCCTAAAATAGCTGTGGCAGATGTAAACAAAGATGGTCTTGATGATTTTTTTATTTGCGGTGCAAAAGGTCAGCCAGGTTGCCTGATGATGCAGTCTCAGGATGGTAAATTCACAAGGTCCGATACAGCAGTTTTTGCAAAAGACAGTTTAAGTGAAGGAGTAGACGCAGTTTTTTTTGACGCCAATAATGACGGCTATCCCGATTTGTATGTCGTAAGCGGTGGCAATGAATACACGGATGGCAATCCGAACCTGACAGATCATTTATACCTGAACGACGGCAAAGGGCATTTTAAAGAATCGATGGATGCATTGCCATCAATCTTAACCAATAAATCCTGCGTCGCCGTTGCCGATGTGAATAAAGATGGCAGCAAAGATATTTTTATAGGAGGCCTGGCCGATGCTCAAAAATATGGATATGCACAACCTTCTTATTTATTGCTAAATGATGGTAAAGGAAATTTCAAGCCTGCCGATGAATCGGTGATCTCGTTATCGGATGTGGGTATGGTTACCTCCGCCGTTTTTACAGATGTAAATAGCGATGGCTGGCCGGATCTTGTAATTGCCGGCGAATGGATGCCGGTAAAAATTTATATCAACAACAAGGGGGTCTTCAAAGAAACAGACATTCCAAATTCAACAGGGCTCTGGCAAACTCTTTATGTTACTGATACTAACGCAGACGGCTATCCTGATATTCTTGCCGGTAACTGGGGACACAATTCAAAATTATACGCTGGTAAAGACAGTCCGTTGAAATTGTACGTAAAAGATTTTGGAGATAATGGAACGGTAGAACAGGTGATGGCCTACACTATCGATGGAAAAGAATATCCATTTCTTGGTAAAGACCAGTTGCAACTGGCTTTACCAGTGCTCAAAAAAACTCATCTGACATACACCGAAGTTGCGGGCAGGTCAGTTCAATACATGTTTGATGACTTGCTGAACAACTCAAAAGAACTGGAGGCAGAAACACTTAGTTCGTCTTGTTTTATGAACAATGGCAAAGGAAATTTTGTGAGAACGGATTTGCCCGGAGAATTGCAGTTAGCGCCGCTTTTTTCATTTACCTCGTTTCCCGGTAAAGGTGGGGGAACTACTTATATGGCGGCCGGTAATTTTTACGGAGTGTTACCTTTTGAAGGCCGTTACGATGCCATGATACCACGTTTTTTTTCTTACAACAGTAAAAAAACTTGCTTTGACATTGAATCAGATTTCCCGGCAATTGATGGAGAAGTTCGGGATGCTAAATGGATCAATTATAAGGGGAAAACCAGGATACTCATATTAGCACAAAATAATGGGCAATTGATTTTTTTAAAGCCCGATTTCTGATATCTGTATTGAAACATAGAGCCATTTGTATAAAGCAGTATTTATAGATGTTGATGGAACGTTGATCAGGAGTGATCATAGCTTAAGCGTTGCCACAACTGAAACGATTAAAATGTTACAGGGAAAGGGTGTCCTGGTATTACTGGTTTCCGCAAGGCCTTTATCAGGCGTCCGACCTATTGCAGAGAAACTTCATTTGCACGGTGATCCAATAGCCAGCCTTAATGGAGCATATATTGCCATGGGCGAAAAAATAATATTTGATGCTATGATCAGCGCGGATATAACGGTGTGCGTACACGAAATATTACAAAAGTTTAATGCCACTGTTATTTATTACCAGCAAGACGAATGGTTTTCTGACACGAAAACTTTCTATACAGATTACGAACAGAGAATTACGGAAGTGCCGGTAAACATTGAGCCTTTTGACGTCACTGCAAACCGCTGGAAAAAGAATAACACCGGGCCAAATAAAATACTTGTAATAGCCGCGGAAAAAATAATAAGTGAGATTCAATGTCACCTGCAAGAGAAGTTTATTGCTAAACTTAATGTGTACACCTCTAAGCCTACCTACCTTGAAATAATGAATAATGATGCCTCTAAAGTAAATGCGGTCAAATTTTTAACGGCCAGGTATAACATTCACCAGGAAGAAATAATTGCTATCGGCGATAATTATAATGATAAGGAAATGATAGAATTTGCAGGAACGGGAATTGCAATGGGAAATGCCCCTGATCCCGTAAAAGCTGCAGCAAACTATATCACTAAAACAAATAATGAGGATGGCGTTTCACTGGCACTATCTCATTTTTTTTGTTTATGATTTTTAACCTTAATTAAAAAACAATAACGGTAAATCGAGGAAGGAAAGAATGAACAAACCAATGAACAACTAACCTGATACAACAACATAAACTAAAAATATTTTCTTCCTTTGGTATTCCAAAAATCTTTGAAGGATAATCCCAAAGTAACGCTGGTATAATTTTCTTTTATTGGTGTGTATTGTGAACCCCTGATGCCATATTCAAACACGACATGATAACTTAGAGTACTTCTTCTGCTATTTACCCCAAATCCAAGTGTAAATCCCTTGTCATTCACTTGCTCATTGGATATCTGGAGATAAGAATCATTGTAAAATACCCCGGCCTGCAGATTTAAAAGTTCATACTTGGCTCCGAGATAATCCTTCTGCTTGGAATACTCTACCCCTGCAGAATAGCGATTGCTGTTGACAAGCCTGTAATTGATACCGCTCTGATTCAAGGGCGACCAGTTTGCATAACGGTAGTCTGCCAAAAAAGTCAGTTTATTATCCTTTACAACAGAAATTCCAAAACCGGCGCTTGCCGGTAGCGTAAAAAAAGTATTACTTACAACCTGGTTGGACAGGGTATCCGAGTTGCCGTCCTTTATTAATACGGAATTTTGCGCTCTGAGCGACGTTTCAGGAGCATAGGTCGCACCGAGATTTACATTCCATTTTTTTGAAACTTTGATATGATATTGTAATCCAAAATCAAAATAAAAATCTCTGATGTAAATATTTTTTTTCGTATAAATGCTGGATGCCACATCTGTAGAAAATAAAGTATCCTGCTGCAATAATGAACCGCCTAAAAAAGAAGTGTTCACTCCAACGGATAAGTTTTTTGTTACCTTAAAACCATTCGAAAAAAAGAATCTGTTGATACCTCCACTTCCATCATAATCAACCGGAACTGTTAGATTGGTTCCCAGCAGGGTTTGATTTCCTGAAAAGGAATAATTACTGGTGCTGTAAGGCATGATGCCAACTGCTGCGCCCCACCATTTTTTAATTCTTATACCCATCGAAAGTTTTTCCACACTAAAATCCTGCGCCGATAAACCCGGAGTTACACCCGTACCTGTATATTGAACAAATTTGCCCCTTCCGGATACTTCGACAAGAAATAATTGGTTAGTAAGGCCGCTAAGGGAAGCGGGATTATTGATGGTTACATAATTATTATTACTGTAAGCGATTCCCGTATTAGCCATGCCGGAAGTCCGGTTAAAATAAGATTGTTCAATATCACCAATGCCAATAATGGAATAAGGAGAGGTTACATTTTGAGCACAAACCGTTAAGCAGCTAAAAAAGACAATTAGCAAGGGTATAAAACGCAACTTTTTTAAGCAGATTATAAGGTGCTGGAAACATAATAAACTTTTAATTGTAATGCATTGCCTGCTGCGTTGTTTTGATCTCCTATAACAACGCGGTTGAAAGTGGAAATTGATGCCGGCGACGGAGGTATAAGCAGTAAACCGTTTTGATTAGCATACCCTATTGCTATTTGTTGCTGAAGATAGGAAGTTACGTCATAAGTGTACGAAGTATTGGCATTGTACAATGGATCAATGATGAGATTTCCGTTTTGGAAGCTTGAAACGCCTGATGCCAATAGCGGAGCGCCGATATTGTTGTTCTGGTCGGTCGTGTAGGCATAAAGCGACGGCGGTAACGGATAAAGACCATTGTAAGATTGATTTATCGGGGTAACGATCAGCTCCGCTTTTATAATCTTAAGATAATCCGTTCGCAATAGCAAATCCCGGATAGTGGGAAATCGTATTTTAGCAATAAATCCTGTGATGTATTGTAAAAAGGAAGTCTTATTGGTTAGCGTTGAAGATATTTCCCCGTCTGCGCCGCCAAAGGCCGCTAAAGGCGTTCCCGATCTATCGGAAGTAACCTGGTTAAATTGCGTATTATCACCGTTGTAAAATGAGAAATCCAGCGTTTTAGGAGTACTAAAAAGCCCGTTCACATGATAATATATGCCGCATCGTCACTGTATCATGAAAGCCATAGATCGCATGCATTCCATTAGAGCCTGGTGCTATTTGCAACCCTTTAAAATAGCCGATGAAACTGTTAATGTTTTGCACTGAATAATCACCTTGACTATAAAGATTAAAAATTTGACTTCCTGTTGCGTCAGCAAGCCGGATAAAAACACTGTCCGTATAATTGGGATAAATTAATACATTCGAAGTGCCCAGCGGCGCAGAATTAACCGGAAAATTGGTATTATTAAAAAACTGGGTCTGGTATAATGGAAAAGTTATCGGATTGGTGAGCTGATAAACGGCAAGTTGCGAAGGCAAAGTGGTGTCTCCATAATAAGATTTATTAGGGATTAAGATCAATGCCAGCGAATCATATACTGACTGGGGATCGAGCGTAGTAAGTGCAGGAGGCTGCAGTTCAAAAAATGATTTAGACGTAATGCTCCCAAAATTATTATCACTATAATGCCCTACTAACGCAGTCGCCGAGCCGGATGTAACGATAGAATCTTTAAACACCGTTGAAAGACTTGCTGAAAAAGTATCAACCAATATAATATTTGCATAGCTATTATCAACATAAGCCTGTCCAAACTGGATCTGGGGCTTATTGCAGGCAGAGAAAATAAAAGCCGGAAGTATTAATAATTGTAAAAAATATTTCAAATAATCAATACCAAATTTTTTCATGCTGAAAATTAAAGGTTGCAATATTATTATTTGCATTGTTAGCATTTTGTTACTATGGCTTAACCACACGTTGTTATCGTCAAATGCATTTATTTTATCTGTCAATTGGTTTTATTATTGTATAAAAATTACAATTAACATTTTTGTAAATCATTTTGCAGAAGAAAAGCGGCCGTTTGTCGATAAAAGGGAGTGGCAAAGCCATTTTAACGATTTGTGAGATAAGCGGGAGATTACATTCGCTAAAATAATTTTTTAAAAGATGAAAACAATAACGCCATTACTATTTGCAAGCCTTTTATTTATAGTGGTTTCATGCAGTAAATCCACCTCCTCAACCAATACCGGAAATTGGGTCAATCAGAGTGAATTTAGCGGTGTTGTCCGCACTGAAGCATCTTCCTTCGTTATAAATGACATCGCATATATTGCAACCGGTTATGATGGAACTAACAGGTTGGCTGATATGTGGTCTTTTAGTCCTGCGGGGTCAATTGGGATATGGACTCAAAAAGCCCAATTTCCAGGCACGCCCCGAAATTCTGCCGTGGGTTTTGCGGCGGCGGGAAAAGGATATATAACCACCGGATATGATGGTTTGAATATGTTAGGTGATACCTGGCAATATGATCCTGTAGCTAATACCTGGGCAAAAAAGGCTGATTTTGGCGGAACTACCCCGCTACGATGCTGTAGGGTTTGGCCTTATGGATAAAGGGTATGTGGGAACCGGCTTTACCGGCAATTACGTGCAGGATTTCTGGGTGTACGATACCACTTCTGATAGCTGGTCGTCTCAAAGCCCGGGTTTTCCGGGCAACAAGCGCAGCCAGGCAGTAACGTTTGTTCACAATAACATTGCTTATCTCGCAACAGGTATCAATAATGGAACACTTCAAAATGATTTTTGGTCATTCAATGGTGCAACTTCTACCTGGATACAACTAAGGGCTACGGCAAATATTAGTACAGATACTTATGATGATAATTATGGAACGATCGACAGATCAAATGCTGCAGCCATCGTTATCGGAGATTCAGCATACATTACAACCGGCGCCCAGCCAGGCCTTACAGCCACAACCTGGGGTTATAATTTTGCCACAGACCTTTGGTTTACTATGCAAGCCTACGAAGGCGCGCCAAGAACAGGAGCAACGGGCTTTAGCATAAGTGCCGGCGGATATGTAGGACTCGGCATAAGCAGCACGTTGCCTTATGATGATTTCAGGAAATTTTTCCCTGATGAAGCTTATAATGCTAATGACTAAAAAAAAATATCTCCTTATAGCAGCATTGCTGTTAATTCTTATCGCAGTAATTGGGTTTTCTGCCAGGCTTGGCGAACACAATCACAAAAATATGCTTAAGGTAGAAAGTGCCACCTTTCACAGTCGCCGGCGGCTGGGGATATAATATCCTTGTAGATCATAAAATATTTATTCACCAGGAATTTATGCCAGCCGTGCAAGGCTATAAGGTGTTTAGCAGTAAAGAAGATGCCGAAAAAATTGCCAATTTCCAGATTCATGAGCTAACGAATAAAAAGATGCCGGGTGTATCCGTAAAGGATTTAGACTCTTTGCATATTGCTTACTGAATCAGGAATTGAGCTCTACCATATTGAAAAAATCAGGCTTAAAAATATTCCCTATAGGAACAATTTCCTTTCCGATGGAGATTTCATTTTTAGAAATGCTATCAATGTGAAGAAGCGAAACGATGTAAGACCGGTGAACTCTTATAAATTTGTGGGCGGGTAACCTTGTCTCAAACGCATTCAGGCTCTTTAGCGTTACGATGGGATTCGCTTTGCCATTTACATATATTTGGATGTAATCTTTCATCCCCTTGCAAAAAAGAATATCATCAAATTTGACTTTTACAATTTTATACTCAGATTTTATAAATACAAAATCGTGCTGCCTGTCCGGTCCGGTTGAGGTCATAAAGAAAGATATTTTTTGATTTGGGCTTATCTTTTAGTTGAATAAAATTTCAGCGCCTAAAGATAAGTACTATGTTATTATCGACCAAAAGCTGATTTGTTTAGACAAAGTAAATTTTTTTTGATGAGCCATCCAATTATCGCGACTAAGTGGAACGGTTGTAAAAGCAACTTTTTTAAAGCGCGGCGAACGGAATATCGATATTTCGCAAAAGGGAAATACGTATGACTTTTTATCGATTAATGTTTAAATGCGGCTTGATAAATATTTATTTTGTAAATATATTTGAATTATATGTTATTAATATTAACTTTGTCTCGCTAATTACTTAAGCATCCTGCCAAATCCATTATCGATAGATTTACTAAATCGTTGTTTTGTATGAATATTTGTCATTAATAATCATGTTGAATGTTCATAATTAAATATCGGTTAACAACTTTAAGATCTCCGCGGTAAAAAACCCAATACAGCATATAGATACTGCTGTTGCCTAATAGAAAAGCCAGGCTTATTAAATCAACTAAACTGACGTATAATTTAGTTTGAAGATGTAAATCAATCCTTTGAATCGCTGCACTTTAATTTAATTTAAAAAAGAAATTATGCAGAAGAAATGGTACATGCTTTACACTAAATCAAAGCTTGAACGGAAAGTAGCTTCGTTTCTTGATAGAAATGGCGTAGAGAGCTTTTGCCCTGTTACCCGCAGGCAAGAACAAAAATTTAGGAGAAACCGGTTCATTGATGAACCTATATTTGACAGGCGCATTTTTGCCAGGCTTGGTGAAAGAGATTTTGAAATCCTAAAAAAAGTTAGCAATATCGCAGGAGTTTTATTCTGGAGAAATGAATTTGCAATAATCCGGGATGATGAAATAGAGGCTATAAAGGACTTCTGTCGCCATTATGAAAATGTTAAATTAGAAAAAACTGCCGTTGACATAGATGGGCCGCTTGACCTGGTGGACGACCACCGGTATTCCATTGATGGAAATACAGTCGTGATTAAACAATTGGCCGTGAGGTTGACGCTTCCTTCAGTAGGCTTTATAATGACGGCGGAAACGGAATCAGAATATGGTTTAGGTAAATTATCGGCCAGTCAAAGAAAGATCGCCAAGATCAATAATTGATTTGGGTTGTTTTAAATGAAAGGGATTACAGTGCCTTGTATTGCAGCAGCTGTATAAGGCACTGTCGTTTTTAGGTGCTACTCAATCCCCGCCAGTTCCAAGCTTTTCTTTTTCAGCTTTCTTAATTCCATATCTTCTATAATAGCATCAGGTGTTAAAATAATTGACGTGTTATTTTGTTTCCACCAATCGTTCTCTGCAAGATGATTAAAATGTGTTACAGCGATTAAATATTTTCTGCCTTCCTGGGCATGCCATTCTTCTATCCATTCAAATTTTTCACGGGGAATATATTGCCATTCGTCAAAACTAAGATAGATCCTCACGTAAAAATCATTGGTAAGTTCATTGGGCGTATGGTGATATAGCTTTTTATATTCATACCGGTAATCATACCGCAGTGCTGAAATATCGCTTAATACCGCCGATGCAGTGGGGAAGCTGCCGGCGCCTTTGCCATAAAAAAATTGTTTATCAGAAAAAGAACTTTCGATTACGACTCCGTTATATTCATTTTTTACAAAGGAGAGATGGTCATCGTGCGTTACAAACTGCGGGAAAACAAAAGCGGCGATTTTTCCATTCACTAATTTTTTTGCCTGGGCCACTAAACGAATCTCATAATTTTTTTCTCTGCCGACATTCGCATCATTTTCGTTTATGTTTTGAATGCCGGTAAATAAAATATTTTTTGTTGTGGCAACAATGCCATAAGCATGGCATAATAAAATAACCCATTTGTGAACAGCATCCCAGCCATCAACATCAAGTGTAGGGTTAGCTTCTGCAAAACCAAGTTGCTGCGCCTGCAATAATGCTGTTTTGAAATCAAGTTTATTCTCAAACATTTTAGTAAGAATATAATTTGTAGAACCATTTACTATTGCCCTAAGCGAATGTAAAAGGTCGTTATCATAATATTCTTCGAGGTTGCGTATAACAGGTATAGAAGCGCATGCTGAAGATTCACAAAGGAAAGGCTGGCCTGTTTCCTGCTGTAGTTGCAATATTTGCGGCAAATGCTCAGCAATCATTTTTTTACTGGCGCTCACTACCGCTTTACCATTCTTTAAAGCTTTCGAAACTATTTCAAAGGCTGCGTCAGATTCATTAATGACCTCTACAATTACGTTTATAGTTTCATCGTCTAACAATTCATCACGGTCAGTTGTAAATAACTCTTCCGGAGCATTTCTTTTTTTATGGGCATCTTTAATACATATCTTCTTAATAGTTGCGTTTAACGATGAGGTTTGATGCAATACTTTATACAGGCCTTCACCAACTACGCCAAACCCAAATAACCCAATGGTTAATCTTCTATGTGCTGTCATTGTATATATTTTATTTATGCAGAATCTTAGACTTTGTTCTATTCAAAAAACTGCTAATTATATGCTCAATTTGTTCGGACTCTAATAAAAACCCATCATGTCCGTATAAAGAATTAATGGTAGCTAATTCACCGCCTGCTATGTTATTAGCGATGAATTCCTGTTCACTTACCGGGAAAAGAATATCTGTGGTAATACCGATTACCAGCGTCTTTGCTTTAATTTTCTGCAGCGCATTTTCAACACTTATTCTGCCGCGGCCTACGTGGTGCGAATCCATTCCTTTGCTCAAAAAATAATAACTGAACGCATTAAATCTTTTTGCTAATTTTTCTCCCTGGTATCTTTGATACGATTCACTTTTATAATCATCGACCTTTTCTGTTTCATGCTCACTTTGGCTCGCATGATACGTTTCGTAATTCCTGTACGAAAGCAAAGCAATGCTTCTCGCAGCCTTCATTCCCTGCACTCCGGCTTTTATATTTTTTTCTTTCCATGTTCCATCTGCTTCAATGCTCATTCTTTGCGAAGCATTAAAAGCAATACCCCAGGAAGAATGCTGTGCATTGGTTCCCACAGGAAAGATATATTCAAAAAGTTGTGGCTCCTCTATGGCCCATTCTAATAATTGCTGCCCACCCATGGAACCACCAATACCAATTTTTATTTTTTCAATACCTAAATGTTTTTTCAGTGGCTGATAAGAACGAATCATATCGCGTGGCGTGAAAAATGGGAAGTCGTGGTAATATGGTTCGCCTGTCTTAGTATTAACATCAAGAGGGCCAATACTTCCATAACAACTTCCGGGCATGTTCACACAAATAATAAAATACTCATTAGGGTCAAATAATTTTCGTTCACCAACAAGTCCCGGCCACCATTCGGCGGGTTTGCTGTTCGCCGTAAGTGCATGAAAGATCCATACCACATTATCTTTTGCTTCATTAAGCGAGCCGTAAGTTGTATATGCTAAATGATAACCCGGTAGAGTTTGTCCGGATTCTAAAGTAAAAGGTAACTGGCAATTGTAGATGCTATATGACAAATTAATTGTTCATTATTTTAAAAAAAATGCAAATGTATACCGACATAAAATAAAAAAGATAATTTATATTTTATGCCGGTATAAAAAAATGATAAGAGACAAGTACACCTTATGTGCTATTTGGAAAAAACTTTGCCAAATGCCTGTTCGATGTCAGCTTTAATATCATCAATATGTTCAATGCCAACAGAAATCCTGAGACCACCTGGCGTGACGCCTGCAGCTTTTTGCTCTTCATCACTTAATTGCTGATGGGTAGTAGCGGATGGCTGAATGATCAATGTTTTGGTATCGCCCACGTTGGCTAAATGGCTTATCAAGCCTAGGCTATCGACAAATTTTGTAGCATTGTCTTTACCACCTTTTATTTCAAAAGATAATACTGCACCAAAACCATTTTTAAGATATTTTTTTGCGTTCTTATAATTGGGACTGGTTTCAAGGCCTGGATAATTTACAGATTCCACGTTAGGATTTTTTTCGAGCCATTGTAGCCAATTCCAACGCATTGTCTACGTGTCGTTGAACGCGAAGGGAAAGCGTTTCTAATCCTTGCAAAAATAAAAATGAATTAAATGGAGATAGTGCCGGGCCGAAATCACGCAAGCCTTCTACACGTGCCCGAATGATAAATTGAATATTGCCAAAAGGCCCTGCACTGCCAAACACATCATTGAATACCATGCCATGATATCCTTCTGAAGGTTCGCTGAATTGAGGGAATTTGCCGTTACCCCAATTATAATTTCCGCCATCAACAATTACACCGCCGATAGAGTTGCCGTGTCCGCCAATCCATTTGGTGGCAGCCTGCACTACCACATGAGCGCCATGTTCCAACGGACGGAATAAATATCCGGCTGCAGCGAAAGTGTTATCGACAATAAACGGAAGGTCATGTTTTTGCGCTATCGCTGAGATTTTTTCAAAGTCAGGAATGTTATAACCGGGATTACCAATGGTTTCAACATAAAGCGCCTTTGTTTTTTTGTCAATCAGTTTTTCAAAGCTATCGGGATCGTCAACATTTGCAAAACGGGCTTCAATCCCCAACCTTTTAAACGACACTTTGAATTGGTTATAGGTGCCGCCATAAAGAGAAGATGAGGTGATAAAGTTATCCCCGGATTCCATAATATTATTCAAAGCAATAAATTGGGATGCCTGGCCTGAAGCCACTGCCAAACCTGCTACACCGCCTTCCAAAGCCGCTACTCTTTTTTCAAAAACATCGGTCGTTGGATTCATGATGCGTGTGTAAATATTACCGAACTCTTTTAATGCAAAAAGATTGGCGCCATGCTCTGAATTTTTGAAAACGAAGGAAGTAGTTTGATAGATGGGTACGGCTCGCGAACCTGTTGTTGGATCTGGCTCCTGGCCTGCATGTACCTGTAAGGTTTCATAATGTTGAGTGCTCATAATTGTTGTTGATTATTATAAATGAAAAATAATTTTATATTAAAGGGCAAAGCCCCGAACGGATGATATAGTGATAAAATGCCTTACGGCATACAACGTCCGCACATAACCATAGCTGTGGGTACAAGAGGTTGAAGAATTATAGTAGTAGAATTTCTCATTTCATTTACCCCACAAATATAGTAGGGTTTTGTTTATATAATCAAATCTTTTTTAAAGAAAAATTTTTCCAACATCACGATGTAAAGTTGCCACTCTGATATTTTGTTTAATTTTGATTGTAAAGAATTATTATGGAAACTGAATTGCTGAAAAGGATTACAACAAATCCGGGAATATTTAATGGAAAGCCTATTATCAGAGGTATGAGGTTTGCTGTGGCCGACATTTTAGGATTTCTTGCTGCCGGCATGACGCAGGATGAAATCTTAAATGATTTTCCATATTTAGATAAAGACGATATAATTGCAGTCCTGCTTTATGCTCAAAAGAAAGTAGATCATTCAATCATTTCAGTCCGGATAGATGCAACAAAATAGTCTGGAATTTTGGATTGATGTGAACTTGCCTCCTGTAATGGCCACATGGATTCAGGAAGATTTTGGTATTGTGGCTAAATCCTTTAAAGAATTGAATTTTGATTGTGAACAGGATGTGATAGTTTTTAATATTGCCGCAAAAAGATTGAATACTATAGTCATTACCACAAAAGATATTGATTTCAAAATTCTTTCTGAACAAATAAATATTCGTCCTAAAATCCTTTATTTAAACGTTGGTAATATTTCCAACAAAATACTAAAAGAAATATTTTATAAATCAATTAAAGAAGTTATCAGATTGTTTTCCGAAACTGATGACTTTTTTATCGAAATCACTAAATAACATGAACAAATTTTCAGAACACAATTTTAAAAATGAAAAAGCATTAATAAGAGTTGACTTTAATGTTCCTCTCGATAAAGAGTACAACATCACGGATGATACCCGTATGCGTGCTGCAGTTCCAACTATTAAGAAAATTCTCGATGATGGTGGAGGTGTTATCCTGATGTCGCATTTGGGCAGGCCGAAAGACGGGCCTTCTGATAAATATTCATTAAAGCATCTGGTAAAACATTTACATGAGTTGTTAGGCGATACAAAAATTTTATTTGCAAATGATTGTATCGGTGAGGAAGCCGTTGAAAAGTCGAAAGATCTTAAGCCTGGCGAAGTTTTATTATTAGAAAATCTTCGTTTTTATAAAGAAGAAGAAAAAGGCGATGAAGCTTTCGCGGAAAAATTGAGCAAGCTTGGAGATGTTTATGTAAATGATGCTTTTGGAACCGCTCACAGGGCACATGCTTCCACTGCCGTTATTGCAAAATTCTTTCCCGGAGATAAAAAGATGTTTGGCCTTTTAATGGAAAGTGAAGTAGCAAGCGCTGAAAAAATAATGAATAATTCAGAAAAGCCCTTTCTTGCAATCATCGGCGGAGCAAAGGTCTCAGACAAAATTTTAATTATAGAGAACCTGTTGGAACGAGCCTCAGATATTATAATCGGTGGCGGTATGGCTTACACATTTATGAAAGCTATGGGCGGTAAAATCGGGAGCTCACTTTGCGAAGACGACAGGCTCGACAAAGCAAATGAATTATTGCAAAAGGCGCGCGAAAAAAATGTTTGTATCCATTTGCCTGCCGATTCTATCATTGCAGATAAGTTTGACAATAACGCTAATATATCCGGATCGTTGAGCAACGACATACCAGATGGTTGGATGGGACTTGATATTGGAGAAATGGCCTGCGAGACTTTTGAAAAAGTTATTCATCATTCCAAAACCATTTTATGGAATGGACCGATGGGCGTGTTTGAAATGAAAAAATTTCAACACGGTACGAAAACGGTTGCCAAGGCAATTGCTGAAGCTACATCAAACGGGGCTTTTAGCCTTGTCGGCGGTGGCGATAGCGTCGCTGCTATAAACGAATTTAATCTTGCAGATAAAGTAAGTTATGTATCTACCGGTGGTGGCGCATTGCTGGAATATTTTGAAGGCAAAGAACTCCCGGGTATAGCCGCAATTAAATCTTAATATCTCAACTACAAAATAAATACTGGACAAATTAGCAGCTACACATCCTTTGGTATTCCACTTGAGAAACTATACTTTTATAAAAATAAAATTTTAAAAAATGAAACGTAGTCCTGTTCTTTTAATAGTTATTGGCATAATTGTTATCCTCTTTTTCTGGGGTTGTAACCAACAGAGAGGTCTTGCGACTGCCGATCAGGGAGTGCAAACTGCCTGGAGCAATGTTGAAACAAATTATCAACGACGAACTGATTTATATAACAGCGTTGTAAAAACAATTCAGGGTTCTGCTAACTTTGAAAAATCTACTCTAACGGCAGTAATTGAAGCAAGATCCAAAGCTACTTCGGTGCATGTGGATATAAATGATTCGGCAAGCCTTCAGCAATATCAACAGGCGCAAGCTCAGTTACAAGGCTCGTTCAGCAGGTTGATGGCCGTTGCTGAAGCCTACCCCGATCTAAAAACTACGCAGGCATTTCAGGATTTTCAAACGCAGATTGAAGGAACAGAAAACCGGATCAATGTTGCAAGAAGAGATTTTAATACTTCAGTGAATAATTACAATCTTAAGGTACGGTTATTCCCCAATAACATATTCGCAGGCATCCTGGGGTATCACGCGCGGGCTTATTATAAGGCTGATGCAGGGAGTGATAAAGTTCCCGACATAAATTTTGACACAAAATAATTGCGTCTATATGTGGCCTTTTAAAAAGAAAGAATTTTTTTCCCCGCAGGACAATGAACTGATGGTGCAATCTATTCGCGATGCTGAAAAACAGACCAGCGGGGAAATAAGGGTTTTTATTGAAAGCAAGTGTCGTTTTATGGATCCGCTGGACAGGGCAAGAGAAATCTTCCACAGCCTGAAAATGGAAAATACCCAAAATAGAAACGGAGTCCTTTTTTATGTTGCTTTGAAACACAGGCAATTAGCCATCTATGCAGATGAAGGAATTCACCAGGCCGTTGGCGAACAATATTGGAAAGATGTTGTCACTCACATTCTTGTATTTTTCAATAAAGAAAATTATGCACTTGGCATTAAAGAATGTATTTTAAAAATAGGAGAAGGGTTGCACTCTTACTTTCCTTACGATGCTGCAACGGATAAAAATGAGCTTCCCGATGAGATCATTTTCGGCAAATAAATTACCTGTAAAATTCATTGATGAAAAAAATTGTTTTCCTTTTTTTGCTCTTCTGTTTTCAATCTGTATTTGCGCAAAATATTGAAAAGAAGCCCAATCCTCCGCGGGCAGTAAATGATTTTGGAAACATGCTGGCTCCTTTTCAGCGGGATGCGCTGGAACAAAAGCTGGATGCTTACAATGACAGCACTTCTTCTGCAATTGTTATTATAACCGTTCCGGATCTCGGTGGAGACGATATTGCTGATATTTCCTTAAAGTACTTGCGGGATTGGGGAATTGGCACGAAAGGCAAAAATAACGGCGTTGTAATTCTTGTATCAAAAAATGATCATAAGGCACGGATCGAGACCGGGTATGGGATGGAAGGTGTTTTACCAGATATTACGGCAAAGGAAATCATTGATGATAAAATGATACCGGCATTTAAAGGCAATGATTATTACCAGGGATTTGATAACGCTGTGAATGCTATTATGCAGGCCGCCGCAGGGGAATACAAGGCAGATCCAAAGGCAAATGGCAAAGGAGGTGGTTTTCCGACCGTTTTTATTCTGGTTATCTTATTCATCGTAATAATTGGAATCATAAAGGGCGGCGGAGGCGGTGGTGGATCCTATATGAGCCGGAGAGGTTCTGGCGGACTGGGCGGTTTAGGGTGGTTCTTTTTGGGAAACTTGTTAGGCGGTGGCGGTAGAGGCGGCGGTGGCGGATTTGGAGGTGGAGGTTTTGGCGGTGGAGGTTTTGGAGGATTCGGCGGTGGTAGCGGCGGTGGCGGCGGCGCGAGTGGAGGATGGTAAAACAGAAATTATAAAATAAAACGGCGGAATTCGCATTCCGCCGTTTTTATTGTAAAGCTGCTGTTATGTGAAAGCAACTTATTTTAATAATCCATCTATATAATCAGCCAATTGTGTATTACCCAAGGAACGCTGTGCAGAGCTTATTTTACCGAAAGGTTGCTTAAACGCCTGGTCAATAAATCTTCTGTATTTTTCCGGCACCTGGTTTCTTACATTCATAATCTCATCAACTCCTTGTCTCACCTGATCCGCGTTTTTTACTTGGGCAAGATAATTACCAAAAGAAATTGTTTCCTGAATCTTTGCCTGCGAGAGAGGTGAATTTTTGAAATTTTCAAAAATTATATTGAAGTCCTCTGGGGTTGCGTTGGCCATGATTGCTTTAGCTACCACCTCGCCCAGCCGACCCTTCGCATCAGTACTATATTTTTTTGCAAGTGAATAAGCTTGTTCCGGCTCAAGTGTAATGAGGCCGCTTAATGCCGAGCCAGCAACAGAATAAGAAGAATCGGTTACATATTTTCTGAAAAGTGGTTCATATTTTTTATCATCTGATTTTGCCAATATTCCCAATGCCTTTGCCTGCACGAGTTTATCAGGGTCTTTTTCAGCCATGCGCTCTATGCTGCTTAATATTTTTGGATCTGTATAACTTTTTGCTTCATCAATTTTCTCCAGTGTAAACAATCTTAAACCATGATATGTGTCGTTGAGGCCAATTGCAAGATTGCCAGATTTATTATCAGCAAAATTTTTCAATGCTTCTTTACGATCCATATATTTCCCGGCATATTTATATTGTTGCAAAAATTCGTCTATTGTCTTGTTATCGGTCTTTTCACAAAGCAAAACTTTATCAGCATCTACATTTACCAAAGACGGTTTGCTATTGGAAGGAAAGTAAAAGGTATCAGATTTATCCTGCACCCACACCCGGTATCTTTTTTTATTTGCTCCTTCACTGTAGACGTCTATCGCGAGAGGGAATTTAAAAATCCCGGCGTTGGTCTGCGTTTGATCGATAATTACTCTTTCTGTTTTGTTATTATAATCATAGTTAATGGTAATATCCGGCTGCCCGTTTCCATAATACCACTCATTAAAAAACCAATTAAGGTCTTCGCCGGTAACAGCTTCAAAAGCCAGTCTTAATTCCTGGGCCTCTGCACTTTTGAATTTATAAGTGTTCAGATAAAGATTAAGTGATTTAAAAAATGCACTATCGCCCACATAATTGTGAAGCATGTGCAGGATAGCCCCACCTTTAGGATAACTTACCTGGTCAAATACATCTTCCTTGTCTTTGTAATAAAATCTTACGAGGTCTTTTGATTGATCCGCAGGATTTCTAAGATACGTTTCGCGGTTTTCTTCGATGTGCTCGTCACCTGCGTCTACGCCATGCCGGTAGGTATCCCAAAGTGTTTCGCTGTAATCAGCGAATGATTCATTTAAAGTAATATTACTCCAGCTTTCTGTAGTCACTAAATCGCCAAACCATTGGTGAAATAATTCGTGAGCAATCACTTCCTCCCACATATTTCCATCTACCAGTTGTCTTGCATTTTGATAAGCGCTTTCCTGGTGTAAAGTTGCTGATGTATTTTCCATTGCTCCGCTTACGTAATCCCGGCCTACAATCTGGTCATACTTTGGCCACGCAAAAGGAACACCGGTTATTTTCTCATAAAATCCTATCATAGCTGGTGTTTCACCAAATATTTTTTTTGCTACGGGTGCATATTCTTTTTCTACGTAATAATCAACCGGTAACTTTTTGTAATGATCTTTTATAATTACATAATCTCCTATACCCATAAAAAATAAGTATGGTGCATGCGGCAAGTCCATCCGCCAATAATCCGTGCGGGTGCCATCACTATTTTTTTTCTGGCTTATTAGCAAACCGTTGCTCAGCGTTACATATTTCGAAGGAACCGTCATTGATATTTCTTCGGTAGTTTTTTGATTCGGCTTATCAATGGTAGGAAACCATGCACTGTTGGATTCTGTTTCACCTTGCGTCCATATTTCAATTGGTTTGTCTTTATCTTCGCCTTTCGGATTTATAAAATATAAACCCTTCGCATCCGTGATCGCATCGCTTCCATGTTCTTTCAATTCATTCGGCCTGGAAATGTAATTGATATAAACAGTATAATTCTCTCCTGCTTTGTACATTTTATTCAGAGAAATTTTTAGCCGGAGGCTGTCGTAAGAATATTTCAATGGAATTTTGGTATCGCCTTTTATTAAAGCAATTTCTTTTATATCCATTCCTTTTGCATCCAGGGTTAAAGAGTCCGTTTGATAAAAATGCGGATGAAGTGTCACCCACGCCTTTCCATACATCCATGCCTTATCATAGTTAAAGCTTACTTCCAATTTTGTATGAACGAGGTCATTGATCTTAGTGGCTGTGGCCCGGTACTCATGCTTCCACGCTGTATCCTGGTCTTGCTCATCATCCTGAGCCATTGCCATTCCAAAGAGGCTGGTTAATACAATTCCTAACAATATTTTCTTCATAATAAATTTTTAATGACGGCAAAAGTAAGTGGGTTAATGTAAAAAGAATCCAAATTTTGGATGGAAGGTTAGATTTATTGTATTATTAAATAGATTTGCTGTATATGTTTCAGAATTTACTTAAATATTCATTTACAGTACTTATTATTTTCGCTTTCATTACCAGCGCAAGCGCGCAGCAAGATCATTTTGTCTATCTGCAAACTGAAAATTTTCAGCCTTTTTATATCAAATTTGATAATAAAGTAATAAGCTCTTCCTCATCCGGCTACCTGATTCTTCCCAGGTTGGCTGAAGGGGATTATAAGCTAAGTATTGGATTTCCTAAGAATGAATTTCCTGAGGAAGACTTTCAGTTTTCCGTTAAAGATGAAAATGGTGGGTATCTTCTAAAAAATTTTGGGGAGAAAGGATGGGGTCTTTTTAACCTGCTTTCATATAATGTAATAATGAACCAGGCAGTTGATAAACCAGATACCTCATCTCATGTTTTACAAAATGACGCATTTTCAAAAATGCTTGCAAGCGTCGTAAAAGATTCTTCTATACTTAAAAAAAGTGAACCCGCCGCAGTTGCCGTTAGTTCGAAAACTGATTCCTCAACGTTAATTGTTCCGGATACGAGCAGCAAAAGTTCTGCACCAATAACGACGGCTTTAACACTCCCTGCAAAAATTTTAAGTAACGTAAATGCTAACGGGTTGGAGATGGTTTATGTTGATCCTGATCAAAACGGAAACGATACGGTAAGAATTTTTCTTCCCTCCGAAAAAAAAGCTATTAAAAATGCAGATAGCATTGTAACTACTGCAGAAGTTCAACCTGTACCGCCAAGTGTTACAGATTCATCTACGTCTCATGTTGTTAACGAAATTTCAAAAGGAAACAGCGATTCATCCGCCAGCCCTTCTACCGTTTTTACAGACGATATTACCTCCGCAAAAAAGAAAGACACATCGGCGCAAAGCCTCGCAAATTGTACCGCCTGAGCCTGTTTCGAAAGATTCGGAAATGGTGGCAAAACCAGCAAGCGCCGCAACAACGGATAGTGTAAGCATCACTGCGGATACGACTTCTAAGATTAAGGATACAACCTCTGTCGCTGATAAGAATAATGTGGATACAACAAAAGACCAAATGGTTGTTTTACCAAAAGTGGTAAAATCATCAACTATTAACTCTGATTGTAAAGCATTTGCCGATAATGAAGATTTTTTACGGCTGCGTAAAAAAATGGCTTCAGAAAGTTCGAATGATAATATGATTAAAATTGCAAAGAGAGCTTTTCATTCCAAATGTTTTAGCACAGAGCAAATAAAAAACCTTTCGTTCTTGTTTTTGACCAGTGAGGGGAAATACAAATTCTTCGATGAAGCGTATGCTTTTGCTTCAGATTCTGATCAATATTATACACTTCAATCCCAGCTAACAGATAGTTATTATTCAAACAGGTTCAAGGCAATGCTTCGGAAATAATTATTTCTAATATGCCAAGATATTTTGTCGAAGTTTCCTATAAAGGCACGCGATATTCGGGCTTCCAGGTCCAGGACAATGCTCCAACTATTCAATCTGAAATTGAAAAGGCATTGTATGTAAAGTTTCGTCAACACTTCCAGCTTACGGGGTCGTCACGAACAGATTCCGGCGTCCATGCATTGCAGAATTATTTTCATTTTGATTCTGCAGCAACGTTAATTTCGAATGATGCCATTCCTGAAAATGATCTTCAAAAAAAGCTGCTTTATTCTCTTAATTCCATTTTGCCTGGCGACATTGTTATAAGGCAAATTTTTAAAGTAGACGATAAAACACATTCGCGTTTTGATGCGATAAGCAGGGAATACAAATATTATATTTATCATAAAAAAAACCCCTTTTATAAGGACAAGGCATTTTTTTATCCCTACACAATAGACTTACAAAAACTGCGACAGGCTGCCGCTATCATTCACGCTACAACAGATTTTAAATCATTTTCAAAAAGAAACACGCAGGTTAATCATTTCATTTGTACCATCTTCAAAAGTGAATGGATTGAGGAAGGAGATTTTTTGATTTACAATGTGGTCGCCAATCGTTTTCTTCGGGGCATGGTCAAAGGTCTTGTTGGCACGATGCTGAAAGTTGGATCCGGAAAAATTGATTTGAACGAGTTTAATAAAATTATAGAAGGCAATACTTGTAGCCGCGTAG
>CAWGLC010000002.1:337500-646495 GCA_963823305.1 uncultured Chitinophagaceae bacterium
AACAAGTCGAGCAGGGACGAAAGTCGGCTAAAGTGATCCGGTGGTTCTGTATGGAAGGGCCATCGCTCAAAGGATAAAAGGTACTCTGGGGATAACAGGCTGATCTCACCCAAGAGCTCATATCGACGGTGAGGTTTGGCACCTCGATGTCGGTTCGTCACATCCTGGGGCTGGAGAAGGTCCCAAGGGTTCGGCTGTTCGCCGATTAAAGTGGCACGTGAACTGGGTTCAGAACGTCGCAAGACAGTTCGGTCCCTATCTGTGATGGGCGTTAGAAAATTGAGTGGACATGACCTTAGTACGAGAGGACCGGGTCGTACGTACCGCTGGTGTATCTGTTGTGCCGCCAGGTGCAGTGCAGAGTAGCTATGTACGGATAGGATAAACGCTGAAAGCATCTAAGCGTGAAACCAACCACAAGATGAGTTTTCTTTTAAGGGTCGTCAAAGACTATGACGTTGATAGGCTACAGGTATAAAGGTGGTAACATCAAAGCCGAGTAGTACTAATTGCCCGTAAGCTTTATCTTTTTTTATTTCGTATTACAACTTTCCCTTTATGTTAATTTATTGGTGACTATCGATATCTAGTATAACTAGCAAAATCATTTGTAGCGGTACTTATTGACTTACCTTCAACATTTAACCTTCAACCTTCAACATACTCTTTATGGTGGTTTTGCCGAGGGTGTTCACCTCTTCCCATACCGAACAGAGCAGTTAAGCCCCTCATGGCCGATGGTACTACACAACAATGTGGGAGAGTAGGTAGCTGCCATATTTATTGAAGCCTCTTAGTTAATTCTGAGAGGCTTTTTTGTTTTACGCAAATGAGTTGATTCTTAACCAGAGTAGGTGTTCCCGTTCGTTCACAAGCCCAACATCCAAACTGACTCGTACAGAAAACAGCTCACAGGTTAAACTAATTTTATACTGGTAAAGGGAATGCTAATTTTATTTATGAAGAATTTTATCCCGATCATCGAAGCAAGATTAAAGAGTTATCTGAAGAATTTTAAATGATTTTTTGGGAAGAAAATTAATTATTGATAAAATGTTGTGCATAATTGCACTATCTCGGTTCCTTAAGATTTGAAACAGCATGCATGAGCAAGATATTCTAATATTAACGCATTTATAAACTTCAAAAAATCCAATAAAATTCTACTTGATGTCAGCGGTTCTTCCCACATGCCCATATGACCAGAATCTGGTAAAATATGTATAAACGAAATAGCAGGCATGTGGCACTGTTCTAAAGATGTCGGCAATGGAACAGCATTGTCATCTCTGCCAATGGCGAAAAAAACAGGTTGTTCAAAGGATTGTAGTGTGGCCGTCCGGTCCGATCTTTGGATCATAGCGTGATAATATTGGACAAGTGACGCGGCAGAAAAATCACTTGAAAGTTTCAACAAACTATCAATCAGGGCTGGCTTATCTTTTCTTGTTTTCTCTGAAAATAGATTAGGGGTTGCTGTTCTTAAAAATGCTCTGGCTCCATTATTTTTTATAAATTCCATTCCTTTTTTTCTCGTTTCTTTTTTTGAGCATCGTCTGCATAAGCAGATGAATGAAAAAGCCCAAAAGCCGTTTAAAGATGCAGGATATTTTTCTGCAAAAGCCAGTGTAATATATCCTCCCATACTGTGACCAACAAGGGTAAACTTTTTTAAGTCTTAATGCCTGGATTCTGCATCTGCAATAGCCTTTATAACATCTGCATAATCTTCGATATTGATATTTCCTTCCAGCATCTCAGACTTACCACTGCCCGGGAGATCAGGCACAATAACATAAAAATTATCTTTTAATTTTTGAATTGATGATCCCATATATTACTGTTTTCTGCAAACCCATGAAGAGCATTACAGGTTTTCCCGTTCCCTTGTTTTATAAAATATTTTTTTATTGTATAAATTATTTGTTTCATTAAGAATATTTTTCTTCTGAAGTATAAAGAATACTTCTGAAAATTAATATGGCTATAACCGGTATCAATGCGGGATTCAAATGTTGCGGCAATAAAGAACCAACATGCAAAAAGAACGAGGTTAAATACCGTATAGATCATAAAATATTTGGTTCCCGGCCTTTTTGCTGAATGTATATAAAATGCGGCTATGGCATTCGTTGGCCATGCCCATAACAAATTGAAATTATCTTTGCACATAAGATGATCAGTGCCAAACCACATAAATAAAAGCAGAAAGCCGAGAATACCGGTTATAAAAAAAATAAAGCCATCAAATGCATCAAGAGTTCTTTTTATAAAGCTTATTTTTAGAAAAGCTCAGTAACACAATAAATAAAAAAAAGCATGTAAAAATAAAAAGCGGGTGAGTATACCATTGATTACTCAAGGGTGCCGCGTTTGCAGCAACAAGCTCGTGTTTTTCTCATACACAAATGTCTTGATCAATTGTAGTGCTGTCAAATGTTTGCATAAGGTAATCAGGTAAAAACATTACCTGTCTGTCGCTGAATCACTGCATCTGTAGGGCTTCCCAGAAAGAATATCAATCCCAAGCTTGCTCCATTGTTTATCATTTTTATTAAGATATACATAGATAAGATCACGGAAAGTTTTTTTTGTATGTAATACATTTCCCAAAGTGAATAGAGTGTATCGGCAGCTTTTTCCATCAAATCACGAAGCCTGGTAGTGCAATTGTCAAAAGTCCAATCATATTTATAAAACATGTTTCCAGGCATCAGGTTTAAATTCATCAAGCATTACTATATTTTGTTTTTCAGAACAGGTCAGATTTAAAACTTGTTCTATTACTCCGCGGTTCTCTTCGCGATATTCATGCATGAAGGAATCATAATCATCAGTAGACAGATAAAATGATAAGTTTGCCCCTTATAAATTTTGTATAAAAATCCGGCTCTTCAAAATTGAAAGTTCCATAATTATAAACTACGTCTGTATGACTAACGTTGTTGACTACACGAACAGCGCTGTGCCCAAAAGTGGAATACAATTCATCGCCGGGAGTACAGGTTAGAATACTTATCCTTATACCGCACGAATCATTTTGCGCGGAGAATTTCAAAGGCAAAAAAAACAGCAATGTAATCAGAAATTTCAATGAATTACGAAAGATAGTTTGTGAATTATAGCGATCAACAGTCGTGATAGAATAGGTGTATGAATGAATCAGTTTCAAATGCGCTTTAATAATAGTTACCTGCTATAATTGGGCGCTTCTTTGGTTATTTCAATATCGTGTGCATGGCTTTCCCTCATTCCTGCATTGGTAATTTTTACAAAAGTGGCTTTTTGAAGCGAGCAATATCTTTTGCCCCGCAATATCCCATTCCTGCACGAAGTCCGCCGGTAAACTGATGTACTACTTCACTTAAAAACCCTTTATAGGCAACACGCCCTTCTATGCCTTCAGGAACAAATTTTTTTGCCTGCTCGTCATCCATTTTGAAAATAACGGTCGCTGCTGCCCTGTGCCATTGCGCCCAAAGAACCCATGCCCGCGATATTGCTTGAATTTTCTTCCTTCATAAATGATTGTTTCGCCCGGGCTTTCTTCCGTTCCTGCAAAAACGCCGCCCATCATCACACAATCTGCCCCCGCATGCTATGGCTTTTACCATATCGCCTGTATACCTGATGCCACCATCGGCAATGATGCCGATTTCTTTATTTCTCAATGGCAGTTTTTACTTCCATCAGCGCTGTTATCTGAGGTACACCAGATCCGGCAACAATCCGTGTGGTGCAAATAGAACCCGGGCCAATACCAACTTTTACAGCATCAGCGCCCTGCATCTGCAAAGGCTTTTGCGCCATCCGCCTGTTGCAATGTTTCCTGCAATTACTTCTAGATTTTTAAAATCTTTTTTTATTTTTTTTAAAGCATCAATTACACCTTTCGTATGCCCATGTGCGCTGTCAAGGCATATAACATCAACGCCTACCTGCTGCAGGGCATACACCCTGTCATTCATATCTTTTGTAATGCCAATTCCTGCACCTACGAGCAATCTTCCAAAAGTATCTTTGGTAGCATTAGGATGATTATGAACCTGTAAAATATCCCTGATAAGTAATCAGGCCTTTTAATATTCCAGTTTTATTTACAACAGGAAGTTTTTCAATTTTATAATTTCTTAAAATAGATTGCGCTTTTTTAAGATCCGTTCCTTCGGGCGCAGTAATTAAATTTTCTTTGGTCATCAATTCACTTACTTTCCGCTTGAAATTATCTTCAAATCTCAAGTCCCTGTTGGTTAAAATTCCAACCAGTTTTCCTGCATTGTCAACGATAGGAATGCCGCCAATTTTGTTTTCTTTCATAAGATGCAACGCATCCCCAATGGTAGCGTCAACGTGTAAGGTAACCGGATCTAATATCAGCCCGCTTTCACTTCTTTTTACTTTTCTTACTTCGCGCAGCCTGTTGCTCAATGCTCATATTTTTATGCAAAATTCCCAGGCCGCCTTCGCGTGCCAAAGCAATGGCAAGCGCAGCTTCTGTAACGGTGTCCATCGCTGCACTTAGCATAGGAATATTCAGTGAAATATTTTTTGTAAGGTGAGTTGTGGTATCTACATCGCGTGGTAAAACATCGCTATATGCTGGAATAAGCAATACGTCATCGAAAGTTAATCCTTCACCGAAAATTTTTTTGGAAACACTTGATGGATTATTTATTGTAGCCATGTGCAAAGATAAGGAATAGCAAAGTGTTGAAAAATAAGTAATAACTATCTCCCCATCTCTGTTGTTATAAAAGTCTGAAAATCAATTTCGAGAAGTTATTTACTTGTTTACGTTGAACAAGCAAAATCAAGGCTGATATTTATAAATTTTTCCGGGTAAAGAGACTAACCACATTCTGCATCTCAAGCATAAGCAGTGCGGCTGCTACTGCACTGCTGCTTAATTTGCTTTTAATAAAGAGCTCATCAATATGAACCTGTTCCTGCGTTTGTAAAATATCCATGACAATTTTTTCATCAGCGGTTAAGCTCAATAAATAATTCTCTTTGTTTTTTAGCAGCAAAAGGCTTTTTTTCTTTTCCATCCCATGTTTTCAAGAACATCATTGGCGACATGGTAATAAGAGCCGCCTTATTATTTTTGATCAGAAAATTACAACCTTCGCTCTTACCATCATTAACACGCCCGGGGTAAGCGAAAACATCTTTATTGTATCCATTGGCAAGTTCTGCCGTGATTAATGAGCCACCCTTTAATCCCTGATTCAATCACAATTACGGCATCACTAATGCCTGCAACGATCCTGTTTCTCGACGGGAAATTTTGCTTATCAGGATTGGTGCCGCTTTTAAATTCTGTAAGCAGTCCGCCATCTGCTATCATTTGTTTGGCAAGACTGGTATTTTGGGAAGGATAAATTTTGTCAAGCCCATGGGCTAAAACGCCAATGGTCTTCAGCCATGTATTTAACAGAAGCTTTGTGGGCGATACTATCGATTCCGAACGCAAGCCCGCTTACAATTATTACATCTTCTTCAGACAAGTTCTTCCACCAATTTTTCGCAGATATTTTTTCCATATTCATTATTATTTCGGGTTCCTACAATTGCAACAATCCTTGATGTATTCAAGTCGGCATTCCTTTATAATATAATATCGGCAGGACTATCATAACAATTCAATAACCTTTGCGGATAATTTTTATCATTGAGAAAAAGAGGTGTGATTTTATACTTTTCAATAAATTTAATTTCCTCTTCAGCTCTTGCAAAATCATTAAATTTTTTAATTGAATTGGCTCTTACGGTTCCGATACCTTCTAGTGCTTCCAGATCCTTTTTAGATGCCGAGAAAACAGCCGAAGCATTTCCAAAATGATTAATCAAAGCTTTCGCGTGAATATCTCCAATATTTGGGACAAGTGTAAGTGCAATTTGGTATAAAAGTTCTGGTGACAAGAATAAGTGAATAAATAATGATCAGCAATAATAGAAAAAATTATTCAACTGATACAATACTTAATTCTGTTCTGCGGTTTAGCGCACGCCCTTCTTCTGTATTATTATTTGCAATAGGATTTGTTTCGCCCAGTCCTTTAAAACTTAGCCTTTCATTTCTACTCCTTTACTCAATAAATAATTTACTACTGCAACCGCACGTCCTTTTGAAAGCGATAAATTATCTGATGGTTTTCCTACATTATCTGTGTACCCGCGTTATCAATATTTTTATTTTCGGATTTTCATTCATCAGTTTTACTACATTATCCAGTTCTGTAATTGATTCCGGCTTTAGCTGTGTTCTTTTGGTATCAAAAAAAACATTTTTTAAGACAATACTGTGCATTTGCTTCGATAGGTTGTAAAGGAATATTCGCCTCGAATATTGAATCAGGCGAAGTTTTACTCATATTATAATTTTCCGAATAAAATAAATATCCCTTACGGTGAACATTAAACGCATAATCTTTGCCAACAGGAAGCGTTACCAGATAATTTCCATCTTCATCTGTTTGAAGTTTGCTCACAAGTTCGCTGTGTAGCCAGGTCCGTAAGCTCAACCGTACAAGGCAATCCGCTTTTTGTTTTTGCATCATACACCTGGCCTTTTACCCAAAAGGTTTTTAATGGCCTGATATCTTCTCTAAGTTCAAAAGTATAAATGTCCAGTCCGCCTTTGGTATCGCTTCTATCGCTGGAATAATAAGCTGTTTTGCCGTCTGAGGCAACAACCAAAGAACCTTCATCATCAATCGTATTGATAGGATAGCCCAGGTTTTCCGGTTTGCTCCACTTGCCACCAGGCAATTTGTGAGAAACAAAAAGATCCGGCTTTTCGCTATAACCAGGATGGCCGGTTGAATTGAAATATAATGTCTGGTTATCTGCATGAATGAAAGGTGTGCTTTCATCACCGGCTGTATTTATTTCCGCTCCAAGGTTCAGTGGCTCTTCCCATTTGCCATTGTCATTTTTATGGCATACCCAGATGTCTTTGCCCCCAAACCCGCCGGGAACATTGCTGCTAAAATAAAGATCTCTTTTATCCGGCGATAATGATGGGGTAGATTCCCAAAATTCTGAATTTACATTAGGTCCCATATTTTCGGGCTCGCTCCATCCGTTTTTAGTTAAATAAGAAATGTACAGATCGCAACTGCCAAGTCCGGTCGGGGAAATTACATCCTGTGAATATCATCCATTTCCCATCCTGTGAAATATTTTGTGCTCCTTCATTAAAAGTCGTTGAATTAATTTTTCCAGGCAATGGGTATGCTTTCCCCCACATGCCATCTTTCAAATCACTTTCATAAATATCTTCATTAGCTTTTATTCTTCTGGTGAAAATTAATTTCTTTCCATCGATAGTTATGGATGGAAAATATTCCAGGTCGCTGGTGTTAACGCTATCACCAAGGTTGGTTGGTTTGAAAACATAATTTTTCTGTGGATGCTCTTTAGCATAATCAATTGCAAACTGATAAGTTCCCTGCCTGAACTCGCCTGCCTTTTTGCTTCTTTCATTGATGGTTGGATTTACAAGAAATTTATTTACGGCTGCCAATGCATCGCTAAAGCGGCCACATCCCGCCAGGGAAATAGAATAAGGAAGCAAATAATAATTAGTATATACGGAATCCAGTGCAAATGCCTTTTCAAAATCGTTAACCGACTCCGTATAATTTTTCATATTTGCGTTTATGCCTGCCAGTGATAAGTATGCGTCGACAAATTTTGGTTCAATTTTTATAGCCTCGTTTATCATTTTTATCGCATTGATATAATCTTCATTTTGCGCCTTATTGATGGCAAGATTATAAATCGTATTAGCGTTGTGATCTACTTTTTCGGGATCGTACCATTGTGCTTTAACGAGGGATGATGCGAAGATCAAAAAACATAACGTAATCAAAATTCTGGGCGCCCATGTTCCGGGAACACGCGATGTAAGACGGATTAGATAACAGGTTGTTGAAAATTTATTTATCAAATTCATTTTTTTATTCTGAATCAATAAAATTAAAGAGAATTGTATTTGGAAGTATGTAATGTCCTGTTAACCTTATTTTTTATGTAAAACACCGGTTATCATTCGCAACAAGTTCATTGACATTTTATAGTAAAAAGATCATATACCAATCAGGGGACATTAATGTATTTATGGATCTGCAGTGAAAGTTCCCACCGGGGATTTTCTTTGATATAATTAATGATCGAAGGCGTAACTATCGCTGCTTTGCTCCACTCTGGTTGCAAATAAAGTTTGCATGCGGAAGATACCAATGCAGCATATTTCTCTGCCCAGGCAAAATCAGATTTATTAAACACAATTATTTTCAATTCATTTGCTCTTGTCAAGATATCCGGTAACGGAGGTTTAAATTTTTTCGGTGAGAGGCATATCCAATCCCAATCGCCACTAAGCGGCGATGACCCTGATGTCTCAATGTTTGTTTGAAATCCTTCCTTGTGTAATGTTTCCGTAAGGGTTTCAAGATTGTGCATAGTTGGCTCTCCGCCTGTGATTACAGCAAGTCTTCCGGGATATTTTTTCGCGTCTTCAACAATTTGTTCGATGCTTCTCGCAGGATATAAATCCTTGTCCCAGCTTTCTTTTACATCGCACCAAACACAACCTACATCGCAGCCTGCAAGCCGGATAAAATAGGCGGCTTTGCCCTGGTGAAAACCTTCGCCCTGGATGGTATAAAACGATTCCATGACGGGAAGAAAAGTGATAGTGTTTTTATCGATCGGTATAGTCATTTTTTTTAATCAAATTAATAGAATACATCAAAGCATAAAAAAAGGCGCTTACAAAAAATAAAAGCCAAAAAATAGATTTACCGGCATCATTCAGGCATTTCGTTTTATGCAGGCATTGTAAGTATTCATCAGTAACGCCGCGATGGTCATCAATCCCACGCCTCCCGGCACCGGCGAAATATAACTTGCCTGCTTTGATACATCTTCAAAGTCTACATCGCCTTTTAATGCAAACCCGCTTTTTTTTGTTTCATCTTTTACACGATTGATGCCCACATCTATTACTACTGCATTTTTTTTAACCATATCTCCTGTTACAAAACCAGGTTTACCGATGGCGGCAATAATTATATCTGCCTGCAGGCAGATTTCGGCAAGATTTTTTGTATGGGAATGGCAAAGCGTAACGGTAGCATTTCCGGATTTATTATTCCTGCTTAATAAGATACTGATGGGCGTTCCTACAATATTGCTTCTGCCAATAACTATTACATTTTTGCCCGCAGTATCAATGTGATAATATTGCAGCAATAAAAGAATTCCAAAAGGTGTAGCTGAAATAAAAGTTGGGAAGCCCAAAACCATATTGCCCACATTTACAGGATGAAACCCATCAACATCTTTTTCGGGCAAAATTGCATTAATGATTTTTTCTTCTGAAATATGCTTTGGTAATGGCAATTGAACTAAAATTCCATCTATATCGTTATTTTCATTTAATTCCTGTATCGTCTCCAAAAGATGTTGCTCTGAAATGGTTTCCTCAAATTGTTGTAAGGTTGAAGTGATGCCAATCTCTTTACAATTTTTAACTTTCGATGCTACATAAGTTTCGCTTGCGGGATTATTGCCAACCAGAACTGCCGCAAGATGTGGAAGCTTTTTTGACGAAGTTTGCAATGCCAGAATTTTGTTTTTAAGATCTTCCTTTATTGCATTTGAAGCCAGCTTTCCGTCTAATATTTGCATGCGGCAAAATTAACTACATGTATTTACTTAATATTATTTTTCGTGGATGAAGCGAAATTTAATTTAAATCTTTATTTTTAAGATTACTAAAACTATACTTTGAAAGGAATCTGCAAACTGCTTATTTATTTTTGCTTAAGTACAAGCCTCAACGCACAATCGCTTAGAAAGCCGGTTGCAGCATCATACATTGGGTTAGGAGCGTACAGCATGAATCATGCAGATGCATTTTCATTTACTGCTAACCAGGCGGCCCTTTCCCGGATAAAAGATATTTCGGCAGGTGCATACGCTGAAAGCAGATTTTTATTAGACGAGACAAATATGTATTCTGCCGTCTGTGTGGTGCCGTCAAAAGAAGGAAATTTCGGCCTGCAAGTGGATTATTTCGGATTTAAAAATTACAATGAATCACAGATCGGACTTGCCTACGCAAGAAGTGTTGGAAGCAACCTTGACATTGGCATCAAGTTTAATTATTTTTCCTTCCGCATACCGGCTTATCAAAGTTGCGCTGCTGTAAATTTTGAAATTGGCGCCATTGCACATCTCACCGATAAATTAAATGTTGGAGTGCATTTTTATAATCCCGTAGGCGGAAAGTTATCAAAGACTATTGACGAAAAATTAAGTTCAATATACAAATTTGGGATAGGCTATGAAACGTCAGAAAGCTTTTTTATAAGTGCAGAGATTGTAAAGCAGGAAAATCTACCAATAAGTATGAATGCCGGCATGCAATATAATTTCCAAAAACAATTTTTTGTAAGAGCAGGAATTGTCATCTGAGCCTGGATCTCCTTATGCCGGAGCGGGCGTAATTTGGAATGATTTGCGCCTCGATGTAACTGCCAGCTATCATCCGCAACTCGGCCTGAGCCCCGGTTTAATGATGATAATAAATTTCAAATCAAATAAAGTTGAGAAAGAATACCCGTAGAAAATTTTTTCTATTTCATCTGGGATGGCTGCTATTTTGCATGTCGTCTGAAACGTCTGTGTCGCAGGTTCTGCCTTCGGAACCATTCGAGCCGCCGCCTGTCGTGGAGCAGCAACTCGAAAACCTTACCGAATCAAATGAAGACGCAAATCCTGAAGATGATTCTTATCTTCAAAACCTGGTATATTTCCGGAGGAATCCCATAAATCTAAACTATGCGGATGTTGGCCAGTTAGAGGAACTGAAATTATTAACGGCCCTTCAAATCAACAATTTTACGTCATATAAAAAATTATTTGGCAATTTTATAAGCATCTATGAATTGCAGGCAATTCCTGCCTGGAATATTAATCTTATCAAAAAAATATTGCCTTACATAACTGTAAACATTAAAACAGATGTCTTTAATAGCTTAAAAAGCCGGTTGATAAATGGCAAACAAACGTTGCTAATTCGTAGCGGTGAGATCTTTGAAAAATCCAAAGGCTATTTGTTGCAAAATACAGCGGCCACCAATTTTTATCCTGGCAGTCCGCAAAAAATTTTATTGCGATATAAATACAATTTTAAAAATTTAATGCAATATGGTGTTACCGCTGAAAAAGATGCCGGTGAACAATTTTTTAAAGGTGCGCAAAAGAGTGGGTTTGATTTTTATTCGGCGCATGTTTTTATCCGGAACCTTGGAATTATTAAATCTTTTGCAATTGGTGATTTTACCGTAAATATGGGACAGGGCCTTACGCAATGGCAGGGACTTGCATTTAAGAAAGGCGCACAAATCCTGAATATAAAAAGACAATCTGATATTTTGAGGCCTTATAATTCGGCTGGGGAAATTACATTTAGCAGGGGCGCCGGCATTACTTTATATAAAAAAAACTGGGAGACTACGGCCTTTCATAAGTTACCGAAAGCAAGATGCAAGTTTACATGCAGATAGTTTGAATTTTGAAGATTATGTTTCATCTCTTCAAACTTCAGGATACCACCGGACCGCCAGTGAAGTTAAAAATAAAGGGTCGCAGGGGCAGCTAAGTTTTGGTGGCAATATCAGCTATTCCGATCAGTACTTTCACCTTGGGATCAATGGTGTTCATTATAACTTTCAACACAACATTAGAAAGCCTGATTATTTATATAACGCTTTTGCCCTATCCGGAAAAACCGCTGGCAATTATAGTATTGACTACAGCTATACTTACAGGAACTTGCATTTTTTCGGCGAAGCGGCCACAGACGAAGGTCTTGACAAGGCTTTTGTAAACGGCCTTCTTATCAGTGTAGATCCTCGTGTAGATATGAGCTTTCTGTATAGAAATATCTCTCGCGGATACCAGTCTCTTTATACCAATGCTTTTACGGAAAACACTTATCCAACAAATGAAAGCGGTTTTTATACAGGAATTTCTATTTCGCCGCTGGATTTTTTTAAGATAGATGCTTATGCAGATTTTTACCATTTTCCCTGGCTGAAATACAGGGTAGATGCGCCCTCATCGGGAAATGATTACATGGTTCAATTAACGTATACCCCTAATAAAAAGTCTTTCATTTACATAAAATACAAAACGGAAAGAAAGCCGATCAATTACAATCCTGATCGGCTGCGCGCTGAATCCGCTAATTGCACAACCTAAGCAAAACCTGAGAACCCAGTTCTCTTACCAGTTGAATAAAACATTTATTTTTCGCTCCCAGGTGGAACTTTCCTGGTTTGATAAAAAAGCCAGCGATGCTGAAAATGGTTTTCTTATCTATACAGATATTTTATATAAGCCGGCATTCAAACCGTTTTCAGGTAACATCAGGCTGCAGTATTTTGAGACGGATGGCTATAACAGCCGCTTGTATGCTTATGAAAATGATGTATTATACGGATATTCAATTCCCGTATTTTTTGACAAGGGCTATCGTTATTATGCAAATTTCAACTACGATATCAACAAACATGTATCTGTCTGGGGAAGATTTGCTCAAACTATATATCCGGATAAGAATCAAATTGGCAGCGGGCTCGATATGATTTCGGGACATAGGAAGTCAGAACTAACGTTGCAGGCTATCTGGACATTCTAAAAATTGTTAAACCTATTCCTTTTACCTCGCTGGCAATTAAAAAGAACCGCTGATAGGATAATAATTTCCTCTGCCTCATTTAAAACTCTATTTCATATTTCTCAAGCAAATTTCCTGACTGCATTGCCGCAAAGCTTGCTGCTGATACCAGTAAGAACTCTTAAGTTTCCAGGCCCTTTAAGAAGAATGTATATGCTTTCAGCCAACCTTCCCGGCTTCCTGATTTTAGTGTAAGACAAAAAAAAATCAAATTTTATGCGAAATTTATTCGACCCTTTAAATCGAATATGAATCGAATATGGATCGAATATGAAGCGAATATGAAGCGATTAAAACAGGAAGGAGCTGCAAAGGAAAGCCTTGGAAATTCACCGTTTGCAACATCGTTCAAAATACTTTTGATCAATACATTCTCTTTTTGGGCTTCTAAAAAAAATGATCCTGATAAACTAATTTCAGGATCATTTTTTTTAATCTTGATATATTAAGCGAAGAACGGAGTAACAATAGCTAATACCTGGTCTTTGGTAAGCGGCTCATCAAATGCTTCTGATGCTGCTGCTGCAGATATCGGGAAGCCTCCAATGTTTGTAATCGTTACGCCTGCCTGCACTACATTATCTTCACCATCATAGCTGGCCTGTACGGCTGTACTGGCGATGCCACTTTGGTTTAAGGTAATCCATGGCTTTACAATTACTCCTGCCGGAATTAGTGAGCCATTTGCCCTGCGCATCTCGCGAAGGTGTGCCGCGTGCCTTGCTTCAACCGAATGTATCTGGAGGGCTGCAGTAAGATAAGCATTGTTGGTGATAAGATTGGGCGCTTGTCCTTTATAAGCTCTTACACCGGTATCTTCAAATGTTTGTGCAACGGCCAGCATCAGTCCATAATCGGAAAATACGGTTGGGAAAGTTCCCTTGGCTGTAAAATCAAAGCTTGCAGCCGTAAATGAAACAGGAGTGCCACCTGCTGCGGTTATTGCTGTGGACAGGAACTGCACATGTTCATTCTCATGGTCACGGATAATGGTGAGTGCCGTAAGCGCATCGCCTGCAGGAATAATTCCTGAGGCAACTGCTTTAATGTAAAAATTGGATTCAAGATACTCAAGCGTTAAGGCAAAATTGAGCGTATCGATGATGATATCAGAAGGCGAAGTTGGCGATCCATAAGCTTTCTTAAACATAGAGCCAAGGGCAAATGGTATGGAAGCCAGGGCAACTTTACCCGAAAAGCTTGCAAAATCCTTCATAGCTTTTCTTCTGGTATCTAACTTTATTTAGAATCTTCAGGATCCTGTTTTTCTATCTCTGAAATTATATTTTGTAGATTCATGACATTAATTTTTAAGATGTTGGTAAATGACTTGCATCAAGCTTGGTTTTTAAATAGGGACTTGCAATTGCCAGCACTTCACTTGGGGAGTGCTCCTGATCCAATCCATTGGAATTAATAACTGTCATGTCGGCAAATGAATCGTAAGCTAACAGATCTCTTATCAGCGCTGCATGCCTTGCTTCAACTGAAACGATTTTGCCGGCAAGAGTGAGGTAAGCCGGATTGGTGATCAGTTGGCCTGCACCATTGTAAGCGCTGACACCAAGATCTTCAAAAGCCTTGGCAGCACCGAGCACGCTGCTTCTCTCCCTGAAATCTACTGAGCTGAAGTCCACTTCAATTTTTTGAATGGCACTTGAGCCTAAAGCAGCTTTAAAAAATTCACGATGCGCAATTTCATGATCCCGCACGTCGGTTAAATAGCCTTTTTCCAGTTCGCTCATTTTTCCGTAAGGTGTAGCAATTACATTAATGTAAAATGCCGCCTCCAATTGTTCGAGAGCGTAAGCATAATTTAAAATACCTGTATCCCCGCTTCCAAGATCCACGGCGTTACCGCGGCTAGGGCCGGGAAATTTTTTACAAGAAGCTACCGCAACCATAACTGCAGAGCCAGCTCCCATAATCCCGAAGAATTTTCTTCTGGACAACCTGTTAGGTTTTTCCTCAAAAATGAGGTCAAGCCTTTCATTCTTTGTTGATGAATTTAGCATAATCGTTAATTGATTAATTAAAAAATTTGTTTACGGGTTTTAACACCCCATTAGGAGCTACGAGAAAAATATAAGGTGGGATTTACCAAACAATATATATTTTTTAATATAAGAGATATATAATATTGATGGGCCATACAAGGCATTTATATGCAGGGCTTTTTAATTAAAATGGCCAAGGAGGCGACCTCAGGCTATACCCTTACTCTAAGCTTCGGCTCGCATTTGAGATTATGTCTGTTAATGTAAATAGACCTATCAGGCAAATCTTATGTAATTCCGAAAGAAGCACCACCCATAATGTCTAACCATAAATTTTTCATTTAAACTTCCTTTATTAAGAATAAAATCTAATTGATGTCCGGCATTTTTGTAAACTGTATAAACCCTCAACTTGGTGGGTTAAATTTTAAATAAATTAGCAAAAAAGTAAGGGCGGTAAGAATTGTAATATTTGTGTCATTAAATGCTTAAAAAGCAGCATAACTCATAATAATTAGGTCATAATCTTTAACATTGTTAATGGTTAGTTAACATACACCTTAGTAACTGCATTGTAAACGACGGGATTTTAAAAAATTTCAATCTAATAAAACTAAATTTCACACATGAGTAAATTTCTAATGTTTTTTGCATTACTGATGCTTAATGCAGCATTTGTATTTGCACAAACGCGTACCATTACGGGTAATGTAACAGATGCGGCAGGAGCCCCTGTGCCTTTTGCAACTGTCACAGAAACCGGTACTAAAAATGCAACCACTGCCGACGCTAACGGTAATTTCACCATTAAAATGCGGGGGGAGGGTTCTTTAACTTTCACGGCGACAGGTTTTAATGCAATCAAGAGTACTCCTGAAGGGAAAACTGTGTCGGTGTCCCTTAAAAGGAACGCTTCTGAATTAACTACTGTTGTTGTTACTACTGCATTAGGTATCCAACGCCAGGCGAGGTCATTAGGCTATGCAACTGCCAAGGTTGGTGGCGACGATATCACCCAGGCAAAAGTCACCAATGCCGGTGCAGGATTAGCTGCCAAGGTTTCGGGGTTACAGGTCAACTTAACCAACAATGGAATTAAACCTGATTTGAGACTTGTTTTGAGAGGAAACAGAT
Source organism: uncultured Chitinophagaceae bacterium (assembly GCA_963823305.1). Lineage (GTDB taxonomy): Bacteria > Bacteroidota > Bacteroidia > Chitinophagales > Chitinophagaceae > Ginsengibacter. Next base: position 353,389 of record CAWGLC010000002.1, read on the forward strand.
CCATTCTTGGTAACAACCAACCGTTATTAGTGGTAGATGATATTGAACTTCCTATCACTTATTTAGCCACGCTTAATCCTGATGATATTAGTAACATAACGCTGCTTAAAGGCGGTTCTGCGTCAGCACTTTATGGTTCTTCGGCATCTAATGGTGTCATAATTGTAAGTACGAAAAGAGGGAAATCGGGCAAGCCTGAAATAAAATTAAGTAGCACGGCAACTGTTGAGTCTATTGCCTACACCCCAAACTTTCAAAGCGAGTTTGGCCAGTGGGGTGGTGAGCCGCTAGGTTTCCCTGGAGCTTATCCTTTTCCAGGTTATTTGTCAACCGGCCCGCAGGCTGTTCTATATGCAGAATTTGAAAATCAAAACTACGGACCTCGGTTCAATGGACAGCTTGTTCCTATAGGTTTTCCTGTTACAATTTTTAACCCGGATGGAACTTCCTATCAGAAGCAAGATTCAACGAAGTATTCGGCAGTGCCTAATGCCAAGAAGGGTTTTTTTAATAAGGGGCTAACGACACAGAATGAAATATCATATTCTGCCGGAGATGACAAAAGCAAGTTTTATTTGTCTTTTCAGGATGTGAATGCCGCGGGTATTGTACCAAAAGATGTAAGCAGGAGAGATGCTTTTCGTGTAAATGGGTCAAGGGAATTTGGAATTTTCAGGGCCGACTATAACATTGGCTATACACTTACGCATAATAATACTACTGCGGGCGCTGGCGTACCCTTTGATTGGGGTACTACAGGTTCCTTTGGGGGGTATGCAGGTGGTGGAAGTTATTTCCAAAACAGGGCAGTTTACTGGGATATTATCAACCAGCCCGCTGATGTTAATTTAAAGAATTATAGAAACTGGCAGACAGATCCATTTGCTTCTCCCGATGGTTATTTTAATGCGTATTATGGCAATCCATGGTGGCAGATAGACGAGTCACGGTTAGATGAGAGGCAATCAGACCTTTTGGGTAACATATCGTTAACGTTGAAACCAACTAACTGGCTGACAGTGCAATATAAGGCAAATATAGCCCGTGACGATTACGCTAATAAATATACCCAGGCTGGCTATAATTTTGCTACCTGGGCTATTAACGACCCGAACGGTCAGGCCGCAGGTTCAATACCAACATCAGTAAAGGTCTATTCTCCAAGTGAGGGTGATGGCCAAAGTTCCAGTCAAAGACTAACCAGCGATTTTCTTGTATCTGCACACAAAACTCTTGGTAACTTTGATTTCAGGCTTATTGCCGGTAATCAGGTTCTTGATAATACGAACCGATACCTGCAGGTATCTGCAAGTACCTTGGTAATTCCCAATTTTTATAATGTTAATAACGTTTTGGGGAAACCAAATGTTGGTCAGACTTTAACCGAGATACGTACTTATGGTGTATATGGCGATTTAACAGTAGGCTACAAGAATTTCTTATTTGTTCATGGGGCCTTAAGAAACGATTGGACTTCTTTGCTTTCCACAGCTAACCAATCCTATTTATATCCTTCTGTCGACGCTGCTATTGTTTTTACAGATGCCATCCCGGCGCTTAAAAACAGCAAATTTTTAACCTATGGTAAGATTCGCGGAAGTTACAGCAAGACTGCCCAGGTAAGTATCGGGGCTTATTCTTTGCAAAATGTATTCAATGTAGGGTCAGGCTTTCCTTTTGGAAGCGTAGCCGGATATTCTTTAGGTACTTCATTTGCTAACCCGGATATAAAACCTGAAATAAGCTCCAACCAGGAGATTGGTTTGGATTTAGGCTTTCTCCAAAACAGGATTAATTTTACCGCAGCGGCTTATACTACCTCTACCAAAAATCAAACTATTCAAATTTCGACTTCTGCGGCTACGGGATACTCGTCCGCCTATGTTAATTCAGGTGTCATGCAAAACAAAGGGATAGAATTAGATCTAAAATTCACTCCCATTTTAAGCACAAGCGGTGGATTCAGATGGGATATAGGCGGTAATTATGCTTACAATAAAAATACAGTTCAGTCTTTAGGGTATGGCCTTTCCCAGGTAATCATCCCTAATTATACCAACCAGGATGGAAGTTCGAACGCTAATACTTTTAATAGTGTCGCAGCACTTGGCTTGCCTTATGGCCAGGTACAGACAAATGACTGGAAACGTGATGGGCAGGGCCGGATAATAGTGGATGCCAGCACAGGATTGCCTTCACTTGACCCCAATCTCCATTTATTTGGTACCAGTGTGCCTCCAACAACGATTGGACTTTTCACCACTGTTAGTTATAAAGGATTTACATTGAATATAGTAGGCGATGGAAGATTTGGTGCCGTAATTTATAATGGAATTGGCGGATCACTTGATTTTACAGGCGTTTCCGCATACTCTACTTCCTCCGGTCGTCAGCCGTTTATTATACCAAATTCGGTTACGGTAGATGCTAACGGAAAATCTGCTCCAAATACCAGCATCACTACCACCACCGGCAACAATCAATTTTGGGCAAATGTTTGGAACCAGGCAGGGAGCAATTATGTAAACAGCGCTGATTTTTGGAAATTAAGGGAACTTTCTTTGTCCTACAATTTCCCACAAGATTTGGTACGTCATTTAAAGATAGTTCATACGTTAACTTTGGGAGTTACAGGAAGAAATCTTTTAACCTGGAGGGCTAAAGGTAATGTTTGGTCAGATCCTGAATTCAGTAATACTAATGGAAATGCAACAGGTAATACCGATATAAATCAATTGCCGCCCACTAAATTTATTGGCGCAAATTTATCAGTAACTTTTTAAAAATTGAGAGTTAATAAATACGAAATTCGCTTCATAAAAAAATAAATAATGAAAACACAAATAATTAATATTGTCTGTATAGGGTTGATGATATCTTTGGTCGCAGGATGTAAAAAAGGCTACCTCGATGTTAATACAAATCCAAATACTGCTACTAATACTACGCCTGAATTGGTACTTCCCCAGGCATTGACAACTACTGCCGCACAACAAAGCGCCGTAGGAAGCCAGAATACTGTTATTTCATGCTGGATGGGATATTGGGCAATAAGCGGCAGTTATGCTTCATCGAGTACCGATCCCGCGTCTTATTTCCAGAATACTACTTTCGGCAATGGCACCTGGATTAATATTTACCATAACCTGGCAGATTATAATTATATCGAACAAACCGCGTTGACAGAAAATAAGCCTTTTTATGCCGGAGCTGCCAAAATAATGAAGGCCTTGGTTTTTCAGCAATTAGTGGACCGCTTCGGTAATGTGCCTTATAGCGATGCGTTTAAAGGAACGAGTGAAATTTTGCCAAAATACGACAGCGCACAAAGCGTATATCTTGCTTTTACTGCTCAATTGGATTCTGGCATAATGCTAATGCAAAACCCCCTTGCTACTGCTCAAGGAACAAGCGATGTTATGTTTGGCGGAAATGCTACCAGTTGGATACAATTCGCCAATACACTTAAAATGCGTATTCTCATGCGACAATCAAATGTAATCAGCCAGTCTTACTTAACTTCCGAACTGGCCAGTATCACTTCAAACGGAGCCGGCTTTTTAACAAGCGACGCTGCGGTAAACCCGGGCTACGCCAATAATTCGGGTCAAGGAAATCCTTTTTGGAGTTTTTTTGTTACACAAAGCAACCTTCGTACTACGGGCGGATCATCAGATTATTTCAGGGCAAACCAATATAGCATTAGTTACCTGGTGAATCATAATGATACTTTCCGCCTAAGGCGGCTATACTCTCCCGGTGGAACGGATTTGGTTCCAGGTGTCAACCCTACGCTGGATAACACTATTTTCCCTGTTTCTGCCTACGTTGGAAATAAGCTTGGTTCAGGATCAACGGGATTGGGCGGTAGCCAGGCGTCATCAGTTGGCGAGGGATTATTAAAATCGGTTGGCCAATCACAAGTTTTAATAAGCGCCGCTGAAAGTTATTTTCTCCAGGCAGAGGCTGCCTTCCGGGGTTGGACCGGATTTACCGGCGCGGCCGCTGATTTCAATAATGGAGTGCTTGCATCTTTCACTTACCTGGAATCAAATAATCCCAATGGTAATGCAGCAGCAGAAGCCGCTGCTCTTACGAGCCAGCCAGATGATATGTCAAATTACAATGCATGTACCACAGATGCTCAAAGGATAGCCTGTATCATAAGACAAAAATGGATAGCCATGAATGGAGTCTCTCCCTTTGAGTCTTATTGTGATTACAGGAGGTTAGGGCTCCCTGCAGATATACCAACTTCCATTTCTACCTATTTAGATACTCCCCCAACCATTCCGGTAAGGTTCCTGTATCCAACTAGTGAATATACTTTAAATACCGCGAACGTAAATGCCCAGGGCACTATAAATGGGCATACCAGCAACATTTTCTGGGCTAAATAATTAAAAGCCTTAAATCAAAAACTTAAAATGACTATAATGAAAAGACATAATTTTAATAAATTATCTACGTTTTTTGGGATTTTGTTTATTTTAATCTTGAGCTCCTGTGTTAAAAACTACCGGGCTAATGAAACCGATTTGAATGACCTGAAGCCTACTGCAAATATTGTAGAAGGAGGTTTGTACCAATTTAGCTCGCAGGCTTTACTTTTTCCGGGAAGTGATTTAATGGATACTACCTATTTTCACATCAACTATGCAGCAGTAAGTGTTGCCCCGCAGAATGAAGTATTCACTGTAGGAGTGGATTCCTCAGCGGTGAGTTTTTATAACGGCACTGGTGGCGGCTTACAATATTTGCCTCTCCCAGATAGTTGCTATGCTCCTATTTCGACAACGGACACTGTTTACAAAGGCCAGACATATTCCAATGCAATTCCGGTAGTAGTTTATCCATCCAAAATTGATCCTTCCCATAACTATATGCTTTCGATCAGTATTTTAAAGGCTCCCACGGGCATAACCATCAGCAGCAATATCGGAACGTTATATTATCATTTTATAGGGAATCCAATTGCAGGTAGTTATACGGAGAATTGGAGAAGGTGGAATGCAACAGATACAACCGGAACTCCTAATTATAATCAAACAAATCCTAATATTTTTTCTCCTGAGACTCCTTCACAGGTTTCAGTTGCAAGCGCATCAAATGGTGCAGAATTTCACATCTCCTTTACAAATACCAACGGTGTATTGAGTGATTTTAATGTTGCATTAGACCCTTCTTCATATGGAGCTTTTGGCCTTGGTAGTCTCTCACAAGCTCCGGTTATTTTAACTGCTGATCCTGTTAAAGGCATATATTCATTTTATTTTAAATATAGTAACACAGCTACCCCGCCAGGCCAAAGAACCATAATAGAAACTTTTACCAAGACACCTTAAAGTAAATGATCTTAATATAAAATATTCATTGACATAGAATATTCATCTCTGAATGCCGTTTCATTTTTGAAACGGCATTTTTAGATATATGCAAGCCAACTAATGAAGCTTTTGACAATCGAAACTCGGAAAACGTTTAGGGTCAAACGCAAATCAATAGGCTGTTTAGCAAAGAAGGATCTTTAGAAATAGCTGTTGCAAATCAGCCTCGAATCTGTAATGGAAAGCCATTACATCTCAACCAGATAAGAAAAATTAAATTGAAATATGGGGTATGTCAAAGCAGTTTTTTTTGAAGATTATAGATCAAACTAGTGAAAAAATAAGAACTCATTTATTGGTTATTAAAAGAGTTTACCAGGCTTATCATAAAATTTTCGTTAACGCTTTGATTTGCATTTTGACCGAAGTAGTCTGCTATTTTAGTCTTTAATTCCGGGAAGGCCTTCTCGATATTTTTTTCCTTAAATGCTATTTTTTTAGGCAAGCCATTATTATAAGAAATATAATAGGAAATATCATCGACAAATTTATCGTAAATATCACCATCCTTCATTCTAAGAATATCCGTTTGGTCGGCCTTTACAAAGTTTGCTTTTACCAGCTTCAATAAGGAATAACCTTTACTATTGCCTGTTAGCACTTCAAAAAAATTAGTTTTGTCGGATGGGTCATAAGCTGAAGCAGCAACAAAGTTATATACCTTATCGCCGTTTAGGGTAAAACCATTGATTTGATCTTTTTCACCAGTTAGGATAACCGATGAATCTACCGGTTTTATAAAAAGTTCTTGTCTTACTTTATCATATAGAAATAAATAGCGTTTGCTGATCACCTGGTTGCTTTTTGTGGTAACACTGCCACTTGTCCAGTCAGGAAGAAAAAATTGTGAGCCTTTTACTTCTCCGGTGCTATAAGTTTGTATTCCGTTAATGCCGCCATTTGACATAACTTGTTTGAATTCTCCTGCAATTTGAGCGGACTCGACCTGCGAAAAAATTGCGGTGTTCAAAAAAAGTAGTACCGGAAGAACTATTATTTTTTTCATACAATTTCTTTTATTCCTAAAGTTAATAAAATGCACAAATATGAATTCATAAAATTACAGCATTGAAATGGTGTTATTTTTTATGAATCTTACGCCTTTGGGGTTATTTAGCTGTCAGATGTTTAAAATGCTCTTTGCACTTCCATCATGGAAATCATTTAGCCAATATAGCACAAACCTCATCACGGGAAAATCCGCAATTTACTTATTCCAACGTTTATATATTTTAGCCGCATTAGTTTACTTTTGAAAAAAAATAAAATGGATCAACCGAACAACCAGCCGCCGAACCAACTTAACATAGAAATCTCTGAGGAAGTTTCTGAGGGATCTTATGCTAACCTCGCTATTATCACCCACAGCCACGCCGAATTCGTAGTAGATTTTGTAAACGTGATGCCCGGCACGCCAAAAAGTAAAGTAAAAAGCCGTATCATTTTAACTCCTACACATGCCAAACGTTTTATGAAAGCAATGATCGAAAATGTGAAAAAATTTGAATCGGTTAATGGAACGATCCAGGACATTGAGGCGGTCGAATTACCATTGAACTTTGGCGGTCCGACAGCGCAGGCATAAATTTACATCAGCCCTTCATCTGCAAAGCTAAAATAACCTTCGTCGCTTACAATAAGATGGTCCACAACCTGTATATCCAGGTATTTGCCGGCTTCTTTGAGTTTATGCGTTAATTCTTCATCCTGGCGGCTTGGCTTCAGGCTTCCGGACGGGTGATTGTGGCACAAAACAATTGAAGTGGCCTCTACTTCAAACGCCTTTTTGAAAAGGATTCTGGGATCCACAACGGTGCTGGTCATTCCGCCTTTGCTGATAATTTCAAAATGATTTATTTTATTGGATCTATTTAAATATACCACACCAAAAATTTCATAAGCATAATCCTTGAGTTTAGCCTTTAAAAATTCGGCAAGCTCGTTACTGGATTTTACGAATGTTTTATTTAAAAAACCGGTGGCCTGGCGACGGCGTCCCAATTCCAATGCGGCCGCAAGCGTAATCGCTTTGGCTTCGCCAATTCCTTTTATGGTCATTAATTCATTCAGGGAAATTTTGCCCAATTCATTCAAATTATTTTTTCCTAAAGACAATACTTCTTTTGCCAGTTCGACTGCGCTTTTATTTTTGCTGCCGGTACTTATTAAAATAGCTAAAAGCTCGGAATCGCTTAAACTTTCCTTTCCCTTTGCCAATAACTTTTCCCTGGGACGGTCATCGATTGCCCAGTTTTTTATGGAGGTGGATGACTTGTTAGTACTTTCCATAATTTTGAGTTTAATGAAGCAATATAAATGATAATTTCGCCTCAACAAATATTTGCCTTCATCAACTTTTTTCAAGATGCATCCTAATGTAAAAATTTTTTCAGGTACTGGCTCCCAATACCTGGCGAAACAAATTGCCATTAAGTTTGGAGAACCTCTTGGTAAAATTAATATTCAAAAATTCAGTGACGGAGAAATTGGTGTGGAATACCAGGAAAGTATTCGCGGACAATTTGTTTTTTTAGTGCAAAGCACTTTTTCACCGACTGACAACCTGATGGAATTGCTGTTGATGATAGATGCGGCCAAGCGGGCTTCAGCTTATAAAGTTATTGCGGTGATCCCATATTATGGATATGCCAGGCAGGACAGGAAAGACAGGCCACGGGTTGCTATTGGTTCTAAATTAGTGGCCAATATGCTTACTGCTGCAGGCGCCGACAGGGTCATCACTATGGATTTGCATGCCCCGCAAATTCAGGGTTATTTTGATATTCCTGTTGATCACCTGGATTCCTCGGCCATTTTTATCCCTTATATAGAAGATTTGAATCTTGAAAATCTAACCTTTGCCGCCCCGGACGTAGGCAGTGCAAACCGCATTCGCGAAATAGCAAGTTATTTTGAAGTGGACATGGTTATTTGTGATAAACATAGAAAAAGAGCGAATGAGATAGCCAGTATGGTAGTTATTGGGGATGTTACAGATCGTGATATCATATTGATCGATGATATCTGCGATACAGGTGGAACGCTGGCAAAAGCAGCAGGCTTGCTGAGAGAAAAAGGCGCCCGCAGTGTAAGGGCATTTTGTACCCATCCCGTATTAAGTGGTAATGCCTATGAAAATATTGAAAACAGTAGTTTGGAAGAATTGGTGGTCTGTGATACCATTCCGGTGAGCAGAAGTATCGGAAAATTAAAGGTGGTTTCAGTTGCAGAATTGTTTGCAATAGCCATCAGAAATGCCTACGAAAATAAGAGCATCAATAGCCTTTTTTTAAGAAGTAAAATGCTTAAAAAGAATAAAGCCAGGGTTTAAAAGTCATTTCACTTAATCTATGTTTCACCAGGTGCCACTCATTTTAATGCGATTTCATTTTACATTTGCGAATCTGACCTTTTAAATTCCTGTGAATTCAACAATAATTCCTACCTTCGCGCCTCAAAAAAAATATTAATGAAAACAATTACTATCGAAGGACAAATCAGGACCGAATTTGGCAAAACAGCCACCCGCCAACTTCGCTCTGAGGAAAAAGTGCCAGGTGTAATTTACGGCGGTGCAAAAGAAATTAATTTTTCTGCCCCTACATCTGCTTTTAAGAGCATTGTTTATACGCCTGATTTTATGCTTACGGAAATTTTAATCGACGGAACTTCTTACAAATGTGTATTGAAGGATATCCAGTTTGACAAAGTTAGCGACAAGCTAATCCACGTTGATTTCCTTGAGCTGGTGGGCGACAAAAAAGTTACAGTATCCATTCCCATCAAGTTTACCGGCATTCCCGCTGGCGTAAAAGAAGGGGGTAAACTGGCAGTAAAAATGAAAGCGCTGAAAGTAAAGACAATTCCCGAACATCTGCTCGAGCATATCGAGGTGGATCTTACAGAGCTGAAGCTTAATGAAAATGTGCGTGTGCAGGATGTAAAGGCAAAAGATATGGAAATTCTTAACTCTCCAAGAATCCCAATCGCATCTGTTGCCATGACACGCCAGCTTAAACAGGAAGAAGCCACGACCGTTAAGGCTGCTCCGGCCGACGCGAAAGCTGCACCGGCTGCAAAAGGCGCTCCGGCTACTAAGGCAGAAGGAACTCCCGCAAAAAAATAATATTCCCATTGTGATATGCCCTCTTAATCGGGGGCAATTTTTTTAAACTTAAGAGGCGTATGTTTCAAAAAACAAAACTCCAAAGTTTGCGTACATTTGCCAACCTCCGGAGGAAATCTTTGGAATAATTTTTAATTATGGGAATGGATAGAAATACCGTTATTGGATTTGTATTATTGGCTCTTTTATTTTTCGGATACTTTTATTATTCAAGCCAGGGTAAATTAGCGCTGGAAAAGCAGGAGCAGCATATCAAAGATTCCATCGCCAGGCTGCAGCCTAAAGTTGATACTTCGCTAAACAAAAACCTCACAAACGCAGCCACATCCACGCGAGACACCGCTTTACAAAATATAAAGCAGGATACCACCGGCAAGGAACAGTTTATAACTCTCGAAAATAAAGTTTTCAAAATCACTTTTACTAATAAAGGCGGTCAGCCACAAAGAGTAGAACTTAAAGATTTTAAAACTTTTGACAAAAAGCCGTTGATATTGCTGGATGGACAATTTAGTAATATTTCTTATGCAATAAATACAGGTAATAATCAAACGGAGCAAACATCGGATCTCCTCTTTACGGCATCGAAGCCGCAAACAACAGCCGATGGAAAGCAAATTATAGATTTTACTCTTGAATCAAAAGACGGTCACAAAATTGATCACGAGTATATCATAAGTCCGGACGATTATATGATGACTTTCAACATCAAGCTGAATGGCGCTAATAAATTGCTTACGCAGAATACAATGAACCTTACCTGGCAGTCCAAAGCTGCCAAACAGGAAAAAGATATACAGTGGGAAACCCAACAGTCGCACGTAGATTTCGTGGAGGGCAGTGATTATGATTTTGAGCATATTGTTGAAGGTAAATCGGATGATAAAAAGCTGGATAAACCTGTTGATTGGGTCGCTTTGAAACAACAATTTTTTGCAAGTTCCATCATCGCGGGAAACAAATTTGAAAATGGTGAACTGCGCTGGGAATCTCCCGCAGATACCAGCCTCCACGTAATAGGAAAGCTTACTGCCAATATGAGGCTGAATGTTCCCGAGGGCCAGGATGTGATGATCCCTTTACAGCTTTTTTATGGCCCTGGCGACTACAAAATTTTAAAATCGTACGGCAATCAAATGTACAACATGGTTCCCTTGGGCAGTGGAATTTTTGCCTTTGTAAAATATATAAACCGCGGATTTGTAATGCCCGTTTTTAATTTCCTGAGCAGTAAAATAGCCAGTGCCGGGCTTGTAATCGCACTACTTACCATTATCATAAGATTGTTAATCTCCCCGCTTACTTATCAAAGTTATTTAAGCGGCGCAAAAATGAAATTATTAAAGCCGGAAATTGATGCATTGAAAACTAAACACGGCGACGATAAACAGACTTTTGGAATGGAGCAGATGAAGCTTTTCCGAAGCGCCGGCGTCAATCCGCTGGGAGGTTGTATCCCAGCGTTACTGCAAATTCCTATCTTCTTTGCCCTGTATAATTTCTTTAACTCCAATATTACTTTACGAGGGCAAAGCTTCTGGTGGGCAAAGGATCTTTCGTCCTATGATTCTATCTATAACTTACCTTTTTCCATACCCTTTTATGGAAATCATGTAAGTCTTTTTACCATCCTGGCCGTTACAACCAGCTTATTGATTTCAATTTATGGAATGAGTAATATGCAGGACAACAGTAATCCTGTCATGAAGTATATGCCTTACATCTTCCCGGTTGTTCTTTTAGGAGTGTTTAACAGGTTGCCATCGTCGCTCACCTGGTATTATACTGTTTCTAATGCGATAACGCTACTGATACAATTCGTGATTCAAAAATACATTATTGATCATCAAAAAATCCTTGCGAGGTTACAGGAAAATAAAAAGAAACCTGTGGCTCAAAGCAAATGGCAGGAGCGCATCACAGCAATGCAGGAAAGCAATAAAAAATTGCAAACAATGCAACAGAAAAAAGACGGCAACAAGAAAAAATAGGTGCTGCCGGCACCTGCAACCATTACTTTACTAATATTGTCTTTATAGGTAACTTAGCACTAAGCGGGTTTGAGAATTATTGATGAAAAATTATTACTTCATATTATCCATATTGATTTGCGTATTTAACCGGGTTGATTCATTTGCGCAAAAAAACTTAACGGAAGGCAGCCTTGTCTACAACATTTCCGTGGAAACGGGCAGCACACAGCCTAAGATGGCTGATATGCTTGATGGGGCCACCACAACTGTATATTTAAAAGGACCTGAAAGCCGAACGGAAATGCTGAGCGGACTTGGAAGTGAGGCTACGATTTACAACGCTGCAACCAACAGTGGCGTTATTTTAAAAGATTATAGTGGCCAAAAGTTGATGATTACACTTACCGCTGATGACTGGACAAAGAATAATAAAAAATACGACGGAATTACATTTGAGAATACTGGTGAAACATCTGTAATCGCAGGATTTAATTGCCAGAAGGCAATAGCAAAACTAAAAGACGGATCGAAGTTTACCGTGTATTATACTAAAGATGTGAATGTTACCAATAAGGATTACGATTATCAATTCAAAACGCTGCCTGGCCTTGCGGTGCAGTACGAGATGGAAAATGGAAAAATGACCTTTAAATTCACCTTAGCCAAAATAAATTATAGCACGGTTGCTACATCTAAGTTTGAAATTCCCAAATCAGGTTACAGGGTTTTAACCTACGACGAGGCAAAAAGCAAATAATCGTAATTGTTGTTTTGACTTGCGGCCGCCGAACCTTTACAATTGAGTTTAATAATGCCAATCGGCGAATATAATTGGCATAAAAAAACCTGCTCAGTGCAGGTCTCTAATATTTTTATGAAAGCAGCTATTTCCGGGATCTTATAACAAGTTTATATCCATCTTTCGGGGAATATTCCGGTATGAAGACTTTTTGTTTATAAGGAAGAATATAAATTGTGTTTCCTTTTTTATAAGAAACAAAAGCATCATTTACAACGGTGTTACCGATTTGCTCTACATCTAAAAAGAAACTTCCACGGTAAGTAATGCCTGATCTGAGATTAAAAGCAATAGAATTCTTTAAAGTTCCTTTGGTAGCGATATTTAACTGGGTCTTATTTTTTTTCACAAAACCACCCCTGTCAGCAAAAGCTATGAAGAATACTCCCAAACATATCAAGAAAAAAAGCGCTATTTTGGAATACTTGGTCATTATTAAAAATTGAAATTTAGTCGTACGTTAACAAAAGTACAATAAATTTGTGAAAATCTATAGCCTTTCATCACATTTTTCTGGATGGATAACGGCGAAATTGTTTATATATGCGTAAGTTCTGAAAAAAATCTGTAATTTGGTTAGCATATGAAAGAAAATCCATACCGGCAAAACAGGGAAGAAATGAAGGAGTTGCTTATGCAATACAACAACTTCAAAACCGGTAGAAAATTTAGTTTCATAGAAGAAGAATCCTTTGAGCGAATCATTGATTATTTTGATGAGAATGACGATCTAACGGCGGCTGTGGAAGCGGTAAATTACGCAGTGGAACAGTTTCCTTACTCTTCCATACTTCATATAAAAAAAGCCGATCTGTTAATTGCGACCAGGCGATATCGTGAGGCGCTTGCCTGGTTAGATAAAGCGGAGCTATTGGATAGTACCGATATCAATCTTTATATCCTTAAAACAGATGCTCATCTTGCGCTGGATAACCAGGAAAATGCGGCAGCATTATTGGAAAAAGCCATTCATGTTTTTGAAGGTGAGGAAAAAGCAGAACTGCTTTTTGAGCTGGCGGATGTATATGACGATTATGAAGAATTTGATAAAGTTTTCAATTGCCTAAAACTGATACTTGAGCAGGATCCTACGAATGAAGAAGCGCTTTATAAAATTTGCTTTTGGACAGATTATACCGGAAGGAATGAAGAAAGTATAAAGTTGCATCAAAAAATCATTGATGAATTTCCTTACACACAATTAGCCTGGTTCAACCTTGGTGCTGCTTTCCAGGGATTAAAACTTTATGAAAAGGCAATAGATGCTTACCAATATGCCATTGCGATAGACGAAAAATTTGATTATGCATACCGGAATATGGGCGATGCATACCTAAGACTGCACAAATACCGGGAAGCTATAGATGTTTTGCAAAAAGTTCTTGAACTGTCCATGCCTGAAGAAGTGATTTATGAAGCGTTGGGCCATTGTTACGAAAAGCTGAAAAATCACGCCCAGGCAAGGTTTCACTATAGGAAAGCTTCTCACCTTAATGCTACGGATAGTCATTTATATTTTAAAATTGCCGGAACCTATATGAATGAGGGCCATTGGACCAGTGCAGTAAAAAATATTGAAAATGCAATGCGCATTAATAAGTCGCAGCCAGACTACCACTTTGCATTAGCGAAATGTTTTGTTCAGCTCGACAGATTAAAGATGCGGTGATCCATTTCTCAAATTTTATTAAAGCGCGCCCAAAAAATGCCAATGGATGGAAAGAATTAATTAAATGTCTTTTTGACGCAACTTATTTCGAAGAGGCACTTGAACAAGTTTACAATGCAGAAAAAAATACCAACTATAAACCACTTTTTACCTTTTACAAGTCTGCCATTTTTTTTGCCCTCGGTAAGTCTAAAGAAGGATTGTTACAGCTTGAACTTGCTATGCAAAAAGCACCCGCGCTCGTTAGGCAGTTTATAGAATTGAGCCCTTCGTTGTTACAGCATCAATCTATAGTAGAGATGATCGCTTCTTATAAGACCAAAACCAACAGGAAAAGGAAAAAATAAGACCCATCATTCATGTTTTGAATTATTGGGGTTACAAAACTATCTTTGCGCTTCTCAAAATAAAAAATGATGAATTTTAATCTCTCTCAGATTCCCGAAAGAGTTCCGAAGCCGCGCCAATATGGTTTAACAATGATAATGGATAAAGGATTGAGCATTGAAGAAGCCAAGAATTTTTTAAGTGTCGCTCATCCTCATATTGATATTATAAAATTAGGATTTGGAACTGCTTTTGTTACGCCAAACCTTAAAGAAAAAATCGATTTGTACCAGTCTTTTGATATCCCGGTTTATTTTGGCGGCACACTTTTCGAAGCTTTTTTAATAAGAAACCAGTTTAACGATTATATCAATATTTGCAAGGAGTTTAATATTAAATTTATGGAAGTAAGTGATGGATCAATTACGATTCCGCATGCTGAAAAATGTGGTTATATTGAAAAGCTTACCAAATATGGGACTGTATTAAGCGAGGTAGGAAGCAAAGATGCTGCTCATATTATTCCTCCTTATAAATGGATTGAACTAATGAAAGCTGAACTCGAAGCTGGCGCTACTTATGTAATTGCAGAAGCGAGGGAAGCCGGAAATGTTGGTATCTACAGGGGTACGGGCGAAGTAAGAGAAGGGCTTGTCCAGGAAATACTTACTCAAATTCCGCAACAAAAAATTATTTGGGAAGCTCCTCAAAAAGCCCAGCAATTATATTTTTTAGAATTGATAGATTGTAATGTAAATCTTGGAAATATTGCTCCGTCTGAAGTTATTCCACTGGAAGCAATGCGCATCGGTTTACGGGGTGATACTTTTCATTTATATCTTAACAAAGAAAAGGCCTGATGAAAATTTATGGATTAATTGGTAATCCTTTAAGCTCATTCATTTTCCAAAAAATATTTTAGCGAAAAATTCAGCAATGAACATATAAAGCATTGCGAATACCGGAATTTTGAAATAAAAGACCTGCGAAAAGAAATACCGCTGTTAAAGCGTGATCCACTTATCGCGGGGCTTAATGTTACCATTCCATACAAGTCTGAGATCATTTGACTTTTTAGATACCATCTCCGAAGCGTGTAAAGAAATTAATGCCTGTAATTGTATAAAGATTGCTGATGGAAAATGGGAAGGATTTAATACGGATGTAACAGGCTTTGAAAAATCGTTTATTACCGGCTTAAAACCGCATCACGCAAAAGCGTTAATACTTGGTACCGGCGGCTCTTCCAAAGCTGTCGCCTATGTGCTTAAAAAATTGAATATTGAATTTTTGTTTGTTAGCCGCAAAAAAGAGGTTGTACCTGGCCGCATCTCTTATGATTTATTGTCGCCTGAATTGATCCGGAAATATCCTGTTATTATAAATACAACACCGGAAGGAATGTTTCCTAACGTAGAAGATTACCCTAAGATTCCTTACGAATATGTTACCCCAAAACACTATTTTTTTGATTTGATATATAACCCTTCAAAAACATTATTTCTTTCTAAAGCCGAAGCCATGGGCGCCATCATTAAAAACGGGGAATCAATGCTTGCAATACAAGCCGAGGAAAGCTGGAAAATATGGTCTGCGTAGGAAGCACTTTTTTTAGTGATATGATCTGTCAGCGGCATATTCTTTAAATGTCCTGAAAGTGATAATGCGCTCTGTGTAGAAAGTAACTTTTTTAAACGTATCATTGATCAGCCAGCAATTTCTTTAAAGCATCCGGTACAGGCTGTACTTTCTTCGCATTATAATTAAAACACACCATTCCTGTTTTTGCGTTAGCTATAACTATTGCATTATTTTCTCTTAAAGTGCTTAATGAATAAAAGATCTCAAAACTTACCCTCGATATTTCGCCAATAAATATTTTTACATCAAAAATGTCTTTATAAAAAGCCTCGTTTTTAAATTCGACAACAAGCTCGCTCATGATAAGCGAAGTGCCTGCCACATTCAATTCTGTAAAGCCATATTGCGAAAGAAATTGCATCCGGGCTTCGTGAATCAGAGCCACTATAGCATCATTGCCGACGTGGTTACCATAATTTATATCTGTAATTCTTACAGGAATTTGAAATGACGCGACATATTTTTCAGGGAGCTCAATTTTTATTCTTGGCATGATGAATTAAGAGTTACTCATTATTATCGTCAGTGGAAGAAGAAAGCTGTACAACATCCAGAAGATTGGTTGATGTAGGCGATAAAGTGGTGCTCAGCATGATCTGCTTCCATTTATCTATTTTTTTATTCCACACAGGCTTAGGCGGAGATTCGTTATCTGCAGATTCAATCAGCGTAGCCACTTTGGGAGAAATTTTTACAGCCTGGCCGCCGGGGCCGGTAATGGTGAGGTATTTTTTCTCTTTAAGAAATGAACTTTCATAATTATGCGCTAATAAGTTTTTGTCTTTTGTAGATTTAATAATCTCTTTCAGGATTTTGTTATTGAGGCTGATTGAGTCCTGGATTTTTTTTGATAATATAGCGTTGGACTGATTCAAAGTGATTAATGATCCCGTTTTGCCATGATCTGATTTGTTAAAAAGTATTGTTGTAAGAAGAATAATAACGAGGGATGCAGCCGCCGTTACTGAATAAAAAATAAATTTAGACCTTTTACTCAATGCTGTTATTGAAACAATCTTGCCTTGGGTTCCATTCATTGCTGCATCAATATTGTTCCATATTTCCTGCGGCGGATCGACTTCGTAATTATATAAGTTTATTTTTAAAATCCTGCATAATCATTCAATTGTATTTATAGTATCGTTGCTAGCTTTATTAATCAGTTTTTCAAGGGATTTTTTCAATACCCCTTTTGCCCTTGCAAGTTGGGACTTACTCGTTCCTTCGTTGATGCCAAGCATTTCCGCAATTTCTTTGTGAGAATAGCCTTCAACAACATGCATATTAAAAACTGTTTTATAGCCCGGTGACAACTCATTTATCAGACGTCATAATGTCTTTTTCTGCCAATGTATCCAATACGGAAAGGTCAATATCTTCAATGGTATTTTCCTGCACTTCAGTTACATTGTATAGTTTTACTTTTTTTCTGAAATGTTCAATAGAAGTATTTACAAATATTCTTCTGATCCAGCCTTCAAAAGAGCCTTCACCCCTGAACTTCTCCAGGTTTTTAAATACTTTTATAAATCCTTCCTGTAGCAGATCATTGGCATCATCAGGATTACCGGAATATCGTAAACAAACACCATACATTTTGGAAGAAAATTTTCTGTAAAGAAGTTCCTGCATTTGCCGGTTTCCCTCAATACAGCCCTTAATTAAGTCTGTTTCAGAAGGTATATGGTTGCTTTGTTCGTTCAAGTTTTTTGGTTTAGTAACACCATCGGCTAGACTCGATGCTTTGCAGGTAAGGCTATTAATTTTTCAGTAGCCTTTCGGCGGTGGCTGAAAATATTTTTTTCCTGATAAAGACATTTCTGCAAAGGTTTTTGGTGATCCGTTGGGAATAAAAACAGCATCATATCCAAAACCTCCATACCCGCTTCTTTCTTTCGATAATAATCCCTTTACAGATTCCTTCAAATATATTATGTTTCCCGTTAATAGTTAGGCAAATAACCGTTTTGAATTGTGCAGAGCGATTCTCAATGCCCGTTAAGTTATTCAAGAGTTTAGTAATATTTTGATCAAAGTCTTTATCACTGCCTGCATATCTTGCGCTTTTCACGCCAGGCTCGCCGTTTAAGAGCATGCACTTCCAGGCCCGAATCTTCAGCAAAACAGGCGTCTTTTTAAGATCATAAATAACCTTGCGATTTTTCAATCGCATTTTCTTCCAATGTTTGAAATGGTTCCGGAATATCAATATGGATTCCGGCCTCGCGTAAGGGATAAAATATTGAACTTATTGCCAAGCACACTTCTTATTTCAACTACTTTATTTAAATTATTGGTTGCAAAGATCAGGGTCTTCATTTTTACTTTTGAAGATTAAAAATTTTTTGAAGGCTAATCCATAATTGTTTTTTTAAATCTTTTTTCTGCCTGATTTCGTCAAGAGACGGGCAAATCAAAAACAACTGTCCATGAAAAGCTTGTACCTGGAAAAAGGGAATTGTAAAAGGAATATCTAATTCGCCGGGACTAATCCCGAAGATCAATATTTTTTGAGATCGAAAATTTTGATGCCAGATCGGTGTATTTTATATTTTTATTATAAAGATTTATAAAGGCTATGTCAGCCATACTTAAATTGCATGCGTTAACAAATCGTTTACAAATTTCATTTGATCATCTCGCTAAAAATTTATTTTCAGCATCATTTGCAATAAAAAGAATTTTCTTTTCATTGCCGCCCAAAGAATCGATTTTACGTCATCCGCCCGTTTTTCCATCACATTATTCTTTGGTAAATCAACCAGGTTATTTTTGAAAAATGAAACACATAGAAACCGCGGTAATTGAATATCATTAAGGCTCATAATTCAAAGTACGTTTCTTTTTTTCGTTTCTTTGCAGCAAATTTACTGATATGATAGCATCTGCGGAGTTTAATATACAAACGAATAGAAAGAAGCAAATTACAATCTCTATTCACTTGAAAATCTTCCTTTCGGAAAATATTTTACTGATCACATGCTTGAGGTGGATTATGAAGATGGAGCAATGGAAAATTGTAGAGATTAAGCCGTATCAGCCACTATTACTTTCTCCATCCCTTGCAGCTTTGCATTACGGACAGGCAATTTTTGAAGGAATAAAGGCATATAAAAATCCGCAAGGCGAAGCACGCCTTTTCAGGCCAATGGAAAATTTCAAGCGCTTTAATATTTCTGCCGAAAGAATGGAAATGCCCGAAATTCCGGAAGAAATTTTCATAGATGGAATAAAGGAACTTGTTAAGCTTGATTCGGACTGGATTCCCGATAAACCAGATCATTCTTTGTATATCAGGCCTTTTATGTTTAGCACTGATGAAATGATAGGCGTGAGGCCTTCTTCAAAATATAAATTTATGATAATATTGAGCCCTACAGGACCATATTACAGCAATCCTATGAGAATATATGTAGAAGAAAAATATGTAAGGGCTGTCCAGGGGGGAGTTGGCTATGCAAAAAATGCCGGTAATTATGCTGCTGCTATGCATCCTACTGCCGAAGCAAAAAGGAAGGGTTACGACCAGGTGCTTTGGATGGACGCCATTGAACATAAATATGTGCAGGAATGCGGTACAATGAATGTTTTTTTTATTATCGGAAATAAGGCCATCACTCCGGATCTCAGCGCAGGAACCATCCTGGCGGGCGTCACCAGGGAAAGTGTTATTCAACTGATGGAAGAACGCGGAATGGATGTGGAAGAAAGACAGTTAAGCATAGATGAAATTGTTTTGGCTTATAAAAACAGATCATCTGTCGGAAGTATTTGGAACGGGAACGGCTGCTACCATTTCAATGATCAAAGAATTAAAATATAAAGATTTTGTAATGAACTTTGATGTTGAAAAATGGGAAATCGCTAAATCCATCAAAAGCAGAATGAGTGCAATTAAAGAAGGACGTGCCGAAGATAAATATGACTGGCTGGTAAAGGTGTAATGATTGTTGAAGATACGCCAACCAGCCGATAATTATGCTATCTTCCAAATAATTTTGGAATTTCACAATGCTACGCTTACCTTTGCCGTCCAAAAAAATCAGGGTAAAAGTAATGCCTACAATACAACAATTAGTAAGAAAAGGAAGAACAATTATCAGGGCAAAAAGCAAATCAAGGGCTCTTGACAGTTGCCCGCAACGCAGAGGCGTATGTACAAGAGTATATACTACCACTCCTAAAAAGCCAAATTCGGCATTGCGCAAAGTTGCTAAAGTAAGACTTACCAATAAAATTGAAGTGATCGCATATATACCTGGTGAAGGGCATAATTTGCAGGAGCACTCGATTGTTCTCATCCGCGGCGGAAGGGTGAAAGATCTACCCGGAGTTCGTTATCATATTGTACGAGGCAGTCTTGATACGGCCGGTGTAAAAGACCGTAAACAAAGCCGTTCGAAATACGGAACTAAAAAAGAAAAGGCAAAGAAATAGCATACAAGTAGCAAGTCAACAGGAGACTTATAACTTAATTAAACTAATAAAATAATAAACAACAAATGCGTAAAGCACAGGCAAAAAAATTACCGTTGGCTCCCGATCCAAAATTTCATGATAAGCTGGTTACCCGTTTTGTAAACAATTTAATGTGGCAGGGAAAAAAAGTGGGGCTTATAGTATTTTTTATGATGCTATTGAAAAAGTTTCAAAAATATCCGGTGAAGATGGATATGAAGATTTGGAAAAAAGCATTGGCTAATGTGACTCCTGGCGTAGAAGTAAAAAGCCGCCGTATTGGTGGTGCGACTTTCCAGATACCTGCAGAGGTTCGTGCTGACAGAAAAACATCATTAAGTATAAAATGGCTTATTAAATATAGCCGGGATAGAAATGGCCGAAGTATGGCAGAAAAACTTGCCAACGAAATTGTTGCCGCAAGCAAAGGCGAAGGCGCGGCTTTTAAAAAGAAAGAAGATACTCACCGGATGGCAGATGCTAATAAAGCATTTGCTCATTTCAGGATTTAATTATACTATCAAAATTTATTCAAGCCCTTTCTTCAGGAGAGGGTTTTTTTATAACTATGCTTGTTAATATCAGCCTGAATGATTTTAATTATAAGCATAAAACCTGTAACTTTGCGCCTCCAAAAAGTGTTTTAAATTACTAATAATAAAAATATATGGCTATGGCCGACTTAAGATTTCAAAGAAATATAGGTATTGCCGCTCACATTGATGCTGGCAAAACCACCACTACAGAGCGTATTCTATATTACCCGGTGTAAACCATAAAATAGGTGAAGTACATGATGGTGCTGCTACTATGGACTGGATGGCCCAGGAACAGGAAAGAGGTATAACCATCACTTCCGCTGCTACAACTTGTTTTTGGAATTTCCCCACGTTCAGGGTGCAAAAATCCTGAAACAAAACAATATAAATTTAATATTATTGATACCCCGGGTCACGTGGATTTTACCGTGGAGGTAGAACGTTCATTGCGTGTACTGGATGGCTTGCTTGCGTTATTTTGCGCGGTGAGTGGTGTGGAGCCGCAAAGAGAAACTGTTTGGCGCCAGGCAAACCGTTATAAAGTTCCCCGTATTGGTTTTGTAAATAAGATGGACAGAGCCGGTGCTGATTTTTTAAATGTTGTAAAGCAGGTAAAAGAGATGCTGGGTGCTAAAGCTGTGCCATTACAGTTACCTATTGGTGCTGAAGATAATTTCAAAGGTGTTGTTGATCTTATTACCATGAAAGGAATTGTTTGGGATGATGCTACACAAGGAATGACCTATAAAGAAGTTCCTATTCCTGAAGATATGATGGAAGAAGTGAATGAGTGGAGGCAACATCTTGATTGAAGCAGTAGCAGATTATGATGAGAAATTATTGGAGAAATTTTTTGATGATCCCAATACCATCACTGAAGATGAAATTCATGAGGCGATACGTAAAGCAACCATAGATATTTCTATCATTCCAATGATGTGTGGCTCATCTTTTAAAAATAAAGGTGTGCAAACTGCTTTGGATGCCATTGTCAGATATCTGCCCGGTCCAAAAGATATTGAAGCTGTAAAAGGACAAATCCTGATACCGGTGAAGAAATTGAGCGTAAGCCTGATGCAAAAGAACCATTTGCGGCATTGGCATTTAAAATTATGACTGATCCTTTTGTGGGTCGTCTTGCGTTTTTCCGGGCATATTCCGGTCACCTTGATTCAGGTTCTTATGTTTTAAATACAAGAACCGGCAAAAACGAAAGAATTTCGAGGATCATGCAGATGCACGCTAACAAGCAAAATCCTATTGATTTTATCGAGGCTGGTGATATCGGCGCTGCGGTTGGCTTTAAGGATATAAAAACAGGAGATACACTTTGCAACGAAGATCATCCGATTGTGCTTGGAAGCAATGACTTTCCCTGAACCGGTTATTTCTGTAGCGGTTGAGCCTAAAACACAGGCTGACGTTGATAAAATGGGTATGGCTATTGCAAAATTGGTGGAAGAAGATCCTACCTTACGGGTAAAAACTGATGAAGAAACCGGCCAGACAATTTTGAGCGGCATGGGTGAACTTCACCTGGAAATTATCGTGGACCGAATGAAGCGTGAATTTAAAGTTGAAATAAACCAGGGCGCGCCGCAGGTTGCTTACAAAGAAGCTTTTAAGCAAACTATTGAGCACCGTGAATACTTAAAAAGCAAACAGGTGGTCGTGGTAAATTTGCTGATATCATTTTTGAAATCGGCCCTGCTGATGAAGAATTTTTAAAAGAAGGAAAGGGCAATTTCCAATTTGTAAATGGACTTTTTGGCGGTTCAATTCCAAAAGAATTTGTTCCTGCAATTCAAAAGGGTTTTGAAACTGCAATGACAACAGGTGTGCTGGCCGGTTATCCAATGGAAAGCATGAAGGTTAGGGTATTTGACGGTTCATTTCACCAGGTGGATTCTGATGCGATGTCGTTTGAACTTTGCGCCAAACAAGGTTATCGTGAATCAGGCCGAAAAGCAAAGCCCGTATTGCTTGAACCTATTATGAAAATAGAAGTTTTAACTCCCGATCAATATATGGGTGATGTAACCGGTGATCTTAACCGCCGCCGGGGAATGCTTGAAGGCATGGATAGCAAACATGGCGTGCAGGTTATTAAAGCTAAAGTGCCTTTAAGCGAAATGTTTGGATATGTAACTCAATTGCGTTCATTATCCAGCGGACGTGCAACATCTACAATGGAATTCAGTCATTATGCTCCGGCTCCGAATAACATCGCAGAAGAAGTAATGGCAAAGCAGAAAGGAAAAGTAAAAGTGGAAGACTGATAATCAGCCGAAAAATGTCCTGCAGACAAATATTGCGAGCCCCATTCTTTTTGAATGGGGCTTTTTTTTCATGCTGCAACCGAATGCCAAATTATCTTTCCCTGAAAAACCATGGAAAAATACCCCTGAAGAAAGTTGGTTTTACGGCATTGACCCACATTTAAATATGGCTAATATTTGCGTAACAAATAATTACTGTTTCAATGGATTAAGTGAGAAAGCAGGAAAATAGTAGGATTACCGGTAATTAAACTTTAAAAATATATTTTAAGAATGTATGGGGTGGTTTTTCAATTAGAGTTCAGGATGCGCTTTGAGGCATTTTAAATTTACGACAACTCGTGAATTTAGTAATCACTGCTTTGCGATTTGTTTTTAAAATCTCCCCGTTTCCATGCTTTGATAAATTCTGCCCAGGCCAGGGGATTAAATATATTTTGAGGAGGAAGCTGTCCGGCAGAATAATATTTTTGAGCGTTTTGCTTTAGATAATAATTAGTTGCCTCGCGCCCATCTCGTCGGATATGCTGCCATCAAGCTCGTTAAATTACTTTCTGAAAGATTTTGACGCGCAATTTCCTGGTCATCGTCTGGCACTTGCGTATTTACAAAGTCGCTTTCAAATTCTTCACGGGTGGGCCGTTTTCGTATAATCGTTGCCGGTAGATAAACCGTATCTTCTACCATCAATTGTATCATACTTTGCTGGTTACCCACAAGATTTTGTGGCACGGTAACAATTTTGGGTTTATAGCCAACGCTCGTAAATTCAAAATGTCGCCTTTTAAAATAGAATTGAAAAAACACCCTGCTCACTCGAAATAGTTCCCTGGTTTCGTCCTTTTACCATAATACTTACCGAGGGCAAAGCCCTTAAACTGTCGGCTGACATCACAACTCCATACAATTGTACAACGGAATCCTTATAGGTTTCAAACTGGGCTTTTGCCGCCACAGGAATAAGAATAAAAGAATAGAAAAGTATTGTACAATTTTTTTCATAAATCTATATCTATACTACGAATTTACGCGAAGTGCGGTTGTAATTTAATAAACAAAGTAAGATTATCAATGTTTAAATTTGCAGTTCCCGATCGCTTTTTAACAAAAAATTGAACCATGAATGAAGAATGATATAGTAAGACGCGTTAAAAACCGTACAGGAACCCGATCTTAAAAAGAGATCTGATTACCTTAAATATGGTAAAAGATATTCCCATTAATAATAATATCATTTCATTTACAATAGTACTTACTACGCCCGCCTGCCCCTTAAAGGATAAAATAAAAAATGATTGTGTAAAGCCATCCATGAAATTAAATAAAGATGCGCAGGTGCAAATCAATTTCACGAGTAATACAACTTCATTGCGAACGGATAAAAAAGATATTTTGAAAGGTGTAAAAAATATAATTGCGGTAGTAAGCGGAAAAGGTGGTGTGGGTAAAAGTACAGTTGCCTCCAACCTTGCCCTTGCGATCGCTGAAAGTGGCGCCAAAGTGGGATTAATGGATGCAGATATTTATGGACCGAGCGTTCATATAATGTTTGGCGTTCGCGGCGAAAGGCCGCTAATGAAGAATGTAGATGGAAAAGGAATGATAGTTCCCCTTGAACGGTATGGAATAAAATTAATGAGCATTGGTTTATTGGTTGATGAAAAGCAGGCCGTAGTGTGGCGCGGGCCAATGGTGAGCAGCGCCATCAGGCAATTTGTTTCCGACGTGGATTGGGGCGAGCTTGATTACTTGATCATTGATATGCCTCCGGGCACAGGTGATATACATTTCACTATTGTGCAAACCGTGCCGGTTACAGGAGTAATCGTTGTGACAACACCTCAACTGGTGGCGCTCGCTGATGCAAAAAAGGGGATTGCCATGTTTAGCCAGGCCGGCTTAAAAGTGCCGGTGATAGGGCTGGTAGAGAATATGAGTTATTTTACCCCGCCGAATTGCCAGGCAATAAATATTATATTTTTGGAAACAAGGTGGCCAAAATCTTGCAAGTGAATTTGATATTCCTTTCCTGGGAGAAATTCCGTTAGTGCAATCCATTCGTGAAGGCGGAGATATTGGTATTCCTGCGATGATAAGCGACGACAAATTTCCAAAAAAGCATTTATGGAATTCAGTGATAATGCAGTAAGAGGAATTGCGATGAGAAATGCCAGGTTGCCGGAAACTAAGGTGGCGAGATCTTGGAAATGAGTTGAGGAAATTTTTTCAACCGAGTCATTGAGATAATAGTTGATTATTATCCTTCGATATTTCTTTCCTGCTTTATCGGAATAAAATTTTTCATTTCCGGCGCTGCGATTCCATTTTCAATTATTAATTCTTCATTTATTATAACTCTTGCTTCATCCCACAGATCTATTATCAATAAATGATTGCAGCGTTTTGAGTCCGCCTTCTACTATCACACTTTGAATATTGTTTTCAAAGAGAGAATGTAATTAATTCATTTAAGAAATTTTCATCATTCAAGTTTAATATAAAGAATATTTTTTTGACTGAGTTTTTACAAGATTATAAATTATAGTAGTTGAATCTTCATTAAATAATTTTAAATGAAGTGTGTAGTTTCAACTTTTTATCAATGACGATTCTTACAGGATTTTTACCACGCCATAACCTGTTGGTCAGCAATAGGATCATCTTGTAAAGCAGTGTTTGTTCCTACTAAAATAGCGGCTTCTTCACTTCGCCATTTATGAACAAGGCGATTGGTATAGGCATTGCTGATTAAAATTCTTCGATCATCAGATCCTATTTTTCCATTGATAGATTGAGCCCATTTTAAAATTATATATGGCTTGATTTTTTATGAAAAGTAAAAAATCTTTTATTGAGTTCAATGCATTCTTTTCCAAAATACCTGTAATAACTTCTACGCCTGCATTTTGCAATTTCAACGATTCCTTTTCCGGCAACTTCTTTATAAATATCGCTGCAGCCTATCACCACTTTCGATTTTGTTTTTTAGAATCAAATCAGAGCAGGGAGGAGTTTTTCCATGATGCGCGCAAGGTTCCAGTGAAACATATAATGTGCTTTTTTCAATTAAGGATCTTATCAGTTTCTTTTACACTATTGATACAATTTACTTCCGCATGTGCTTCGCCATATTTTTGATGATAGCCCTCGCCAATGATTTTATCTGCATAAACCAGCACGGCGCCTACCATAGGATTGGGAGCGACATTGCCCGCGCCCAATACGGCCAGTTGTAAGCATCGGCTCATGTATTGTTCATCGCTCAGTCAAAATTAAAGATTATAGTTTATTGCTTCACAAAATAATTAAGTTTGCCTTAATGACAACGGAACAATGCTATATATGATTTTTTAAATGAATTGGAGAAGATTTATGAAAAAAGTGAAGCTGCAAATATTTCTGACTGGATTTTTGAAAATGTACTGGTAAAAAAAGATATGAAAGAAGTATTGAAAAAAATGAACAATGTGTCAAAGGATGCAATTTTAGGCTGTTACAAAAATATTTATCAGAATTGCTCACCCATAAGCCTGTTCAATATGTTTTGATGAAGCATGGTTTTATAAAATGAAATTTTATGTAAATGAATATGTGCTTATTCCGCGGCCGGAAACGGAAGAGCTGGTACAATGGATCGTTGATGATATCGCGGGATTCAAAATGACGGTACGCAACTTTGAAATCTAAAATATTAGATATTGGTACCGGAAGCGGATGCATTTCAATATCTCTTAAAAAAGAATTGGCAAACGCGGAAATAACTGCTGTTGACATAAGCGACGCAAGCCTTATCCGTTGCTGCAAAAAATGCAAACTTGCAGGAATACAGAAATCAACTTTTTACAGATTAATTTTTTAGATGAAACAGTTGGAACATTCGGCGTTTATGATGTGATCGTTAGTAATCCGCCTTATATTCCTGTAAATGAAAAAGAAAAACTGCCAAGAAATGTTACTGAGTTTGAGCCGGAAGTTGCATTATTTGTATCAGAAAATGATCCATTTATTTTTTATAAAAAAATGGCAAAATTTGCCCAACACACATTTAAGCGAACGGAAAAATTTATATTGAAATTCATGAAGATTATTCCAACGAAGTGCAGCAAATATTTTTAAAAAATAATTTTAAAACAGAGATCAGAAAAGATATTAATGGAAAAAAGAGAATGATCAAAGCATATAAATGCGAGGATTTAACTGGTGTAATCTATCAAATTAAAAATAACCGTCATCTTGCGTGTACTGATGCAGACGTTGTTGCGCCAAGCTTTTTTGCAACTTCCATTACCCTTACGATGTCGCCCCAGTTTACAACGGAATCTGCATTAATCACCACTGCAGGCTTAGTACTATCGCCTACACGAAGTTGTTTTCTTAAGGAGATTCTAGGGAATCAAAAATTATTTTCTGCTGACCAATATAAATATCCCTGTTTTTATTGATGCTTACGATCACACTTTGCTTTGCTTTTGTTTCACTCGTTGCCCTTGGATTATTCATTTTAACTACATTAGGGTTGGCCAATGTTGATATAATCAGAAAGAAAAACATGAGTATAAATAAGATATCGTTCAAAGGACCGGTATCCAGTTCCGTATCTGTCATTTTTAAACTTTTTTCTTATACTCATTTTAAATAATTGGTAATAGTTAATCAGTAAGTAAACGCTTAATCAGCGCGTAGGTTCCTGCAAAATATCCGTAAATTCTGCGGTTGCAATTTCCATCTTATTTTCAATCCGGTTAATTTGTGCGGCCAGATAACTGTGACCAATATACGCTAAAATACCAATGATCAATCCGGTTGCGGACGTAATCATTTTTATATAAATACCATCGGCAATTGTATTAGGTGTATATTCGGTACTTGCAGCAATTCCTTTAAATAATGCAAGCATCCCAATGATGGTTACCAAGGAAGCCAAATAGAGGCGCAATGCGCGCTACAATGGAAATGATGGAAAGATTTTTTTCAAGTTTATACAATTCTAACGCGCCAACATTTTCCATACTTTTTTCTATGGCATCCATAGGTTTGCCGATACGCTGAATTCCTTTATCGATAACTCTGCGCCACAGGATTATCATTGTTTTTTGAAAAACTTCTTGCAGCAGCAACGTTGCCTGTTACAATATGATCACGAATAATGCGCATAAAATTATCATCAATCTTCAATGCTTTATTTATGGCGATCAATCTTTCAAAAAAGAAATATACGCGCGCCTACAAAAAGAACCCCAAGGGGAATCATAATAACACCGCCGCTAACAAGTACTTCCCATAGACTTTGAGTTTTCGGGGCATAGATTGGGTTATTGCGCTTGAATCAATCTGCAGAAAAAATAAATCCATGTATTTAGGTTTGAGAACAAATGTAAAAAGTAATTTGAAAAATGTACAGATCAATAAATTTGAAATGCAAACTTTAACTTAAATGTTAATGCTTACTGCTTTCGTTCTCAAAGTAAAAACTGATTTATATATTGCAAGAGGTGGTAAACGGTAATTGTTGGTACGTGAAATCGAAATAATTGTTAGTAATTATTATATCCATATGGAATCTATAGCGGAATAATATTGTAAGCATCTTCCAGATCGTAAGGACTTCATTTATTTAGCTTTATCTCATGTAAAACCGTCTTCTCAGTGATATAATTATTTCAACCTTCATTTTTCTGTCCTATTTTCTCTATTACACAATGAGATATTTCTCTAAATTATTGCTGTACCTTTTTTTATTTCACATTTCGTTTTCTTCGCCTGAATAATAATCTGATATTTGGTAAAATGCCGTTTGTTTTTTTTCGATTTCTTTTTGATCGATTACCTTTTTTCTCTTTAAAAATGGTGTTGTTTTTGGATCATCAAATATAATTTTCTTTTCAATATAGCAATATTAATATTGACATTTAGAACATCTTATGTGTTCGGATAGGTCTTTTCCTCCCAGATCGTGCATAAATGCACAATCGTTTCGGCGGCTTTTGCCATATCATTTACACCAATCCACTCCAGCTTTGAATGAATGCACTGCATGCCTGTAAAAATATTAGGACAAGGCAGTCCCATAAAACTAGGCGGCTTCCATCAGTGCCTCCGCGAATACTTTCTGTTGTTACATCAAGGCCGGCGCGGTTGATAGCTTCTGCCGCATAAGCTACAACTTGTGGATTTTGATCAAGAATTTGTTTCATGTTCCTGTATTGTTCTTTAACTATAAATTCTATTGATGCTCCAAGATAATGACTTACAACTTCCTCAGCAATTTCTTTAATTTGTCTTCATGATTTTCTAAAATTTCCGTTTCAAAATCTCTTACTAATAAATTCAATAGTAGCTCTTTCAGCGATTCCTTCAAAGCGTACAGGATGCACGAATCCTTCTTTTTTTTCTGTTGCTTCCGGAGCCCATTCCGTTGTTGGAAGCGCATGAAGAATTTCTCCAGCAACCTTCAACGCATTTACCAATTTATTTTTTGCATAACCCGGATGCGCAATAACCCCATTAATGATAATCGTTGCAGCATCGGCACTAAAAGTTTCATCTTCAGGCTGCCGGCTTCGCCGCCATCCATAGTATAGCCGAAATCTGCACCCAATTTTTTCATATCCAGTTTAGCAGTTCCTCTTGCCAATTTCTTCATCAGGCGTAAATAAAATTTTTATTTTCCCATGTTGTAAAGAAGGATTTTTCATAAAAAAATCAGCAGCCTGCATTATTGCTGCAACTCCACTTTTATCATCTGCCCCTAACAATGTTTTTCCGCTTGCAGTAATAATATCTTCTCCAATGTGTGTGCGTAAATATGGATGCGCAACGGCGAGAAAGGACTTGTGATGTATCATCCGGCAAAATTATATCTTCCCCATCATAATTTTTGTGCAGGATCGGTTTTACATTAGTGCCACTGCAATCCGGCGCAGTATCTACATGACTGCAGAAACAAATAACAGGAATATTTTTCTTTTGCTGAATTGGATGGAATAGTTGCATATACATAGCCAAATTCATCCATTGCCGCATCTGCAATTCCCATATGTCTTTAATTCTTCTGCAAGCAAGAAGACTTAATTTCTTTTGTTTTTCCGTAGAAGGATGGCTGTTGCTTTGCGGATCACTTTGCGTATCAATTTGTGCATACCGCATAAAGCGTTCTGCCGTTTCACGTTTTATTTATTTTGATCTCTGCCATGGTGGTTGCTGAAGAATTAGTGAATAAAATTTAGTTTCACAAAGAAACAAATAAAACAAGGATTAGAATTATCTGCCAAATACTATTCCCATATAAATAAAGGCTCAGATTAATTTTTCCAATACAAAATAAACAATAGGGCAAAATGTAGACATTCTTCAAAGTGATTGCAGGTCTTTTAAAAAACACGTCCTCATCTGTATAAGGAAAACGATGGCAATCAGAAGGCCGGTTTTCATAAATCGAACAATAGTTATCTTCTCCCAAAAATGGACACGGTGAACTTTTAGTTACATAATCGCCGTCATTATCCATTTTTAAATAAGTTTCAATAAGATCGCTTTCTTTCATTTTTAAATGTCTGGAAATTCTTTTGATGTCCGGCGTTTTAAAGCGTGGCGAATAATTTCTGCAGCAATTGGCGCACTTCAGGCAATCAATTTTTTCAAACGCTTCCTCGTGTAAAACAGGCAACGCTTTAAGCACTTTATTTTTATCTACTCCTTTTAAAAAATCTTTATATTTTTTTTGACTTTGAGCTGATTTCTTTTCCCAGTTATCCAACAAATCCTGTTTCATTTTGTAAATATACAAATCAGCTTCTCTTCCCATTTACAATACTATATTTATCCCTTTTGCAACGTAACTTTGCGCCCTCATTTATGTTATAGTGCTTAAAAAGCATTTTATTTAAAATAAAAGAATATGAATTTTTTCGAAAAGCAATCTTCGGAATTTGCGGCAAGACACATAGGACCTAATGAAGTTGAAACCAAAGCAATGTTGCTTGAAATTGGCGTTAATTCCCTGGAAGAACTTATTGACAAAACAATACCCCGTAATATAAGACTTGAAGATGAATTAAATGTTCCGGAACCGGTTAGCGAGTTTGAATACCTAAGTGAACTT
This sequence comes from uncultured Chitinophagaceae bacterium, assembly GCA_963823305.1. Lineage (GTDB taxonomy): Bacteria > Bacteroidota > Bacteroidia > Chitinophagales > Chitinophagaceae > Ginsengibacter. The sequence goes on from CAWGLC010000002.1 coordinate 384,688, forward strand.
AGAGAAATTGCAAAAAAGAATAAGGTTTATAAATCATATATCGGGCAGGGATATTATGATACTATTGTGCCGGGCGCAATTTTGAGAAGCTTATTTGAGAACCCAGGATGGTACACTCAATATACACCGTACCAGGCAGAAATTGCGCAAGGGAGATTAGAGAGTCTTTTGAATTTTCAAACAATGGTAAGCGATCTTACTGCGTTGCCAATAGCAAACGCAAGCCTTCTTGATGAAGGCACCGCTGCAGCAGAAGCAATGGCAATGCTTTTTAATCATAAGAATAAAGATCATGATCATATAACTGCCGCAAAGTTTTTTGTTGATGCAAAAGATATTTCCGGCAAACAAAAGATGTGTTGATGACAAGAGCAAAGCCGGTGGGAATTGAAATAGTTTTTGGAAATTATGAATCAATTAAAATTGATGAGAATTTTTTTGGAGCGATCGTTCAATATCCAAATAGCGAGGGAAATATAGAGGATTACAGGAATTTTATTGAGAAAGTGCATTCATCAAATGGACTGGTAGTAATGGCTACAGATTTATTGGCACTTAACCCTGCTGACTCCTCCCGGGGAGTTGGGTGCAGATGTTGCAATTGGCTCTTCACAACGGTTTGGTGTGCCTATGGGTTTTGGCGGTCCGCATGCTGCTTTTTTTGCCACAAGAGATGAATTTAAACGAAATATTCCGGGAAGAATAATTGGCGTAAGTATAGATGCGCAGGGAAACCGCTGTCTTCGTATGGCGTTGCAAACAAGGGAGCAACATATACGCCGGGAAAAGGCTACTTCCAACATCTGCACAGCCCAGGCTTTACTGGCAAATATGGCTGCGATGTATGCGGTGTATCACGGCCCGTCAGGGACTAACGGAGACAGCTAAACGCATTTCTTTTCTTGCACAAACTCTTGCCGGCGAATTGCAGGAAAATGGATTTGTGCTGCAAAATAAAAATTATTTTGATACAGTTACCATAAGGATAAATGATATCAAAAAGATGAAGGAAGTATCCGAAAATCATCAGATGAATTTTTATTATCCTTCGGAAAACCTGGTTACAATTTCATTGGATGAGACTACAACTAAACATGATGTGCTCGATATTATCAGTGTCTTCAACACTTTGTTGGACGTGGATACTTCTTCCGTGACTTTTGATAATGATGCTTTTCCGGACAATATACCGGTGCCGCTTACACGAACATCTCAATTTTTAACTCATCCGGTATTTAACAGCTATCCACAGCGAAACGGAAATCATGCGGTACATGAAATTTCTTGAAAATAAAGATCTGTCATTAACGCACTCGATGATTGCATTAGGCTCCTGTACTATGAAGCTGAATGCGGCAACAGAATTAATTCCCGTAAGCTGGCCGGAATTTAGCGGGATTCATCCCTTTGCTCCGGACGCTCAAACGAAGGGATATGACTATATAATTAAGGACCTTGAAAAATTCTTAAGTATTATCACAGGATTTGCTGTGAGTAGCTTGCAGCCTAACAGCGGTGCCCAGGGCGAATTTGCCGGCCTGCTTGCTATCAAAGGTTATCATGAGAGCAGGAATGAGCTTCATCGGAATGTGATTTTAATTCCTATTTCGGCACATGGCACCAATCCGGCATCGGCTGTGATGGCTGGGTTTAAAGTGGTGGTTACCAAATGCGATGAGCAGGGAAATATTGACATGAATGATCTAAAAATGCATGCGGAAAAGTATAAAGATTCTCTTGCAGGATTAATGGTTACGTATCCGTCAACTCATGGTGTTTTTGAAACAACTATAAAGGAAATATGCAAACTCATTCACGATAATGGCGGATTGGTTTATATGGATGGCGCCAACATGAATGCCCAGGTAGGATTAACTTCACCCGGTAATATTGGAGCAGACGTTTGCCATCTTAATCTTCATAAAACTTTTTCTATTCCCCATGGAGGCGGCGGCCCAGGAATGGGGCCGATTTGTGTTAATGAAAAATTATCTTCTTTTTTACCTGGAAAAAATGGAAAAGGTTCCGTTAGCGCCGCGCCTTATGGTTCGGCAAGTATTTTATTGATCAGCTATGCTTATATAAAACTATTGGGCGGATCGGGCATTCGAAAAGCTTCGGAATATGCAATTCTCAATGCTAATTATATGAAGGCAAGGTTAAAAAAATTTTACAAAATTTTATACACCGGAAAAAGCGGTACCTGTGCTCATGAATTCATTGTTGATCTTCGCCCGTTTAAAATTAGCCTGGATATAGAAGCGGAGGATATTGCTAAAAGACTTATGGATTATGGGTTTCATGCGCCAACGTTAAGCTTTCCTGTTGCCGGAACGATTATGATAGAGCCAACTGAAAGTGAGAGCAAACCTGAGCTTGACAGATTTTGCGATGCGCTCATTAATATTTATCATGAAATAAAAGAAATTGAAAACGGCGGAGCAGATAAGAAAGATAATGTACTGAAAAATTCGCCGCACACCGTTGCCATTATTACTGGCGATGAATGGAAACATAGCTATACCCGGAGCAAAGCCGCATTTCCACTTGACTATTTAAAAGAGAATAAATTCTGGCCAACTGTGAGCAGGGTTAATAATACTTATGGGGATAGAAATTTGATCTGTACGTGTGAGCCTGTGAGTGCTTATGCCGAAGTGGAAGCATAGTTTTTAAGCGGCTTTTAAAGAGTTTCTATCAGGGACTTTTTTTATAAATATAATTTGATTAAACGCAAACACTCCTATGCATGATGTAATAGTTATAGGCGCAGGAGCAGCAGGCTTAATGGCTTCAAAATTATTATCTGAAGCTGGTAAAAGTATTTTATTGCTTGAAGCGAGGGATCGTTTAGGAGGCCGAATACATGGTATCGATGATTTTTCCTTCCCTGCGCAAGGCGGAGCAGAATTCATTCATGGGAATTTGCAAACGACATTTGATTTGCTAAAAGAAGCCGGCATTAAAAAAGCGATATTGAAAGGAAGCTTTTGCCGTGTTGTAAAAGGTAAATGGACAAATAATGAAAATATAGTTGCCCATTGGGAATTGTTGACCAGGAAATTGAATAGTCAAAACGAAAGTATTAGCGTAGATGATTTTTTGATAAAGAATTTTCACGCAAGAAAATTTGAAGAACTCCGAAACCAATTCAGAAGGTACGTGCAGGGCTATGATGCTGCAGACACAAAATATGCAAGCGTGCTGGCTATAAAGAAGGAAATGGAGCATGAAGATGAAAGCCAGTACAGGCCTGTCCCCGGCTACGATGCCTTAATAAATTACCTCGCAAAACGTTGTCTGAAATATAACGGCGTAATTAAAACAAATGAAGCCGTTACAAAAATATCCCTGAATAAAAATATTGAAGTGATTACTTCATCAGGAAAATATACCGGTGAAAAAGTAATCCTTGCAGTTCCGCTAGGTGATTTTGCAAAGTGGTAAGAACAGTAAAAGTTTTATCAGTCTTCCTGCTTGCCTTAACGCCTACACGAAAACATCGAAGCAAATCGGCAATGGAAGTGTTATTAAATTTTTATTGGAATTTGATAATGCGTTTTGGCTCAATAAAGATTTTTTTAATGAAAAAAATATTACGCCGCCGTCTTATATTTTTACTGATACGGCAATCCCAACATGGTGGACACAATATCCATCAAAAGTGCCATTACTTACTGCCTGGATTGGCGGGCCTCCGGCATATAAAATGAGACGTTATTCAAAAAACAGGTTTAAAGCTATTCTGTTAGAATCGCTATCATCGATTTTTTCTTTATCAATATCTGAAATTGAAAAAAGTATGGTTAATTATAAAGTAATGAACTGGATTAAGGAGCGTCATATTATGGGCGGATATTCTTACTCAACTTTACAAACAGAAAAAGCGCGACAGTTTTTGAGTAAACCTTATGAAGATACTTTTTATTTCGCAGGCGAATACCTTCCCGAAAATTCTTCATCAACTGTTGATGCTGCTTTGCAAAGCGGAATACAGGCTGCAAATCAAATCTTAAAAAGGAAGTAGAATAGTCATTTCATTTGCTTCAGCAAAAGACAATTTGCGGTTCGGTAAGCAAAGGCAGGTTCTTAAATCTAAGTAAAACATTGGCAACGGTTGCCACATCTTTCTGGCAATAAATTGCGATGCGCTCCAGGTTCTTTTCTGTCCAAAAAACTTCACCGACCTTGCTTCCGTCAATATCGTCTTTCGGGGATGGAACGCCAAGAGTAGCGGCCAGTAATTTTAAAGAAGTATAATGCTTGTAATCCCCAAAACGCCAAAGGTGTAGAGTGTCTATGATCGGTGTATCCCATGGTTTCATATTTTGAAAGTCAATGTAGGGAGGTATTGGAATATTATTCACCAGCATTCTGCGACTTAAAAATGGCATGTCAAACTCTTTGATGTTATGCCCGGTAAAGATCCATTTTGCATTTCGTGTGTGCAACTGGTGAAGCATTTTAGTAAAACTTTCTAAAACTTCTTTTTCATCTCCCGAATAAAATGATTTCACTCTTAATTGCCATTGGTCTTTTTCTTTTTTTAGATAACCGGTACTGATGCAAACTACCTTGGCAAATTCTGCGAATATGGCTGCCCGTTGTGGATAGTATTCTTCTGGTGTTGCACCGGGTGGAAGGGTTTTATAAATTTTCTCGGTCCAAAGTTCTTTCCATTCATCACTAAGAAGATGAAAGTGCTGAATCCCGGATACAGTTTCTATGTCAATAAAAAATAAATTTTCGATGGCTATGTGCTGCATGGCATATTCTTAAATCTGCCTGAAAATACAAAAAAAACCCGTTAATTAACGGGCGAAAATGAATGAATATATATTGAGTTAAAATGTAAAACCTGCAAAAATGGTAAAGGCCTGGCTTCTCCATTTATCCTGGTTATCAATATCATTAATATTATTAAGGCCAACTTCATAGCGCGCCCCCAAATTGATGAAAGGAAGCTGTAGCCACAGGCCGCCTACAACAGATAGATCAGCATTTTTAAAAAGATTCCCATTGCTCTTGAGGCTGTCAACTGTTTGTTTTAAAAGACTTCCATATTGTGGCCCTACCTGCAATTTTATTCTTTTACTTGGCCCTAAGTTTACATTCAACAAAATTGGTATTTTCAGGTAGTCCAACTTTGCCTTTTTCTGACTGCCATTTAAAAACAAATCATCATAAACGGTTTCGGATCCTGTCGCAAATTGAGATGATGATTGCACAAAATTTATTTCGGGTTGCAGGCCGAATGTTCTTGAAAAATTAAATTGCATAAAGCCTCCCAATAAATAATTGTAGTTAAAACCATCTTTATAAGCGTCACCATTAATCTTATTAATGTTTACTCCGGCCTTAGCGCCAATCCTGAAAAATTTTTCATGCGGTTCATGGGGGTCATAATATCTTTCCTGCGAAAATGCATCGGCAGAGATAAAAATTAAGAGTATCAGAAGCAACCTTTGCATCGTGTGATTTTGTTTTTGTTTCATAACAGGTACAGGTTTATAGGGTGAATAAAAATATCACGGGCTCATTTTATAAAGAGCAAGAATCTGCAAATAAAATTAACAGGGAGATTAATACCAGCGACCGCCAATCCACACCCATCCATGTCTTCTGTTTTCCCAATGTCCTGGACGGTATGCATGGTATCTGGCACGTGGAGCAGCCCAATAACCTCTACGGTAAACGTAACCATTGCCACCTCTTACCCATTCGCCTTCCACCCAAATATATCCGGAAGCCGGAGGAGCAGGGCGTACATATACCGGTGGTTCGGGTCTTGTGCTTACAGCAACATAGGAAGGTCCGCACCCGGAAATAAAAATCACAAGCACCAACATAATGCTTAGCAGAGATACTATTTTTTTCATAAAAAAAAGATTTACATTTTTAGATAACGAAACATATTCAAAGTTTAACGCTCGTTCCCGGATTAGATAAATCTTAACGTTATGCTTAAAAAAATTGAATAGGTGCACAAAAATAATTTTAAATTACTTTTACAGCCTTCTTTAATTTTTTTTTGAATGATTAAAAAAGTTGCAGTAATCGGCGCAGGCACAATGGGTCATGGTATTTCGCATGTATTTGCTTTAAATGGATTTAATACCAATCTCATTGATGTTTCGCAGCAACAGCTAACAAAAGCCTTGGATATTATCGGCAAAAATTTGGAAAGACAGCTTTCAAAAAAAATAATTACAGAATTAGAATCAGATCGTGCGCTGAAAAATATCAGCACGTTTACATCGCTTGCGGATGGTGTAAAGGAAGCTGACCTGGTTGTGGAAGCAGCCACTGAAAACGTTGATTTAAAATTAAAAATATTCAGGGAGATCGATGAAGCAACCAGCCAACATTGCATCCTCGCAACAAATACCTCTTCCATTTCTATAACAAAAATTGCCGATGCTACCAGCCATCCGGAAAGTGTTATTGGCATGCATTTTATGAATCCGGCGCCGGTCATGAAATTGGTAGAAATAATTAAGGGATATAATACTGCTAAAAGCGTAACAGAAGAAATTATTGAGCTAAGTAAATTTTTAGGAAAAATTCCATGTGTTGTGAATGATTATCCGGGCTTTATTGCCAACCGCATATTAATGCCGATGATCAATGAAGCCATTTATAGCCTATATGAGGGCGTTGCAGGCGTAGAAGAAATTGATATGATTATGAAATTAGGAATGGCGCATCCGATGGGGCCTTTACAACTTGCAGATTTCATTGGCCTGGATGTATGCCATTCGATATTGAAGGTATTGTACGACGGTTTTGGAAATCAAAAATATGCGCCTTGCCCATTACTAACAAATATGGTAAGCGCAAATAATCTTGGTATTAAAACCGGGGCCGGATTTTATAAATATAACAACGAAAGTAAAGAGTTGGTTGTAAGCAATAGGTTCAACTGGAAACTGTAAGGTCGTTTTCTATTTTGACATTCTGTATGTTTTCCAATGCGTATAAAATCTCCGCCAGTCTATACACGGGTATGCCGGCTTTAATTTTGCAAAATAGTTGCATTTCATTGTTATGTATCGTACAATTGTATTGCTTAAGAATGTGGATTACATCATTCATTTCAGGATAATTAAATGTAAGAATATAATTTTTTTCAACCGGTATTTGTAAAATCGGTGTACACTGTAAAGCCAGTGTGGTTGCGGTTTTATATGCATGTATGAGGCCCGGAATGCCCAACAATGTGCCGCCGAAATATCTGACAACAATTACCAAAACATCACAAAGCTGTTTAGCATCTATTTGCGACAAGATTTGTTTTCCTGCTGATCCTGAAGGTTCGCCGTCATCGTTTGCCCTGAAATTATTTCCATCATAACCAATCCTGTAAGCAAAACAATAATGGGATGCCTTTGGATGATCTTTTCTTAATTTTCCAAGATGCTTTTTGAGATCATTCTTATTTTTTATGCTAAAAGCATACGCTAAAAACCTGCTGCCTTTTTCCTTAAATTCGGCATGTCCTGGTTTGTCTATAGTATAATAAAAATTCATTTGCATAATTTAGTTATTAGGCCGGAAGGTGGTTTTTTTGTTTAAATCTTGTTTCATAAATCGAAGAATCAAAATCAGCTATGAACTACCTTTAATTTAAGGCTTGCGTAAATTAATTAAGTAGTATGGAAATAAATAAAATTGAAGAGGAAAAAAATCCGGATGTTTACGAGTTTAAAAATACACAGGATTTTGCCAGGCAACTTGATAAAGATGATCCGCTGAATAAATTCCGTGATAGATTTTATATTCCTATCATTCTCGGGAAGGAAAGCATTTATTTCACCGGCAATTCTTTGGGCCTTCAACCAAAAACTGCCCAGGAATATGTGTTTAATGAAATGGAAGATTGGGCCAATTTCGGTGTCGAAGGGCACTTTCACGCACGGCATCCGTGGATAAAATATCATGAAATATTTCCGCAAAAATTAGCTCCGATCTTAGGTGCAAAGCAGGAAGAAATTGTAGTGATGAATCAGCTAACCATCAACCTTGCACCTGTTGCTCATTACATTTTACAGGCCAACAAAAGAACGCTATAAAATTATTTGTGAAACCAAGGCTTTCCCATCAGATCAATACGCACTTGCACTCGCAGGCAGCTTTGCATGGGCTGGACCCCGGCAAAACAATTATAGAAATAGAGCCAAGGGAAGGTGAGTATATCATAAGGAATGAAGACATAATCGCTACAATTGAAGAACATGCGAATGAAGTTGCTGTTGTTATCATTGGTGGTGTAAATTATTATACGGGACAGGTGTTTGATATGAATGCTATTGCCGCCGCAGCTCATTCCGCCGGCGCCAATTGTGGTTTTGATTTGGCGCATGGTGCCGGGAATATTGAGTTGCAATTGCACGACTGGAATGTTGACTTTGCGTGCTGGTGTTCCTACAAATATCTAAATTCGGGCCCGGGTTCCGTAGCAGGTGCGTTTATCCATGAACGTCATATTGCTGATAAATCTCTGATTAGGCTACAGGGCTGGTGGGGCACGAATAAAGAAAATCGTTTTAAAATGGAAAAGGAATTTGATCCCATACCTACAGCCGAAGGCTGGCAAATAAGTAATTCGCCTATTTTAAATATGGCCTCGCATAAAGCTTCGCTTGACATGTTTGAAGAGGCAGGATTCAAAAATATTATTGTAAAAATGAAAAAGTTAAGCGCTTATCTTTTATTATATTTTGAACGATATCAATGCCTCCTGTTCTCAAAAAATGATTGAAATAATCACGCCACAAAAAGAAAGTGAACACGGGTGCCAGGTCTCTATACTAATGCTTAAAAAAGGAAATGAAATCTTTGAATCTTTAAAAAACAATGGTGTGATTGTCGATTGGCGGGAGCCCAATGTTATTCGTCTTGCGCCGGTACCACTTTACAATACCTTTGAAGATATCTTCAGATTTGGAGGAATAATTAAGAATATGTTAGTTTAGAAATGAATTATTGATGCATCTTTGATTGTCTATTTTTAAAAAGCAAGCGGTGTACAAGACTCCCTTATTTTACTGAAGAAAATGAATCCATCGTTTTTGAATTTATGCAAAAACATCCATTTGCCCTTATAGCCGGATTTGAGTGATCATTTTCCTGTGGCCACTCATGTTCCATTAGATATTAAAGAAAATATCCGATAAAATTGTACTCACCGGACACATGATGAAAAACACCGATCATCATAAGGCATTTTTGCAAAATGAAAATGTGTTGGTAATTTTTACCGGTCCGCAATGCTATGTGAGCGCCAGTTGGTATGTTACAAAAAATGTTGCTTCAACCTGGAATTATATGGATGTGCATGCAAAGGCAAAATAAAATTTACCAATGAAGAAGGAACAAAAAAAATAATTGAAGAACTGACCGGCAAGTTTGAAAGCGAGACAAGTGCGGCGGCTTTTAATAAACTTCCCGGAAGAGTATGTGGACAGGCTTGTAAAGGCAATTATAGGTTTTACAATCGAAGTAGAGGCGCTTGATAATGTTTTTAAATTAAGCCAGAATCACATTCATCAAACCCGGGAAAATATAATTGAGAGCCTGGAAGCCAGAGCAGATGCAGATTCACATTCGATCGCAGATGAAATGAAAAAAAGATTATGACCAAATTCTTATGACATGAATTTAGAATTTTTAATTGAGCAGATCCGCGGCAAAGAAATCTTATTTATGCGTTGGCCTTGATACCGATGTCAAAAAAATACCCTGTTCACCTGCAGCCAGATCGCAATGCAGTTTTTGAATTTAATAAAAAGATCATTGATGCTACCAAAGATTTATGTGTTGCCTATAAGATCAACACGGCTTTTTATGAAGCCAATGGCGTAGAAGGGTTGGAAGGCAATGCAACAAACTGCTGATTATATTCCGTCAAGCCATTTCAAAATTGCAGATGCCAAGCGTGGAGATATTGGAAATACTTCTTCACAATATGCAAAAGCCTTTTTTGAAAACCTGAACTTTGATGCGCTCACAGTTGCTCCTTACATGGGCTCCGACAGTATTCAGCCTTTTCTGGAATATAAAGATAAATTTACGATTGTGTTGGGCCTTACAAGTAATGAGGGAAGCGCGGATTTTCAGCAACAAAAATTAAATGGAAATTATTTGTATGAGAAGGTTATTAAAAAGGTGAGTGAGTGGGGCTCGAAAGAAAATCTTATGTTCGTTGTTGGTGCTACAAAGGCGTCCGATATTTCAGCGATAAGGAAAATCATTCCTGACAATTTTCTCTTGATTCCGGGTATTGGTGCACAAGGGGGAAGCCTGGCGGAAGTTTCTAAATACGGGCTTAATAAAGATTGCGGCCTGCTCGTCAATGCATCCCGTGCAATAATATATGCCGGTGATGATGAGAATTTTGCAGAAGCTGCACGAAAAGTTGCGGCCGGGTATCAAACAGAAATGAAGGCTTACCTTTGAATATTAATATCACAACGGTTAGATGGCGAATGGGCCAATAAACCAGGCAACCAATAAACTCATCAACGTAAATGGCACAGGATTTTTTTCAATCTCCCGATTATTACAATATAGATGAATTGCTTACTGACGAGCACAAATTAATTAGAGAGAGTGTGCGCAATTATGTTAAAAAAGAGATTTCTCCTATAATTGAAGATTATGCCCAGCGTGCAGAATTCCCCGCGCAAATAGTAAAGCAACTCGGTGAGCTTGGCTGCTTTGGACCAACTGTTCCACAGGAATATGGCGGCGGCGGCCTTGATTACATCTCGTATGGCTTAATGATGCAGGAGCTTGAAAGAGGAGATAGTGGTGTGAGGTCCACTGCGAGTGTGCAGGGCTCGTTAGTAATGTTTCCGATTTTAGCCTATGGCAGCGAAGAGCAGAAGAAAAAATACCTGCCAAAATTATCCAATGGTGAATGGCTCGGATGCTTTGGCCTTACGGAGCCCGATCACGGAAGTGATCCCGGGGGCATGATAACTAATTATAAAGATAAAGGTGATCATCTCCTCTTAAATGGAAGTAAAATGTGGATCAGTAATGCACCATTTGCGCAGGTTGCTGTAGTATGGGCAAAAGACGAAACGGATGAAATTCATGGATTGCTTGTGGAACGCGGCGCGGAAGGATTTACAACGCCGGCTACGCATGGAAAGTGGAGCTTACGGGCAAGCGCAACCGGAGAACTGGTATTTGATAATGTAAAGGTTCCAAAGGAAAATATACTGCCCAACGTAAAAGGTTTAAAAGGACCGCTAAGTTGTTTAACGAAAGCCCGCTACGGAATTGCGTGGGGTGCTCTTGGTGCTGCCATGGATTGTTACGATACGGCATTGCGCTATTCAAAAGAACGCATTCAATTTGACCGGCCAATTGGCGGTTTTCAATTGCAACAAAAAAAGCTGGCTGAAATGATAACAGAAATCACCAAAGGACAATTACTAAACTGGCGTCTTGGTGTTTTAATGGATGAAGGCAAAGCGACGCCGCAGCAGGTGAGTATGGCTAAAAGGAATTCCTGTGAAACTGCGTCTAATGTTGCCCGTGAGGCAAGGCAAATATTGGGTGCAATGGGCATTACCGGCGAGTATTCTGTAATGCGTCACATGATGAATATTGAAAGCGTGATAACTTATGAAGGAACTCATGATGTGCATCTGCTCATAACAGGTATGGATATCACGGGATTGAATGCATTTAAATAGTGCTTATATTTATTTTACGTAAATTGCTTTAAATGGAAATAGATATTTATAAAAATATTATCGCTGATGAAGAAATATGCGGGGGTAGACCGACAATAGATGGGACAAGGATAACTGTAAAAACTATAATTGGCCATCTTTTAGAAGGAGACGAAGAAGTTTTACTACAGGGTTCTTCACGCCTGACGAAGGAAGATATAAATACGATTAAAGAATATGCAAGCCTTCAATTCGATCCCAAATTTTTTGTAAAGGCTTTCTCTTAAAACTGTTATGAAATATTTAATTGATGAAAATTTGCCAAATTGCTTAAGACTTTGGTCATCAGACGATTTTCTTCATGTTACTAAAATTTCCAAATCGATATCAGATAAGAATATATGGAATTATGCGTTGGAGAATAAATTGATCATACTTACAAAGGACTCGGATTTTCATGCAAGAATTTTATACAAAAACTCCCCGCCAAAAGTCATTCTTTTTAGATTAGGCAATACTTCAATAACTTATTTGGAAGATTTTTTAACGTCGCTTTGGGTGAAATTCTGGAACAAATTAATTACGCCAAATTAATTATCGTTTTTAGAGATAAAATTGAGGGAATAAATTAACATGCATAATACAATTGAATCGCCTTTCTGATGGTTATTAACATGAGTACAAAAATTTTTCTTACCGGCTTTATGGGAAGCGGCAAGACCCATTGGGGGCAGATCTGGGCTGCTGAAAATAAACTTGCCTTTCTTTGATCTTGATGCAAAAATTGAAAAGGCATTTAAAATGAAATCACGGAAATATTTGAAAAGAAAGGAGAGGAAAAATTCCGCGAATTAGAAAGATATCATTTCAGAAAGTTTGAAACCAGGAAAAAATTTATCATGGCCTGCGGTGGTGGCACGCCTTGTTTTTCGGACAATCTTGAGTGGATGAAAGCACAGGGTAAGGTTATCTATTTAAAGGCAACGCCGGAACATATTTTAAAGTATGTAATGGATGAAACAGAAAAAGGCCCGTGATAAAAGAGATAAATCCCTCTGAACTATTATTTTTTATTCAAAAAAAATTGGCCGAAAGAGAGCCGGTTTATTCACAGGCAGATCATATTATAGATGCAGCAACGATTGATAAAAATTCACTTTCATTGCTGCTTCATAAAAAAGACTATTAAAAATACTTTCAAAAAATTATTTATATGCATAAAGGGTTTTTAAAAACAGCCACTTTTCTCGGTGCACTCTCCGTAGCATTTGGGGCATTTGCAGCACATAGTCTTAAGCAGCATGTTTCTGATTATGCGGTAAGTATTTTTGAGACGGCCGTAAGATACCAGTTTTACCATGTATTTGCTTTATTGGTGGCAGGCATCCTGTATAAAGAGTTTCATCATAATCTAATCCGGTGGGCTGGTAATTTGTTTGTAGTCGGTATTATTTTATTCAGCGGATCGCTTATATATGCTCACTTTTATAAAAGCTGCTGTCTTACCAGGATATGATTGGGTCGGTGCCATTACACCCAGTTGGCGGATTCTGCCTTATTGCCGGATGGCTTTGTTTGTTTTTCGGTATTTTTAAAAGATATTAACCTGTTCTTCTTGCATCCGTTTGAATGGTATTTTAACTTTAGCAATTCTACCTTTATCCGTTTACGCATTTCTCTATCTTTGTAACCAATGGCCACCAGTAATAAAACAAAAAAAAAGAAAGTTGCTAACAGCAAAACTTTCAGTGCAGATAAAATTGAAAAAGTAGAAGTAAAAAAATTGCTTACCGATGAGCGATCACACAAAATTGCAGGCGTCATCTTTATTCTTATATCATTTCTTCTTTTTATTGCTTTTACATCTTATTTATTTACATGGCAAGAGGACCAGTCCAAGGTTTTTAAAGGTGCAAAAATTTTATTGCCCAGTCATGCAGAACCAATGGAAAACCTGTTGGGAACAGCAGGCGCTTATTTTTCTGACCTTTTTTTCAGGTCAGGTTTTGGCATCGCTTCCTATTTGTTTTGTACTTTCTTTTTCGTTGTAGGAATAAATTTATTTGCTCCAAAAAAGATCTTTTCAATTGGCCGCAATATTCGCTATGTAATCGTAGGATTGCTGGTAGTAAGCGTGGCAGCTTCTTTTCTTATGAGCGGGCACCCGTTTCCGTGGGGCGGCGCTGTCGGCGATATGGAAAGCCATTGGTTGCAGCAGGTAATTGGAAAAGTAGGCACTGCAGCTCTGTTGCTCGTAGCATTGATGAGCTATATCATCTGGAGGTTTAATCCTTCTTTTAATTTTTTAACCAGCAAAAAAGATAGCGTTTTAAAAAAAGACGATGAGCAAATTGAGACATTTTTTGAACGATGCAGAAGATTCAAAGAATGATGTTCGCGTTGCCGGCAATATTACCATTAATGAATATTAAAACCCCTGATGAAAACATTTTACAATCATGATCTTACAATAATAGAAAAGCAGGAAGGAGCCGGAAACTTATCAGCCTAAAACCTTTATACCGTCAAACGAAGAAAAAAACAACATTGTTCCGCAAAATCTTCCAAAAAGGGGCTTCAATTGGAAGTAAAATCAGTGCCTGTGGAGCCTGAAAACAGAAACGCTTGCTGCTCCAAAACCAAAACCACACAACCTTATGATCCTATACTTGACCTCAGGAATTATAAATTTCCGAACATTGATTTGCTCGAAGCTCATGGCAGCGAAAAGATTATCCAGGATGTGACCGAATTGGAAACAAATAAAAACCAGATCATTAATACGCTGAAGAACTATGATATTGAAATTCAAAAGATATATGCAACCGTTGGTCCTACAGTTACTTTGTATGAAATAGTTCCTGCGCCTGGCGTGCGTATTTCACGCATCAAAAATCTTGAAGATGATATTGCGCTAAGCCTTGCTGCGCTTGGTATTCGCATCATTGCGCCTATTCCGGGCAAGGGCACAATTGGTATAGAAGTTCCCAATGTAAAGAAAACAGTGGTGAGCATGAGAACGTTGCTAAATTCTGAAAAATTTCAAAATAATAATTTTTCTTTGCCCATTGCTATTGGTAAAAAAATTGACAATGAAAATTTTATTGTTGACCTTACTACTATGCCGCATTTATTAATGGCAGGCGCAACAGGTCAGGGTAAATCGGTTGGTTTAAATGCAATTCTTGTTTCTCTTCTATACAAAAAACATCCGTCGCAGTTAAAGCTTGTATTGATTGATCCAAAAAAAGTAGAACTCAGTATTTATCAAAGCATTGAAAAGCATTTTCTTGCCAAATTGCCCGGCGAAGAAGATGCAATAATAACAGATACTAAAAAAGTAATTCATACTTTTAATGCCTTGTGCATTGAAATGGATAACCGTTATGATTTGCTGAAAGAAGCAGGAACAAGAAATATAAAAGAATACAATGAAAAGTTTGTAGGCAGAAAATTAAATCCTGAAAAAGGGCATCAGTTTTTACCCTTTATTGTTTTGGTAATTGATGAATTTGCTGATCTGATAATGACGGCAGGCAAAGAAGTGGAAATGCCAATTGCGCGGCTGGCGCAGCTTGCCAGGGCGGTGGGTATTCATTTAATCATTGCTACGCAAAGGCCTTCGGTAAATATTATCACAGGTACTATTAAAGCAAACTTTCCTGCCCGCATTGCTTTTAAGGTGAGCAGCAAGATTGATAGCCGCACCATTCTTGATGTAGGTGGCGCTGAACAACTGATTGGAAAAGGAGACATGCTGATAAGTTACAATGGTGAACTCACGCGGTTGCAATGTGCTTTTGTAGATACTCCGGAAGTTGAAAAGGTAACTGATTTTATTGGTGACCAGCAAGGATATCCGCAGGCCTTTTTGCTGCCCGAATATGTGGATGAAAAGGAATTTGAAAATAAAGATTTTGATGTGAATGATAGGGATGCTCTTTTTGAAGATGCAGCCAGGCTTATTGTTCAAAGCCAAAGCGGAAGCACTTCTTTATTACAAAGGCGCATGAAGCTCGGTTATAACAGGGCGGGAAGATTAATGGATCAGTTGGAAGCTGCAGGCGTAGTTGGTCCTAACCAGGGAAGCAAAGTGCGTGACGTGCTTATTAAAACGGATGCCGAATTGCAGCAATATCTTGACAGAGTTTAATTGCCTAACGTTGTCGGGCAAGCGCAGTTTTACTCATATTCATTTTATGTATGGTCATTTCGCTTTCTAAATCGATTACATTATTTCAGTTATTTTTTTTACATGATAAAAAAAAGTTCGTTTGACAGGATGACGCACTTTCCGGTTGTCGAAATTGATTGTTTATGGAAGCTGGGGTGTAAATTTCACAAGCCATAAAGCAATCTTGCAACTGGCAAACAGGAAATCATAAATTAAGTTCCACAATACAGAGGCGACGAAATAAAAATTGCCTTCCGCTACTAATTCTAAGTTTTACAAAATCATATCTTCGTTTACATATGTCAAAATATTTAATTGTAGGGCTGGGCAACCCGGGAAATGAATATGCGCATACGAGACATAATATCGGATTTGATGTGGTAAGCGCTTTTGCCGCAAAACACGGTGGTTTTTTTGAGACGGCAGAGGTTGGCGGACGTGGCAGAAATAAGATGGAAAGGGAAAATATTTATATGTATCAAGCCGTCAACTTATATGAATTTAAGTGGCAAGGCAATGAAATATTGGCTTGATAAAGAAAAAATTACTATCGAAAATTCACTCACTATTGTAGATGACCTTGCACTTCCTTTAAGCAAATTGAGGCTTCGGAAAAGCGGAAGCGACGCAGGTCATAACGGCTTACGGGATATTCAGCAAGTTTTGGGAACAGATGTATATCCAAAGCTCCGGTTTGGAATTGGAAATAATTTTCCAAAAGGAATGCAGGTTGACTTTGTATTAAGCCAGTGGCTCGAAGAGGAAATTCCGGTTGTAAACTTAAAAATTGAAAAATGTACAGAAGTGATAGAAAATTTTGCCACAATTGGAATTGAAAGGGCAATGAACACAATAAATAGTCTTACTTTTAGTTCTGATGGGGGTATTTAGATAAATTCATTTTTTAATTTGTTTTATATATTTTCGCCCAAGCAAATTCTGAACCCAAATAAAAAAAGCTGCTCAAATATGAAAATTTTTTGTATCGGACGTAATTATGCAGATCATGCAAAAGAGATGGGTAGTGAAATACCGGATGAACCTGTAATTTTCATGAAGCCGAAAAGCGCCCTTGTTCAAAATCATACTCCTTTTTATTATCCCGAGTTTACCAATGAACTGCAATTATGAATGCGAGCTTGTGGTTCGCATCAGTAAAAATGGTAAATACATCCAGGAAAAACATGCCTCGAATTATTATAATGCAATAAGCGTTGGTATTGATTTTACCGCCAGGGATATTCAAAGGCATTTAAAAGAAAAGGGACTTCCGTGGGAAAAAGCAAAATCTTTTGACAATTCTGCTGCCGTAGGCAATTTTGTAGATATCACGCCTGCATATGAATAAAAAAAATATTAATTTTTCTTTTACCCAAAATAAAGAGATTGTTCAAAAGGACAATTCAGGAGGTATGATATTTTCAATTGATGCTGTCATCTCAAATATTTCTAACTACTTTTCTTTAAATATTGGTGATCTTATTTTTACAGGCACTCCGGCCGGCGTAGGCGAATGCATGGTGGGTGATGATTCGGGCTATCTTGAAAATGATTGCGTTCTCACACTGGAGATAAAATAGTCAATTCTTTATTGCTTTAGGGCATATCAGGGTAAAAAAAATTCCCTCCCGAAGAATCAGGAGGGATCTCTTTAACCCTTAAAACAACCAACATGAAAAATTCTGTTGATTTTGTTTACAATAAAATATACGGTTAATTGTATAACGTTGGTTTTAAAATTATATCAATGCAAGATCAAGCACCTGTTGCATTGTTTTTACATAATTTACTTTAAGTCCTTTTATAAAATTGGGATTTATTTCATCTACATCTTTTTCATTTTGCACGCTCATAATTATTTCCCTGTAAGCCCGCTCTTTTTGCAGCCAGAACTTTTTCTTTAATGCCCCCTACAGGCAATACCTGTCCGCGTAATGTTATTTCACCGGTCATAGCGAGATAAGGCTTTACTTTGCTGCCGGTAAATGATGATGCAAGCGCCGTCATCATTGTAATTCCTGCACTTGGTCCATCTTTTGGCACCGCTCCTTCAGGCACATGAACATGTACATTTTTTTTATTGAATATATTCAGGATCAATGCCATATTTTTTTGCATTTGCCTGCAGGTAAGTCATGGCAGTGGTAGCGCTTTCTTTCATCACATTTCCCAGGTTACCGGTAAGTTTTAGTTCTCCTTTACCGTTATCGCTGGTAGTAGTTTCGATAAATAAAATATCACCGCCGACATAAGTCCAGGCAAGGCCTACAGCTACGCCGGCCATATTTGCTGTTTTATACATTTCATTGTTGTATTTTGATTTGCCGAGTATCTTTTCTACATCGCCAAGGCTTAAAGTAGGTTTCAGTTTTTCTTTTTCAGCATAGGTTCTTGCCAAGGTTTCGCATGATTGCTGGCAAGCAGCCTGTCGAGTTCCCGCACGCCACTTTCCCTTGTAAAATCTGCAATTATTTTTTCAAGTACGGCATCACTTATTTTAAAGGGAACATTTTTTAATCCATGTGCTTCTTTTTGTTTTGGAATAAGATGCCTTTTTGCAATTTCAATTTTTTCTTCAATTGCATAGCCACTAAGGTCAATAATTTCAAGCCTGTCGCGCAAAGCGGGTTGAATATTTTGAAGATTATTTGCCGTAGCAATAAATAACACTTTGCTGAGGTCATATTCCAGTCTCCAGGTAATTATCATAAAAATTATTGTTTTGCTCAGGATCCAAAACTTCCAGTAAAGCTGAAGAAGGATCGCCGCGAAAATCAGTACCTACTTTATCAATTTCATCCAGTATCATTACCGGGTTAGATGATTTTATTTTCCGGATGGATTGTAATATTCTTCCCGGCATGGCGCCAATATAAGTTTTGCGGTGGCCGCGTATTTCACTTTCATCATGAAGGCCGCCAAGGCTTACTCTTACATATTTGCGGTTGATCGCATTGGCAATACTTTTCCCTAAAGACGTTTTACCAATACCCGGAGGGCCAACAAAACAAAGGATCGGGCTTTTCATATCGCCTTTCAGTTTAAGCACAGCAAGGTATTCCAGTATTCTTTGTTTTATTTTTTCCATTCCATAATGGTCATGATCCAATATTTTTTTTGCTTTTTTAAAATCGTATTGATCTTTTGTATAATCTTCCCATGGCAGATCAAGCATCAGGTCAAGATGATTATAAACCACGGAATAATCAGGAGTGGAAGGATGCATTCTTTCCAGTTTCTCAAGCCCTTTGTGAAACATTTCCTTTGCAGCGGCAGGCCATTTTTTTAGCTCTGCTTTTTTCTGCATTTCTTTTACTTCTGCAACATTATCTCCACCGAGTTCTTCTTTGATTGCTTTTAATTGTTGTTGCAAAAAATAGTCTTTTTGTTGCTTATCAAGCTCAGCGCGGGTTTTGTTGGTCACTTTATTTTTAAGTTCGGCATATTGCAATTCAGTTTGCAGTAAATTCATCAATATTTCGGCTCTTGCTTTGATATTATGAATCTCAAGTAGCTTTTGTTTTTCCGCGATAGTGCCGTTTAAATTGCTGCTTACAAAATGAATTAAAAAAGAAGGATTTTCTATATTTCTTAAAATGATAGAGGCTTCGGAAGGCAGATTGGGCGAAAGTTGAATTATTTGTCCTGCCAGTTCTTTAATGGAAGCAACCATCGCATCAAAATCTTTATCATTTTTTAATTCTTCTTCGGCAAGTACTGTGATTTTGCTTTAAAATAAGGATCATCAGATGTGATTTCATCTACTTTAAATCTTTTTTTGCCCTGTATGATTACTGTTGTGCCTCCATCAGGCATTTTGATTAGTTTGATAATTTTAGCAACTGTTCCAATATCCACAAGGTCGCTTACTACCGGTTCTTCTACCAGACTGTCTTTTTGTGATACAACACCTATCAATTTGTCAGCTCTTGTAAGCATCAGTTACTGCTTTAATACTTTTATCTCTGCCAACAGTAATCGGAATAACAACACCAGGAAAGAGAACCGTATTTCTTAACGGCAAAAGTGGTAATTCAGCAGGAATAGCCTGATCATCGTTGCTTTCATTTCCGTCTTCATTCAATGGAATAATGGGCATAAATTCCATTTCATCTTCAGACCCACCCATAAAATAATTTTGTATTCATAATTTTTTCTCTTGTCAATATGTCTTCTTTATTTACAAATAAACGCAGTTTTAGATAGAATTGTATATGGTTCAACATTAATGCCACGAAATATATAAATATGATTATTAAAAACTTCAAATAAGCGTTCAAAAGTTATTACGGCTTGTCAACAACGTTGACTAACTTTTGATTAGCGAAGACTTATAAATCGAAGTGAAGTCTGACATACAGCAATCATGTTCGTTTGATTATAAGTGGCCTGTTTTCAAATCATTATTTTTGCGTTATGAACATTATCATTCAGTAACGAAGAGCTTTTTATTTTTAAAACAATTGGAAAGGCGGCACGCAGAATTAGAAATGCCTGTCTTATATAATAGGTGGTTTTGTAAGGGATAAGATATTGAACAGGCCAACAAAAGATGCAGACATTGTTTGCCTCGGCAACGGAATAGAGCTTGCAAAAAAAACTGCAGCTTTACTACATCCGTTCCTGAAGTAAATTTTTTTAAAAATTTGGCACGGCCAAATAAAAATTTATTGTAAAAACAACAGTGGTACATCCGGATTTTAGATCTTCGTTAGATTACGATAAAAGCCGGAGCGTTCGATATAGAATTTGTTGGCGCCAGAAAAGAAAGTTATGATTACAACAGCCGCAAACCCGAAGTAGAAGCCGGCTACTATTGAAGAAGACAGGACTACGAAGAGATTTTACAATAAACACTGTTGCTGTAAGTCTTAATGAAAATGAATTTGGAAAAATAATTGATCCGCTGCAATGGAATTGGCGATATTAAAAGAAAGATCATTAGAACGCCTCTCGCTGCCGACCAAACCTTTAGTGACGACCCTTTGCGAATGATGAGAGCGATAAGATTTGCCACACAACTACATTTTATAATTTCAGCATGAAACATTTGAAGCAATACAAAAAAATGCCGACCGAATAAAAATTGTAAGCGCAGAACGCATCACAGATGAGCTAAACAAAATTATTTTAACTGAAAAGCCATCTGTTGGTTTTGACATGTTGTATAAAAGCGGATTACTGAAGATTATTTTTCCGCAAATGGTGGCGCTTGCTGGCGCTGAATATATTGATGGCAAAGGGCATAAAGATAATTTTTATCACACCCTCCAAGTGCTTGATAATATTGCGCCAAATACAAATGATCTGTGGTTGAGATGGGCCGCAATATTGCATGACATTGCAAAGCCCGTTACAAAAAAATTTGAAGAAGGCCATGGATGGACATTTCATGGCCATGAGGTGGTTGGTGGAAGAATGGTTCCCAAAATATTTGCGCAACTGAAACTTGCCGCAAAATGAAAAAATGAAGTATGTAAAAAAAATGGTAGAGCTGCATCTGCGCCCTATCAGCCTTACAAAAGAGAATATAACTGACTCGGCTGTACGAAGATTATTTTTCGATGCGGGTGATGATATTGATGATTTAATGACATTTATGTAAAGCTGATATTACTTCAAAAAATAAAAAAAAAGTACAACGGTTCCTTGCAAATTTTGATATGGTGAGTCGAGCGGCTAAAAGAAGTGGAAGAGACAGACAGGATGCGCAACTGGCAACCACCTATAACCGGCGAAATTATTATGCAGGAATTTGGATTGCCGCCATCACGAATGGTTGGTGAAATAAAAAATGCAGTGCGTGAAGCAATGCTGGATGGAGTGATTCCTAATGAATACCAGGCAGCTTTTGATTTCATGAAACGAAAAGCAAAAGAACTTGGAATAACAAAAAAGATTAATAATTAAAACACTTTTTTCGGATAACCTTTATACATTTTAATTGAAGACTAATTATTAATTTCGTGAAATGGCAGTTTTAAAATTCAGGGTTTATTGGGAAGATGATGACAGCGTTTACAGGGATGTTGTGATAAAGCACGTGCAAACTTTTTTTGATCTGCATAATGCCATATTAAAATGCTTTGAATTTGACAATAAGCATAAAGCAACATTTTTACAGAAGCAATGACAAATGGCAGCGCGGTAAAGAAATTACTCTTGAAAAATATGATAAAGAATATAAAGCCAGGCCGTTGCTTATGAAGGAGTGTACAGTTGGCTCTGAAATACGTGATCCAAATCAAAAATTTATTTATGTGTATGACTTTCATAAAAACTGGACTTTTATGGTAGAACTTATTAATGTAAATAAGGATGAAGACACTAAAGTCACTTACCCATCTTGCGTACGCAGCTGAAGGAATTGGCCCAAGCCAGTATGGAACAAAGGGGCTTATAAATGAAAAGCTTGCTGAGATTGAAGAAAAATATGACTTGAATACCGCGGTAATGGCAGACGGTTTTAGCCGAGGAAGGTGAATCAGATACTACGAAACTGAAAGTGACGCGGATGAAGATGTGGACAGAAAGCAATACGGAGAAGATTTAAATATAATTTGTTGGGTTCTTTACAAACTACAACATTGTATGAATACTAAGACCTGCATTATAGTGACAGGCGCCTACAGCTCAGGTAAAACTGATTATGCTTTTGAACTTGCTCAAAAATATCATACTCAAATAATTTCTGCGGATAGCCGGCAGTGTTATAGAGAATTAAACATTGGCGTTGCCAAACCTTCGCAACTACAATTGGACGAAGTTCAACATTACTTTATAAATTCGCATTCTATACATGAAGAAGTGAACGTAAAAGTTTTTGAGGACTATGCACTGAATGCTGTTAATAAGATCTTTGAAACAAACGATATTGCGATTATGGCTGGTGGAACCGGGCTTTACATTAAAGCATTTTGTGAAGGACTTGATGATGTGCCGCCGGGAGAACGAAGCGATCCGTAAAAAAATAAATGATTGCGTATCAAATTATATGGAATAGAATGGCTTCAGAATGAAATTAAAAAAAATGATCCGCTTTTTTTTGATTCGGCTGAAAATAAAAACCCTCAACGTTTAATGAGAGCATTGGAAGTAAAACTAACTACAGGAAATTCAATTATGAACTTTCAATCGGGTAAAAAAGTTATAAGAGATTTCCAAATAAAAAAGATCAATTTGGATGTGCCAAGGCCGGAACTTTATGAAAGAATCAACAAGCGGGTTGACAGAATGATGCAGCAAGGTTTATTGGAAGAAGCAAAGGGCCTTTTTATTAACAGGCACTTGAATGCCTTGCAAACTGTGGGCTACAAAGAACTCTTTGATTTTATGGAAGATAAAATTTCACTTGATAAAGCAATTGATGAGATCAAAAAAAATACAAGACATTTTGCAAAGCGGCAAATTACATGGTTTAAGAAGTTTAATTAATTCGTGTAAGTAAACTATCGTTTTTGCAAGCCAACTTTTTAGGTTTTACAATTTTGTAATTTCACAACTAAACCTTGTGTAATGTTTAGCCAAAACAGTTTTAAGATAATGATTTGTAGAAAAAAATGTTTTAAAAACTACACAATTCTTTTTAATAAGGAATTGGGCTTAAAGTTATTATTATGAGTAAGAATAGCTTTACGTTAAAGACTGCGAAGCTCGTAGCTATCATGCTTTTTCTTTACTGTCATCATTCTTATGCGCAAGGCAATGACAAAGAGGGTTATAAAAAATTTGCTATAGAAGCTGGGGCAAATCTTTCAAACATGAATTTTAATAAAGGCGTTCCTGCGCCTCCATCCCATATACAAAGTGCGTGGAATGCCGGAATATTGGCCGGTGTTGTGTTGCAGGTTCCATTAGGCCATAATCTGTTTTTAAAACCAGGATATTATTACTTGCGCAGAAATGGTGAAGATAAAAGCATACAAACAAAATATGCAAATGATTATTTTTCTTTGCCCATATTACTAAAATATAAATTGTCGTCTTTGCTGGATGTACTTGCAGGTCCCCAGGTTGAGTTGCTGATACATTCAAATTCTTATAGCAATGGTATAAAAACCAATATAACACATGATGTGGAAGAACGCAGTATTGCCGCTGCTGCTGGTGTTGATGTGCACCTGATTCAATCTTTTTATATCTCTGCGCGCTATTTACTTGGCTTCAATCATGTTGGTATAGGACAGCGTTCTAATCCCAAAGAATTCAAATACGAAGCAGCAAGCCTCGCTGTTGGGTTTGAGTTTTAACTGTTTTGAAATATTGATTGTATTTCTGTTGTTATTTTTGCGATTTCAATTTTGATCTTAAAAAAACGGGCTAAAAATTTCGTATAGGCGTAATAGTTGCGTTTCAAAGGGAAGCCAAAATAATTTTTTAAATAAAAAGAATTTATTGCTGTGATTAAAGAGTAACATACAATTACGTCGCAAAATTTTTTTATCACTTGTTTTATTTTATGAAGAATTTTTTCTTTCTTTGATATTGCTGACTTCTGAATTGGCTGCTTAAGTCCATAAAAAACTCCTGCAAACCCAACACATAAAAAATTGATAGTATGAGAAAAGTTTTCAAGATCGTTGGCTATGTTTTATTAATCATAATTCTTGGTGTGGCCGGGATAATGATTTATGTAAAAGCAGCGCTGCCTGATGTAGGTGGAGCTCCTGAAATGAAAGTGGTGTATACGCCGGAACGTATTGAGCGTGGCAGGTATCTTGCCAACTCGGTCACTGTCTGTATGGATTGTCATTCAACCCGTGACTGGTCTAAATTTGCAGGGCCTATAACTGCCGGAACACTCGGTAAAGGTGGTGAAAGATTTGATCAGAGTGAGGGCTTTCCGGGTGTATTTTATTCCAGGAATATCACGCCCGCTGGTATCAGTCGTTATACCGATGGAGAGCTTTATCGAGTGATTACAACTGGTGTCACTAAAGAATCTACTGCGTTGTTCCCTGTTATGCCTTATGCTCATTATGGAAAAATGGACCCGGAAGACATCATGAGCATCATAGCTTATATACGCACTTTGAGTCCTATTGAAAATACAGTTGCGGCGCCAGCTCCTGATTTTCCGATGAATTTTATTATTAATACTATCCCGGTTAAAGCCGTTCCGCAAAAAATGCCTTCCAGTTCAGACCAGTTGGCCTATGGTGCCTATATTATAAATGCCTCAGCATGCGTTGAGTGCCACACGAAAGTTAATAAAGGAGAGATCATTCGTGAATTGTCTTTTAGCGGAGGAAGAGAATTTCGATTTCCGGACGGTTCAGTTGTTCGTTCGGCTAATTTGACGCCTGATATAAAGACGGGCATTGGAAGCTGGACCGGGGATATGTTTATTAAGCGCTTTAAGATGTATGCGGATTCAGGTTATAAGCCTCAACCCGCCGCTCCCGGTGAGTTCAACAGTATAATGCCATGGAATATGTATAGCAAAATGAGTGATGAAGACCTCTCTGCAATATATAGCTATTTAAAAAGCTTACAACCGGTTAACAATACTGTAATTAAATTTACTCCTAATAAAAAAGCGTAATAATTTTGTAAACTGCAAACGCCATAATAAATATCGGTTGAAAATACACGTGTTTTCATTACGATCAGCCAGATTTTAATTTGCTCTTAGCGTGACATCAACAGTGATACCGAGCGGTTTATTGGTCACTGTTCTCAGCCTTCCGTACACATTACAAGTGATTGTGTTGCCTTTTACGTAAGACAATAGCTCAGGGCTATTGGTTGGAGTATAATACACGCTATCGGAATAGGTATTCGGGAAACCAATACTAAAAAGCTGGATTGGTGTACTGTTAGTATTAGATTGAATGGTCACGCGGGCACTGTCAAAATTAGAAAGATTATCATATAGGTCAGGATTTAATATTTTTATTATTACACTTTTTACTTTCACTGAGTTGACAGAACTTGCTCCAAAAACTCCGCGGGTATTGGCTTTTACACTGCTGTCTAAGTTGATACCATACACAAAGCTGCCCAAATAAAGTTCATCAGGCGGAACAATATATACCTGTGGTATGATCAATTGAGATTGCGGAACAGGTACATCACTGCCACCGTAAACAGCGGCGATTACTTTTTTGCAGGAAGGCAAACACATTAGCACAACGCCCGTTATTAAAAAACCAGTTAATATTTTTTTCATGTGTTCAATTTGCGGTTATCCTTCGGTAAGGAAAATCAAAATTCGAACTAATTTGCATGTAAACCAAGTCAGAATTAAATTGCGCTTCAATGATAAGATCGTTAGCAATCTTGCTTTTCTATTTTAAAGATAAACCGAATCGTCTTGTCATCTGTACCCAGGATTGAAGATAAAGTAAAGCGAATGTATTTTGTTGTTATATCTCAAGATCATTTAGTTAAAAGTATCGTTTGACGGTGGAACACAAACCGACTCTCAAAGTGATGTATTGAACTTTCAGGAAGCTATTTTATTTTTATAACGAACTTCGTCTGATAAACAAAAGCAAATGAGCGGTATAAAGGTAATTATCACAGGTGCTACAGGTATGGTGGGAGAAGGCGTTTTATTGGAATGTTTACAAAATTCAAATGTGCGCGAAGTGCTGACCATTAACAGAAGGCATTATGAAATGCAGCATGTGAAATTAAAGGAATTGATTGTTCCTGACTTTCTTCAAATAGATGATGTCGTACATGATATACAAGGCTACGATGCCTGTTTTTTCTGCGCCGGCGTAAGTTCTATAGGCATGAAAGAAGATAAATATAGGCAATTGACATATGATACTACGCTTGGGTTTGCAAAAGCAATGCTGACCGCAAACAGCAATATGGTGTTTACATACGTATCAGGCGCCAAAACGGATAGCAGCGAAAATGGCCGGATGATGTGGGCACGGGTAAAAGGCAAAACAGAAAACGATCTGATGAGACTACCGTTTAAGGGCGAGTATAACTTTCGCCCTGGAGTAATGTTGCCTTTCCCCGGTCAGAAAAACTGGAAGGGCGGTTATAAATTTATAGGCAATATAATCAAAGCCATTTCACCGCGAAATGTGCTAACCATGCAGGAAGTGGGAAAAGCAATGATACATGCTGTTACGATAGGCTATCGTAAACGGATACTCGAAATTTCAGATATCAGGCAACTGGCAAAAGGATAGCATTCCAGGCCGTTTGGAACAAATTTTAGTGTTGGCGTGGAAATTTTGCTGAGATAATTTGTTTTTAATGACAATACGATTACTGTTTTGAGGAGGATTTATTTAAATACATTATTAGTGATGGGAGATTGATTCTGATATGATGGTATCTTACATTTGTTTTATTAGGACAACATGTCAGCCAATCAATTCCGGTTTTTATTCAATTTGTTTTTCATGGCGTTGCTTTTTAGTTTTCGTCTCAGCGCCCAGGATAGTTCGTATAATCTTGAGATGCCTATCCATATTTCTTCGTCTTTTTTTTATGATTTTCCTCAAAGCTTCGGCGCATCGGGCGGCGTTAATTTTCCCATAAAAAGTAAAATAATAATTGCGCAAAGGAAAAGGGGTCAAGAAAAAAGTTATCACGATAAAATCCTGGCGACTGATTTAGGTCTTTACAGGTACCCGTTTAATAACAGCGGCTTGTATTTTTTTCAATCGATAGGTATCCGTTATTACAAAAGCAGACCTTATTACTTTGAATGGCTTATTAGCGCCGGTGTGTTGCGCACTTTTTATGATGGTATTGTTTATACGGTAGATGCTAACGGAGGCGTACACGAAAAGAATAATTTTGGACGATACTATGCCACAGCAGGTTTTTCGACAGTATTCGGCCATGACTTTCAAAAGAGCACATCTCCAAAGCCCTTCACCATGGAAATAAGGCCTTTTGTTTGGATTCAGTATCCTTACAACAGCTTCATTCTACCACATCTTTCCGCCTTATTTACCTTTACATATCACTTTAATAAGTTTAATATTTCTGTAAGGCAAAAAAGAATTGATCAAAAAGAAAATAAATGAAGCGACTACTGCCAATTTTATTAATAATTATACTATTTGCAAGTTGCAAAAAAGATGCGGTGCATTTATCAACCAATGCGAATGAAATTTTTTGGCTAAGCAATGCCGGTGCAGATATGCCGGTATGGGTAAAAGGCAATACGGCATCGAAGGTAATGATCTTGTTTTTACATGGTGGACCGGGCGATGGATCGTATAGATATGCCGGTTATCAGACAGACCAGCTATGGAAAAACTATTCTGTTGCTTATTGGGACCAGCGGGATGCCGGAGCGGCTGCCGGCAATAGTAATTATTCAAACCTTACCCTGAACCAGATGATCGATGATTTGGAAAAGTTAGTGTCTGTAATCAAATACCGATATGGAAATGATATGGAAATATTTTTAATGGGGCATAGTTTCGGCGGATTGCTCGGTAGTGGCTTCCTGGTAAAAAACGACAACCAAATAAATATCCGTGGATGGATAGAAGTAGATGGAGCGCATGATTATCCTGAAAGTAATACGCTCGAGAGGCAAATGCTTATTGATACAGGGACTTCGGAAATAGCAAAAGGAAACAATGTGCAGCAATGGACCCCGATCGTTAATTATTGTAACAGCCATCCGGCTAATTTGTCGCTGGATGTAGATCTGCAAACTGATATTTATGCAGCGCAGGCCGAAGATTATGTAGATATCAATCACACTTCTACTGCGATAGATTATTTCTCTGAATCTTCCCCGATAAGTTACGGGATAAATCTTTATTACCTGAATAGCTCAGCGGCAGGAAGAAAATTTCTGCAATCATTAGAACCAGAAACCTTCACAGATCAGTTATACAAAATCACCATTCCATCTTTGCTGATTTGGGGTAAATATGATTTTACAGTTCCGTTTGGTTCGGGAGTTCATGCACTTAATAATCTTGGCTCTGCCTATAAGCATTTAGTAATTATGACAAAGTCCGGCCATATTCCTATGAACAGTGAGCCTGATTTATTTGCACAAACCGTGAGTGAATATATTGAAGCTGTAAGATAAAGGTTAACCAGGTTTATACAATTACCCGCCGAAAAGGCATCTTGTAATTTATAGAAATACCTGTTGAATTTTAAAAAGAAAAAGATTGACCATTGAGCCAATCTTTCTCTTTCCTGATCGTGATAAAAATCAAATGAAGATAATGCCAGGCCGGATTTACTACGATTATATTTTATTGGCCGCCCATTTGAATCGCGTCTTGTGTGCCTGAACTTTTAGTGTCTTTGCGTTTGAAAAGTGACATATCCATTTTGCCAAACCTGTATGAAAAAGTAAGTCTCACCATTTGAGGATTGTTCAAGCGATAATAATCCTGGTAGAAAATGCCGGGACTACTCGAAATTTGCTCGCTGATCCTGGTTCTGAAAATATCGCTCATGCTGAGAGATATGGCAGCAGCCTGGTTTTTAAGGAATGCTTTTCTTATTGCAACATCTGCCGACCATGAAGATTTGATATAACCCTGCGATGAGCTTTGCGCCTGCATGCCCGGAGGTCCCATCATTCCCTGGTTTTGGCTTACTGGGAGATTTGTTTTACTTTGATAGTTCCCTGAAAGCTGTATAGTGAAATTATTTTTTAGCTTAAAATTGTTGTTCAATTTACCAAACCAACTTAGTAAAGCAGGTTGGTTGGTGGCATTGGGTACATTGCCGGTGTTTATTTTTGCATTATACACATTTATGTTTGTCGTTACATCCCACCATTTTTTAATATTGTTCACCGAAGTTAGTTCGGCGCCATAGCTATAACTTGATTCGGCATTAATGTAGCTGTTCACCAAAAGATTTTGATTATTGATAAGCTCCGTATCAAGATATCTCGTGATAAGATTGGTGCTATGTTTATAGTAGATAGAAAACAGCAGGTTGTTATTATTCTTAAAAGTTTTACTGTAAGAGAATTCCAATGAATTGGTGAACTCAGGCACCAGGTTAGGATTACCCTTTGTTATGTTCAGGCTGTCGCTGAAATCATAATAAGGTATTAGCTGAAAGAAATTGGGACGGTTGATTCTCCTGGAATAATTCAGTTGTAATTCCTGGGTATGTTTCAGCTTTTGGCTTAGAAACACCGAAGGGAAGAGACTCACCGGGTACGAGTTTTTGAACGCTTGTCCCGTATTGGTTAGTTCACCATTGTAGTTGCTTCTTTCTGCGCGCAATCCTATTTGATAACCGAAATCTTTTCCGATTGCGCTGGTAATATCTGTATAAGCCGCCAGCACATTATCTGTGTTTTTGTAATTGTTTGTCAGGTTTGGAATTTTCACGAGGTTATCAGTAGTTTGACCTACAAAAATGTCGTTATCGTTAGTTGTATTTCTAATTTGTGCCCTAACACCAGCTTCCAGTTTAGTTTTTTTCGTCAGCGGGTTTACATAGTCACTTTGTATCGTTAAAAATTGATTACTACCGGCAGATAATTGTTGTTCCAAAGATTGACCGGTAAAGGTTTTATCAGCCAGGTAACTGCTGGTGTTATACATCGAATTACTGTTGTTCTTACCCGAAAAGAAATTGCCATCGAAGGTGATCTGTTCCCCTTCCTTTACTGCATTATGCACCATGCTGAATTGTAACCCATTTGCGTTGAAAGTTCTTGAACCTATTGTTGTACGATCAGCAAAATTATAGATAGCATCATTATTATCCAGGCTGTCCGTGGTGATGTCGGAATTTGGCTTAAACTGTCCATGCACCTTTATTCCTGCCAGGGAAATGGTTGTTCTGTTACTTACAAAATAGTCAAGGCCTAATCTTCCAAATATAAACGCACCCGTTGTTTTATCTATGTTTGTTTGATATACATGCGTTGGATCATTGCCGAATGTCACGCGGTTCGTCGTGCCGGTAGCCCTGTTATGCATTCCGTTTGCGAAAGTAGAGGCTGAAATATTTAATTTCCCCTGGCGCACGTTGAAACTGCCGCCGCCATTGAAGCCACCTTTGCTGTCCACACCAGCTGTAACATTGCCGTTATAACCGGACTTCTTATTTTTTTTCAAAACAATATTCAGGATACCTGCATTACCACCACTTGCATCATATTTTGCAGACGGATTGGTTATTACTTCAACGCTTTGAATAGCATCGGCAGGTATCTGATCCAGCGTGAGCGTCGTTGGTCTTCCATCAATATAAATTTGAGGAGAAGCGTTGCGCAGCTTCACATTTCCGTCAATATCCACCTGAACTGACGGCACATTGCGCATTACATCAACCGCGGTTCCGCCAACGCTTACGATATTTTTATCGACATTAAACACTTTTTTATCTATGTCCATTTTTAAAGTAGGTGCATTGGCGGTAACCGTTACCCCTTGTAATTGCACCGCATCTGCTTTCAACTCAAGGTTTCCAAGGTCTTTATCAAAAGAAGGCATTGCAGTCGCACCTGGCATGGAGCCGCCTGGTGCCTGTTGGCTTTGCTTCGGCATTTTTGAGAGATCCAGGAATTGTATGGGCATTTGCAACTCTTTAAATCCGGTCGCAGATATTTTTATTTTTACTCCCATAATAGGCAACGCTTCAAAATCAAACTCGCCATTACTACCGGTTAGTGCGCCTTTTATTAAGATGGCTTTAGATTTTTTTGTCGTAGTGTCAAACTTGGTTTGAAGCACTAATACAGATGCGCCTTCTACAGGCTTTCCTGCACTATCTTTTAATTTGCCGAAAATGTGGCCGAGGTTCGGCATGTCTTGGCCGGGTTTGGCATTTCCTGCCGGAAACTGGGCTGAGGCGGTTATGGAAAATAGGACGATTGCCGCTAGAAATAGTAAATGCTTCATGGTATTTTTTTTACGGAGACAAACCTAATTCATAGAAAATGCAAAATTTTTAAAATGAGACAAATGTTAAAAATGTAGCGACGAAATACGCGGGTATTTTCCTTAGCTTTTTTGTAAATCGTTTTATTTTAGCAAAAAAATATTTATGTAAATTCCAATAATTCGGGATGTAGCGCAGCCCGGTAGCGCACCACGTTCGGGACGTGGGGGCCGCTGGTTCGAATCCAGTCATCCCGACCAAGCTGGCGCTGAATTGTGATCCTTCGTTAGCACTTTCTTTCAAAAATAAAAGTTCGTGAAAGTTGGTGTTTATGGGCTTTTTTAATTTGGGCCGCCAGTTAAGTCAAAAAAACATCAATTCTTCGGCGACGAATTAAGTAAGGGAAAAGTATATTTTGTAACATCAGGGTTGAATGAATTTTCAACACAATGAAAATCCTACATTGCAGAGTAAAAGAATTTTTTTGCATGTATTCATAAACCAATTTTTAAAAGCCTGCTATTAATTATACCTTATTGTATTCGGATGAAAGGTGCTCCACGAATGCCAGAACTCCTGGTAAGACTGAACCATTTTTAATTGGGTGCCTTTCATTGTGCCCTCAATGCAAGCACCATTAATGTTCCATACGGAATTGGTTTTATCATCATGCAAAACCTGCGTTGTGCTATCGTATGTAAAATTCAGCACACCATTCTTTGAGTTACGGTCCAGGATATAAAAACTTCTTTCATTATCGCTCATAGTTAGTAACAGCGGCACATGCGCAAAAGAATCTTCAAGCATTTTTTTCTTTGCCAAAGCATTCCAATCATAAGCTTTTGTTTCATTGTTTGCAGTCACGCCAATTACCCATGATTTCTTTTTCCAGGAAGCACTATCACGTTTTTCCAAACCACTTTTTAATGTATCTTCATCATAGCCTTTTAAATCTGCATAATCTTTTTTGTAGTTTGAATCTGGCTGCAATACATAACTATCAGGATGTAGTATAAGCCAGTCGCCAAGCGCCATTTGCTGCGATGGAATTTCCTTTAATGATGTTCCCTTTAGTTTACCGGCAATAGCTTCGCCGCTTTCCTGCCGCCACCAGCTTTTTGTCGCTTCATCTTCAAACATGGCATTGAAATGATCCATACCAACTAATCTGAAATTCTGCAATTTCCCATTTAATACGGGCTGTATACCCTGCCTGTTCTGCATACGGTGCAATAAGTTATCATTACAGGTTCGCCGCCAATAGTATCTCTCACCTGGTGATGATATCCGATCACTTCAATCGGGTAAGCCTTTGCTTCGTTATTAATTGCAACACCAATGATTAGATGCTTCCTGTTAGTTGTATCGGCCTGAGCGCTTACCAGTAATTTATTTTTCGGCTGATAAAACATTTTATCTGCAAGAAATTTAAAATTGAATGCATAAACAATAATGCCATAGAATATCAGCACCAGTATTACAATAATTTTCTTCCATCGCCTACTGTTCTTTAGAATGCTTATTAATGGAATGATAACAACGGCAAACCCAATCAACCTTAACCATGATATATTCCTGTCAATAAAATATGCAATATCAATGGTGTTTGCTTTTTGACTGCCGGGAAATGGCATAATAAAATATACACGCAATATTTCAATTGCAATCAACCAAAGTAAACCAATGGTAAGTAGCCAACCTTTCATAAAAAAAAATTTATAAACCTGCCAGGTTTTAAATTCTGCCAGGTTTTTTTATAATTATTGTTCCGTTACCGGTAAAGGAAATTCTGTCCACACATTATCATCCGGCCTGTCGAGCGGTAAAGTATTTAAAAGATTATACCTCCGCAGGTCAATCCAGCGGTGTCCTTCAAAGTACAAAGAATATCTTCTTTGCTTTAGCATTTCAGTAATCAAAGCAGCCTGTGTTAGAGCACCTGAATAATTACCAAGTCCATGTCCGTTCCTGATAATATTTATGGCTGCTACTGCGCTATCTAAATGACTCAATTGAATATTTGCCTCCGCATAAATAAGAATTAATTCTTCATTTCTTATGATAGGTATGGGTGCTGTGCTTGAAGTGTAGACCCACACATCCCTGTTGCTGCTAAGGCCTGACGGTATGGATGCTGTTGAGGTACGTAAGGTGGCTTTATTGATCCTGTCATCTCCGGGTTCAATATCGGCAGCGTAAGATGGATGAGCCACTCTTACTTCTCCTGTCTGGTTCTGCGGAATAAAAACGGGGTTAAGCTGGTCGCCGGAACCGGTTCCGAAAACATGGTAAACACCCGTAGTAAAGCTGGTGGTTAACCCGAAGAAAGATGCGTTAAGATCATCCAATGCAGCTTGCCAGTTTTGCTGATACACACTTACTCTTGCAGCCAGAGCACGGTTAAACTGCGTTAGGCCCGCTGCATCGCTAAAGCTTCCGAAACCGGCAAGAGGAAAGGAAACAGTTGCAGTGCTGAAATCAGTTTTTGCCGAGTCAAGGAGAGCAGTAATAGCAGCTAAACCGGCAGTATAGTTTACAAAGGGACCCAGATGATCAGGATCGGCAACATCTATCCGGATACCGTTGGAATCTGTCAGGTTTAAATTCATTAATAGCTGGTAAGCTTTAATGGTTCTTGCAAAACCAAGATACCCACTTTTCTGCGCTCGAAGTAATTAATGTGGAATTAGTAGCAGCCTGTATAAGAACATTGCAATTTTTAATTACTCTGTAGCGTGCAGCCCATGGCGTTGTAATATAAAAATTACTTCCGCTAAGTGTTGCATTGCTGGCGCCAAGAAGGTCAGTAACATAGCGTGGCTCCGAGTTAGAAAAATGATACATTTCTCTTCCAATGGTTCCTATATCATCAAGATAAAAATTAATGGCGTTCCTCATGCCAGACTCGGTGCCGCTTACCAGGTTGTTCAGCTCACTTTCGGAAGCATTCTTCAAAAAGTCTTCAACGGTTGCGTTGTTTAAATCTCCATAATCTTTTTTACATGAGGTGAACAGTACCATAATGACGAGAAACAGGATGCTATATATATTAATATGTTTTTGCATAACTTTTACTATTTTAAAAATTAAAAATCAAATGAAACGTTGAGGCTTGCACGCTTGGTACTTGGATAAGGATCTACATCCACACCGGTTGAAAAGCCCGTTCCGAAATTAGATACTTCAGGATCGTAGGACTTATACTTTGTAATGGTGAAGTAATTATTAATGACGCACCTACCTTTACTGATTTTATAAAAGAGACATGTAAGTTGCTGAAGGTATAATACAAGCCTATCTCGCGAAACTTCAGGTAAGACGAGGTTTGTACAAATTCATGTGCATCTGATCCTATCTGCATGATCCTGTAAACTGCATCAGGCACGCCAAGCTTATTGGTTACTTTATCATAATCAGCACTGGTGCCGCCAAAATCATTTTCAAGACTGGTAAGGTTAACATTTTGACCGCCGTATTTCCAGTGTATTAAGAAGCGAAGACTTAGTTTGTTAAAGAAGGTAATTTCATTATACGTGTTCATTTGAAACTTTGGCTCTGCATTACCCAATACTGAAACGCCACCTGCTCCATTAAGACCAAGAATTTGCGTAGCAGATTTACCTTGTTCTATCTGGAAAGAACCCAATACATAACCGAATGAACCTTGTGGTACAGGAGGAATGATAAATTTGGTTACCAACGAACGGTTTAGCCAAAAGTTTAAAGAAGTATTCCATACTACGTTTTTCAATTGCACCGGTCTTGCATTCATTCCCAATTCCACACCACGGTTACGAAGGTTACCGGCATTGAGCCACTTCGTTGAATATCCTGATGATGAAGGCAGGTTCGTCAGCATTAAAAAGTCATCAATAGTTTTATTATAATAGGTAAGCTCAAATCCAAGCCTTCCTTTGAAGAGGCTAAAATCCAAACCTGTTTCAAATTCTTTTTGTCTCTCAGGCTTAATGTCTGACTGGCCTTCCTGTGTGTTTACGATAAGGCCGGGATAGCCGTTGATATTTGAAACTACTAAAGAAGTAAACTTGCTCCCATAAGCAGGCACATTGTTTGCCTCGCCATACGCTGCCCGCAGTTTTATATTCTCAAACAGGCCTTCCTTTAAGATACCCATATTGGTAAGGTTCCATGAAATGCCTGCTTTAGGATAGGTATAATATTTGGCAACATCTCCATTATTGCTTGATCTGTCGAAGCGTACGCCGGCAGTAAGTGTAATGGCATCAATTATATTGGCTTCTTCCTGTACAAATATTCCACCATTCAGATACTTGGTCCGAAGCTGCGTGGCATTTAAAGCGCCCGCCTGGTCTACGTTTGATTGCCCGGCAATAAGTTGCGTGGCTACATTAAGCAGATTATTATAATCTCCTGTTTCCTGCGTAATACCTCCGGAAGTCGTAAAGGATAGTTTATCGGAAGGAGTAAAAGTATTTACAAGCGACAAAATATAATTAGTGCTTAAACTTTTGGTAAAGCCTTGTATAGAAGTGCCTTTATTTATGGCCTGCCATTGCAATATACCTGGAAACAATACACTGGTTTGCAGATTATAAAAATCGAAGCCGCCTCTTCCGATAAATTTAGTAGTGCTCTTAGTACTTTTCTGCAAAGTAACATCCAGATTAGCTCCTGTAATAAACCGGTTAACAGATTCATTATTGCGCATCAATGCAATTGTCTGCAAAGGGTTAGATGCGGCAAAAGGATTATTGGGATAATTGCCGTTAGCATCAGGATGGAGTTGCGCAAAATCAGGAGTAGATGATAATGCAATGCCCGTTGTAACACCTGCATTATCGTTTCCAAAAAGACCCCTATCTGCCGAAGAATTGATATAGTTAGTACTGATCCCTATTTTAATGTTATCTGTGATCTTGTGATCAAGGTTTAGTCTCACACTCGTATTATTATAACCCGTACGTTTTACGATACCACCTTCATCTTTTTGAGCAACAGAAAAATAAAAGCCGGTTTTTTCAGTTCCGCCACTCATGCTTAACACAGTATTCCTTAAAAAAGCGGTGTTATCATATATTTCTTTTTCATAGTCATATATCTGCCCTTTGGATTGTGCATCTATAAATTCCTGGCGTAAGGCTGCTGAAGTAGCGCTGTCTGATGATAAACTTGCTGCCCTGTCAGCAGTAAAAGTTCTTACGCCTAATAGCTTACTTGGTTTTATAAAGCCAACATCTTGCGAAAGAGAAATATTTGTTTTGCCTTGCTTGCCTCTTTTGGTAGTAATAATAATGACACCGGCAGCGGCTTTCGATCCATAGATTGCAGCAGCGGAAGCTCCCTTTAATATTTCTATATTGTCAATATCTTCAGCGCGAATATCTGCAATACGGCTGGATGGATTATCCTGGTTTGAGGTCGGTGAACCGCCAGTCGCAGCAGATGTTACCGCATTTAGGCCCGCCGAAGTAGAAGAGTTATCAATAAAGACACCATCCACTACATATAACGGCTGAGTATTGCCATATACTGAAGTTACTCCCCTTAATTTCACTGAGATACCACCACCGGGAGCGCCGGAGTTGGCATTGATATATGCTCCGGGAATTTTCCCTTCCAGTGCTCCGTCAAATGTTTGTGCAGGTGCAGTACCATTCAATTCTTTAGCACTTATAACTGTTACTGCATTCGCCAGATTTTTCCTTTTAACCGTAGTGGATAAGCCGGTTACGACTACTTCATCCAGTCTTGATACATCTTCGGCTAATTTTATCTGGAGTTCTGAAATACCTGCGGAATTTATAGTTTGTGTTTTATAGCCTGAAGCGCTGATAATAAAAACAGCATTGTCAGGAGCTGACAGCGTAAACTTTCCATTGGCATCAGATGACACAGCTTGTGAAAAATTTTTAACGCTGATAGTAGCTCCTGGTACGGGAATGTTGTTTAGTGTTGTTACAGAACCTGTAACTGTTTTATTCTGCGCGAAAAGAGCGCACGGGAATAATAACATGAATATCCCGGTTGTAAAAAAATGCAATCTTTTTCTCATTGTTTTGATTTGATGTTTAAAAAAATTTTATGGTAAAATTTATATTTCCTTGTTTTCAGAAGCTGGTTGTTTGGTTGAAAAAATATAATTCCCATAGCCTTTTTCAGCGATCTGTTTTGCTCTTAAAGGATAGGAGGAAAGATCTGTCGGTGTATCTGCTGCAAGCCCATCAACATAGCGGTTGAACATGCAGAAAACAGCGGCAATAAGCACTGTATCATGGATGTCTTTATCTGTAGCGCCAAGATCTTTTGCCGCTTCTATTTGTTCGGCCGTTACATACTTTCCGCCTTTTTGTACACTTCCGGCAATGGTTAATAATGATTTTAATTTATTGGAAATATTTGCATGCTGATGGTCTTTTTTTACCTTTTCAACTAACTCATTATCTCCATCTAAATAGCAGGCCGCAATAGCGCCATGCGATTGCTGGCAATAAAAACAATCATTGAGATAAGAAACATGTGCGGCGATCAGTTCTCTTTCTGCCATGCTTAATCCTTCGTTTGTGCGTAACAGTGAGTTCGCGAGTTCCCCCATTGGCGTTGCAGTATCAGGGCTGAAGGCCATTAAGGACCTGATACCCGGTAAATTTTTATCTACATTAATATAAGCCATATGTACGTTTTTAAATTTTATTTATTCAGATCAATATTTGCATAGCCATCTTCTGCGCGCATTTTTGCACGATCAACATATACCTGCCTGTCTTGCGGCGCCCAGGTATTTAACCCGTCAACATAACGGTTGAACATGCAAAAAGCAGCCGCTATTAAAACTGTGTCATGTATTTCCCTATCAGTAGCGCCAATATCTCTGGCATGTTGTATTTGTTCGGCTGTAACATACTTGCCGCCTTTTTGAACACTGCCTGCAATGCTTAATAATGATTTTAATTTGGGTGAAATTGGAGTTGATTGATAATCCTTTTTTATATCATCAATAAACTGCATATCGCATTGAAAATAATGCTGAGCCAATGCTCCATGTACATTCTGGCAATAGAAGCAATCGTTCTGTGATGATACATAAGCACCAATCAATTCGCGCTCACCTCTTGTAAGTGAATTGTTATCATCATGCAGTAAAACTTCTGCAAGTTCATTGAGTGCTTTGCCTGTTTCAGGACTATAAGCCATCGGGCCTCTTATGCCTGGAAAATCATTTTGCAAGTTTATAAAGGCCTTGCTCCTATCCCCTGAAGGGGAATAATTAAATTTGTTTATAAATTCTGTTTTCATTGTTTATCTTTTTTAATTAAGCGTTTTTTTATTAATCTCCTTTAGTGGTTGGGGGTTGCGCATATCCCTTCTCCGCCATGCGTTTTCCCATTTCTTCATATTCTTTCCGGATCTGTTGGAGTGAAGCTGGCAAGCCCGTCAACATAACGGTTGAACATACTGAAAGCAGCCGCAATTAAAACCGTATCATGAATTTCTTTGTCATTTGCACCTTGCTTTCTTGCTTTTGCAATGTCTTCTTCAGTAACTTCTTTCCCCAGTATCTGTACTTTTCCGGCAATATTCAGCAGGGCTTTCATTTTATCGCTCACTTGCGATTGCTCCATATTTTCTAATACGTCATCTACAATATGCCTGTTATCGTTATATAATTCACGTGATGCAGCCGCATGGCTCATCATACAAAACATGGTATCATTACTTTTGGATACATAAGCAGCTATCAGCTCTCTTTCTGCTTCGCTTAACGGAGATTCGCCCCTTAGTAAAACTTGTGCCAGTTCATATAAAGGCTTGCCTGTTTCGGGCCTGAACATTACAAAACTTCTTATACCCGGAACGCCTTCGGGAACTTTTATATGTGCCATAAATTTTTAATTTTTTAGATTAATAATTATCATTTAGTATCGCAGAATTCAAAGCGATCGTGTCTGCTTCTGATTTGTCTTTTGAAAAATAAGTTGTCGCCAGCCCGATTAAAAAAATGAACGAGAAAATAAAAATCGCGTTGCCATATCCGCCTAAAAAAATTACAAGCGTACCTATAAAAAAAACAACTGTTGCAGTAAACAATCTGCCTATATTAAAACAAAAACCGGTTGCTGAAGCTCTTACGGCCGTCGGAAATAAATGTGGTATATATACCGATAATGCTCCCTGGCTTATGCCGAAGAAAAAGGCGAGAATTCCCATTTCAATAAATGTGGAAGAAGAAACAATAGTGTTTAATTTAAATACAACAAACGTCATGATGAAGCATGCTCCAAAGCACATGATCATTGTTTTGCGAAGTCCGATAGTATTTGCAATCCATCCTGATACAATACTTCCGCCCAGGCCTGAAATGGCTAAAACCATCATGGTCAGCCCACGCAGGTCTTTTGCTTGTGTATTATCGCCTGTAATGCTTTGTATCCACGTAGGCGCCCAGGAAAAAACAGCCCATAAACCAATCAGCATTGCACCAAAAATAACTGAACCTGAAGCCAGGTTTTTCTTATGGCGGGAATTAAATAAGTTATTGCTGAAATTATGAGGGATATCCGTTTTCTGTTTATTACGCTTCCAATAAGGTGATTCCGGTAGAATTATTATAGCTATGATAGCCAACGCAAGTGGAACAATACCGGTTAAAAAAGCCATATGCCAGTCCGTTAGTAGATTATTCATTGCGCCCGCAGCAATAAAGCCAACAGGCATAGCGGCCGATACGATACCCAACGCAACTGCTCTTTTCTTCTCCGGCCATAATTCGGCTATCAGTATATTGGTTGTTACTATTACACCGCCAACTCCAAACCCGGTCATAAACCTGTAAACACCTACCAGTAACCAGGAAGATAAAAGCGCTGTGAGCACAGTAAATAATCCATATAATGCGGTGGAAAGTATAACAGCTTTTGAACGACCGATTTTATCACAAATAAATCCCCAGGCAAAGCCGCCGAACATACTTCCGAATATAAATACGGAATTAATAAAAGCGCCTACATTATTCAATTTCTTTTCGGCCACATTTCCTAAAAGATCTTTTACTGCCACAGGCAAATAAACCGACATAAGCATGGAAGCAATTCCGCTGAACATGATGCTTATAAAGCAGATAATAAATGCAGCAGCAAGTGCGTACTTTGAAGGATGGGCGCCCACGGACACACTTTTTGATGTTCGTTTTGTATTTATTGTAGTGGTATCCATTACTCTGCGGTTTTTTTTAAATGATCGTATCCCTTCGGCAACCGATTGTATCCATGTTGTTGTAACCGTTCACCAAGGCTTTTATAAAAAGAAGGATCAGCAGGCGTTACCGTTGCCAGTCCATCTACATACCTGTTGTATAAACAAAACAAGGCAGCAATTAAAACTGTATCATGAATTTCAACATCAGTAGCTCCATCATCTTTCGCTTTTCGTATAGCCTCAACCGTTACATTCTTTCCGCTTACCTGCACCTGCGATGCTATGGTTAATAAAGCCTTCATCTTATTGCTTACCGGTGCACTCAAAATGTCATTTTTCACTTTTGCTGAAGTTTCTTCTTCGCCCAGTAACAGGTCAGCAGCGGCCGTATGGGCAGCGGTACAGAATTTACACTCGTTTTTATTTGATACGACCGTGGCAATTAATTCACGTTCGCCTTCAGTTAATGTTGATGGCCCGCGCAGTAAAATTTGCGTTAATTCACGAATGGGCGCACCGGCATCCTGCCGATATTCTAATAATCCTGTAATACCAGGCAGGTGCTCCTCCAAAGGAATGTATGGCATTGTATAAATATTAATTATAATGAAAACAGGTTTTCTTTATAGATACATTATCAATAAAATGTATCAAAGACAATGAGAGCAATAAATTATTGCCTTCTGAAATAATTAAGAGACTAAAGGGATTATGCCATATCCGGCGGTTGCTCGGGAGAACTGTGAAGAGCGTTTATTAAATCAGAAACCTGGTTCAAGAAAGCAGGTGTAAGTGAAACATCATAAAAAGCAATGATAAATTCCTGGAAATTTTGATAATAGTCAACGGAAAGATTTTTCCCCTTTACCGGTTTTGAATTCTCGTGATTGTTTGCAGTGTTGTTCTGCGCATCACTATTATTTGTTACATAGTTATTTTTGGCTGCCTCAAGCTGCATCTTATTATAATCAGGCAGGCACAGGAATATCATATTACCATCGAGATATTTTCGTTTTACATACTTGTAAATTTTACCTTTTAAAGTAATCTCGCCATCAAAACGTTCAAAGCCGTCAGAGTTGTGCTGATAGGGCATTGGAAAGGGAATAGTCAGGCTGATAAGTTCATTTTCATTGTACTTATTTTTATCAAGATTTTCTTCCAGATTTATATCGGATTGATGCTGGGCATAATAAAAGAAAATCCTATAACCAAAAAGGTTAAACAGGAAGAGAAAGATTAATAATATAGCAGCAAGTTTTTTCAAAACGAGGCCTAAAATACATTTTTCTTAAATGGGAACAATAAAAATTTTAATGTTTCAATTCTTATGAAACGTATAACGATTAATTCAGCGGCAATTTGTAAAAGCTGGGTGTTGGCAGTCTTGCGACATTGAAATGCAAACTGATGGTGGTTAACAATTAGCCATTTTTAGTATCCTGATTATTAATTTACTTATTTAGCAGAAAAGAACGACCTTTTTTTTATCTGCCAAGAAAATTTTCTGCTATATGAATTTTAATATTTTTTTTACATTTATAACAGTATAGCATAAACGATTATTTTTTGCCTCAAAAGAAAGGTCCATGTTCAAATTTTATTGCTTTCATGTAAATCATCCTAATCTTCTGGATTTGACGAAACGCCCGGATAGCACTATATTTTTTACAACCCGCTTTTTTGGGAAAAAAAATTAAAAAACGATGCAGACTTCCTGGCAAATTAAATTTACCTGTAATGAAACGAATTGCTTACTGAATAAGAAATGAAGAAACAGGATTTGAAGGATTTTGGTTTTTCAATGCTTAAAAATTTGCTTTAGACATCGGGCAGCTTATATCCATTGTGATATTCCTTCATCATATATTTTTCATTTATCTCATTGTCAGTAAATTGTTCTTTTACCGGGTCCCATTCCAATTTCTTTCCACTGCGATATGCTATGTTTCCCATCTGTGCAACCGTAGCCACATGTGCGCCGGCTTGTATAGGACAATGCAAATCCTCCAT
Organism: uncultured Chitinophagaceae bacterium; assembly: GCA_963823305.1. Classification (GTDB taxonomy): domain Bacteria; phylum Bacteroidota; class Bacteroidia; order Chitinophagales; family Chitinophagaceae; genus Ginsengibacter. The sequence continues at coordinate 427,543 of CAWGLC010000002.1, forward strand.
TTTTCTCGATTTGATAACACTGACGAAATTCTCCCAATGTTTGTCTACACCACTATCGGTGGAGGGCGCAAAAGGTTTGCTTACTTTGTTTTTGCTTTGCTTTTCTTCGATCACTTCCCAGCCACCGCGATTTAAAATTAATGTACCGTTATTGCCAATGTAGGCAATGCCGTGATCGCGGTTATACGAGCCGTTATCTATTCCCATAGCGGAATCCCAGACCATATTAAAGCCATCAAATTCATACAAGGTTGTAAGCGTATCAGGCGTTTCTTCGTATAATTCAGGATAAGCAAAACGGCCACCTAATGCAGATACCGATTTAGGCGTTGGCGATTTCATTCCCAGCAATCCATAATCCAATAAATGCACGCCCCAATCGGTCATTAAACCTCCGGCATAATCCCAAAACCAACGAAAATTAAAATGAAAACGGCTGGAATTGAAAGTTCGCGTGGGCGCCGGTCCAAGCCACATCGTGTAATCCACTCCGTTAGGAGGCGCTGTATCAGGAACAACGGGACCGGGTTTCATCCATCCCTGGTAGCACCATACTTTTACGGTTCTTATATTTCCCAACACGCCACTTTGTACATAATCAACAGCGTCTTTAAAATGTTGCTGGCTGCGTTGCCATTGGCCTGCCTGCACTACTTTATTATATTTCTGTTGCGCTTTTACCATCGCCCTGCATTCGTCTATTGAATTGCCAACAGGCTTTTCACAATAAACATCTTTCCCGGCCATACATGCGTGCATCATAATCAGCGCATGCCAGTGATCGGGAGTTCCGATAACAACCGCATCTACATCTTTATCATCGAGCAGCTTCCGGTAGTCGTTGTATTTTTTTACTTTGGAAGCATCTTTATTCAATTTAGTGCTGAGATCATTAAGTCTTTTTTCAATGACATTTTTATCTATGTCACAAACAGCAACAAGATTTACTCCGGGAATTTTTAAGGCCGCTGTTACATCGGCCCAGCCCATTCCGTTGATACCAATTGCGCCAATATTTAGTTGGTCACTTGGAGCGATGCGGTTTTTAAAAATTGCAAAAGCATTGTTATCTACTGATGCTGCCAGCAGGCTACCGCCAAGCATTACGGCTGAGTTTTGTAAAAATTTTCTACGTGAATTCATGCTGTTTGTTTTAAGAATTTATTTTAAAAAAATCATGAAGATCGATATCAGGTCGTTTTATAAATGTAAATTAATCATGATAAAAGTTATGAAATATTTCATCACAATTTTCGCTGCTTCACTCAATAGAAATTTTCTGCCATAACGAAATATCCGCTCTTCATCAACTTTACCATTTGATATGTTGATTGATAAAATCTATCAGTCCATCTGCAAGTATTTTTTGTTCTTTCAGTTTCGGATGGCCGGGAGTTTCTTTATACGAAGCAAAATAGGTAAAGATTTTTTTATCGTTCAATTGCTCAACAGCGCTCTTAACGTAGCCCGGCCATGGTGAACCTTTCTGCGTAATATCCATATTTCCCAGCATGCAAATAATTTGTGCCGCGGGATATACATTTCTTATTTTTTGCACAAAATTTTTATAAGCATTTATAATAAAATTTTCATCCGGAGCGCCCGTTCCAAACCTGTTTTTAAATTGCTCATTGTTCCGACAGTTTTACAATCCAGGAATCATTTTGAAATAAATTTATCACCACAACATCAGGTATATATTTTGAAAAATTCCATTTACTTGTTGAATCGGTTGGATCTAAACGATCATACATTTCCGGCATGATCAACGGAAACCAACTCACCATAATTCCAATACCACTTTTTGACGTGCAATGGTATTGCGCATTAAAATGCCTGGCTGTTATTGCGGCATAAGCATCGTAGTTATCTTCATAATAGCCTAACGGGGAATCGTGTTCGATATCATTGATCGCATAACCGCAGGTAATTGAATTCCCAAAAAATTCTATTTTTCTTTTTGGAAGGCTTGACTTCTTTAAGGGCTTATTTTTTTTATCTAAAATAAATCCATAGAACCACGTTTTTCCCTTATCCCATTCTGTTCGTTTAAACAACTGAATTGAATGTTTACCGAAGCGAAGCCCAGAAGCAAGTAGGTAGGTTTTTTTTGCAGTATCGAATTGCAATTTGTAAATGCTGTCCTGATCTATAATTACATTGTAGTAATTGGAAGTATCTGCGTCTTTAAATATTCCTGAAATTCCGGTTCCTTTAAAATTGATTGTTACGGAAGTGCCCGGCCACATTAGTATTGCTGCATCGGTTGAATATTGTATTCTTCCTTCATAAGAAATATGTTTATCTGAATAAGTTATTAGTTTGTTTTGCGAAAAAGTTTTCTCTGAAAGAAAACTTAGAAGGACAATTAAAAAGCAGGGATATTTAAACATTGAAAGGGGAAGCAATAAATTTGAATAATCGCATCAAAGTACAATAATTTTTGTTTAAACCGGTAAATCGTTTTGAATTTAAAAATGCAATTAAAACTTCAATAAAGGTCAATGTCAAAAATTATTTTGGATAAGGTTAGACGTTTAAATAAAATACAATTTTTTTATCCGCAAGGCGGATTTAAGTTGCTTTGAAAGAATACGGGATAATTATGGCTGCTATCATAAATAAAATTGAAATAAAAAAATTCCGAATAGCATTCTTTAATTATTTTTTCATCTAAAAATTACAAGCTAAGCTGATATGCAGATGTCTAAAACTTTAATTTGTTTTATTTCCTGAAACAAAAAAAGGGAGAAAAATCTCCCTTTTAAAATTGTTATATAATGTTTTTATGATTTAAACTGATGCATAATTTCTTTTGCCAGATCAACCATTTTTTTGATTCCATCTTCCGGTAAATTTCCTTTTTTAAATTCCGCCAAAATCTCGGGGAATTTGTTTTCCATTTCCAATAAAAACTGGTCTTCAAATGCGCGTATATTTTTAACCGGAACGCTGCTCATTAAACCATTTGTACCGAGGTAGATTATTGCAACCTGTTTCTCGACGGGATACGGACTGAACTGAGGCTGTTTTAAAATTTCCACATTCCTTGCACCCTTGTCCAAAACAGATTTCGTAGCAGCATCGAGGTCGCCACCAAATTTAGAAAAAGCTTCCATCTCGCGATAAAGTGCCTGGTCAAGTTTAAGTGTTCCGGCAACTTTTTTCATCGATTTTATCTGTGCATTACCACCAACACGGCTTACAGAGATACCCACATTAATTGCGGGACGTATTCCGGCATTAAACAAATTGCCCTCCAGAAATATCTGTCCATCTGTAATGGAAATTACATTGGTAGGGATGTATGCGGACACGTCGCCAGCCTGCGTCTCAATGATCGGCAACGCAGTTAAAGACCCGCCGCCTTTTACCAGGTGCCTGATATTTTCCGGAAGATCATTCATTTTCTTAGCGATCTCGTTCTTAGAAATAATTTTCGCAGCCCTTTCAAGCAAACGGCTGTGCAGGTAAAAAACGTCTCCAGGATAAGCTTCGCGACCAGGAGGTCTTCTTAGCAAAAGAGAAACTTCACGATAGGCAACAGCTTGTTTACTAAGGTCATCATAGATAATTAATGCATGGCGGCCCGTGTCGCGGAAAAATTCACCAAGAGCCGCGCCAGCAAACGGAGCATAAAATTGCTGAGGTGCAGGATCTGATGCAGATGCAGCAACTATTGTGGTGTAAGCCATCGCATCGTTATCTTCAAGAACTTTCATCACGTTAGCAATGGTAGATGCCTTTTGGCCTATGGCCACATAGATACAGTAAACAGGATTACCTGCTTTATAAAATTCTTTTTGATTAATAATGGTGTCAATGCAAATAGCGCTTTTGCCGGTTTGTCTGTCGCCAATTACCAGTTCGCGCTGCCCGCGGCCAATAGGTATCATCGCATCGATAGCCTTTATACCCGTTTGCAAAGGCTGTTTTACAGGCTCGCGAAATATTACTCCCGGCGCCTTGCGTTCGAGCGGCATTTCATAAAGTTCACCCTTTATTGGGCCTCGTCCGTCAATAGGTTCTCCCAGCGTATTTATAACGCGCCCTGCCAAACCATCACCTACTTTTATGGAAGCAATTTTCCCGGTTCTGCGCACAGTACCTCCTTCTTTGATGTCGCCGCTGTCGCCCATAAGTACCACACCTACATTATCTTCTTCAAGGTTTAAGGCAATAGCTTTAACACCATTTTCAAATTCAACCAGTTCGCCGGAACTTACATTATTCAAACCATAAACACGGGCAATACCATCGCCGATTTGCAAAACGGTTCCTACTTCTTCAAGATTGGCTTCTACATTAAAGTTGGTAAGCTGGCTTCGTAATATCGCGGATATTTCATCAGGTTTAATATCGACCATAAAATAGTTTTTTTTTCGAGGTGCAAAGGTAGAATAAGATAAGGGGAGAAACAAAAATGGTTAGCTTAAAATCATCTTTTTTGATGAATTTAGAATACAAGCTTTCAAAATAAATAATGAGAGTAAACATAGTATTTCCTGGAAATTTAATTATAAATTCAAATCCAGGTTGAAAAACCTTACTTTTATTTTCAAAACCAACCTGTGACCAAAATTTTATTTATCTCCCTTGCTGTCCTATGTTCTATAATTTTAGCACTGGGATTTTTTCATTACAGAAATACAAGGCCAACGATCAAAGCCAGAAGCGTAAACGCTTATCCTATAAAAATTGAAGATGATGACGAAGCGGCGGGCGAGGACGGTATTCTTGCGGCCCAGCAAATGGAGTTTGAACTGACTAAAGATGTTTCCCTGGGTTACATACCTAAATACAGGTTAGTGAATGCATTTCAAAACCTTGTAGCTCAAAGACGGCTACGGCTAAATACACCCACAGGCGTTTCTTCACTTTCCTGGACAGAGCGGGGGCCGAATGCAGATGTGGTAGGTCCAAGTAATGGAAATACCCGTGCCGGGAATGGGGTCACGAGCGGGCGGATAAGAGCCATTTGGGTTGATCTTGCCGACCCAACCAATCATACTGTGTGGCTGGGCGGTATCGACGGCGGCATCTGGAAAACGACAAATATATCGGCCTCTCCTGCTGTTTGGACACCTATAAATGATTTTCTTGGAAACCTGGCGATAGGCGGCATCTGCCAGGATCCTTTGGGAGCAAAGGATACGATGTACTTCGGAACCGGCGAAAAAACTTATAATGCAGACGCTGTCAGAGGTGGTGGTATATGGAAAAGCGTGGATCATGGTACAACATGGAGCCTTTTACCTAATACCACTTCGTTTTATAATGTTTCTAAAATTGTATGCGATAGCTTAGGGAATGTTTATGTTTCAACAATAGGGAACGCAAAGGGAATAGAGCGCTCAAAGGATGGCGGAAATACATGGATCAACATCACACCCGCAGGCCTCAATACCAATGTAACCGATATGAAATTGAGCAAAACGGGAAGGCTGCATATCGTATGTGGTTATTATAATGGCGCCTCGCCTGGTTATCGGTTTACGGATAGTGCCGCAACAGTCACACCAGCTAACTGGATGGCACCAACAACAGCATTTCCTAATGTTCAATATAATTGCGAATTGGCTGTAGCCGGCAATACTTTGTATGTCCTACCTTCTAATTCATCATACCAAACTCCAAGAATTTATAAATCAATGGATGGTGGTAATAACTGGGCCGCAACAGCTACTTCGCCTCCTGCAGCATCGGGTACTAATGATTTGAGCAGCGGGCAGGCGTGGTATAATCTCGCTTTGACTGTTAATCCCGCAAATGAGCAGGAGGTTATTGCCGGAGGCTTAAACTGCTTTAGAACAACTGATGGGGGAAATACCTGGACCCAGATATCTACCTGGATTGGATCTTCTTTAAGTTATATTCATGCGGATCAGCAAACCGCTGTCTGGAACGGCAACCAGGTATTAGTTGGCAGCGACGGGGGCATTTTTTATTCATCAGATAGCGGGGTTACGTTTAAAGACAGGAATACCAACTTAAGATTGAAACAGTTCTATTCCTGTGTTATGCATCCAACTAATCCGAACTATTTTCTCGCGGGCGCGCAGGACAATGGGGTTAGTCAACTTACCAACGCAGGTCTTGGCAGCAGTACCGAAGTTACCGGCGGGGATGGTGCTTTTGTGCAAATTGATCAGGATCAACCGCAGTATCAGTTCGGCTCTTATGTTTATAGTAATTACAGGCGAAGCACCGATGGTGGCGCTTCATGGACTGCTGTAAATTATTCGAGCTCGGTTGGTCAATTTATTAACCCAACAGATTATGATAATGTAAATAATAAAATGTACTGCGGTGGAAATAGCAATCAATATATCAGATGGGAAGATCCTCAAACGGGAAGCACATTTACGCCCATCACCATCAATGCCCTTTCCGGGTATGTAAGAAACGTATCAATCTCTCCCTACACTTCAAACCGCGTTTTTTTTGGTACATCAAGCGGTAAAATTGTTCAGGTGGATAATGCGGATGCTGCAAGTCCTGTGGCTACAGATATCACCGGAACGGGAATGCCGGGTTCAACAGTTTCATGCGTTGCGGTCGGCACCAATGACAGCAATCTTATTGCTACTTATTCTAATTATGGTGCTGTTAGCCATATTTGGATGACAAAAACTGCTGGCAGCGGCAGTTGGACAGACGTCACCGGTAATTTTCCTGATATCCCTGTTCGTTGGGCAATATTTTATCCTGATGACAACACTAAGGCAATAATTGCCACAGAAATGGGCGTGTATGAAACTAACAATATTAACGGATCTTCTACCGTGTGGACGCAGGATGCATCATTTCCAATTGTCCGTACTGATATGCTGAAATACCGCAAAAGCGATGGAACGGTTGCTGCGGCTACGCATGGCCGTGGCTTATGGACAGCGACTATCCCGCTTACTATTCCTTATATAAGATTTGCATCTGCATACAACACCCAGGTGGAAACAACGAGCGGCACTACAGGATGCAGGAATTATAAAGATTATACCGTTAATATGACCATTGATTTGCCACCTTCCGGCGACGCAAATGTGACATTAAACGTTGCCCCGGGAGGAACTGCCACGCAGGGTGTTGATTTTGATTTCACCACCAATGGAAATTTTTCATCGCCTTCCAATACGTTAACTTTTAGCGCCGGCTCATCAGCTCCTTTGCCAGTTACAATACGCATTTATGATGATGCGGAAGTTGAAAATAAAGAATCCTTTACTTTGAACTATACTGTCAGCGGATCAACAACTGCCAAGGCGGCCCCAAGCAGCCTGTCGTACACATTTAATATAATTGATAATGATTTCGCACCTGTATCAACCGGTGCTTCCAACACATTTAACATCGGTGCTTCAACTTACTATTTAGGCACAACGGCTGCAGGTGCGCCGTTCAATGCAAAATTGCCAAGTCAGCGAAGTCAAATGTTATACCTGGCCAGCGAATTAACCGCTGCGGGAATAAGCAGTGGCAACATCACCAGCGTTTCATTTAATCTTGCTAAGTTTAGCATTCGGCCTTATAAAAATCTCCAGATTAAAATGGGATTAACAACAGTAGCCAATCTTGTAAATGGCGCAACGGTAAATACTGTGGCGACAACAACGGTAAAATCAATTTCATCTTATGCGACAGTTAGCGGCTCCAATATTTTTACGTTAGATGTTCCATTTGCATGGGATGGAACCAGCAACATCGCCATTGAAATTTGTTATGATAACGGTACCGCCGACACGACGGACCTTGCGGACAGAACGATCGGCTATAGCGATGGCAGTTCCGCACCCAAGGTAACCTTGTATACCAGGACAGTATTAATTGCAGCACATCATTTACCAATGTACTTTTCCTTCCATCGGGTGAGAAGCCACAAATAACATTGGGGGTTACGGCCTTTGGCAATTTAATAGACACCACCGGTTCGCGAACGGAATACATTGGCAGTCCTGGTAATTTTTATTTTTATACCGGCAACAATATTTTAAATAGTCTTTCCTCGGCTTCTGCCAATCTTGGATGCGTGAGCTCAGTGCTGTCAGGAACAGGAAATATCTGGCAAACTTTTTATGCAGGTATGATATCAGAAAAGGTTTATGATATAACCCCTTCGTCAAATCCGGGAGCCTCTTATAATATTGGTTTGTATTTTACCACCGCAGAGCTTAGCGGGAAAGATCCGTCAACTTTAAAAATAGGAAAAACCGATGCAGCCACGATATCAGATGCGACCGCAGCAAATACGGTTATTGCGGCTACAACATTTGTTCCTTACGCTAACGGCTACATATTTACCGCTTCCTTTACCGGTTTTTCAAAATTTTTCCTGGTTACTCCAAATGTTGTTTTGCCTGTCACCCTGCTTTCCTTTGATGGCATTTTAACGGAAACAAATTCTCTTAAACTGGCAAACCAGCTCAGAACAAAATTCAAAATACTTTGAGATTCAAAAATCGGTCGATGGAACCAACTTTGATTCAATAGGCAAGGTCGGTGCGGCGGGAAATAGTGCAGTCAGTAAAACATTACAATTTTAATGATCCGCAGGTGGCTGAATTTAATTATTACAGAATAAAAATGGTGGATATCGACGGAAAATTTATTTACAGTTCAACTATCTTAATTAAAAATTCAGGGATATCTCAAAATTTGGTGGGTAGAAAATAATCCGTTTCACAACACCATTAATATCAGGCTGGCAAAATTACCTCAAACAAAGTGTAAAAGTTGAATTAATAAACGTCAACGGCGCCAGGATTTATTTCAAAGAATTTGCAGGCTCAAATAATTTCATCATTGATGTTAGCAGCAAAAACCTGGCATCCGGCGTTTATTTACTGCGCGCGGAGTTGATGGTAAAATTTATGTGAACAAAGTGATAAAACAATAGCTTATAAAAAACAAACCTGGCGTTGAAACAGGCTTTTTTAGTTAGTAACGCTGACGGTTAAACGAAAATAAAACAGGTCTCGCCTTGAAACGAACTTTTTCTTAGGTTACGTTAAGTTTTTTGATAAAAACCGTTTTGTTTTAAAACGAACTTTTTTTGAAGGCGTGTTGTTTTTCTGCATAAAAAATGCTTTTAGTATTTAATATTTTTCAGCAGTTGCGCATGATAAATCTGAAATATATATTTTGTTATTATCTGCTGACATTGGCATTGGTTTCCTGTGCTCAATCAAAGAACGTTCTTAAAAATATATATGCAACCTATACAGAAGTTTTGCCCGGAAATATTGCTGTTGATCCGAATGGCAATGAAATGGCTGCACGAGATACGATAAACTTTATTTACGTTGAAACTTCTTCCGCTGATATAAAGTGGAAAATGGCATGGAAAAATAATAAAGCTTTTTCTATTGATGGATCATTGGTAGAAGCAAATCCATTTGACGCAGGAATTGATAAGGTTAACAATGAGAAGATTATTGATTCATGTGGCGCATGGCAATAAGTTATGGCAGCTTCGGCTGATACCCCTTGAAAAAAACATTCCTCCTGCGAAAACATTATCGCATAATATTATTCTTATTCAATGCAGTAATAATGGGAAAATTATTTGGGAAAAAGTTGATGGCCAGAGAGAGATCAATTCTATTCCGTCGAATAAAATGGCAAAAATGCCTCTAACTATTCAGAGATTGAAATCAGCGAAGGGAACAAAAAGAAATTACCTGAGTTTATGAATGTAATCGTTATTGGCGAATTGTTTTTTTACATCATTCAGATCTCTCAGGATGGTTGCATCTATTAATTTACCGTCCATCTCAAGCATGAAGCCGCCTATAAGCTGTTCATTCACTTTAGTTTCAAGTTCAATATTTTCTATTGAAGACGCGGCTTTAATTTTTTCGATGAAAGAATTTTTTATGGCTTCAGAAACTGCGACTGCGGTTGTTAATTTTACTTTGTGAATATTTTTAATTACGTTGTATTGATTAAGAAATGAAGACAAAATCTGCGGCAGATTAGATTCCCGGTTTTTACTTGCTAAGAAGTTTAATAAAGGTTTGCGTAATTTTCGAAATTTTATCTCCCGTTACAGCAATTAATATTTTGTATTTTTTATCAGCATTAATAATAGGACTGTGAAGCATCAATACAAATTCCCTGCTTTTATTACATATCGATTGGAGCAATGCTACATCATCATGCACTGCATCAAGTTCTTTAAGCTCCATCGAAAGATCTATGAGGCTTTTTGCATATCGTTCCGCTAAACGTGGATTTTGCATTCTGTTCTTAAAATTTATTTATTATTGGCAGGACTTAGTTCAATTCCACCTTCGCCGCAACCTGATTTATATATTTTTCCTGTTCTTCTTTATTATTTAATTCCCTGCGCAAAATTCTTTCACTCACTTCTATCACAAGATTTCCAACCTGGTTTTTAAGATCGGTTATAGACGCCATTTTTTGCTGGTTAATGGCAGCCTGGGCATCGGCAATAATCTTGTTCATTTCCTGTTTTGCCTGCTCCTTGGCTTCGCCGATTATTTTATCCCGCGTTTCTTTGGCTTCTCTCATCATTTGTGATCTTTCTTCGCGGGCTTTATTTAGCAAAATCTCATTTTCATTTTTTAGCGACTCCATTTCCTTTTTTATTTTTTCAGTAGAAAGGATGGCGTCAGAAATATTTTTTTCTCTTTCACCTAATGAATTTAAAATGGGTTTCCATGCATATTTTTTAAGGATAAAAAAGACAATCACAAACACCAGGAGCGTCCAGATAATAAGGCCAAATGAGGGAGTAAGTAAATCCATATTAAAAAAAATTAAAAATTAAAAATAAAAACTGCACCCGCCGCCCTGTGCTTTGCGTGCAGCTTTAAATTGTCTTACACAAACATCGCAAGAATACCGGCAATAACTCCAAACAAGGCAACCCCTTCAATAAGAGCTGCAGCAAGGATCATGTTAGAGCGGATGTCATTAACGGCTTCCGGCTGGCGTGCAATTGCTTCAACTGCCCCTTTACCGATCTGACCGATACCAATACCTGCGCCCACTGCTGCAAGGCCTGCGCCAATAGCTCCGCCGGCATTTGCCCAGGGTGTTGTGCTTAAGATAGTGATTAAATCCATAATTGTGTTTTATACTGTTAAAAAAAACTCTTTTGACGTACGTTATAAATTATAATAAAACTGCGTCATGATTTGCGGCTGCGCTTCCTGCAAGTTCTTCTTCATGATGCGAACCTTCCATGGCCTGGCCAATAAATACCGCGGTGAGATTCGTAAAAATAAATGCCTGGATAAAGGCAACCAATATTTCAATAAAATAAATAAAAATTGAAAATGCTAAAGAAATTGGTGCGAAACCATAACCAATTCCTTTATTTAATGCGCCGAAAATAAATATGAGAGAAATCAGGCAAATAATAATGATGTGTCCTGCAAGCATATTTGCAAAGAGACGAATCATTAAGGCGAAAGGCTTGGTGAAAATTCCCAATATTTCAACCAATATCAAAATAGGTTTTACAAAACCCGGAACGTCAGGATTTATAATGTGGCCCCAATAGTGTTTGTTAGTGCTGAACATAATCACCACAAATGCAATAAGTGCCAGGATCATGGTAAACGCAATGTTTCCCGTTACGTTTGCTGAACCAGGAATGAGACCAAAAAAAGTATTAATAAGTATGAAGAAAAATACCGTAAGCAGGTAAGGCATATACTTTACGTAGCGATGACCCAGGTTGGGCTCTGCAACTTGCTCCCTGATAAATTCGATAACGATCTCAATGGCATTTTGGGCTCCTTTTGGAGCGCTGACCACGCCGTGGCCGTTTTTATATTTCTTAGCAATGGAAAGCATAAGCCACACAAACAGGATGGTGGCGATGAGCATTTGAATAACGTTGCGCGTTAGTGATATATCATAAACCGTAACGCCGGGATCAATGGGTGTTATTTTACCTTCTGAAAGCTTATAACCATCAAATGCTGCCCCGTGATGTAAGGCTGAAGACATAAATAACGGAAAATCCCTTCTGCGGCGAATATAAAATTACCGGCAAAGGAACAATTGCCTCATGTTCTTCTCCATCGCTGCCTTTGTAACTAAGAAAATGAAATTCGTGGGCGTCTTTTACGTGTCCAAAAATAACTTCATTGGCATCAAATCCCTTCTTTTCACCTGCAGATGAGTTTTCCTCTTTACCCTGTGAAAATGCACCAGCAGAAAAACATAGCAATAAGAGGCTGAAAGTCGCTACCAATAAAGATTTCATTCGTACCCAACCCATATATATTCTAAATTTTGCGCAAATATAAGCTGTTTGTTTGAGGATATGAAATGAGTAGATCAATAATTTTTTTTCATTTTTTATGTTGATAAATACAGCTGATTTAATGTTCCATTACGCAAATATTTCATGGAGTGATTATCTTTTGACGAAAATTTAAAAATGAAATTTGTTTACCCGGCCATTTTATCATTAGTGCTGGTGTCATGTGGTAAAAAATCAAGCAATCCAAACCGGCAAAATGAGCCAAATTAAGTACTTCCAATGTGTGGCCCGCTGGATATGATGGAGGTGCTCGGAAATGCGCCAGCTAAAACTTATGGAACGCTTCACTGGGGAGCGATAGGAACCAGCGGAACACAGGTGGGCGGAAATTACACATTACCAGCGGATGATTTTTCCAAAAAGTTTCACGTATTTACTACCATCTGGACGGCTGACACAATTGCCTGGTATGTAGATGATGTAAAATATTTTACTGCGGATAAATCAGCTATAACAGGTAATAGCCCCTTTAACCAACCGTTCTTTTTTATCTTTAATATTGCCGTAGGCGGAAACTGGCCTGGAGCTCCGGACGGAACTACTGTTTTTCCTCAACGAATGATAGTAGATTACATCAGGGTGTTTCAATAATTAATTTGTTAGAGAAAAATATGTCACAAATGCCCTGGTAATTCGTTAATGCCGCTTCATTATTGTTACCTGCTTACCTTTGCATCGTTAATGCAGAATTCATTTTCATGAAAACCGTAAAAGATATCTTGTCCTTTCCTTTTATACTGGTAATAAAAACCTATCAACTTCTTATCTCGCCATGGCTTGGGCCGTCTTGCAGATACACTCCTACATGCTCTCAATATGGACTTGAAGCCTTTAAAAAATACGGGCCCGTAAAGGGTTTATGGTTAACAATGAGAAGAATCGCGAGTTGCCATCCGTGGGGAGGCCACGGACATGATCCAGTACCATAACAGGGCCTGTGACGGATATTTTTTATTTTTTATGAGTACCAACAATCAGTACCGGGAGCAAAACCAGGTTGGTAAAAGTTGCGGTGAGAAGGGTAATTGATGTGAGCCATCCAAGTGATTGTGTGCCCCCAAAGCCACTGAAGCAAAAAATAATGAAGCCTGCGATCAATACAAGCGATGTATATAAAATACTCAAACCCGTATGACGAATAGTTTCAGAAACTGTTTTCTGAACATGAAAATTATTTGAAGCAAGTTCCTGTTTGTAATTTACCAAAAAGCGTATAGTAACATCAACCGCGATGCCTAATGCTACGCTAAAAATTAATACCGTTGATGGTTTGATGCGAACACCAGTCCAGCCCATAATACCTGCCGTTACTATTAAAGGAATTACGTTGGGAATTAGAGAGCAGAATAAGATCTTGAATGATTTAAAAAGATATAACATGCAAAGTGCGATAAATAGAAAAGCCCATAAAATACTTTGCTTTAAGCCATTTATTATAAAAGAACTTCCTTCCAAAAAGGTAATGGTAGAACCGGTGAATGTCACTTTATACCGGGATGTATCGAACAGTTCATCTGCTCTTTTTTTAATGCCGGCAAGAATAACCGGTAATCTTTTTGTTCCCACGTCAGCCATGCTTACACTCATGCGCGTGCTTTCTTTCGCCGTATCAATAAAGCTGGATAGCAAAGAAGAGAGATTATTTTTATTGCTGCTATCACCGGAAGTTTTTAAATAACCCGCTAAAAAAGCCGCCTGGTAGGAGTCAGGAATGGAGTAATCCGCGGAATCACCATCATAAAAGGCCTGCTTTATAAATTTGATTCCCTCAGCAATGGAAAGTGGTTTTGCCATTTCTTTTTTTGATGCGATATAGGCCGACAGCGAATCCATCTTTACGAGCACCGGAAGAATGCGGGTTCCTGCCAACCCGAATCTTTTTTTCGAATCAATAATTATTTCGAGCGGCATTACACCATGAAAATTCTTTTCAAAAAATTTAAGATCGGTATAGATCTTATCGGTTTTTGGTAAATCATCAACTATAAATCCTTCTGTTTTTAATTTAAATATTCCTGCAACTGAAAATAAAACTGCGACTAACGTGATCGTATACACGACAGATTTATGATGCAAAACCCAATGCTCAACTTTTAAAAGCAGGTTCGTGAAAAAACGAACATTAAGATAAGTTAAGATGCCGTTCTCCCGGTGCAGGAAGATAACTTAACACGGAGGGCAGCAGAATAAATGAAATAACAAAAATCAGCATGATGCTTATGCCGGCAACCTGTCCAAATTCTTTGAGAATAGCGCTTTTTGTCAGGGCAAAAACGGCAAATCCTATCGCGGCAGTTAAATTGCAAAATAAAGTTACGATACCCATCTTGCTCACCATGTCAATCAACGACTGCTGTTTGTTGTTTGTTCTTTTATAAGTTGAATGATATTTATTTAAAAAGTAAATACAATTTGGAATGCCGATGACTACAATTAGCGGCGGAATAAGAGCGGTTAATAAAGTTATTTTATAACCAAAAAGCCAGGTTAATCCTATGCTCCATATCACTCCGATAATTACAACAAGCAGTGATAAAAGTGTTGTGCTTACGGAGCGAAACATTAGCAACAGGATAAAAGCGGAAAGCGCGAGCGAGCCTATAATAAACCATTTCATTTCATGCGCTATTCTATCGGCCACCTGTGTGCGAATTAGCGGGAGTCCGCTGATGTGGGTTTGAATTTTTGTTTGCTCAGTAAAGCCATTTGTGGCTTTTATAATGTCATTAATAACTTTTGTACGGCCGGAAGAATTGAGAACATCTTTATTGATGCGCACTGCCATCAGGAAAGCGTTTGTTTCAGGATTGTATAAAAGAGATCTGTAAAACGGAAGTGAATAAAATAATTTACTGCTGCTGTCTAACCGTTCCTGCGATTGAATCCGGGCCGGAAAAACCGGTATCGCAATCAATTTCTGGCTTGCAGTGTCCTTTAAAAGATCTGCGGCATTCGGCACGCTTAATACGTTTTCAACGAACGATATTTTTTTAAGATCTGCGTTTAACTGCCTGTAAGCTAAAAAATTATTTAAAGCGAAAAAGCTGTCCGACTGGATACCAATCACCAAAAGATTGCCATCATCCCCAAATTTTTCTTTAAAAGAAAGATAGTCTTTGTATTTCGGGTTATCGGTAGGAATTGCTTTGGAAAACTCGTAGCTCAGTTTGATTTTACTTGCATAAAAAGCCATTAAACCAGTGCACGCGATTAAGATTATTAAAAGAGTCAACCGGTTTCTCAGGACAAATTTCGCAAGTCGTTTCCACATATTATTATATCAGGTTTAGACGCAAAGAAACTAATAATTATTTCCCATTACATAAAACATAATTATAAAAGCGTGTCAACTGAAACAATTTCCCTTTTCCATAATTATTTAATGTTGACAAAGATGTGTCGTAAATATTACAAAGTGTTCTACAGTTTTTCCATTTCTTCATTTACAAAATCCATCAGCGTTTTAATATTTTCCGAAGAAAAATCAAAGTTAAGCCCGGCAGCTTTGTATAGTTCAGGTAATGTTTTGGTTGCCGCCAAGGCTTAGTGCCTTCATATAATTATCCAATGCCTGTTCAGGATCTTTTTTATACTGCATCCAAAGGCCAATAGCGCCCAGTTGCGCAATGCCATATTCGATATAGTAAAACGGAACTTCGTAGAGATGCAATTGCCTTTGCCAACTATTTTGCCTGAAATTTTCAAGACCGCTAAATCAATTACCGAATCTGAAAATTCGTTTAAAATTTTAATCCAGTTAGCGGATCTTTCCTCTAATGTATGCGTGGGATTTTCATACACCCAATGTTGAAATTTATCGATGATCGCTATCCAGGGAAAGATAGTAGATCGTTCTTTCCAACTGATGTTCCTTTGCTCTTTTTAAGTCTTCTTTATTTTCAAAAAACACATCCCAGTGATCCATTGTAAAAAGCTCCATTGACATGCTGGCAACTTCCGCAATTTCCATAGGATAATCTTTAAATGCATTTAGCTTAAGATTATGCGTGAGAAATGATTGTACGGCGTGACCACCTTCATGCACCATAGTAGTGACATCATGCATCTGGCCGGCAGCATTCATAAAAATAAAGGGAGCGCCGCTTTCCGGCAGAGGACAGTTATAACCTCCGGGAGCCTTGCCATTCCTGCTTTCCAGGTCAAGATGCTTCATAGCTTCCATGCGGCGAAGGCAGTCACCAAAAAAAGGACGCAACTCAGTAAAAACGGTAACAGATTTATTCAGCAGTTCACTTCCGGTTTCAAACGGCGTTAATGCTTTGGTACCTTCAGGCTCGGCTTCTGTATCCCATGGACGAAGGTCATCAAGTTTTAGTTTGTTCTTTTTTATTTTGATAAATTTTATTTACCAAAGGAAGTACATGTTGTTTCACGGAGTCATGAAAGCGAAAGCAATCTTCTTTAGTATAATCAAATCTTCCGAGTTCTTTAAATTTGTAATCCCGGTAATTTTCAAATCCCGCATTTAGTGCAACCTGGTTTCTCTTTTCTACCAGCTTGCTGAACAACTGGTTCAGGATATCGTTATCTTCCAACCTTCTTGCATTTATTTTCCGGTAAACTTCTTCTCTTAATTTTCGATCATGACTTTCTAAAAATTTAGCAGCCTGTTGCAGCGTATATTCCTTACCGTTAACTTCAATCATCATCTTGCCGGTTATCATTCCGTATTGCTGTTGCAATACGGACATCTCCGCCTGGATAGGAATATTTTGTTCGCGAAAAAGTTCAATACTTTTTTTAACAGAACGCAGGTAAGTAAAATAAGTAGCGGCATCCAACTCATTTAAATAAGGAGAATTAACCAGTTTTTTATTCAAAGCATCAGCATAAGGTTGAATCCTGGGTTGTATTTCCATGCAAAAATAATTAAACGATTCTTCGAGATTTTTATCCGTAGTGTCACATGTCATTTTTATCTGGCGCCAGCAGGCATCTTCTGTAATAGCGGCTTCCAGTTCGCTCATATCTTCCAGCCATTGTTCTAATTTTTCTTTTGATGAAATATCCCGCTCCAGTAATTCTTTGAAATAGGGCTCGATGATTTCCCAATTGGTAACGACAAGGTTTTTTGGAATAAATTTTCTTTCTGTTTTTTTTATATCTGCGGAAGCTTCTATCATTCTTTCGGTATTAGGTGCGCTTTGTTATTTTGCAATTTCTTTTGCCATTCACTATTCACCACTCCCTCTTCCCTATTTCACTCCCCTGCTTTCAATTTTTCGGGCAGCAGCCTTTTGCGGCTTAAAGTCTTTTACGTGTGCGGTTTCTTTATGTACCGGTTTTGAAACGGGATTGGAATCCGTTTCGCCATTTTCTACAGAAGATTTTGATTCAATATTGATCTTATTCTTTTCAAGAATAGCTGACCACTTTATCATTTTTTTCATATCGCTTGCATACACTCTTTCGAAATCGAGGGTGGGATATACTTTTTCAAAATATACCTTTAAAGTCTTTGCATCCGCTTTTGCATCAGGCATTTTTGCATCACTTTTTTTCATTGCCTGGAATACTTCGGCAAGATTTGTATTATCCGTTGTTGTAAATACTTCAATGCTTTCCAAATGAGAAAAGTTGTGCTGACGGGTGCTCACAAATTTTGTGGTGTTGTCGTCAAGTGAGCGAACTACCGCGCCATCTGACTTTGAAGAAACCAATTCAAACAAACCAGTTAATCCCGTAACTGAAACAATTTTATTATAATCCATATTGCATATTAATTTAAGACCTGCAAGATAATTGAAATGATTCTGAGTAATGTTAATGAAATAAAAAACCGTTCGAACTTTTTTAACCCACCTGTTTGAAAAGGAGTTTTAATGAACACGAATGTATAAAAACTAATAATTTCCAAATCGATTTAAATTTTTCCCAGGCACAAAAATAAAAATGCCTGACCCCCACAGGTTTTACTTGCTAACATCGTCAAAGGGATTATTAAATGTATCTTATGCATCGACTCTTACTTATTTTTCTTTTTGCGGCTGGTATATCTTCCGGCCTCAAGGCCCAATCGGTACAGGGGATTTTAAAGGATGCCTCTGATAAGACACCGGTATCGAATGCAACAATAAAACTTAATCCAACAGATTCATCATCGGGCACATTTACTTCAGTAAGTAACAGTAAAGGGTTATTTACTTTTGATGAAGTTCCTGCCGGAAGATACACTCTCAGTGTAAGCTCTATAGGATATTCGAATACATCCGAAAATGTCACCATCGCGGAAAATACCAACGAATTAGGCGTTATTAACATGATTAAAGATGCCAAGACCTTGAAAACAGTAGTTGTGAATGGTGCGCCGCCGGCTATTAAACAAAATAACGATACCATGGAATTTGGCGCCAGCCAATACAAAGTAAACCCCGATGCCACCAGCGAAGATTTAATAAAGAAGATGCCGGGAATAACGGTTGATAAAAAAACCGGGGCGGTAACCGCGATGGGCGAAACGGTGCAAAAAGTTACTGTGGATGGACGCGATTTTTTTGGTAACGATGCAACAGCAACATTGCGAAATCTGCCGGCTGACATTATCGATAAAATTCAGGTGTTTGACAAGTTAAGTGACCAGGCGCAACTTACCGGCTTTGATGATGGAAATACCACCAAAAGTATTAATATCGTAACGAAGGTAAACATGCGCAATGGCAATTTCGGCCGTTTGTATGCAGGTTATGGAACCGATGACCGGTACAGTGCCGGCGGGAATGTAAGTTTTTTCAATGGCGCCAGGCGCATTTCATTTATTGGCTTAATGAATAATGTAAACCTTCAGAACTTTCAAACGCAGGATTTACTGGGGGTTACCAATACTGGCAACAGGGGCGGGGGCGGCGGACGCGGTGGCGGAGCTGGCGGTGGCAGTAGCAATTTTACTGTGGGTCAGCAAAATGGTATTGCGAAAACAAATGCGTTTGGGGTAAACTACAGCGACGCCTGGGGCAAAAAAATTGACGTCACGGGAAGTTATTTCTTCAACAACAGCAATACTGCCAATAATCAAACGGTAAACCAACAGAATATCATTACCAAGGATAGCAGTAATTATTATGATGAAAACACCATATCCGATAGCAAGAATTATAACAACAGGGTAAATTTCAGGCTCACTTACAAAATAGATTCCAACAACAGTATTTTAGTCACATCTTATTTAAATTTCCAAAGCAATAACTCGGTTAATTATGTGAATGGAACTAATTATATAGATGTAAACAGGCTGAACAAAATCAGCTCAACAGTAAATGATCTTACCAGCGATTACAAGGGTAATAATTTAAGTAACCAGGTATTATTTCGCCATGCTTTTAAAAAGCGGGGCCGCAGTATTTCGCTGGGTATTACAAATTCTTCCAGCGATAAGCTGGGCAACGTTTACCTCAATGCCATCAATAATTATTTTATTCCAAAAAATATAACGGATTCGGTTGAGCAATATTCCAATCAGAAAAATCACAACAATCAATACAGCTTTAATTTAGTGTACACGGAACCGTTAGGTAAGAAGGGACAGTTGCAAATGAATTACAATCCGTCATTTTCTAGTAACAGCGCCGACCAGGAAACATCCAATTTTGATATAGGTACTTCAAAATATTCTGCGCTTGACACGAGCCTGAGCAACAAGTTCAATAATACTTATAACACTCAAAACGCCGGTATCACATTCAGGCGCGGTGACAGAAATAACATGATCTCAGCCGGGGTTTCCTATCAATATTCCGAGTTGAAAAGCGACCAGGTTTTTCCGCAGATCTCGCATATTGATAATGTATATAGTAATTTCCTGGCGAATGCTTTTGCAAGGTTTAAATTCAATGCAAACAGCAACCTGCGTATCATTTTCCGCTCTTCGGTGAGTCCGCCATCTGTAACGCAATTACAGAATGTAATCAATAATTCAAACCAGTTTTTTTACACGACTGGCAACCCGGATTTACAACAACAGTACACAAATAATCTTATCGTAAGGTATAACTATACGAATACGCCGAAGGCACAAAGCTTTTTCGCAAATATATTTCTTCAAACTATAAACGATTACGTTGGCAATGCAACTTATACAGCATCAAAAGATTCTGTGTTAACTAATTCTGTAACGCTCAATAAAGGATCTCAGATTTCCAAACCTGTTAACCTGAATGGGTATGTAAGTGCCAGGTCATTCTTTACTTATGCGATGCCCATCAAAGCTTTAAAATTGAATCTCAACTGGAATGGCGGTATTAGTTTTACCAATCTTCCTGGTTTGCTGAACAATGTTCAAAATATTTCTAAAACATTCAACTACAATCTGGGTGCAGTCTTGTCCAGCAATATCAGCGAATATGTAGATTTTAATTTATCTTATTCGGCGAATATCAACAACGTAAAAAATTCTATTGAGCCTACCTTAAACAATAATTATTTTATGCAAACAGCGGGCATTAGTGCTAATCTTCTTACTAAAAAAGGCTTGTTTTTTAATAATGATTTAACCAATGAATATTATAGCGGACTCACCGGCGCCAACAATACAAATTATTGGCTATGGAATATCGCCGTTGGGCAAAAATTCTTAAAAAATCAAATGGGAGAACTGAAATTATCTGTGTTTGATCTTTTAAAACAAAACAGGAGCATTACACGCAATGTGTCTGCTTCTTACATACAAGATGTAAATAACCAGGTATTGCAACAATATTTTATGCTTACGTTTACTTATAAATTAAAGACCTTTGGAAAGGGCAAGCCAACTAATGATAACGGAAGGGAGAGAGATTTTCGCAGGTTTGGCGGACCCGGAGGCCCACCTTTTGACGGCGGTGGTGGCCACAATGGCCCTTCGCTTTAGCAATAAAATATTTTTGTTTTGACTGATGAAACGGAACTGATAGAACTGCTTAAACAAAAAGACAGAGCAGCTTTTAAGACTATTGTGGAAACATGGCAAAGTATGGTGTACAATACTGCATTAGGTATTTTGCAAAATGCGGAAGATGCCGAAGACGTAACGCAGGAAACTTTTATCCAGGTTTTTGAATCTGTCGGATCCTTTAAGGGTGAAGCAAAATTTTCTACATGGGTTTACCGGATTACTGTTTCCAAAGCGATGGACCACATCAGGAAGAAAAAGCGAAAAAAACGATTTGCTTTTATACAAAGCCTTTATGGAAAAAACGATAAGCCGCTTGTTGATCCGCCGGATTTTTTTCATCCTGGTATAAGCATGGAAAATAAGGAGAATGCCGCCATTTTATTTAAAGCGGTAGAGCAGTTGCCGCCCGGTCAAAAGAGTGCGTTTGTGCTTAACAAAGTGGAAGGCTTATCGTATAATGAAATTGGAGAAGTGATGAATATAACGGAATCTGCAGTGGATGCTTTGCTTCATAGAGCCAAAGCGAATTTGAAAAAAATACTGAAGGAGTATTATGATTCTCTTAAGAAAAAATAAACAAAGTAAATTGATATCAACAAAGGTTTTCATTTAAAAGGACGTCTAAAAACTATAAAACAATGGAAGACGAATTCATAAATAAAAAGATTGATGCGGTATTGCAAAGTGCTGATGAAATTGAAAGGGCTGAACCCAGGCCATTTCTTTTCACCAGGATTGAAGCAAGAATGCAAAATGAAAAAAATATATGGAGCAAAATTTCAGCATTTGTCGCAAGGCCTGTGGTCGCTTTTGCCTGCATTTGTTTTGTATTAATCATTAATGCGATGGTTATTTTTTTAGCTAATACTTCAGGCAATGCTTTAACACAGAATGGTACAGAGCTGGCTGCAGCGGATGAATACAGCCAGGTAAGCGCAACTTCTCTTTATGAATTTGAAAATGTGAAACCATGATGAATCCGCAAACAAAGAATAAATCGCTTATATCCATTATTGTTTTCCTGCTGATAACAAATATTGTGATGGTGATTTTTTTCCTGGTATTAAATAAGCCTGCTCAAAGAAATTTTCGGAGCAAAGATCAGAATGGAATGTCGGGAATGTTACAGAAAGATGTTGGATTTTCAAACGGTCAGTTGAGCACCTATCAAACGTTGAGGAAAGCACAACTGGATAGCGTTCACCTATTATTTGATGATGTGCGCAAAGCAAAAATTGATTTTTATAATTTGCTTTATGCTCCGAATGTTCCGGATTCAGCATTAAGCATGGCTGCAGACCAGATTGCCGTAAAACAAAAGACTCTTGATCTGCACATGTTCAACCATTTTAAATTGGTCCGTAGCATCTGCACACCGGATCAGCTTCAAAAATTTGATACTACTATAAAAAGGATAATCGTTCGTATGACCGGTAAAACGGGACACGATCAAAAGAACTAAAAACATCTTTTTCAAAATTTAAAAACAAAAAAATATAAAACGTATGAAAACAAAAATCTCAATGCTTGTTGCTCTATTATTTGGACTAACAATAGGTGTAAATGCACAGGGAATGCAGCGCCGCACCGTTGAAGAACGCGTAAAATCAGCAATGGATAAAATGACTGCTCCTTTAGCGCTCGACCAGGCGGAACAAGATAAAACATCGGCAGTGTTTACTGATTTTTACACGACACAGGATAAAATGCGTGAGGATGCCAGGGCCAGTGGCAACAGGCCCGACAGAAGCGTATATGAAAAAATGATGAATGATCGTGATGACAAATTAAAAGCCATTTTCACCGATGATCAATACAAAAAATATAAAGATCAGGTCGAAGCCACTCTTCGCCCTCAACGTCAGCAAGGTGGCGGAATGCAATCCGGAGGAAACTGATTTTTTTTGGTTTATAAAAATTGATACACGAAAAAGGTTTGTTTGACACAAACCTTTTTTCATGCAAACAATTGAAGAAAAACAGGCGGGTTCGAATAAATATAAAAATATTCTTGCTTGACAGTGCACGCAAATGTCCTCAATTCTTTATAGTATTTTAGCGTTATTGCTTTAGCTAAGAAAATGTCTTTGCATGGATAATTTTATTTTATTGATCATTCTTGGATTTGTAATAGGCACGCTCGGTACTCTTATCGGTGCAGGCGGCGGCTTTATATTAGTTCCTCTATTAATTATTATAGAGCCTGCTTTTTCTCCTGAAACGATTACAGCCATTTCAATGGCAATAGTTGCATGCAATGCCATATCAGGATCGGTTGCTTATATTGCATCAAAGCGGGTTGATTTTAAAGCTGGATGGGTTTTCGCAATATGTACTATTCCGGGATCTATTCTCGGTGTTTAACCACAAAATATATTTCCCGGAATATATTTGACGTAATCTTTGGAATTGTTCTGTTAGTTTTGCTGTATTTTTGTTTCTAAAAGGAGGCAATAAAAAAGCTGGCAATACAAAAATTATTGAGAAAAAAGGCTGGGTACACCAGCAACTTGTTGATAAATGGGGCGAGATTTATAACTATTCTTATGACATGAGAAAAGGGTCGATACTCAGCGTATTTGTTGGATATTTTTCTCCGCTATTGGGGATAGGCGGCGGAATTATCCATGTACCTGCCATGTCCGAATGGTTAAAATTTCCCGTTCATATTGCCACAGCTACTTCGCATTTTATATTGGCAATTATGGCAACAGTAAGTGTAGTAGTTCATATTTATGATGGCAATTATAACGATCCTGTTATTTTTAAATTGGTTCTTTGGTTGGAATGGGTGTAATTGGTGGCGCGCAGATGGGAGCATTTCTATCAAGAAAAATCAAGGGAAAATTATTATCAGAGCGCATTGGCCGTTTCTCTGGGGATAGTTGGAATCAGAATATTGATCCTATGAGATTATCGTGAATGTAAATTTGATTTCATAAGAATTAAATAAGCTTTATAGCGTTTAAGCAGTTACTATTTTCGACAGAATTCAATAACTTAGAAAACCGAATAACTTTCATGACATAGCAATGGTGAATGTATAACAAACACTTGTTGTGGTTTTATAATATTATAAACAATCAACTAGTGCAGGAACCAAAACACGATAAAGAAAGGCAAATTTTTCAGGTTGAACGATTTACTTATTTTACTGATGCAGTTTTTGCAATTTCTATAACTTTATTAATTATTGAAATACGGTTGCCGAGCCCGAAGCTACTTGCCACGGATAAACAACTATGGCATGATTTATCTGCAATGGGGCTTATGTTTTTAGGATTGTTATCAGCTTTGGAATCATCGGTCATTATTGGTCCGTTCATCACAGGATATTTGGGTATGTAAAGAAGAATTCCACCACTTTGATCTGGATAAACATGGGTTTTCTTTTAACCGTTGTTACCTTGCCTTTTACAGCGGCTATTGAGGTGAATATAGTTCCGATACTAATGTCAGAATTCCTTACGCTATTTATACATTCAACATGTGCATAACGGGTTTAATGAACTGTTGGATATGGGTGTATGTAAGCAATCCTAAAAGCCAGATGTTCACGCGGCAAATATCTAAATCCCGTATCATGTTCGGCGTTTACAGAAGCCTTATAATCCCAATAATATTTATTATTTCCTTCCTTATTTTTTTTATTTCTCCTTCAATTGGCTATATTGCGCTTATTACTAATTCCTATTATTCTTCATTGGGGCATGAGCGGTATAGAAAAAAGTGCTGAAAGAGAAGAAAACATATCAGTTAAAGCTTATTTCAAA
This sequence comes from uncultured Chitinophagaceae bacterium, assembly GCA_963823305.1. Classification (GTDB taxonomy): domain Bacteria; phylum Bacteroidota; class Bacteroidia; order Chitinophagales; family Chitinophagaceae; genus Ginsengibacter. The sequence goes on from CAWGLC010000002.1 coordinate 452,501, forward strand.
AGTATTACGTTAGATAAAAGAAGAAGTAAAAAATGACAAGTAAAATCTGCAAAGAACCAGACTCTATTGGCGTACAAACTGGCCGTATAGATCCTTTTAATTTATTAGATAATTTATACACGAAGTCTAACTGTTCAATTAATTGCGTGTCTTGTTTTTCTAATTTTTTTAGCAAAATCAGTAATTTTTATTTCGTCATTTTTCGTAAATTGATCGTGTCCAATCCTGACAGGCTTTGCTTCAAGATGATAGATCCATAGTTTAATATATTGCAGAGCCAGTTTTTGATCCTTTGTGTTTTTTACAGCAGTCACTCCTGCAGCAAGGCTCGCAATGTTAGAAGAGAAGACATTATTTAAAACCACAAATTCATAAATCTCTTTGCCATTTCCTTTGTTTATTTTTCGGTTCTGATAACATCCTGTTAAATGCGCCTGATAAATTAGCTGTGCTTAGAAATACTTCCTTTCCTGATGATTTATAATCAAGAGATGAATTACTTTTTTCATATAAAAGATCGGCCAGTCTATGCATATAATTGATATTGGCTTTTAATACACTGCTCATATAATTATCCAATTGATTAATTTCCCATTGAGGAAATAATAAATAGCTTGCAAGAAATGATAGCAAAGAGCCGATTGCCGTATCCAACAGGCGTTCTTCCGCTACATTGATGAAGCCCATGCCAAGCAAATTAAACAGCGAAAGAACATAAGGCGTCGTAAAGATGACCATAACGATATAGTTTACACGCTGAAAAGTATAAGTGCCAACCATAAAAATAATTATGAGGCAAAATAAAATAGTTCTGTCGTGCACGAACAGCAATATTAATAAACCAATTAGGCCGCCCCGAAATTGTTCCCGTAAACCTATCGAAAATTTCTTTGTTTGGTAAGGCTGAACCCTGGTTTTAATATCACGATAATGGTTAATAGAAGCCAGTAACTGTGATGGTCGTTAGGTAATAATTTTGCAATGACGTAGCCTGCGGTACATGTTATCATCATCCGTCAGACGAATGCCTGAAAACTGAAGATTTGAGGAGTAAGATTGTTTCTGAGTAATGTCCCGTCAATTTTTTGATGAGAAACAAATTTTGAATAATCAGCGCTGCTTCGCAATTCGGTTTGACTAAAACTTCCTTTAAAGTAATTACTTAGATTCATTTACCCGCAGTCCAATATTTTTGAGATTAACAAGTACTCTTTTTAAAATAAATGCGCTTTTGTCGCTTTCGTATAATGAATCAATTTTTGATTTTAATTCACTTAATCCCGGGAAAACATCATATTTTTTTTTGTAAGTGGAATTGGATTGAATGGCAAAGCCAATATTATCTAGCTCATCTGCAATTTTTTGTATCAATTGCGATATTTCATCCAGGATTCCGGTAGAAGAAAATTTTTCGCGAATGGTATTATATTCGTACCATGAAGCCATAATATGTTCGTACAAATCTACAAGATCGACAAAGGTCAATACTAAAAGCCTGCCGCTGCGGATGGATTCCTTTAATAATCCGCGGTTTTTAAATAAAAGTTCTCTTACCTGTTCTTGCTTTTCATTGACCACTACTTGTTGAGCCACCAATTTTTTATACTCGTCATCAGGATTTTTTTTTGTATTATATAATTCCGATTTTATCCTGAGGTATTTTGCGGTTTCGTGTATGCATTCGCCCAGGGATCTTTGCGCAGGCCTGTAAGGTGTTAACTTGTAAAATAAAAGCGCCAGAGCCATATACCATATACCCCCGGCTGATATCAGAAGGCTGTCAATAACAACCTGCCATCCGCCGACAACATGTGTCATCCTGAGGATCATCACCAACAAAGCTGCTGTTCCAATTGAAGCAGCCCGGTTGCCATAAACCGAAAGCATCGTAAAGAAGAAGGTTGATAAAATAATCAGCACGCCAAGCAACACAATATTACTATTGCACCATCCCGTAAACAATGCCATCAGGAAAATAAAAACATTGCAATAAAACATTCCGTTTCGTTTATGCTTTACCGGGCCTGGTGCGTCGCTAATACTCACGCACAGTGCGCCTAACGAAATGGTAATTCCTAAATCAAGTCTTCCAAATTGAGTACAAATTATTGATGGCAGCACGATCTCAAGCGTAATCCGAATTCCATCAGCCAGGTATTGGCTAAATAAAAAATGTTTTATACTGCGTGTTTTTTTCAGCATTCCTGTTCTTATTTCTATAGTACAAAGAAAGGCACTTATTCGTTGTGGCTGTTGCTATAAAATTTGAAGTCTGGATGTTTGTTTTTGTGCTATCTTGAAAACAAACTGTTAATGGCAATTCATAAAAAAGAAGAGTTTGGTAAGAAAAAGCAACGTCTTGCTTTGTATGCCAGGGCATTTTCGCATCCGGCACGTATTTCAATTTTAAAAATGCTGGCCAAAAAGGAATTCTGCAATTGTAATGAGTTGGTAAAGCAATTGCCTCTTTCACAATCAACCGTTTCGCAACACCTCAAAGAGCTAAAAAATTGCGGCTTAATAACTGGCACAGCGCGTGGCACGAGCAGCATGTATTCGTTGAACAAATCTGCTGTGAATGGCTTTGAAAAGGACTTTAAAAAGCTATTAAAATCAATAGGGATGAAAAAATGATTTCACAAAAATTATAAAAATTTTTTTCTCAATTGAAAACAATTCAATCAATTATACGCGCAATTTTCTAAATTTGTATCCTGCTTTTGGAGGACCAGAAAATTATGATTAAAGAAGAAGTTTTACAGGATGTTGTGATAAAGTTTGCAGGAGATAGTGGTGATGGCATGCAGCTTACAGGAACACAGTTTACAAATAATACGGCTATGCTGGGAATTGACCTGGCAACGTTTCCGGATTTTCCTGCGGAAATAAGAGCACCGCAAGGTACCCTGCCCGGCGTAAGCGGTTTTCAGCTGCGTTTTTCAAGCGATAGAATATTTACTCCAGGGGACATGAGCGATGTGTTGGTTGCAATGAATGCTGCTGCGTTAAAGAATAACTTGGCCGGTTTAAAAAAAGGAGGAAAAATTATTGTCAATACCGAGGGATTTGATGCCAAAAATCTTCGCTTATCCAATTATCCTGATGGTGTGAATCCGCTGGAAAACGGAAGCCTTGAAGGATATGATGTAATAAAAATAGATATCACTAAAATAACGAGAGAATCCCTGAAGGAATTTAACTTGGGCGTGAAGGAGAAGGACAGGGCGAAAAATATGTTTGTTCTTGGATTTTTATATTGGATGTACAATCGCAGTATGGAAAATACCATCAGGTTTTTAAATGAAAAATTTTCAAAAAAACCTGATATTCTTAATAGCAATGTCAGGGCGCTTCAGGCGGGATTTAATTACGGCGACACGACAGAAGCTTTTACTACCCGGTATTCTGTTGAAAAGGCAAAGATGCCCTCTGGCAATTATCGAAGTATTATGGGTAACCAGGCATTGGCTTACGGCTTAATAGCGGCTTCACAAAAAAGCGGACTGCAATTATTTTTAGGCTCGTATCCTATAACACCCGCGAGTGATATTTTACATGAGCTAAGCAGGCATAAATCTTTTGGTATAAAAACTTTCCAGGCTGAAGATGAAATTGCAGCCGTCTCTTCGGCAATTGGAGCATCTTATGGCGGAAGTCTTGGTGTTACAGCTACCAGCGGGCCAGGAATGGCTTTAAAGGCGGAAGCTATGGGGCTGGCAGTAATGCTTGAAATACCTTTGATTATTTGTGATATTCAAAGAGGAGGCCCGTCCACAGGATTACCAACAAAAACAGAACAGAGCGACTTACTACAGGCTTATTATGGCAGAAACGGAGAATGTCCAATGCCTGTGATTTCGGCTTCGACGCCCAGTGATTGTTTCGACGCAATTTATGAAGCAGTTCGGATTTCAGTTCAGCATATGACACCCGTGATATTTTTAAGTGATGGCTATATTGCTAATGGTTCAGAGCCATGGAAGTATCCTGAAAGTAAAGATTTGCTTGCTATTGAAGTAAAATTTAAGAAAGAATTGGGTCATCATGAAGAAATTTTTCAACCGTATATAAGAGATGAAAAGTTAGTAAGGCCATGGGCAATTCCAGGATTTGCCGGCCTTGAACATCGCGTCGGTGGCCTTGAGAAGCAAAATGTTACCGGCAATGTAAGCTATGACCCGGAAAACCACCAAATGATGGTAAAATTGCGCCAGGAAAAAATTGACAGGATAGCAGACTATATTCCCGGGCAAAAAATAGATAACGGTGCTGAAAAAGGAAAAGTGCTGGTGCTTGGCTGGGGAAGTACTTATGGGGCGATCAAATCCGCGGTTGCAGATTTGATCTCGGAAGGCCATTAAGTTTCGCATACTCATCTCCGTTATATTCGGCCTTTACCAAAAAATCTTGGTGATATTCTGAGAAATTTTGAACATGTTATTATCCCTGAATTAAATAACGGGCAGCTGATAAAAATTATAAGAGATCAATATTTGGTGGATGCAAAAGGATATAATAAAATAATGGGGATTCCTTTTTCAAAACATGAACTTATAGCATGAAATAAAGAAAGTTTCTTTAACGGGCCAGGAAAAATTTACCAAATTCATCTGCTATCTTCTTTGCCGGCCAAGCGTTACTCCAATTTTCAAATTAAAAGTAATATAGGAATCGTTATTTTTAGGGTCACCGCGAATGCCACCAGGATGCGCTGTTACTGCCCCTGGCTTGTGCCTGTCGTTCAAAAGCAAAGCTTCCTGTAAGTTTAAGCCGGAAAAATGATTTGCAAATACAGATGGATCAATATAGCGGCCACTTACATCATCCAGATAATCAGTTTGTAAGATCCGGGTTATAATTTCAGCGCGAAAATTTACTAGCGGGGAAAGATCATACCGGCCACCAATACCTAGTGGAAAATTGAATTGAGTAAGTTTATATGGCTTTACATTCGGATATTCTGAGAAGCCTTCTCCCTCAGTACTTAAAGGTTGCAGGTCTAACCCAGTTTCCATTTAGCAGAGCCTGGGGATTAAAGTGAAAATAGCCAAGTCCAAAAACAAGATAAGGAGAAACCGCCGGAGGGTAATGATCCTCATCAAAATCTCCAAAAAGATAAAAGGGATGGATTTCTACCAACGCAGAAATTTCGGAAATAGGGCTTCTGAAAGCTCAGGTTTCTTTCATAACGGCCATTGGTTGTGGCAGCCACCTTTTTTAAGAATACTATCATAAGCATGTATTTGCCCAAACGTGCCCTCAATTCTTAATGCTATTTCATTTTTATAAACTGCGCTAAAAAACATACCTCCGCAAAGCTCCGTGTTTTTAAAGTTAAAATCTTTAACCCCTTTTTTGCCAATGCCTTTTCTGCCGCCAAGGTCTGTAAAGGCATTCATAGCACCGAGGGAACCACCTATTTCAAACACGACACTATTATCATAATACTGCCCGTTGTAAAAGTAGTACTGGGCTTTGAGCTGGTTGCAAACAGTAGCTAAAAAGAAAAATCAGGAATAATCTTATTTTCATAAAGTCAATTAAGCTGTTTTGATAAATCTGTTATTTCGGCTGGGGAAGCTACAAAATAACTACAATTTTTTAATTATTTGTTTCATGATTGTATTATAATATTTACAACCTGCTTTCAATCCGCAAATGTTACATTTTGGCTTGCGGGCAATACACACATATCTTCCATGTAATATCAGCCAATGATGAGCAGTGTAAATCAATTCCTTTGGAAAATTTTTCGTTAATTGTTTTTCTGCTGCCAAAGGAGTCTTTGCGTTATTCGTTAAGCCAATTCTGGCGGCTACCCTGAAAACATGCGTATCTACTGCCATATTTGGCTGTTTGTCTATTACCGAAGTAACCACATTTGCGGTTTTACGTCCAACGCCAGGCAATTTTATTAGTTCTTCAACCTTCATAGGAATCTTGCCTTCAAAATCATTCATAACCATTTTGGCCATTTCAATGAGATGCTTTGTTTTATTATTAGGATAAGAAATGCTTTTCACTAACGGAAAAAGCTGCTCGAAAGTTGTATGGCTAAGCGATGAAATATCAGGATATTTTAAAAAAATATTAGGGGTTGTTTCATTGACCCGCTTATCGGTGCATTGTGCAGAAAGGATCACTGAAACCAACAGCTGGTAAGGATTATCATATTTTAATTCTGTTTCCGCATCGGGGATATTCGATAAAAAATAATTTGATTACAAACTGATATCGTTCTTTTTTGGTCATAAAAAATCCCGCTACGTGGCGGGATTAAAAAGTTGATATAAATGAATTAGTGAGAATGCAATTGACCGACCTTTTTTGTAGTGTGCTGCAGTATCCTGTTAACCGCTTCATCTCTTGGAGAAAGGTTAATTGTTTCAAGATTCTTCTGCCCTGATTTAATTAATTCCAAGGACTCCAGTAGATCCCAGTCATTTTCGAGGGCAGCCTCAATTGCTGCAGTTTTCTGTACGGATGTCTCTTTATAGAGGTATTGAATCAGGTCCTCTGCTTTAAACTTAGTCATGAAATTAAGGGCTTTAAATAAAAAATATCCAATCCAAATTTTAAAACGTTGTTTTTCCAGAAATATTGTACTCTATCTAATTGAAGATGAATCCGAAGTAATGACAAAAAGGTCTTCATTGTCTTTTTTCATCAAATACTTTTCCCTGGCATATTTTTCGAGAGTTTCAGGATTGGTTTTCAGTTGACTAAGTTCTTTTTTAGTATCTGAAATCTGCCTATCCATCACTTCTTCGCTATGCTGTAACTTTTTTAGTTCGTTTAATCTTTTTAATTGCAGAGACAAATCGTTTCGGTCGAAAAACGCCATCCATACAGCAAAAGCCGTGCCTGTTATTAAATATTTGTTTGTAAAAAATTTCCGGAACTTTTGCATCTTGATCAACCTGTTATTATATCCTGTATTATTATTTCTTACCAAATTTAATTTTTCCTTTTGGAAAAACCGCACTATCTCCTAACATTTCTTCTATACGCAGCAATTGATTATACTTTGCAATACGATCGGTGCGGCTGGCTGAACCGGTTTTTATTTGTCCACAATTTAAAGCAACAGCAAGATCAGCAATCGTTGTATCTTCTGTTTCGCCGCTCCTATGGCTCATAATGGTATTATATCCATTATTTTGTGCAAGCGAAACTGCGTTTATTGTCTCCGTTAGTGTACCAATCTGGTTTACCTTTACAAGCAATCCGTTGGCAATATTTTCATCAATGCCTTTTTGCAATCTTTTCACATTAGTAACAAAAAGATCATCACCAACCAATTGAATTTTTTTACCCAATCTCTCTGTTATTAATTTCCATCCTTCCCAATCGTCTTCTGCCATTCCATCTTCAAGCGAAATAATGGGATATTGGTTTACCCAGCTTTCCCAAAAGTCAACCATGCTTTCTATACTTAATTTTTTACCATCGGATTTATGAAAATGATATACTTTTTTATCTGCATCATACATTTCACTAACGGCGGGATCCATAGCAATGCTTACATCTGAACCCGCTTTAAAACCGGCTTTATCTATAGCTGTCAAAACTGTTTCTATTGCTTCTTCATTGTTTTGAATATTTGGTGCAAAACCTCCTTCATCGCCGACGTTGGTGCTGTAACCCTTCTTTTTAAGAACTGCTTTCAAAGCATGAAAAATTTCAACTCCATATTGTAAAGCTTCGCTAAAAGATGATGCGCCAATTGGCATCACCATAAATTCCTGGAAATCTATTTTATTATCAGCATGAGCGCCTCCGTTCAAAATATTCATCATGGGAATCGGAAGAATTTTTGCATTGGTTCCACCAACATATCTATAAAGCGGGAGGTTAGCTTCCAGCGCTGCTGCTTTGGCAACTGCAAGGCTTACAGCCAATATCGCATTAGCCCCAAGGGAACTTTTATTTTCAGTTCCGTCCAGTGCGATCATGGCTTGGTCAATTCCTGTTTGATCAGCAATATCCCATCCGGTGAGTTTTTCTGATAGTAATTCATTTACATTTTTTACCGCCTTGAGTACTCCTTTTCCTCCATATACTTTTTTATTTTCATCACGAAGCTCTGCTGCTTCATGAATTCCGGTGCTTGCGCCGGAAGGAACTGCCGCTCTTCCCAAGTACTCATTTTCTGTAAGGACATCTACTTCTATTGTTGGGTTCCCACGGCTGTCAAGTATTTGTCGTGCATGAATGTTTGCAATGTAGCTCATGATTTTATTGATTAATTGTTTTGAATATTGGCTGTTAAGTTTCTAAAGACTTCTTCCAGACTTTTGGTCTCACTTTGTAATGAAACTATATTTATATTATTTTCCAAACTGAATTTCAGAAGTTGCCTTTTTATATTTTCAGGATCGGAAGTTTGAATTTTATAAATGGATGATCCTTCTTTTTCTTCTTCATCAATTTTTTGTATGTCATTAATTGATAAAAAAATTCGCGGGTCAGTTTTTTCTGAAAACTCCACAACCACAATGTGATAAGCCTTATTAGAAGTTCTTAGATTTGATAATGTGTCGTTGGCAACAATAGTGCCCTTATTTATTATCACCACCCTGTCGCATATACTTTCTACCTCCTGCAAAATATGGGATGAAAAAAGAACAGTTTTATTTTTACCCAGATCTTTTATCACCTGCCTTATTTCAATAATTTGATTTGGGTCTAAGCCACTCGTAGGTTCGTCCAGGATCAATACATCAGGATTGTGAATTAGTGCTGCCGCAAGTCCAACTCTTTGTTTGTAACCTTTACTAAGCTGGCCGGTTTTTTTATTGCTTTCAACTGTAAGGCCGGTTAATTCAATAACTTCTTCAATCCTGTTTATGATACCTTTTTTTATCTGGTGTAAACCGGCGATAAATTCAAGATACTCCCTCACATACATTTCATGATATAAAGGATTTCCTTCGGGCAGGTAACCAATACGCTTCTTAACTGCAACGGGATTTTTATTTACATTGATTCCATCAACGGCTACTTCTCCGGAGTCGGCTTTCAGATAGCCGGTTACAATTTTCATTGTTGTAGATTTTCCGGCGCCATTTGGACCCAGAAAGCCGACTATCTCATTATTTACGGCCTCAAACGAAATATCGTCAATCGCCTTTTGAGAACCATAAGTTTTTGTAAGATTTGAAATTGTAATTGACATTCAGCTAAGAGAACAGATATTTAAAAAGTTGCATAAAAGTACAATAAGAATAATAATTCCTTTAAAATACACTATCGCTTTATCAATTCTTTTTTCGCGGCGGCCTGTTTCTATCAGGGCGCGCACCGTTTTGCTGCGCTTTTGGTGGTTTTTGGTTTTGCTCACCGGCTGGTTTATTTCTCCTGTTACGATCGCTGTCTCTGCGCTTGCGGCTGTTTTTTTCCAGTGACTTTAAACTGATGTGGCCTACAACATCTACAAATTCCGGCTCCGGTTCTTTTGCTTTTCCGCTTATAATTTCAACGGTTTCCAACGCTTCCGGCTTAATGCCATTTCTGTTTTGTTCCTGTATTTTTCTAACGCTTTCAATCGATAATGGATAATGCCTCGTGCTGTCATGCATGGAATACCACATGAGGTTTCTAAAAATATCTTTTTTAATTAAGAAAGCGCGTCCTTTTGCTACTTCAATTACTTCCGCATCGTCCGGAAAATGTTGCAGCGCATCAAGATAAGTATCCAGCTCATAATTAAGACAGCATTTTAGTCTTCCACATTGCCCGCTTAACTTAGTTTGGTTGATGCTGAGATTTTGATATCGCGCGGCGTTGGTATTTACACTTTTGAAATCGGTGAGCCACGTACTACAACATAACTCTCTTCCGCAACTGCCGATGCCACCTACTTTACCGGCTTCCTGGCGTGCGCCTATCTGCTTCATTTCCACTTTTAATTTGAACTCAGCGGCATAAATTTTGATCAGCTCACGAAAATCAACCCTGTCATCAGCAATATAAAAAAAAGTAGCTTTTCTGCTGTCAGCCTGTATCTCAACTTCTGCCATTTTAAGATCTACCCTTAGCTGCCTGGCCATCGCCCGGCTTCTTATCAGCACTTCATGCTCGCGGCCCTTGGTTTCTTTCCATTTAGTAATATCATTGTCTGTCGCGGGCCTTAACACTCTTTTAAATTCTCCATCTTCTTTTACACCGTGTTTCTTTAGCTGAAGCCGTACGAGTTCGCCCGTGATACTTACTGTTCCCACATCAAAACCGCTTACGCCCTCAACGGCAATAATATCACCTTTGTCAAAAATCTGCAATGAATTATTTCTGTAAAAATCTTTCCGGCTTCCCTGGTTAAACGATACTTCCATTATTTTGCAATCACTTTCAGGATCACTAAATGGCAGGTTGGCGAGCCAGTCGTGAACGTTCATGCGGTTACACCCGCCGGTGCTGCATCCTCCATTACTTTTACATCCATTAGGTTTTCCGGTACTACAGCTTGTGCAACTCATATCTTATTTAAAAAAAATTTGATCAATAAATAAAACGGAAATGAAAACGACCAGGCAGATGAAAAAAGATAGCTGTAACAAATAGAACCTCAAAAAAAGTTGCTTTGAAGGAAGGTCTCAACTTTTGTATTTAGAATCTTGCCACTAAAGGAAATATTATTAAATGCTTATAGCCCAATCGTTATCTTAATTTTCAACACCTGTGCAAATTTCATTTTCCTCAACTAATCAAAATTAGCGAATTATCCTTAATAATGTGATGAAGCCTTATCGTTAGCGCATGAAACAGCATTTTTGAATGAGCATTCCGTTCAATGTAGAAAATTGCTTTATCCAATTCATTGATAATGGCTTCCTGGGCTTCAATGCTGCATAATTTATTAAGGCGTATCGCGAAATCTTTTTCATTGGCCGGAATTTGAAAATAAGAGCTATTAAGCTGATCGTCCGCAATAAATCTTATTCTCACAGCCTGGCTCATTAAGTGAATAAAATAGCGGATAAACTGCTTTTGCTTTTCACGTCCCAACTGACTTATTTCATCGATCCACTTAAGTTGTGCAGCAGAATTATCTTTCAATGTCACATTTAGCCAGTCTCTTACAAGCGCCTCCCAATCCTGTTCTGCATTTTGATTTATGAGAATTGCTTCACGATAATTTCCTTCGCTAACTGCCGCAACCTGGCTTGCTTTTTCCGGGCTCAAGTTTGAAAACTTAATTAATGCCGTTTCAATTTCATTGTTGGAAAGCGGGGGTAATTTTATTAATTGTGTCCTCGATAAAATTGTCGGCAAAATTGCATTTTCATCATTTGCTACAAAAATAAATAGCGTGTCCGGCGGCGGCTCTTCTATCAGCTTAAGTAATTTATTGCCCGATGCGCCTAAAAATTCAGGCATCCACATAATTAAAATTTTGTAACGACTTTCAAAAGCCTTCAGGCTTAGTTTATGATTGATCTGGTTGCATTCATCAGCGGTAATATTTCCCTGCTTATTTTCTGCTTCCAAAAACTGCAGCCAATCGTAAACATTTCCATAAGGAGATAAAGAGATGAATTGCCGCCACTCATTTATGTAATCATCACTTATAGGAGGCGTGCCTGCTTTTTTAGGAATAACAGGAAAAGAAAAATGTATATCAGGATGTATGAATTGTTGTGCTTTTATGCAGGAAGGGCAATGGCCACAGGCGTCTAAAATTTCTGTCTCTTTAGTGACTGATTTATCTTCTTCGCCAAATAATCCTGGCGAGACTGCACTTTCATTTTTTGCAGAAACGCAAGTGACATATTGTGAAAAAGCCAGTGCCATTGCAAGAGCGCCGCTCCCTTCTTTTTCTAAAAACAATAAAGCATGGCCCAATCTGTTTTGTTGAACAAGATCAATTAAATGCTTTTTTGCAGCCGCCTGGCCAATTACATTTTCAAACTTCATTTGATTTTAATAAATCTGGAGATTGGCCGGTTGAGCCAGGTAAAAAATGTGAATGGGATGAATAGATTTATTTCCTTGTAAATAAAGATAGTAACTACTTCAGATACTTTGTAATTTCATCGCTCATGGGCGCTACGTTGCTATCAAATTTTGCTATTAAAACGCCGTTTTCATCAAGCAAAAATTTGGTAAAATTCCATTTAATGTCTGCATCCATTACACCATTTTCTGATTTACTGGTTAGCCATTTATAAATTGGAGCTATATCATCGCCCTTTACAGAAACTTTTGAAGCCATCGGGAATGTCACGCCATAATTTTTTGTGCAAAATGCTTTTATCTCATCATTGGTACCTGGCTCCTGGTTGGCGAAATTATTGGCTGGAAATCCCACGATAACCAGCTTATCTTTATATTTTTCATATAATTTTTCCAGGTATTCATATTGAGGTGTAAATCCGCATTTAGATGCGGTATTAACTATTAAGATCTTTTTCCCTTTGAACTGTGAAAAATCTATTGTGCCACCGCTTAATCCATCTACTTTAAATTGATAAATTGATGAGGCTGTCAAAGGCACTTTTTTAGGAGGTAAAATAAAAGATAGCAATATTATTGAGGCAAACGCAATGAATATATTTTTCATTTTTTTTTATAAAGATACAAAATCATAAAATGAATAATTTAAAATACCTCTCATAAAATATTCAGAATTGCTTTCCGGATTTATTTTTCATAGCAACCGAGGTCGGGTTTCGAATCTCTTGGTTTATCATCCAGGTCAAGGGGGAATGAAGTAGTTACACCTTTATCAATAGCAGGAGAATTGTTGCCTAAATGAAAATCATAATATTGATGCGTAACATCTATGCTATCGAATACAGGATCCATATTTTTTATTGAAGATGTAAATGTTACATTGCTTATATCATCTGCAGCTTTGTAAAGTACGTGATCAAAGTTTATTGTAAATATATTTGCGCCTTCTTTATCTACACTAATTTCATCAGGTACATTACCGAAATCTCCCCAAAAAATACAGTTTTGAAATAGCGCATTTAATGAGTTTGTTTGTGTAGCACCATTTTGCATACCAGCGTTTGACACCTGCAAAACAGGATTTTTGTGCGTAATGTTGACATTATTATAAGAAGCTACCGTGCAGTTAATAAACCGGTAATCTCCACCCAGGCTTATTGAAATATTGCTTCCACAATTACTGATAAGGCAATTGTCTGCGTAAATATTTGTATTGGTAGCCAGGATGCCTGCATCATAAATATTGTCAAGAATGCATTGGGATAAAGTAACCTTCGGATTGGCATTTACAGATAGATTCTGTGCAATAATTCCCTGGTAAGCATTTTTAATAATGGTATGTTTAAAATAATTATTGACGCTGCTGCTGCTAAAAAAAATTCCGGGCCAGCCTGCCGGAAGATCTTTATAATCAGGATCAAGACGGTCTCCGTTAAAAACAACACTATCTTCTTTGGTTCCGTTAACTATTAAAGTGCCATTTACCAGGAATGGTGCGTTAGCATGTAAATAAATTCTTGTTCCTTCCGGAATATTAAGTGTAGCGCCTGAGTCAATTAAAATTCCACCGAGAATTACGTAAGGCAGTGTTTTATTCCAGGTTATATTGCCGGTAATTTCGCTTTTGTTCAGGAAGACGGCGTTTTGTCCATAGGCTTGCAATTGCACAAATTTTTTATTGCCGTTGTAATTTATTAAAATACTATCCTGGAGTAAAAAGGGAAGATTTTGAGATGTTGGATTTACATTCACTTGCACAAAAACATAAATGCTGTCGTTGGCGTCTATTTCTATATTGTCCACTTCATTTGCCGAAGTTCCATCAACATTTATTTTAAAAGGTGACGATGCACCTCCTGAAAGCTTCACCTGCGAAAGCAGAAGCTTTTGATTGTTATTATTAAAAATCTTAAAGCTTTGAACTATCGAGCCGCTTGAAGCGAAGACGGTATCGTAAAATAAAGTGTCGGCGCTTGTAGACAAATTTGCATTCGCACTCGTTATAAAAGATTCTTTTTTACATGAACAAATCATCACGGACAGCAATAAGCAAAAAAATACAAACCTCATATAAATTATTTATGTCAAATAATGGCGCCAATCCTGCCGGATTAATTATGTTGCAGCGAATGCCAGCGAAGCAATACTCAATTTTACATTTTCTATCTTCAGGATTTGCGCACCACACGCTTCAATCGTTGCACCGGTCGTAATAACGTCGTCTACCAGCAAAATATTCTTGCCGCTGAGGCTCGCCGGATTCAGTATCGAAAAACTTTTTTCAACGTTCTCCCATCTTTCAGTACGTCCTTTTTTTGTTTGTGTTTCGGTAGCAACAGTCCGGATAACATTTCCGGAAGCAACCGGTACATTGATGACATCACGAATGCCTTCACATAAAATTTCAGATTGATTAAAACCCCTTTTAAATTCTTTTTTAATAAACAGTGGTAGTGGAATAAGCAGATCAATGTTGGAAAAACGATTGCTGTTCAAAATGCTTTTCCCCATCATCTTTCCAAGATAGAACCCAACTTTTACATTGCTCTTATATTTAAATTCATGAATAAGATTTTGGACAATGGAAGATTTGGAAAAATAAAATTCACTCATGCCGGCTGTGATAGCAATTCTTCCCCAAAACTTTTTCTCCAAAGGATTATTTGCGTGCAATGCAAAACCTGTGTGCGGCAGATCATTCATACACTCAAGACACAAAAAATTTTTATTTTCAATAACATCACTGCCGCATCCTAGGCAAATATGCGGATAAAAAAAATGAACAAGCGGCGATACAATGTCTGATTGAATGTTCAAGGTTGTTTTATTTTAAAAAAGATATTGATAAAGTTCTTCCACTTTTCCTAAAGCAACTACTTCAATATTAAATTTCGTTTTGCCTAAGCCCTTTGTATTGTATTTGCTAACGATTATTTTTTCAAAGCCCAATTTTTGCGCTTCGGCAATGCGTTGTTCAATGCGATTCACAGCCCTGATCTCACCGCTTAAGCCTACTTCACCTGCGAAACAAATATGCAACGGCAATGCAACATCTTCATAAGACGAAAGTAAAGCGCTTAACACTGCCAGATCAATGGACGGATCTTCTACTTTTAAACCACCGGCAATATTTATAAAAACATCTTTCACACCAAAATGAAACCCGCCACGTTTTTCCAATACAGCTAATAACAATTGTAATCTTCTTAAATCAAAACCTGTGTTGGTTCTTTGCGGCGTACCATATACGCTTTGCGTAACCAATGCCTGCACTTCTATAAGCAAAGGCCTTATTCCTTCCATGGTTGCCGCAATGGCAACACCACTTAACTGTTCTTCTTTTTGAGTGATAAGAATTTCGGAGGGATTACTTACTTCTCTCATACCTTCACCGGTCATTTCATAAATTCCCAATTCCGATGAAGATCCGAAACGGTTTTTGAGCGTGCGTAAAATGCGATACGCATAATTGCGATCGCCTTCAAATTGCAAAACAGTATCTACCATGTGCTCTAATATTTTTGGCCCTGCAATGCTTCCATCTTTGGTAATGTGGCCAATCAGAAAAACCGGCGTGTTGGTTTCTTTTGCAAAACGCTGAAACTCGGCGGCGCTTTCTCTTATCTGCGAAACACTTCCCGGCGCCGATTCAACATAAGGTGATTGTAAGGTTTGAACGGAATCTACAATGACAAGTTGCGGCTTCAGTTTTTTTATTTCCTGAAAAATAGTTTGGGTATTTGTTTCAGTAAGCAGAAAGAAATTTTCATTTTCAATTTGGATTCTATTGGCACGCATTTTAATTTGCTGCTCGCTTTCTTCCCCGCTTACATATAAGGTAATAATGTTTTGCAATTGCAAGGCGGCCTGTAAAAAAAGCGTTGATTTACCAATGCCTGGTTCGCCTGCAACGAGCACAATACTTCCTGGAACAATACCACCGCCGAGCACGCGATTTAATTCCGCATCGGCAGTGAGAATTCTTTTTTCTTCTCCGCTGGTAACATCTTTTAGCGATATGATTTTAACGCCACCGCTTAATCCTGAAAATTCTTTCCACTCAGTTTGCTTTTTATCAGTGCCTCTTACAATTACTTCTTCTACAAAAGTATTCCACTGTTCACAAGACGGACATTTGCCCAGCCACTTGGCACTTTCCTGTCCACAGTTACTGCAAAAAAAAGCTGTCTTTGTTTTACTCATGCATCAAATAATAAAAATGAAATTAAGCAATCCTTATTAAGGAACTGTATAGAAGAATTGGTAAAAGTTGAAATGAAAATTTGATAGCGGGTATTACCATTTTTTACACCAAAGTAAAAGGGCTGGTATTGCTACCGGCCCTTTGTACTTACTAACCCATTAAATTCTATTGCTAAATTACAAATTGCAGCCACATAAACAAATTAATTTTAGATGATGTTGATAAATTTCAATTTTTAATAAACACGCCTTTAAGTAATATATCTGGCTTGTATATATTGACAATCAATAACTTAAGTTTACAATTTTTGGAAGATAAAATTTATAAAAAAATTTTTCTTCCAAATAAGTTTGGTTTATAAAATAAACTACTTTATTTTTAGGATAAATTTATAGAAAATGAAATGTTTGGTTTTTGCAGCTTTATTAATAATAAGTATGTCAGCGGTTGCGCAAATTAAAATCTCAGGTAGAATAGTTGATAATCATAATAAAGCTTTACCAGGTATAAGTGTAAGTATTAAAGATTCATATGATGGTGCAACTTCAGACTCTGCAGGCGATTTTTCGTTTACCACAACTGAAAAAGGAAATCGTACACTACAGGCGAGTGCAACAGGATATAGATCATTTCAACAAAATATTGTTCTTAATAGCACACCACTTAACATTAATATATCGCTTAAAGAAGAAATAACTGCATTGAAGGCTGTAGTAATTAGTGCCGGAACCTTTGAGGCAAGCGATCAGAAAAGAGCAAGCGCTTTAAATCCGATAGATATAGTAACTACAGCCAGCGCTAATGGCGATATAACCAGCGCACTTAAAACTTTGCCCGGAACGCAACAGGTGGGCGAGAGCGAAGGATTGTTTGTAAGAGGTGGCACTGCTGCAGAAACGAAAATATTTATTGATGGCACTTTAGTCAACAACTTTTTTTATAGCAGCGAACCGGATCTGGCCACACGAGGCAGGTTTAATCCCTTTTTATTTAAAGGAACTATTTTTAGCTCCGGCGGCTATTCCGCTTTATATGGGCAGGCGCTTTCTTCCGTTCTTTTATTAGAGTCAATTGACCTTCCTGAAAAAACATCTGCAGATTTCGGAGCTTCTTATCTTGGGTGTAAATGCAGGCATACAAAAGCTTTCAAAAAATAAAAAATCATCATGGGGATTTACTTATGCTTATACCAACCTTGTCTCTGGTTTATAATTTAATTAAACAAAAGCTTGATTATTTTAAAGTACCGGTTTTAAACGAAGGCGATGCTAACTTCAGAATTAAAACCTCAGCCACTGGCATGCTGAAATATTTTGGATCATTCAGCACTACGAATGTGGGCTTTAGAAACCAGGATGTGGATTCGCTTACCATGAAGGATGCATTCGGCTTAAAAAATCTTTACATGTATCATAATTTATCCTGGAAAGAAAAAATAGGAAAAGGCTGGAGGGTAAATGCCGGCACTTCTTATAGCACCAACCATGATAATATCGCCGATGAATTACAGAATGGCGAAGATCAAAAACAAATGCTTTTAAACAATCCTTTATATGCTGATAAAAATTTTAATCTTGTAAACAACGGTCAATATGCTAATGCAAAAGTTGTATTTGAAAAAAAATTATTGAACCTTAGTGCTGTGAGGTTTGGTTCAGAATATAATTATAGCAATGAAAAAACAAATTTCATACAATATGACGGCACGCAATATCCCGCAAACAGTAAAGGAAAATATCTTCTCAGGTTTTGCAGAAACAGATATTTACCTGACAAATGATATTGCCGCCAAAATTGGGATACGGGCAGAACACTCGCAATTGCTTGGAAAATGGGATGTTGCTCCAAGAGTTTCTGTTGCCTACAAGTTTGCAGACAACAGCCAGTTCTCTTTGGCTTATGGAATTTTTTACGAAGATCCGGAAAGAAAATATTTGCCTGCAATTAACCAATTGCACTTTGCCGAGGCAACACATTACATTGCCCAATACCAAAAGATTACAAACGAAAGAACTTTCCGCACTGAAATATTTTATAAAAAATATAAAGATCTTTTTAAAACAGCCCTTACAAACTATAACACTTTCCAGGCAATTAATAACAATGGCTTTGGCGATGCAAAAGGAATAGAATTTTTCTGGAGAGATAAAAAAACAATTAAAAATGTGGATTATTGGATCTCTTATTCTTATTTGGATACAAAACGGGATTTTCTAAATTATCCTTTTGCAATAGAACCGTCATTTGCAACCAAACATACCGCCTCATTGGTTGTAAAAAAATTCGTTACCAAATTAAAAACACAATTTAATGCTTCATACACTTATGCAACCGGCGTCCTTATTACAATATAAATTATGACTATACCACCAATGCTTATAAAATTTATGACCAGGGCCACACAAAAGATTACAACAATTTAAGTCTGAGCTTAAACTATTTGCCATCTATCGGAAAAACAAATGCAAAAAGCTTTACGGTCTTTGTTTTGTCGCTTACCAATGTATTAGGTTTCAATAATGTTTACACCTATAATTATTCAGCCAACAATGAGAACAAAGTCGCAGTAACGCCGCCGTCAAAAAGATTTTTGTACCTCGGATGTTTTATAAGTCTTGGTATAGACAGATCGCAGGATGAAATAAATAATCATTTATAAACGCATTAACATTAAAAAATGGAATCAAATACGATCATCATCCAAAAAAGCACAACAACTTTTTATGACGCTATAATGGGTATCGAAAAGATCGATCCAGGCATTTCTTTTTTTACTTAAATAAAAATCTGTTCCTCAAAAAACTATGTTTCACGTAAGGAATATTAAAAGCTTAAAAAAACAACAATAATTTTAATAAAAACAAAACAAACAAAATGAAAAAACTATTCTTGACCGGAATGATCGTGTGGCTCGCAACAACAACATTTGCACAAAGCGACAAATATGTAAATGCAATGAAAACAAACATCGCTTTACTCGATTCAATGATGACCAAAGGCAACGGCCCCGAACTCTCTAATAATTTTGAACGCATTGGCGACGCTGAAAAAACACAATGGCTTCCTTATTATTATGCGTCTTATTGCACCATCATGAGCGCTTATAGAGAAACAGACAATTCGAAAAAAGATGCTATCGCTGACAAGGCAAAAGCATTGCTCGATAAAGCTGAAGCAATTATTGGAAAAGAAAATTCTGAAACCGATGTTATCAAAGCCATGATTGCAACAACACACATGACAGTGGATCCTCAAAGCAGGTACATGACTTACGGCGCCGAAATAAATGAAGACCTGCAAAAATCGATGAGTCTTGATTCTACTAATCCACGTCCTGTTTTGATTCAGGCGGAAAATACTTTTTACACTCCCAAAGAATTTGGCGGAGGAAAAGATGTGGCAAAACCAATGTTAGATAAAGCATCTGCAATGTTTAATTCATTTAAACCTGAAACAGAATTATCACCAAACTGGGGTAAAGGCGCTCTTCAATATTTTCTTTCTCAATACAAATAATTAATTATGAATTCTGAAGAAAAACAAATGACGGAAGCAGAAAGCCTCCAGTTGATCAGTTCGATGATAAACAGGGCAAAGAACGGATTTAGTGAGTCCGGCACTTTGTATCTTTTGTGGGGGTGGCTCATTTTTGCCTGCTGCCTTGTTGAGTTCGTTGGTCTTCATTTTTTTCATTATGAAAACGTATATTTTGTATGGTATTCAACGTGGTTATTGCTGATCTATCAATTTTTTTATATCGCAAAAAAGAAGAGAAGCAGCAGGGTGAAAATGTATACCACTGAGATTATCATGTATGTATGGATTGTTTTTGTTATTACCTATGCGATTATTGTTTTTATTTTAATTCATAACAAAGCTTTTTCGTGTATCACCCCGGCAATACTGGCTACTTATGGAATGCCTACATTTTTAATTGGCGTTATTTTAAAATTTAAGCCTTTAAGGATTGGTGGTATTTGTTGCTGGATACTTGCAGTCGCTGCGCCGTTCGTTGACTATGAATACCAGTTTTTATTAATGGCATGCGCAATGATTCTTGCATGGATAAGGCCTGGATATATTTTTCAGCAAAAATTTAAAGCCGCTACTAATGGATAATAAATTGTTATCAGAAAAAGAAAGCCCGGAGCTGATTTCCGGTTTTATACCGGGTGACAGATTTTATAAAAATATTGCAAAACGCAAAAATGGATTTTAAAGAACTTGATCCCATATTACATTCGCAACTACGCCTTGCCGTTATGTCGCTTTTGATAAGTGTGAAGGAAGCAGAGTTTACATTTTTAAAGGAAAAAACAAATGCAACCGCAGGAAATTTGAGCGTTCAGATCAATAAATTAAAAGATGCGGGATATATCGATGTTGTCAAACAATTCAGTAACAATTACCCACAAACCATTTGCAAGATTAATGAAACAGGAATTGCAGCTTTTGAAAATTATGTAAAAGCGCTGCAAAGTTATATGACCTTATAAATTTTTTTAAACAGATTTCCTTTCAGGAAATTTTCTTCTTTATTGTTTTACCACTTTTTGTGTTACGAATTTTGAATGAGATACAAATTGTATAAAATAATTGCCGGAAGGAAGCCTGGACAATTCATCAATTGAAATATAGTTAATGCCCTTGCTCATTTGAATATTTTTAGAAATTATCTCGCTGCCTAGCGTATTTATTACTTTGACAGCAATAATTTCATTTTTATTCCATTCCATATTTATATTTAAATAAGTTGAAAATGGATTGGGTGAAATAATTATCTGCCTTGTTTCATTGTTAAGAACTACCGGCAGAATTTTTGAATAAGATGCTTTGCCATCAATATCTACTTCTTCTATCCGGTAATAAATAATGGAACTCGCGACTGACGAAACATCGTCAGTATATGAATAGAAGTGATACAGTGACGTAGTTCCGTTTCCCGCAACCGACGCGACTTCATTAAAAATATTTCCATCAAAACTTCTTTCAATTATATATTTACTGCAGTTGATTTCCATTGAAGTGCTCCAATCAAGTTTTACTTTTTTATCTTGTAAAAGAGAAGCAGTAAAAGTAGTCATGGTTACGGGCAGCGGGCCATTCTCAGGTCCATTATCCGGGTTAATTATGGCAGTGGCATCATTAACAAAAGCTACGTTAGCATCAGACTCGGCTGTTATTCTTGCAATGTTCATGATGGTAGGAATGCTCTTACCAGCACCGGGATCATTAACTGTTACTTTAAATTGAACCTTGTAAGTTTCTCCGGCAGCCAATGTGCCGCCATTGCTGCTTGTAGCTCCTGTTCCGATTCTAAACTGTATTGAGTTGATTGATGCGCTGGAAATATATTCGGCTAAGTCATCGCCGGCCTGGTCCGTTTGGATTCCTGCTACATTTCCCGGCGCGCTTATTATATTTAAAGAATTGGGAAGATAGGTAACCGTAGGCGGCAGCGTATCAGTAAGTACAACTGAGTTTGCATTGCCGGGCCCGCTGTTTGCGCCGGAGAGCGTGTAGGTAAGCACTTCATGCATCTCTGCGAGATGATTGTTGTTAGCATCATTTACCGTATCTCCAAGGCTTAAAGTCGGGTCTTTCATTTTAATAGAGAATGTAAACAGTCCCGGAAAATACTTGTCACCAGTTGTTCCCAATTCCAATAGTAAGGAAGTAGAATTTGGCAGAATACCATATCCTGAACCGATATCAAACTGATCAATATCTACTCCCATTTGATTGGTATAATTTGGATTTTTTGAAGTAACATTTACTCCATCATTCGTGATAGTACCATTCCAAACGTTATCGGGTTGATTGGTTGCATTAGAAAAAAGAGTGGAATTAATTTTCAAATAATCTCCACTAATATTTGCGTCACCTTCCCATGCTAATACACCCATTTTTGCATCGCCAACTCCAAGCGCCCCCGACGGGACATTAAGCCCGGATAAAGTTACCGTGGTGGCAAGTGGATTTCCATTATTATATACCTGTTGAAACCCATCATAAATTCTGATGCTGTTATAACTTAATGAATCATTTTCGTAAACCACCGCAATACACCAGCCTCCGTTATTACCGCCATTGTCAATTGCGCCTGTACTTAAGGGCACATTTCCAACCTCGTAAGTTCCGGCGCCATTAGCTTTTACCAAATCTGTGATATCGGCGTATGCCTGGTATTGTGAGTACCCTGAAACAATTGTAATCTTATCAATTCCTTGTGCCTTGATATTTGAATATGCACCCAAAGTATCCTTTCTTATTTTGATGGTTTGATTTGAGTCTGCCGTTAAATCAAAGTCAGCATTTCTCACACGGCCTCCCCAATACAATCGAGCCAGCTTGATCGTATTAGTTCCCGGCGGCAACACAAGATCCGAGCTGGACGAATTCGTTGTAACGCTTCCGTATCCGCTATTTCCGTCAATATCTACATCTAGCATATTCTCATTATCGTTTCCGTAAATACTATTTCCATTCTGACTGTTGTCGTTCATTTTAACGGTGTTTACCGTATCCATATTAATTACTTGCAACAAAGTATTTCCAAATATGACCGTCCCACCTTTTATATTTTCAGAATATACCAGGCTGTAATTCCTGGATTGGCAAAAAATGCAGCCCGGAATGAACAATAAACAGCAAAAGAACATTGCTGCGCTTATTTTTCTTCTACCGGTTTTAATATTTGCAAAAGCCCAGCTCATATAATTGATTTTATTTAGCTTTTTTCATTAAGAAATTTTATGGACTTTTTATAAAATATTGGGAAATAGAAGACAGCCCTGAATGACAGCGAAGGGTATAGATTGAATTGAAATTTTAATCTTATAAAACAATAGATTTAAAACTGAATATTTTTTTAAACAGTTTTGCTCATTTTATTTTTGTTAATTATTACATGCTGTTTCAAAAAATACCAGGTTTTGTAAAGGAGATTTGGAAATGGCGTAATCAACCATTATAAATGCAAGATGGAATAAGCATTTGTCTTTCGAAAGATATTAAGAGGAATGAAAGGAATTTTTGAAGTGTATTTCTTAAGAGTTGGGAATGCAAAGTTATAAATGATTTTGATAAATCAAAGCATTGTCTGAAAAATATCAGATTAATAAAGAACATATCCGCTCATTTGTTTGTTGTTATCATTAGTTTATAAAAATATGAACGAGGTAATAGAGGTACAAAATCTAACCAAAAAATTTAAGGAATTAACTGCTGTGGACGAGCTTTCATTTACCGTATCAAAAGGTGATATATATGGATTTTTGGGTCAAAATGGTGCGGGCAAATCAACAACTATAAGAATGTTGATGACTTTAATTAAGCCCACCTCGGGAAGCATTACAATTTTTAATAGAGAGCTTATTGCAAACCGCGAAGAAATTTTGAAACAAACGGGCGCCATTATAGAAAAACCGGATTTGTATAACTACCTAACGGCCTTTGAGAACTTATTTTTCTTTGCAAAACTCTCGGGAAAGAAAGTTTCGAAAGATCTGCTCATGCAATTTTTGAAAATGACCGGGTTGTCCGACCGGGCGCATAGCAAAGTCAAAACTTTTTCCCAGGGAATGAAACAGCGTTTAGGCGTTGCCGTTGCACTGGTTCATGATCCTCAATTAATTATTCTTGATGAGCCAACCAATGGGCTCGATCCGCAGGGAATTGCGGACACCAGGGAACTGATAAAAAATTTAAGTTATCAGCATGGAAAAACAATTTTAGTTTCGTCCCATCTCCTTTCAGAAATTGAACTGATTGCCAACAGAATTCTGATCATTCATAAAGGCAGGAAAATAGCGGAAGGCGGCGCCAAAGAATTATTAAATCCTGCTAAAACAATTGTTGAAATCAATACAATTAACAACCTGGCCGCGGGTGAAATTTTAAAGACAAGCGAATGGCATGAAAATTTGAAAACAATTCAGCCGGAAAAAATTATTTTACAATTAAATAAAGCGGTTATTCCAACTCTTATAATTTACCTCGTAAAAAATAATATTGAAATTCTTTCCGTCAATCCGAGACATTCGCTGGAAGATTATTTTTTATCTCTAACCAATCCTGAAACACATGTGGAGCCTGCTACAATTTGAATTGTATAAAACGTTTAAAAAGCCCCGCACTTACATCGCTTTCGGAGCGATAGCAGCCATTGTTTTTTTAATCCAGTTTGCGTTGCTCGTTAATGGGAAAGAATATGTTCAGTTTATTTTAAGCAGCGTTGATGAAACCTTGATTATTCCTTATGCTAAGATCACAAATGGTTACTGGATATGTTTTGTGATACTAAATCTTTTATTGATTCATGTGCCAATATTAGTGGCACTCGTTTCGGGCGATATTATTGCCGGCGAGGCAAATGCAGGAACGTTGAGACTGCTGCTAACAAAGCCTGTCAGCCGCACAAAGCTGATGCTCGTTAAATTTTTGGCGTGTGTCATTTATACGTTAATGCTCCTGGTATGGATGGCCTTCCTTGCATTGTTTGTGAGCATCTTATTATTTGGAACCAATGACCTGGTAGTTGCGAAACAATATGAGTTGTTGGAAATACAAAAATCGGACGTATTGTGGCGGTATTTTGCGGCGTTTGGTTTTGCCGCTGTGGCGTTAATCGTAGTTGCGTCCTTAGCATTTCTCCTTTCTGCTATATCTGAAAATTCTATCGGGCCCATTGTCGCTACCGTTTCAATTATTATTGTATTAACCATTTTAAGCGAAATGCGAATTCCTATTTATGAAGACACATTGAAGCCCTACCTGTTTACAACGCACATGCTTGGATGGAAAGGATTTTTTTATATTAATTCAAACGCAGACGGGCAAACGATTAAAGGTTCGATAAGTAATCTGCCTGCAGTGATGAAGAGCCTTGGTATTCTTGTTGCCTATATTATATTATTCACAGGTTCTGCTATTTTTATTTTTAGCAGAAAAGATATTTTAAGTTAAAAATTATGTGCTTTCATGTATGATAAAAAATATACCTTTTTTAAAATTTATTTCTGCTATTTTATGAAAATGCTGGTCTACTTTTTAATGTGCATAGTAAGCATTCCGAATAATTTATTCTCACAAAATTCCAATGCATTGCTGGATAGAGTAAGAAATAAATTGAGCCTCGTAATTAATTATGAAGCAAATGCAATAATGAAAACAGATGTTTCATTTTTAAAAGTGCCCGAGGCCACTGTAAAGGTGTATTTTAAGAAACCGGATAAAATAAAAATTAAAAATGAAAAGGGAATTTCATTTGTTCCAAAAGGTGCGGTCACCATCAATCTCAACAGCATAATTTCGGAAAATAATTCCACTGTGATTGATGCAGGCAATTCCAATGTTAATGGGATGGTGGTGAAAGTATTAAAACTCTTGCCTGTAGACGAGGCTGACAATATTATCCTTTCAACTATTTATATTGATGAAAAAAATGCTGTAATAGTAAAAGCAATAACCACTACAAAGGATAACGGCACTTATGAGCTTGACATGAAATATGCCAGGTATATCAGTTACGGTTTGCCAGATGAGGTCGTTTTTATTTTTAATACTAAAGACTACAAAATGCCCAAAGGGGTTACATTTGATTACGATGATGCTTCGGGGCAAAAAAATATGGATGACACGGATAAAGATAAACATGGTAAAATAGAAATTGATTACACCTCTTATATAATCAATAAAGGTGTGAGCGATGAAATTTTTAAATAATTGTGGCTTTGTGGCCTGTAAAATTTGATGTACGTTCGCATAGAATTATAAAGTTTAAAGCATGGAAATTAAAGAACTTAAAGAGATGGCTGCGCAAATACGGAGAGATATTGTGCGCATGGTTTATAATGTTCAAAGCGGCCACCCGGGCGGCTCTTTGGGCTGTGCGGATTTTTTTACGGCGCTCTATTTTAAAGTAATGGATCGTAAAGAAGTATTTGATATGAATGGAAAAGATGAAGACATTTTTTTTCTTTCTAATGGACACATATCGCCCGTATGGTACAGCACACTTGCACATGCAGGTTATTTTCCCTTAAAAGAACTGGATACTTATCGCAAAATAAATTCACGCGTTCAGGGCCATCCCGCCACCGCGGAACATTTACCAGGGATTCGTATTGCATCGGGTTCTTTGGGCCAGGGGATGAGCGTGGCAATAGGCGCTGCTACGGCAAAAAAACTAAATAAAGATGAACATCTTGTTTTTTCATTACATGGCGATGGCGAACTTGACGAAGGTCAAAACTGGGAAGCCATCATGTATGCGGCCATGCACAAAGTTGATAACTTGATATCAACCGTTGATCGCAATCATCAACAGATCGATGGGACTACAGAAAATGTAATGGGTTTATCAAGTCTGAAGGCTAAATTTCTTGCTTTCAACTGGGAAGTTTTGGAAATGGATGGTAATAAGATAGAGGAAGTAATTACAACGTTAGAAAAAGCCAAAACGCTTACTGGTAAAGGAAAGCCAATCGCAATCATTATGCATACGGTAATGGGTAAAGGTGTTGATTTTATGGAAAATAATCATGAGTGGCATGGTACAGCACCCAATGCGGAACAATATAAAAAAGCGATGGAAGAGCTTCCAACTACGCCGCTTGGAGATTATTAAAATCAATTGAAATAATTCCGTTATTTTAAAATTGATCGTCAAAAAATCATCGTTACACAGCGATGTTATGCTTTCAGGTTAAAGAGTTGCTCTGATGCTTTCTTTGCCGGAAACCAGGAAGCTCCGAATGCGATGATAAGCGCCGTAAGTGTTACCAGGATAAAATCAGTGATTACCAGCTTTACGGGGAAATAGTCTATCAAAAAAGAATCTCCAACGAGCTTAATTATTTTAAATTTTACCTGTAAAAAACAAATAATTAATGCCAGCACAATTCCGGTGCCGGCTCCTGTTATTGCCAATAAAAGTCCTTCACTTAAGAATATTTTTTTAATTAAATTTTTATCGGCGCCCAGGGATTGCAGCACACTTATGTCCTTTCTCTTTTCGAGTACAAGCATAGTAAGGGCGCCAATCATATTAAAGGCTGCGATTATTAATATTAATGTGAGCACAGCATAAATAATCCATTTCTCCAATCGCATAGAATTATACAAGCTTGCGTTTTGCTCATATTTGGTAAGCACTTTATAATTATCGCCAAGAACTTTTTGTAAGTCTTCAGTAAATTTTTTTGCTTGCCCAGGATCTGTCAAAGAAATTTCGAGTGCGCTATATTCATCAGGCGCATAATTCATTTGTTGCTTTATAAAGGCGAGATTGGTAATAACATATTTATTATCAAAATCCTGCTGAATAGCGAAGCTTCCTGACGTGGTAGCATTGCCCTCACTCAATGCAGCCAAAGGATTAGAGTTGGTTGCAGAAGTTTTTTTGGGAAGAAATACGGTTATTGGAAAAATGTTGTTGTTCGACTGCACGCCAATTGCATTTTCAATACCGGAGCCCAGAATGAGCTTCGGATGATCTGCAGTACCGGGCTCAAAAGTGCCACGATACATTTTTTTAGGAACTCCGGATACGCGTGAATAATTTGTGTCTACGCCTTTCAGGAATACTACCACCTGGTTGTCGCCATTTTGCAATAAAGCCTTTTCTTCTACAATGCGCGATACGCCTTTTACGCCGGGCATTTTGCTAACAGCATTGATCTGTTCCGGCGTTAGGAGGATCGTTTTCCCCTTTACCGGCACCACTTTCACATCCGAATAAAAATTAGAATACAGCGATTGCACCAAACCTTCAAAGCCATTAAAAACACTTAAAACCAACACCTGGCACATGGTTGAAAAAGCAATAACACCGGCGGTAACCCATGAAATGATATTAATTGCATTGGTGCTTTTTTTCGCTTTGAAATATCGCCATGCGAATTTTAAATACATTAAAAAGATTTGATTGTTTTACGCGTTGACCAGGCTGTGATTTATTTCTAAGCGTTGAACTTCTTATGATTCATTAGTCTTATCATCTTTCTTAATCTCATCAAGCAGTTTTTCTATTTTAAAAACATAATCGAGCGTATCGTCAATATAAAAAGTAAGCTGCGGTATGCTTCTTAACTGGTGGCGCACTCTCTTGCCCAATTCACCTCTTATTTCGCTGCTTCTTTCTTTTATTTTCTCCAAGGCGGCTTCATTATCTTTTACCTGGAAAAAACTGAGGTACACTCTTGCTTCAAAGAGATCGGGCGTTATTTTTACTGAGGCGATTGAAACCATTCCGCCTTCAATCATAGTAAAGCCCATTCTTAAAAAAATTTCATTTAGTTCCTTAGAAATTACTCCTGCCACTTGCTTTTGTCTTTTCCCTTCTGTCATTTTCAATAGTTATTAATCTTTGTAAAATTAGTTACTTTGCTTCTATTTAGCCATTTCAACATATTTGATGAAGAGTTTACGAGTTATTTTTCGCTATGTATCAAAATATCCTAAATTAATTTTTGCTTATTTCGGCTTCAACGTTTTATCCAATTTATTTTCTGTCATTTCTCTGGGTCTTCTCAGCCCTTTTCTCTTGTTAATTTTTAAGAAAAATGATGCCCTTACCACAATGTCTGACAGCTCAGGTTTTTTTTCGAGGCTAAACCCGGTTAATTTTTTAAAGACCTGGTTGTATAATGTTATAAAAATTCCTCACGGTGATATCAAAGCCCTTGGAGCTATTTGCATATTGGTTTTGGTGGCTATAATTCTTAAAAATATATTCCTGTTCCTTTCTATTTATTTTATAACGCCTATTCGAAACGCAGTTATTAATGACATGCGCAGCAGGATGTTTAAAAAAATCCTGGTATTGCCGATCGGTTATTTTAACGATCAGAAAAAAGGAGACATTATGAGCCGCATGACCAACGATCTCGTAGACGTGGAAACGTCGGTCATGAATTTATTGGAAACCCTTTTTAGAGAACCGGTTACCATCTTTTTCTTTTTGCTTTATATGATTATATTGAGTCCCCAGTTGACATTGTTTCTGCTTCTTTTTCTTCCCCTTTCAGGATTTATTATCGGGCGAATTGGGCGTTCATTAAAAAAGCAAAGTACGGGTGTGCAGGAAAAGCTCGGGACAATCCTTTCTACTATTGATGAAACCCTTGGCGGCATAAGGATCATAAAGGCTTTTAATGCAGAAAAAAAACAATACAATAAACTTACTAACCAAAATGAAGAATTATTTATAATAAAAAACAAAGCGAATGTTAAACGCGATTCTGCGTCGCCGGTGAGTGAGGTGCTTGGCGTTTTTGCAATCGTTTGTGTGCTTTGGTTTGGCGGCAGATTAGTATTAGGAAATTCATTTTTAAATCCAGGCGATTTTATTACCTACATCATTATATTTTCGCAGTTAATCCAGCCGTTGAAAAATCTTTCTTCAGCTTCTTATAATATTCGGAAAGGCTCTGCAAGTATTGAGCGGATCGAGCATCTTATTGAGGAAGATGTTGCGATAAAAGAAGTAGCCAATCCAATAGAAATGAAGGAATTCAAAAGTAATATTGAATTTAAAAATGTTTCATTTTATTATGATGACAAAATAGTTTTGGAAGGAATTGACCTTATTATAAGCAAAGGCAAAAGCATTGCTATCGTTGGTTCATCCGGCGCTGGTAAAAGTACCTTGGTTGATCTTCTCCCACGTTTTCAGGATGTAACCGGAGGTGAATTGCTGATCGATGGAATTAACATTAAAAATTATTCATTGGAATCCATTCGGAATCATATGGGAATTGTGACGCAGGAAGCTATTTTATTTAATGATACCATTGCGAACAATATTGCCCTTGGAATGAGTGATGCAAAACCAGATCAAATTGAATACGCTGCGCAAATCGCCAATGCCAACAACTTTATTTTACAAAAGGAAAACGGTTACGAAACAAACATTGGCGAAAGAGGAAATAAATTAAGCGGAGGAGAGAAACAAAGAACGACAATCGCCAGAGCTGTTTTGAGAAATCCTCCCATTTTAATTTTGGATGAAGCAACTTCTTCGTTAGACACAGAAAGTGAGAGACTGGTGCAGGATGCAATTAACAAGCTCATGAGTAATCGTACCAGCATTGTTATAGCACATAGATTGAGCACGGTTCGTCATGCCGATGAAATTATTGTTTTAAACAAAGGCAAAATTGCAGAACGGGGGACTCACATGGCCCTCATGGCTGCAGATGGTGTTTATAAAAAGCTCGTCACTATGCAGGAAGTGAAATGAAATTTAAAACACGTGGTTGTTAATTTCAATAATAATTTTTTTATTATAGTTGATAAAACGATTTTCTTGAATCATTTCAACCTTGAAGCCAGTTGTGCTTTGTTATCTTAATTTACCAGTTTTACGGTAGTAGAACTTGAGGCTTTTATTTCATGTTTTTCCTGCAACATTTTTATGGCAAGATTTATTTCTTCTTTTAAGCTGTTAAGATCATCAAATGACATGGGAAACCTGGTATAATAAATCGTGATAATAACAGCGCTGTCATTGTTTATTTCCTGCAGGAAAACAGAAACATTATTTACGAGATTATTTTTTTTTCAGCAAGAATTTCTTTAATCCCTGAAATGATTTTTTTCAGATCTTCGGAAGAGGTATGAGGCGAAAGCAGCGTTTTGATCTCGTTCCTGATGGCATCACGCATGCTCCAGTTATCGAGAATGCTGTCAACCATTTGTTTGTTAGGCACCGTCACCATTGATTTCTCAGGCGTGCGCACACGGGTACTTCGCAATCCAATTCGTTCAACCGTTCCCGTTACATTATTAACTTTTACGAGATCGCCGGTTTCAAATGGCTTATCAAAAAATATAATAAAAGATGCAATTAAGTTTTCAAGGCTTTCCCTGGCGGAAAGTGCCAGCGCTGCGCCAACAATGCTAAGTCCCGTAAGAAGGTTGCCAATATTTATTTGAATGAGAAATTTTTATAATGAAGACTATACCGATAATGATTATAATAACCCGTATCAGATCTTTGAAAAAAAATAATAACTGGTGCTGGCCTGGTGAAGTTTTGCCATTAGTTGTTTTATCTTTTATCAGCAACACTAAAAAATCTATAAACCTGATAAATAATGAAACAAAGCAAATAATGATTATTGCAGAAGCAATGCCATCAACAATATCGCGACTGGAGACTGTATGAATGCTAAAGAAAAGAACGCCTGGAAAATTTAGGCGGTCCAGTGAAAATATGGTTATCAAAGCCAATACGGTTCTTTCGATCGGAATAATTATGAGGCTTTCAAACTGTATTTTTTCGAGCTTATCAGTTTTCTTTTTAACTATTTTTAAAAGCACAGATGTCAGGTACCTGGAAATAATTCTTTTTAGTAATAAAGCGATCAGCAAAATAACAGCAACGGTAAGATAACTGCGTATCGTATTATCAAAATAAACCTGGTCAAGAAATTTCATAATGCAATTTAAAATAAGGCAGTGAGCTATTGAAGAGAATAAATTCCCAACTGCTGGTTTTTGAGAACATACATCTTATGATTGCTAACCTGTATTGAATTAGCGTTGTACAATGCCGGCGAGAGCTGATACTTTTTTACATCCGGATAGGGTGGAATATAATGGTACAAAAACTCTTTGTCAAAGCCATACACTTGCTTATCGATTATTGCGAGATCGTCCCAATGCAAAAATGTCAATTTGCTCTTAAAGGTGCCGTAGTAATCAAAAATATACAATCCTTTTTCGGGATCATATAGATATACGAAGCCATCGTTATCGATAATTTTTTTGGGCGTAGGAACCGGGTCAAAAAGCAATCTGAAATCGGTTGATTCAAAAATAGTGTTTCCCTGATCATCAATTTTCTTTAGTTTATTTTCCTGCTCGTCATACAGCCAGATGTTATTATCATAAGATGTAGTTAACGCCTCTACCTGGAAGATATTTTGTTGGCGCAAATTGATGCTGGTAATTACATTCAGGTATTTATCGAGTAAAACGATGGTTGAAAAATTTTTATAAAAAAGAATGGCTTTCCAGGGATTTTTTGCATCTACATAAGTTAATCGCCCATACTTTGTAACCTGGTTAAAAACGCCCACTGAATCTCCTTTTTGATCGAATTTTTTTAGTTGGTTATCTGTATTGATAATATAAAGCTCCCCCAGATTGTCAACTGCGAAAGAAGACATAGGATATTCAATTTTTTTTAAAAAGCGAAACAAAGAATCGTCCTGCGCTCTGAGCTTCAGTGATGAAGAAAGAGTTAACATCAGAATAAGAAAGTAAATACATTTCCGTGAGGATGCTTTCATGATTCGTAGTATTTCAATGTGATATCCGTTCCGTCGAATACTGCAAAGCTGTTGTATTTTATCCAATCTCCGAGGTTGATATACCTGCTTGTGTCGCTCAATTTATAATCAACAGGAAAGTGCCTGTGGCCGAAAATGAAATAATCATAATGTTCTTTTTCAAGCGTTTGCTTCGCAAAAATAATCAGCCATTCTTTATGTTCTCCTAAAAATTTTTCGTCTTTTGTTCCAGCAGAAGCCCTGCTTTTGCGGCTGAAATAGTCAGCAAGGCCAATACCTGAGCCAGGATGTAAAGCCCCAAATAAAGCTTTTGAGATTTTATTTCTGAAAATCTTTTTAATGAATTTGTACTTGTGATCCTTCGGGCCAAGCCCATCACCATGTCCTACAAAAAATTTTTTGCCATTAAATTCAAAAGCATGAGGCTCATGAAAAACTTCTATATTAAGTTGTTCTTCGAAGTATCCATTCATCCACATATCGTGGTTGCCAACAAAAAATTTAATGATAATGCCGTTATCCGTAAGTTCGGCAAGCTTTCCCAAAATTCTTACAAATCCTTTAGGAACTACTTTTTTATATTCGTACCAGAAATCAAATAAATCACCCAATATAAAAATATGTGAAGTAGCATTTTTTATTTCATCAAGAAATCTCACGATTCTTTTTTCTCTTTCTAAACTGCTCACATAATCGGGAGCGCCCAAATGAAAATCTGAAAGAAAATATATATTTTTTATGGGAAAAATTTGCATGGTGGTTAAGGAAAATCAAAAAATCTCGTTTGCGAGTTCTTCTTTGGTTTTTTTTAAATGAGTGGCAACTTCACCAAGTATTGATGATAATGTTCCTAATCTCAGTGAATCGTGATTTTGCATAGTGATGTGGTGCTGTCCATTTTCCAAAGTCGTTAATCTTATATCGACTTCCCTTTTGACGGGTTATTTGGTACCCGAATCGTCTAAGAAGGCTTATTAATTCAGTTGAAGATATATCACGTGGAAGTCTCATACTTCAATCATTTGTTCTTTAATTGTATAAAGCCGGATCAGTTTTGGTTTTTTATCATCTTCAAAATGGCATTCGATTGCTTCTGTAATATTATGCTTTATTTCTTCTAAAGTATCACCTTCAGTAAAAATTCCTTCGCCGATTGCTTTTGCTGTATAGCCTCCTTCCATGGCCTCTTCAATCAAAAAAATAATTTCTTTCATTTTAATTTTTTATTTCTCATAAAGTTAGTACAAACTTAAGCACTGCATTAAACCTCTTCATTAAGCTTCATCAATCAAAAATAAATAAACTTCTTTAGGGCCGTGCACACCTACGACAAGCGTTTTTTCAATATCAGCCGTGCGGCTTGGTCCTGCGGCAAACGTTATAAATGAGGGAAGATTAGTTCCATATTCTGTCTTTAATAATTTAAGAGCATCCCTTGTTTCATAACACAAGCTGCCCGATATAAGCGATGCAAATATGTATAGGAGCATAAGCGCTTACCGTGCGCCCGCTTTGTTGTGCGGAAGTCATTACTATGGAACCGGTTCGTGCCACAAGATATTTGCAGGAAGTAATGGCAACATCGCAATCTTTTAATGTTGATTTATTTAGCATTTCATTTATGGAAGCAGATCTCTTAAAACTTTTAAAAGTTTATCTTCTTTACAAAAAATATTTTCCCATTTTTTTTCCTGAATTAATTTTTGCAATTGAAAAAGCATGTCTTTTTCATTAATGCAAAAAGCAAACTTCCCGAGAAGTTTTGTGAATTCTCGCGCAAAAACAACTTCGAGGTCATCCTATTTGCGGCGGAAACACTGAGCCGGTTCCCTCGCTTCCAGGAAAAGGCAAAGGCACCGGATTGCTCAGTGCCTCTCTTATTTTTTTTAAAATTTTTTCTTTGGAAGAAGAAATCTTCATTGTCTATACATTTATGAAGCATTTGAAGAAATTACCCCGGAAATCGGAGGATCTATAACTGCTTCTTTTGGATTGTCAACAAAATCGAGCGCTTTCTTTTCTTCGTAAGGGCGCTTTCCTATTAATTCTTCTACATCACTTTGAAAAAGAACCTCTCTTTTCAACAATTCCTTTGCGAGAATTTCCACCTCATTTTTCTTTTGGGTAAGTAATTCTTTAGTTCTTATAAAAGCCAGCTCAATTAATTTTCTCACTTCTTCATCAATCATTTTTCCTGTTTCTTCACTAAACGGTTTTGTAAAGGTATTATCCTGTTGCGGATCGTAAAAACTAACGTTACCCACTTTTTCATTCATACCATACACAGTAACCATAGCGTAAGCCATTTTAGTTATCTGCTGAAGATCATTGCTGGCGCCGGTTGATATCTTATTGAAGAAAATTGTTTCCGCAGCCCTTCCGCCAAGCGTCATGCAAATCTGGTCCATTAACTGATCGGTATTGTATAAGTATTGTTCTTTAGGGGTATATTGCGCATAGCCCAAAGCTGCAGTACCCCTTGGTACGATAGTAACTTTCAAAAGAGGATAGGCATGCTCAAAAACCACCCACAAATTGCATGACCCGCTTCGTGGTAGGCAATAATTTCTTTTTCCTCCGGCAAAATGATCTTGTTTTTCTTTTCAAGTCCGCCAATTACCCTGTCGATAGCATCCTGGAAATCGGACATGTCCACTGCATCTTTGTCTTTTCTGGCCGCAATAAGGGCCGCTTCATTGCAAACATTTGCAATATCAGCTCCGGCAAAACCAGGCGTTTGTTCTGCAAGTTTATGTACATCGAGTGTTTGGGAAATTTTTATAGGTAAGAAGATGAACTTTAAATATGGCTTCCCGGCCAACAAGGTCAGGCCGGTCAATAGTTATTTGCCTGTCAAACCTTCCCGGGCGCAATAATGCATTATCCAATACGTCGGGCCTGTTGGTTGCTGCCAGGATAATAATTCCGATATCAGTGGAAAATCCGTCCATTTCCACCAGTAATTGGTTAAGCGTATTTTCTCTTTCATCATTGCTCATCATCATATTCTTTCCCTCTTGCACGACCTATAGCATCTATCTCATCAATAAAAATAATGCAAGGCGCTTTTTCTCTCGCCTGTTTGAAAAGATCTCTCACCCGGCTTGCGCCAACACCTACAAACATTTCAACGAAATCACTTCCGCTTAGACTAAAAAATGGAACCTGCGCCTCGCCAGCCATTGCTTTGGCAAGCAATGTTTTGCCGGTTCCCGGCGGCCCTATCAATAAAGCGCCTTTAGGAATTTTGCCACCTAAGTGCGGTATATTTTTTGGGTGTTTTAAGAAAATCAACAATTTCCATTACTTCCACTTTTGCTTCATCAAGGCCGGCAACGTCACCAAAATTAATATTAACCCTTGCTCCTTTATCAAAAAGAGTAGCTTTGGATTTGCCAATATTAAATATGCCGCCAGGACCACCTGCGCCGCCACCTGCTCCCACTTTACGCATCATCATAATAAACAATAAGCCTATTAACAGAATCGGTAAAAGGGTGCTTACGATTTGACCAAATAATTCGCCCTCATCGCCAGGTTTATCAGGAACTTCTTTCACTCCAGGATTATCTTTATAAAATTGAAGCAAGCTTGCTGCAAAAGTTTCATCTTTTATTATAGGAAAATAAGCCTGGGGCGGCAGGTGTTTTTACTACTGCATCATAATCGGTTCCAAAAATATTTCTGTAAAAAGCAGCTTTATTTTGCAAGTGCCTGCTGGTATAATAGAAACCCTCACCAATTTTTTATTTCCCACAGTTTTTATTTGTTCAACGTCACCTTGCTTAAGCATGGCAAAAAATTGGGTATTTTCAATTTCATATCCGCTGCCCGTTGTGCCACTGATAAAGATTATAGCCAATAATAGCGGCAAAAATAATTGCATATATCCAGTAGATACTAAGGCGCGGACGTTTTTTTGGGTCGTCATCCGTGCCCTTATTATTATTGATATTAATAGGGTTAAGTCTTTTTGGAATGGGTTTTTTTTTCTGTTCTTCCGTTGCCATATATGCTTGCCTTGCAATATTTTAATTTTTATTATTCCGTAAGTATAGCGGATTTTTTCAGTTTAATTTGAAAAGACGAATGATTATTTAACATAAAATTATTTTCCTTAATGTTCCATTGCTGAACCATCACTCCACATTTCTTCAAGCTTATAAAATTTCCTTGGTTCAGGAAGCATTATATGCACCACTACATTTACATAATCTATTAGGATCCATTGTTCAGCTTGTCTTCCTTCATGCTTATAGGGCAATTCACCGCACTTTTTTTTAACTTCTGTTTCAACAGAATCAGCAATCGCTTTTAGTTGTATATTATTAGTAGCTTCACAAATGATAAAAAAATCTGAAACCGCTTCAGGAATTTTTCTCAAATCGAGGCTAATAATTTTCTCACCTTTTTTTTCTAAAATTGCGTGAATGATGGTCTTGAAGATTTTGCTGTTCCTTGTTAATCTTGTAAGAGCGGGTTTTTTCCGTGAATCCAATACAGTTAAATTATTCAAATGTGTTTTCTTTTTAAGTCTATTTCTATACTTTTTACATGTATAAAAAATAATTTTATTATGGTAGATTGCAGTTTTTAGCAGCTTTTTTACCTACCTTTTTTATCAAAAATACTAATTCTTTATCAATACCTTTTTAATGCAATTGAATCTCAAAAATTTATCATTCTTGAAAGAGTGGATAGTACCAACAACTATGCCATGGCAATGGTTCAAAGCAATACCGTGAGCAGTGGTGATGCGGTATTTGCTATGGAACAGACGAATGGAAAAGGCAGGCGCGGTAAAAGCTGGAAAAGTAAAATTGGAGAAAATATTGTTCTTTCAATTATTATTGAAATGCAGTGGCTACCAGTGCGACAGCATTTTCATCTTAGCGTTGCCGTGGCTCTTGGGTGCCTGGATTTTTTTTCAAAATTTATCAAAAACGGTGTGAAAATCAAATGGCCAAATGATATTTTCATTTATGACAGGAAGGCAGGAGGTATTTTAATAGAGAATGTTGTTAAAGGTAATTTATGGCAGTGGTCAGTTATTGGAATTGGATTGAATATAAATCAGGAGAATTTTGAACATGAAAATTTTCAATGCAACCTCATTGAAAAAGATCACAGGTGACAAATTATAATGTAATTGAAATTAGCCAAACAATTGCACCTGATTATTTTAAAACGAATTCGAAAACCTGGCGTCTGGAGTTTTTGAAGATTTTCTTGAATGAATATAATGAAAATTTATACTGGTCGCAATCAAATAGTTAAGCTTCGGAAAGGTAATATTGTATTTGAAACCAGCGTACAAGGAATTTCACAGTTAGGTGAAATGATAACAAAAGATAGCTATTGAAAGAAGATTTGAATTTGATGAAGTGGAATGGCGATTGCGCCCAATCAGTGAATTTTTTTGAAGGATTGAATAATATTTTTCGGCTAAAATAGAAAAGCTTAAATAGTAAAAAGGTCAATTCTTAATATATCAGCCATGCCTAAAAAATCTTTTTGCTGATTTTGCATTAATTTCACCACTCGATTTTATAAAAAACTGAAAATATTTATGGCGAAAGTGATAAGGATGCCCCTTCTTAGTGATACCATGACAGAAGGAAAAATTATCCAATGGAATAAAAAAGTTGGCGATAAAGTAAAGAGCGATGATACTATTGCCGAAGTAGAAACTGATAAGGCAACGATGGATGTAGTGGGTTATGAAGAAGGAACACTTTTATACATTGGTGTAAAAGAGGGCAGTGCGGCCAAAGTAAATGATATTATTGCCATTGTTGGAAAAGAAGGGGAAGATTATAAATCTTTCCTTAACGAAGAAAGTAGAATGAAGGGACTAAAACAGAAGATAAAGTTAGTAAAAAGATACGGCGGTTCCTGAAAAAAAAGAGAATGAAGAAAAGGCATTGCAGAAAAACAAGAAAGCCAAAGCTGATAACAAGCCCGCCAGTATTGAATTGCCAAAGGATGCAAAAGTAATAAGGATGCCTCTTTTGAGCGATACAATGACAGAAGGAAAAATAATTCAATGGAATAAAAAAGTTGGTGACAAAGTAAAAAGTGATGATGCGATCGCAGAAGTTGAAACTGATAAAGCCACGATGGATGTGGTGGGCTATGAAGAAGGAACACTTTTATACATTGGTGTGGAAGCAGGACAGTCCGCCAGAGTAAATGATATCATTGCCATTGTTGGCAAAGAAGGAACCGATGTAAGGGCTTACGTAGATGCTGAAAAAAATTCGGCAGTTAAAAGCGCTAGCGCAACCGGCAGAAATGAAGACCAAAAAATCCGCAAAAGAAACAGCTGAAAGTCGCTACAGCTGCATCCGCCTGATAAAGTGAAAGCCAAGCTACTTCATTTCCGGTGAACGGAAGAGTGAAGGCTTCGCCGCTCGCAAAAAAATTAGCTGCTGATAAAGGAATTGATATTGCAAAAATACAGGGAAGTGGCGATGGAGGAAGAATAGTAAAAAAAGATGTCGATGAATATAGACCGGCCCCTGCGCAGGCAAAGAACGAGGTAAAAAAGCTACACCTGCGCAACCCGTATCGGCAATTTGAGCAAACAGGTAAAGAAAGCTATGAAGATATTCCCAACACCCAGATGCGTAAGATCATTGCAAGAAGGTTGGGAGAAAGATGTTTAATGCGCCGCATTTTTATCTCACTATGGAAATTAATATGGATAATGCGATTACCTCACGGGCAGCGTTAAACGAAGTGAGCCCTGTTAAAATATCTTTCAATGATCTGGTTATAAAAGCATGTGCAATGGCTTTGAGGCAACATCCTGCTGTAAACAGCAGTTGGATGGGCGATTTTATCAGGCAGAACAAGCATGTGCATATTGGCTCTGCGGTGGCTATGCCAGATGGCTTAATTGTGCCTGTGATACGTTTCGCCGATCAAAAATCACTCTCTCAAATTTCGTCTGAAGCGAAAGGCTTATATGATAAAGCAAAAAATAAAAAACTTCAGCCCGAGGAATTCAGCGGAAATACTTTTACTATCTCCAACCTCGGAATGATGGATATTGAGGATTTTACCGCGATTATAAATCCGCCCGACAGCGCCATACTTGCTGTAGGCCGCATAAAAGAAGTGGTTGTAAAAAAAGGTGACGGCTTTGGTGTTACCAATGTAATGAAAGTTACTTTAAGTTGCGACCACAGAAGCGTGGATGGAGCCGTGGGAGCTGCTTTCCTTCAAACAGTAAAAAAATTCCTTGAAAATCCGGTGACGATGCTGGTATAAAAATTTGAGTAAGGATCGAATAAAATTTAAAGTACAATTAAATGCTCGGTTAGTTCGTCGTCAGCGGGCAAAGCAAAGGATTTAATAAACATCAATCGAATGAAATTGGATGTCAGAATTTTTACCCCACCACAATTCGCCATTGGATATAATAAATTTTTTAAATAAGGCAGGGGTATTATATTTTTTATAATCGCCCTTAAGCGTATTAAAAAAAGGCTTGAAATCGATAATCCTGTTTTGGGAATTATTAAAAAAAATTTCAGTACAAAGGGTTCAATTAATATTGCGTCGCAAATTTTTAAAGCTTCTTTTTTATCACTTCCCGTTTTACTGACTGATTGTAATACATTATTTTGTCCCATTTTTCTTTTATTCATTTCTTCAGGTTTTTTCAATTATGTTTACTAAAATTAATACTTACATTTAATAGTGAATACAACCGCGCGTTCAACGCTCCAGTTATTACGGTTTCATTTTTCATTTTTCCTAATGCCGGTTTATTTTTTTGCATTAAGCCAGGTTATACATATCAATTGGCCAGGATGCAGCATTAATATTTATTATTCTTCATCTTTTCGTGTATCCTGCCAGCAATGGTTACAATAGTTATATGGACAGAGATACCTCTCCCATCGGCGGTTTAAAAAACCCTTTGCAACCAACAAAGCAATTATTTTTTGTTACCGTTTGTCATGGATATTGTTGCCGTGGTTTTAAGCTTTTTCGTAACATGGATTTTTGCAATAGGAGTATTTTCTCTACATCCTGGCTTCAAGAGCGTATAGTTACCGGGGAGATACGGTTAAAAAAATTTCCTTTTATTGGGTATGCACCGTGATAATTTTCCAGGGAGCAGTAACTTTTTTTTTAGTGTTTCATGGCGCAGACAGCAACCATACTTTGAAGATTCCCGTTATTTCTATGTTGGCAGCCAGCTTATTGATAGGTGGCTTTTATCCGCTTACACAAATTTATCAGCACGAGGAAGATGTGAGAGATGGTGTGAAAACAATAAGTTATAAACTGGGATACACAGGTACATTTATTTTTACTGGCATTGTATATGCCTTTGCATTTTGCAATGCTGGGCCTGCAATTTTTTTTAAATCTTGAAATAAAAGAATTCTTTATTTTGCAAATCTTTATGCTTCCTGTGCTCGTATATTTTTTTATCTGGTTCAGAAAGTTGTGAAAAATAAAAAAGAAGCTAATTTTAAAAACACAATGCGAATGAATTTGTTAGCTTCAGTATGTACTAATCTCGGTTTTATAACTATTTTAATTATGCATATCAGTTGAGTAAAATTATTTCCATATCCACATCAGTGCCTGCTTACAGGCATGAACAGAAAAAAATTCTCACATTCATGCAACAGGTATATGCCATGAATGAAGTGGAAAAGCGAAAACTTAAATTTTTATATCACCAAAGCGCTATTGATGCGAGATATTCTGTATTGCCGGATTATAGTTTAAATGCTGGCGAATGGCAATTTTATCCCGCCAGCTGAAAATCTTGAGCCATTTCCTAACCTGGAATTAAGAATGAAGTGGTTTAATAAAACCGCATCCGTCTCTTTCTGTGACTGCTATTGAAAAATGTATTCAGATAAAATAACAAAAGAAGAAATTACTCACTTAATTACAGTGAGCTGCACGGGCATGAGCGCTCCTGGGCTGGATCTGCAGATAATGGAATCTATGGATTTCCCTGCAAATATTTTCAGAACGTCTGTAAATTTCATGGGCTGTTATGCCGCCATACATGGATTGAAACTCGCTGATGCTTTTTGTGAAAAAGATAAGAATGCAAAAGTATTGGTAGTATGCACAGAACTTTGCACGCTGCATTTTCAGAAGGAAAATACAATGGATAATATTGCCTCAAGCCTTTTGTTTGGTGATGGCTCTGCGTGCTGTTTTAGTAACACATG
Source organism: uncultured Chitinophagaceae bacterium (assembly GCA_963823305.1). GTDB lineage: Bacteria > Bacteroidota > Bacteroidia > Chitinophagales > Chitinophagaceae > Ginsengibacter. Next base: position 494,173 of record CAWGLC010000002.1, read on the forward strand.
ATAATTGTAAAGAGGATGGGCTTGACATATCCATAATTTTTATAGCGAAGTATCTTTTAAAGGCAAGAAAGATATGAGCTGGGAACTTTCCAACACTGGATTTTTAATGACACTTTCGGGTTACGTGCCAGACCTTATTGAACAGGATTTCAATAATCTTTTAAATAATGCACTTAACGATGCCGGCTATTCGAAAACAGATATTTCTCACTGGTGCATTCATCCCGGCGGAAAACGAATTCTTAATTCCATTGAAAAAAGTGTCGATATTACCTCCAAAGAACTTAAATATTCTTATGATGTTTTAAAAAATTACGGAAATATGTCTTCACCCACGATTTTATTTGTTTTGAAAGAAATTATGGATTCATTAAAAAATACTGCTGAGAAGAAAACAAATATTTTTGGAGCTGCCTTTGGTCCCGGCCTTACTTTAGAGACTTTCATTTTATCTGATGATTGATTACAGACATCGCTCATACAAAAAGGAATTGCTTGACAACAGCAGGATACCTTTTAAGGATATTGCTGAAAATATGAAAGAGCTTGATTTTATCAATTCAAATCTGGGCGGCCATGCAATAACGATCAGCGGGTTTAAAAGGCTTTTGGGCACTAAAAAGAAATTGTCTGTTTGTGAAATAGGTTGCGGCGGCGGCGATAACCTAAGTGCGCTATACAACTATTTCGAAAGAGAAAAAAATTAATGTACAGTTTACAGGCATTGATATAAATGAAGACTGTATAAGATTTGCCAAAAGCAAATCTGAAATTGAAAATGTAAAATTTATTGTTTCAGATTACAGATATGTGAATCTTTAAAGCTGTAAACCGGATATCATTTTCTCTTCGCTTTTTTGCCATCACTTTACTAATGAAGAACTTGTAAAAATGCTGCAATGGATGAGGAATAATTCCAACATTGGTTTTTTTATTAATGATTGCACCGTCATCCTTTAGCATATAATTTTATAAAATATTCAACCAGGCTTTTTTCAAAATCTTACCTCGTAAAAAATGATGCGCCGCTTTCTGTATTAAGAGGATTTAAAAAAATTGAATGGCAAAATATTTTTAACAAGGCAGGAATAGAAAATTATACTATTCAATGGAAATGGGCATTCAGGTATTTGATAATAGCCCACGCCTCCGAAGGTGAGAAGAAGCAGGCTTGATATTATTTCCGAAAGTCAATGTTCTTTTGAATATAATTTTCACTAAACAATAATTGTAAAGAGTTGAAGGATACAGGTTTAAATAATAGTTCCGATAATTATGAAGTAGCCATTATCGGCGGAGGTTTGCAGGGCTTTCCCTATCTATTTTGCTTGCTAAAAACGGGAAAAAGGTTATTTTATTTGAAAAAGAAAAATACCCGTTTCACAGGGTCTGTGGCGAATACATTAGTCTTGAAAGTTGGAACTTTATTGAAAGCCTTGGCCTAAGTCTTTCAGAACTTGAATTTGCCTATAATAAAAAAATTACATGGTCTCTTCTCCTAACGGTAATCGCATAAACGCAAATCTTGATTTGGGAGGCTTTGGCATCAGCCGTTTTTTCATTGATAATGAATTCAAAAAAATTGCAACTACAATCGGGGTAATTATAAAAGAAGAAACAAAAGTTAATGATGTTGCTTTTAATGATGATCTATTCACAATAAAATATAATAGTGGTGAAATAAATTGTTCCATAGTTGCCGCTTGCTTTGGCAAACGAAGCAATCTTGACATAAAATGGTCACGCGATTTTGTAAAGCGAAAACAAAGCAAACTTAACAATTATATCGGCGTAAAATATCATATAAAAACGTCCTGGCCTGCTGATACAATTGCCTTACATAATTTTAAAAATGGCTATTGCGGTATTTCAAAAGTGGAAGACAATGAATATTGTCTTTGTTATTTAACGACCGCACAGAACTTAAAAGAAAATAACAATTCAATTAAAGAGATGGAAAAAAATGTTTTGTATAAAAATCCATTTCTTAAGAAAATATTTTCTGAAGCTGAATTTCTTTTTACGGAACCGGTGACTATTTCTCAAATAAGTTTTGATAGAAAGTCGCCTGTTGAAAATCATATTCTTATGGTTGGCGATGCCGCTGGTATGATAACGCCACTATGTGGAAATGGAATGAGCATGGCGTTTCATTCATCAAAAATTGCTTTTGAATGTATAGATGCTTTTTTAAATCAAAACACTACGAGACAGGAGATGGAAAAGCAATATGCAAAGCGAATGGAATATGCATTTCAAAAGGCGGCTAGCAATCCGGGCAGCATCATACAAAAATTGTTTGGAAAGGAAAGGGGTACTAATGTATTTATCAGCGTACTTAAACATTTCCATTTGTAGTTAAAAAAATGATTAAGGCAACGCACGGCAAAGAGTTTTAGTAATTTTACATTGATGGTCGCACAGTCAATTATATTATTTGACGGCGTTTGTAATTTTTGTAATAGCGCGGTGCAGTTTGTAATTGAAAGAGATAAAAAAAACCAGTTTCTTTTTGCTTCTCTGCAATCTGCGGAAGGCAGAAAAATATTAACGGAAAATAATCTTTCACCTGATAAATTATATTCCTTTATTCTTGTTGAAAATGGGAAGATTTATGACAGGTCGACGGCGGCCTTAAGAGTTGTAAAGAAACTAAGTGGATTTTGGCAATTTTTTTATGGCTTTATAATTGTTCCGGGGTTTATAAGAGATGCTGTTTATAATTTTATTGCTAAAAACCGGTACCAATGGTTTGGAAGAAAAAATGAATGTATGGTCCCAACTCCCGAATTAAAATCAAAATTTTTGAATAATTAATTATGGCAAATAAAAAAACATTGGTGCTTGGAGCTTCGTCTAATCCTTCACGTTATAGTTATCTTGCGATTAACTCACTTCAAAAGAAAAATCATGAGGTAGTAGCTATTGGAAAACGTTCCGGTAAGGTGGAAACATTGAAATTGAAACGCAAACGAGAAATATTACTGATGTTGATACCGTTACTCTTTATTTAAATAGGGAAAATCAAAAGCAATATTATGATTACATACTTTCGCTTCATCCAAAACGGATTATATTCAATCCCGGTGCTGAAAACGAAGAGCTTGCGCGGACTTAGCAGACAACATAATATTCATTCTATGGAGGCATGTACGTTGGTTTTACTAAGTACCGGTCAGTATTAATACCTGCTTTTTTCGAGTACTTTTTCTCAATTTATATTTCATTCTATCTTTTTTCAAGGTATAGAATAATTTTTTTTTAAGGGTATCGTTTTAATTTCTGTCCGATGCAACTGAAACCGAAATTCCATACTATGAAAATCATGTCCAAAGTTTTTGCACTGTGCATGTTGCTAAGCTATACCTTTTCACACAGACGCACAGACTACATGCTTCCATCAAGGCCAGATTTATTCAATAGTATTTCCTCAAATATTCCAGCGACTGTTTCAGAACTTGATAAAGCATTTACTGCCTCAATAGGTTCATCGGTTCAATTAAATTTTGCCAATAAATTTTCTTTTACCGGCACAATATTGTCATCTGTGCAGAAGTATAAAAACCTTTCAACGCGTTATCATCAAGTCACCATTGCTTAAAAATGCTTTGCTTTCTATATCCAAAAGAACCAATGAAGATAATACCGTTACCTATGTTGGACGAATCATTAATGAAAAATATGCGGATGGATATCAATTGATACAGGATAAGTCAGGAAATTATTCCTTCACTAAAATAAAAACTGCTGACCTGATACAGGATTTTTAATCAAAGCATCTACCAGCAAGCAGCAATAAAGGCAACCCTGAAATCCTAAGCATGAAAAAATTTTTAACTCTTTTAATACCACTAATAATCTTGATCTCGCAGAGAGCTATTTGCCTTGCCATATTGAGCAGCTTTCCTTCCGCAAAAGCAACTATTTTTCTTGATTTTGACGGGCAATATGTTGCAATCAACATCGTGGAACGGTGGTAACCCGATAAATTGTGCACCATCGGGATTAACAGATGCGCAGATCATTGAAATTTTCAATCGTGTGTCTGAAGATTACAGACCTTTTAATATAAATATTACTACTGATTCCACTAAATTTTTAGCTGCGCCGCTTACGCAAAGGATAAGAATAATTATTACCCCTACCAGCGGATGGTATCACCGGAGTTGGCGGCGTTTCTTTTACCGGCTCATTTACCTGGGGCGATGATACGCCGGGTTTTGTTTTCCCTGACAGGCTTGGGCCAAATAACACAAAAATGGTTGCAGAATGTTGCACACATGAAAGCGGCCATACAGTTGGGCTTTCACACCAGGCAAAATATGATAGCAACTGCAATTTGCTTGCAACTTATAACACAGGCGCAGGCACGGGGCAAACAGGTTGGGCGCCGATCATGGGCAACAGTTATTACGAAAATTTTTCAGGATGGTACAACGGCCCAACGCCGTATGGATGCGCTGCCGACCAGGACGCTCTTTCAATTATCACGTCCATAAATGGTTTTACATACAGAGCTGATGATCACAGTGACGATCCGAACTGTAAATCCCACTGTATTAATATTAATAATAATTCATTTGCTGATAGTGGCATCATTACCACTTCTAATGATAAAGATGTATTTAAATTTAATCTTACAAATACAGGTCATCTTCATCTTGATGCAAATCCTTTTTCCGTAGGGCCAGACAATGAAGGTGCAGATCTTGATATTAAACTGGAGTTGCTCAATTCATCTTTGCAGGTAATACAAGTCTTTTGATCCTGTTAATATTTTAAATGTATCAATTGACACAGTGTTAAGTTCAGGTATCTATTACCTGGTTGTTGAAAGCGCCGGAAATATATACACCAGCAATTATGGCAGCCTTGGCTCTTACAATATTTCAGGCACTTATTCTGCTTTATCTACAATGCCGATAAAACAAGTGTTGCTTACCGGTGAGGTTGATAAAGACAAAAATGCTTTAACCTGGAACATTGTTGCAGATGAACCAATAAGCAGTTTATATATTGAGAGCTCAACCAACGGAACTGTATTTACAACATTAAATTCTTTACCGATAAATGCGCGAAGCTTCAGCTATGCTCCATCCGAAAAAAATACAATTTATTATCGCATAAAAACAATGTCGGCTACTGATCAAACAATCTATTCAAATGTTATTGCGTTAAAGCAAAGTGATATTGCTGCATCTTTTAAAATTGCTACAATGGTTCACAGTGAAGTGACCGTAAACGCTGATGAAAATTATCAATACAGATTGGCTGACATGAGCGGAAGAATTTTGAGGAACGGGACTGGAAAAATCAGGAAATAATACAATCAATATAAGTAACAGCCCTAACGGCATCTATCTTATCCAAATAACGAGTAATAATCAAAGACTGACGGAAAGAATTGTAAAACTGTAAGGTAGATTCATGTGTAAGTTAAGGGTCAGCGTTAGGGGCTGGCCCTTTTTTATTTTACTTCATCAAGCCCAAATTTTTATTAACGAATTTCCTCAACACATTTCACCAGTGCTCATTTACATCTTCAATACATGAATAAATAGTCTCTTTCAAACAAACATTTATCTCCCTTGTTCTAAGAATTTCGGTAATTTTAAAAAACCCTAATTTATGTACTGGAGAAAATTTAATGGAGACATTATTGATCTGCCTATAAAAGGTGCGGTAGAATTAGCCATCCAAAAAGAAACAAAAGCAGGTTACAAATTAAAAGTTTGCATCGGTACCGACAGCCAGGTAAAAGGCGCTGATACTGAATTTGCGACAGTAATTGTTTTTCTTCGTGAAGGACATGGAGGCTTTATGTTTATTCATAATGATAAAACAAAAGTTGTTTACAGCATCAAAGAACGAATGCTGGTGGAAGTGGCGAAAAGCATCGAAATTGCGTATGAACTTTGCGACCTGTTCACCCTGTACGATGTAGATATGGAAGTGCATGCAGATATAAACACCAATCCTCATTTTAAAAGTAATGAAGCCTTGCGCGAAGCAATGGGTTATATACTTGGAATGGGCTTTGCTTTCAAAGCCAAGCCTGAGGCTTTTGCAAGCAGTAGTTGTGCTAATAAAATGGTGAATTAAATTTGTTTTTAATTTTTTAATTTAAAAAATGTTTGGTCAAATAATTTTGGGATTATGTTTAATGACCATTGTTTTTTACAATAGAAAAAAAATGGTTTTCATTGAAGAGAGCAAGAGAGAATGGTTGATTTTTTTCTTAATTTTTATTGGAATAATGCTGGGATTCTCAATAGACCTCGTAACGCGGTTTAGCTATGCTCGCTTGTTATATCTCTCGCTAATTTTTATATTTATAACAGCTGACTTTTACAAAAGATATAAAAAAATTTGTTTGAAATAATAGTGGATTATTTGGCCTCTGAATTCTCTTCATTCATTTCCCCAATAAGATCTAAAATTTTAGTTCTCCCTGTTTTTTTTAATGAGCTTGATAAAAAATGCTGGGGTAAAAATTGTTGTCTCTCTTTTAATCTTTCAAGAAAATGCTTTACATTTTTACTTACTACCGTTTGCTTTTCTTTATCAGTCTTTGTAAAAATAATAGTGTAAGGAATTTGCCATAACAGGAGATTGCTGACAAAATTAAGATCGAGCTTTTGAGGCGAATGCCTTGAATCAATTAACACAAAAACATTGGTAAGATTTTCTCTTTTTCGAAGGTAATTCTCAATCATTTGTTCCCATCTTCGTCTGCTGCTTTGAGAAATTTTTGCAAAACCATATCCCGGCAGATCCACCAAATACCATTTTGTCTCCTGGTGATCTCCTGCCTTTGGCACGCTTGTAATTTCAAAATGATTGATCAATTGTGTTTTTCCCGGCGAGTTGGATGTTTTGGCAAGTTTTTCGTTATTGCAAAGCATATTAATGAGTGAAGATTTGCCCACATTACTTCGCCCAATGAAAGCGTATTCCGGCTTATCGGGCGCCGGGCATTTTTCAAAAGAAGGGCTGCTGATGATATAACCTGCTTTTTTTATGTGCATACGATTTGCAATATACAATAAGAAAATGCAGTGCCTGTTTCGATGCTGTTTGAAATCTAAAATAAAAGTGAAAGAATAACACTTGAAGTGCGTTATAAAATCAAAAAACTATCTTTGGAGCGATGAATACTTATGGTCATGATACAGTAGTTCCTTCCAAACAATCTGTTGAAAGTAAAAAAAAGCAAGTGGAAAACATGTTTGATACGATCGCTTTTCGTTATGATTTTTTAAACAGGTTTTTAAGCGCAGGTATTGATGTAACCTGGCGTAAAAAAGCAATTCGCCAGTTAAAATCATCACATCCGAAGAATATTTTGGATGTGGCTACCGGAACGGCAGATTTTGCGATTACGAGCTATAAGATATTAGCGCCAGACCAAATTACCGGCATCGACATTAGCGATGGAATGCTTGATCTGGGTAGAAAAAAGATTTCCAAATTAGGCCTTGATAAAAAAATTCACTTGTTAAATGGCGATAGCGAGGCAATTTTGTTTGATGATAGCTCGTTTGATGCAGTAACCGTTGCATTTGGCGTGCGAAATTTTGAAAATCTTGAGAAAGGCCTTTCAGAAATTTATCGGGTGCTTAAGCCGGGAGGCAAACTGGTAGTACTTGAATTTTCAAAACCAACTTTTCCGGTGATTAAAGGTGTCTATAAATTTTATATGAAATTTGTAACCCCGAAAATTGGAAAATTAATTTCTAAAAACAATGAAGCTTATAAATATTTGAACGATTCTGTACAAAAATTCCCTGAGAGGGAAACATTTACAAACATTTTAAATAAATTAAAATATAGACATAGTTTCTACAAAACATTGAGTTTAGGAATATGCACCATTTATTGCGGAGAAAAATAGTTGTATTGGTACTGTCTTTCGTGTTTTGTTCAACTGCGTCTATGGCACAGTTGCGTGATGTTATCAACCAGGATGGTCATGATGATAAACCTTATCATTTTGGGATTAACCTTGGCTATAACCTGTCGCATTTCAACTTCACACTTCATCCCAGGTTTTTACAATACGATTCCATTTTAGATGTAGAAAGTGTGAACAGCGTGGGTATTAACCTTGCATGGCTGGTTAATCTTCGCGTTAGCAATCATTTCGATCTTCGGCTGCATCCGTTAGATCTTACTTTTTCTGAAGAAGATTTTTTATATAACCAACAGGCCTCAAGCGATTCATTAGTTGAGAAGAAGGTACAGTCAATTACGATAAGCTTCCCTTTCCAGGTTGCTTTCAGCAGCGACAGAATTGGTAATTTCAAGGTATATACGCTGGCCGGTGGCAAATTTGATTACGATCTTGCCAGTAATGCCAAAGCCCGCAAGGCGGAGGATCTTATTAAGCTAAAGCCTTATAATTTTAGTGTAGAAGTGGGTATGGGCTTTCATATCTATTTTCCTTATTTCGTTTTGACACCAGAAATAAAACTTAGCAGCGGCCTGGTAAATCTTCACAGCCGCGATCCCAATCTTTTATATTCAAATGTGATCGATAAGATCAATTCAAGAATGGTGACTTTTTCTCTTACAGTTGAATAAAATCTTTGTTTGACGCAGCTAAGGAAATTGAAGAGAATTTCGTCGGCAATGGGTTAATCAGCTATCTGCTTTTCAAAATAAGATCTTAATAATCATAAACCCGCGGCGCCGCATTCCATCTGATGCCCAATCCAAATACTGAGGTCGTGCCCGAACCCGGACCGCTCGCTACCGTATATTTTCTGTAAAGCAGAGAGCCTTCGATGAAAAGATTTTCTTTCAGCTCATAGGATAAAACAAAAGACCCGTTCAGGCATTTTGCTTTATCACCTCCGCCAACGGTGTAGCCAAAATCCCTGGTGCGGGTAGTGTATAATTCAAACGGATTGCTTCCAAAATTTTGACCCGCAGAATCCAAACCCTGGTAATAATAAATCGCCCTGGCGTTGATATACCACTTAGGAGCAGGCTGATATTTTAATATGCCAATAAACTCCTGAAAATTGGCTCCCAAAGGATCTGCCAGCGGCTGGTTATAATGCGTATAGTTTCCATACGTATCATAATGCTCGTAGGTAAAAGGCCTTACGCGGTTGCTTTCAACCTGCAGGTCGAGGTTTTTAATATTCAAGGCATCCACATACTTAAGACCTAACTGGTAGCCGTATTTATTTGCCCAGTAGCCATTGTTTTTTAATATTTCCTTCGCAATAAACTCATCCAGCAAAAACTGGCCATAAGCCTGGAAATGATGCGCAAAATTTGCCTTAAAATCAAAGCCCACATTTGCTTTATCAGGGCTGCCCACATCACCTTCTACATACCGCAAAAAGATAATAGGATTTAGGTATTCAAAATCAAAATATTGCCGTCTGCCAAATGTTATGCTTTCAAACAGGCCGAGGTTAAGCCATCTTGTTACGTTCATACTTAAATGATGCATCACCTGGTATTTTCGATCTAACAACGTATCACCAATAGCGCTCGCTCCAAATTGCGGAATCAGTTGCATAAAAAGATTTTCATAATTAAATTTCCAGATTTTGGTATTCAACTTTAGAAAAAGATAGCTATTTGCATAGTCACTTAAGAATAAACTTCTGTAACCATTGCCAATAAAATTTTTATCATAGCCAAATTGTACGTCAATATATTTTGTTGCATTGAAAGTGATGTAACCACTTGCATCAAAATAATCGACTGCCGTTTTCTTAAAGCTTTTATAAAACCCAACTCCGGGCACTGCGTTATAAGTATTTATCCTATCCTGGACAAACAATGGAGCCCTTTCCTGGTTATCGCTCATCGTGGTAGAAAAACCTATTTTGTTAGCAATTCTTCCTCTGGCAGTAATGCCTCGCTTATTATAAAAAATATTTTCGCTATTGGATGATTCCTTGCTCATTGAGTAAGAAATAACCGGGTTTAGGGCCAGGAAAAAATCTTTTGTGTTTACTTCGAGCAGGTTTGGCTTTGTAACATAAAAACTTTTAAGGACGGGCTTTTTACTTAGAAAACTTTCTTTAGAACCGATGACCCATTCAGAATTGTCCATTAATATGCTATGAAGATTATATTGGTCAATATTTGAAAGATTTAGTGATTCCCATTTAGATGTTCCGGCCGCCAAATTTTGCAGATGCAAACTGTCAATCAATTCTGCTTCCTCAACTATTGATTTTCTGCTGTAGGGTTTTATCGTGGAAAAATTGATGTTATTATTTTGATCAAGCTTAATTTCAAGACGATCAATAAAATCATATTCTTTCGATCCTTGGGGCAGGTAGGTTATCTGCGATTTCACAATACATGGATAAATAAATATAAGCAATGTCAGCAGGCTTTTTATAATTTGCATTTCGTTTGGTGCTTTGTAATTAAATTTCAAGATATGCAAAATTATCTTCTAAAAGATATATCTATTGTCAATGAAGGGAAAATTGAATTGAAAGATATTTACCTGAAAAAAGGCCGTATTGAAAGAATAGACAATTCATTTAATATAAAAGAAAAAGTAAATGAAATTAAGGCAGAAGGAAAACATTTATTTCCCGGTGCAATTGACGACCAGGTACATTTTCGTGAGCCTGGATTAACACACAAAGCAACTATTTATACAGAAAGTAAAGCGGCAGTTGCCGGTGGCGTTACTTCGTTTATGGAAATGCCTAACACCATTCCCAACGCACTAACGGAGGCATTACTCGAAGATAAATATACTATCGCGAAGCAAACTTCATTGGCCAATTATTCTTTTTTTATGGGAACCAGCAATACCAATGCCGATGAGGTTTTAAAAATGAATAAAAGAAAAAAAGAAGTATGTGGTGTAAAAATATTTATGGGCTCCAGCACGGGAAATATGCTCGTAGACAACGAATCGCAATTGCATAAAATATTTGCCGAGAGCGAATTATTGATTGCTACACATTGCGAAAGTGAAAAGATAATTAAAGATAATTATCAAATAATAAAAAGCAATAAACCAATTCTGGAGCCATCAGATCACCCATTAATAAGAGATGAAAATGCATGTTACGCATCTTCTTCTTTTGCAGTTTCTTTGGCAAAGAAATATAACAGCAGGCTGCACATTTTACATATTACAACAGAAAAAGAATTATCTCTTTTTACAAATGAAATTCCTTTAAAGGAAAAAAAAATAACAGCGGAGGTTTGTGTGCATCATTTGAATTTTACTGCAAATGGCTATGAAAAACTAGGATATTTAATAAAATGTAATCCTGCAATAAAAGAAGCAAAAAATAAGTCCGCTCTCTGGAAGGCTTTGCTGGATGACCGTTTAGACGTAATTGCCACGGACCATGCGCCGCATACCTTAGAAGAAAAGGAAGGGCCTTATGAACATGCGCAATCCGGATTGCCCTTAGTTCAGCATTCATTATTATTAATGCTGGAATATCATAAGAAGGGAATTATTTCATTGGAAAAAATTGCAGAAAAAATGAGCCACGCTGTGGCCGATTGTTTTAAAATTGAAAACAGGGGTTATATAAGAGAAGGATATTTTGCCGATGTTGTTATGGTTGATTTGAACGCTGCAACAACAGTAAAGAAAGAAAATATTTTATATAAATGCGGATGGAGCCCTTTGGAAAATTTTATATTTCCCGCGGCAATCGTTCAAACTTTTGTGAATGGGAATGGCGTTTATACTAACAAGGATAATTATGGAAAGCACGTGTTTGATGAATCTATAAAAGGACAGAGGCTTTCTTTCGACAGGTAACTAATGTAAATATATCGACAAGATAAAAGCGGAAATCTAAATGGAAACAGACAAAACCACCTTAAATGATCTTGCCGTTTTTCAACACGATGAAGAACATTCTATCTTTCACAAGTTGAATTTTACAAGAACTGTAGGTGGTCGTGAAAAATTAAAATCAATCTTCAGTAAGTCTGCGGGCGATATTTCTGCTATTCAAAATGTACAAAAACATTACTGCTTATTCTTGAAAAAAAAGATGAATGGCCTCCGACTATCAGCAACGGTTCTGTTATGATGATCTATAAATTTTATGAGTCAACCATAGACCAGATTCCCTCACGACCGACAGTTTCCACTGCTAATTTGTATAAAATATTTCATGGTCCGGATTATTCATTGGTTAAATATTCCGTGGGACATGCTTTTGATTTCATAAAAGGCATGTATAAAATTATTTCGCTTTTTGAGAATGAGAGCATGCCTGAAAATCTTAAAAAGATATTGAATAAAGCAGGCATTTTGATAGACAAGCCACCGCTAAAAGTTGTGTTTGTTAAAGAGAAATCTGCAGATCTTTCGAAGGTCGAAATGCTAAGTATTGCGCAATATTTAAAGTATCATTTTAAACAATATTTTTATGAGCTTATAGAAATTTACTCCCAATTGGATGCATGGTATGGAATGGCAATGGCAATGCTTCATTATAACCTGGTATTTCCTCATTTTATTACATCGCAGAGTCCGGAGCTAAAGGCAAAGGGATTATATCATATTTTATTAAAGGAGCCTGTCGCATATGATCTTGAACTTGACCATGCTAATAATTTTATTTTTTTAACTGGTGCGAACATGGCCGGTAAAAGCACCTTCATAAAAGCAGTTGGTTCTGCTGTTTTTCTTGCTCACATCGGGATGGGTGTTCCTGCAAAATCGATGGAACTTTCTCTTTTTGATGGATTATTGAGTAATATCAATGTAGCGGACAATGTTTATAAAGGAGAAAGTTATTTTTATAATGAAGTACAAAGAATAAAAAATACCATTCTCAAAATAAATGACGGAAGAAAATGGCTTATCCTGATTGATGAACTATTTAAAGGAACTAACGTGCAGGACGCCATGAGATGCAGCAGCGTAGTAATTGAAGGCCTTATTAAAATTAAAAGCTCATTATTTATACTTTCAACGCACTTGTATGAAATAGGTGAACCCTTAAAAAAATATTCCAATATCAGTTTCAAATATTTTGAAACAAATGTTACTGATGAGCAGCTTTCTTTCAATTATAATTTAAAAGAAGGCATTAGTAATGACAGGCTGGGCTATTTAATTTTAAAAAGGGAAAAGGTAATTGACCTGCTGGAAAACCTTTAAGCGATTATTTATTACACGTCTTATTTTCTTTATATAATTTTTTGGCTAATTTCATTACATGTTAGTCAAAACCTTCGGGAGTGCTGTTTATGGCGTTGAAGCAATTACCATAACCGTAGAAGTAAATGTGAGCAGCGGAAAATTTACTTCTATCGTTGGCCTTGCAGATAATGCGGTAAAAGAAAGCCTCGAGCGCATGGAAAGTGCAATAAAAACTAATGGTTATCATTTCCCAAGAACAAAAGTGGTCGTGAATCTTGCGCCTGCTGATATAAGAAAAAGCGGAACAGCATTCGACTTACCAATCGCAATGGGAACGTTGGGCGCAAGTGAGCAATTGGAAAATGCAGAGAAACTTACGGACTATGTGATCATGGGCGAACTTAGTTTAGACGGCACCCTTAGGCCTATTAAAGGAGCGTTGCCCATTGCGATACAAGCGAGGAAAGAAGGTTTCAAAGGATTGATTCTTCCAAAAGAAAACGCAAGGGAAGCGGCCATGGTTAACAAGCTTAATGTGTATGGCGTTGGACACATCAATGATGTCATTGATTTTTTTATTGACGAAAATTCTATTCAGCCTACTATTGTAAATACAAGAGAAGAATTTGCCAATGCACAAAGCGATTTTGAAATAGATTTTTGTGATGTAAAAGGCCAGGAAAATATTAAGAGAGCTTTGGAGATTGCAGCGGCAGGTGGCCACAATGCAATCCTGATTGGGCCGCCGGGAGCAGGTAAAACCATGCTGGCAAAGCGTTTGCCGACTATACTTCCGCCACTTACTTTGCCGGAGGCTTTGGAAACAACAAAAATTCACAGTGTTGCAGGCAAGCTTCCGGAAAACGCAACGCTCATTTCTAAACGGCCTTTTCGTTCACCTCATCATACCATATCAGACGCAGGATTGGTTGGTGGCGGGGGCATTCCTCAGCCCGGCGAAATTTCTTTAGCGCATAATGGTGTGCTGTTTTTGGATGAATTACCAGAATTTAAACGAACCGTTTTGGAGGTAATGCGGCAGCCTATGGAAGAGAGGAAAATTGTTATTTCAAGAGCGAAAGTTACCCTTGATTTCCCCTCCAGCTTTATGTTGATTGCTTCTATGAATCCCTGCCCCTGCGGCTATTATAATCATCCTGAAAAAGAATGCACCTGCCCGCCGGGCGCTGTACAAAAATACCTGAATAAAATTTCCGGCCCCTTATTAGACAGGATTGATCTGCATGTAGAAGTAACGCCTGTTGCTTTTAGCGAGCTTTCATCGAAACAGGATTTCGAAAAAAGCGCAAATATTCGGGAAAGAGTTATTAAAGCAAGAGAGCGACAGGCTGAAAGATATAAAGATAATCCCGGAGTTTATTCTAACGCACAAATGAGCAGCAAGATGCTGAAAGAAATTTGTATAATAACCCAAGCGGGGTCCAACTTGCTGAAAGTAGCCATGGAAAGATTGAATCTCTCTGCACGTGCTTACGACAGGATTCTGAAAGTAAGCCGAACCATCGCAGACCTTGCCGGATGCGATGATATAAAACCTGAACATCTTGCCGAAGCTATTCAATACAGGAGTTTGGATAGAGAGGGATGGGCGGGATAAGAAACTTGTTGGAAAGTTTTTTTGAACTTTCTTAAATTATAACGTATCTGCTAAACTTTCCAAAAGTTACCTCCATTTTCATAATTCCAAACTCTAAAGTCTTTTCCCGAAATTTGCAGATTCAATTTATTAAATGAAAATATTAATCTCTTACATAAAGCCCTATAAATGGCTGGTAATTTTAGCATTGTTTCTTGCAGCAATGAACCAGACATTTTCCTTATTTGCCCCTGCGATTACAGGTCGTATTCTTGATTTATTTGTAAATCATCCTCATATTTTTTTTCCTGATAAAACGCCAAGAACCGAACATGCATTTTTTTTTGGCCAAGGACAAATATCGCGGCTTGTTGTTCTTCCTGTTGCTTTTAATGGGTACGGCAATGGTAAGCCGAATTGCAAAAGCTTTCCAGGATTATTTTTCAAATGTTTTGATCCAAAAGTTTGGCGCAACAATTTTTACCGATGGCTTGAAACACAGCATGCGCTTGCCTTATCAGGATTTTGAAGATCAGCGCAGTGGGGAAACTTTATCTATTCTAACCAAAGTAAGATTAGATACAGAAAAATTTATCACCAATTTCATTAATGTATTTTTTGTAATTATAGTAAGCATTGTTTTCATTTCTGTTTATGCATTTCGATTGCATTGGATAATAATGCCTGTTTATACGATTGGTATTGTATTGATCGCTGTTGTTACCAGTTTG
Source organism: uncultured Chitinophagaceae bacterium (assembly GCA_963823305.1). Classification (GTDB taxonomy): domain Bacteria; phylum Bacteroidota; class Bacteroidia; order Chitinophagales; family Chitinophagaceae; genus Ginsengibacter. Next base: position 509,612 of record CAWGLC010000002.1, read on the forward strand.
CTTAGCAAAAGAATTAAAGTCAATTCAAAAAACGATTGTCGGTGAAACCAATGCTTTGGCTGGCTCTACTACGGAATCTCTCAGAAATATTGAATTGGTTAAAAGCCTTGGATTAACTGACCAGGAAGTCAACCGGCTTAACAACAATACTTTTAAAATTTTAAAACTCGAATTGCGTAAAGTAAAAAGCATTCGTACCATAAGTTTTATCCAGGGAACGATGGTTAACTTTTTGCAACAGCTAATTACTTTCACATTGTTATGGCTGATCTTTAGAAATGCCATTACGCCCGGGCAATATCTTTCTTTAGTTTTTTACAGCTTCTTTCTTTTTGCGCCCATGCAGGAAATCGGTAACATCATCATTTCTTATCGTGAGGCAGAAGCGTCTTTAAATAATTTTCATACGCTGATGCTAAAATCTCCGGAGATTAAGCCCGCAAAACCAGCAACCATCCGCAATATTGAAGAACTTGAATTCATCAATGTAAAATTTAAACACCAATCGGCCCAGCAGCCGGCTTTAAATGATATAAGTTTTGATGTAAAAAAAGGAGAGACGATTGCGTTTGTCGGGCCGTCGGGATCCGGTAAAACTACATTGGTAAAATTGCTGGTTGGTTTATACATTCCTCAACAGGGAAATATCAGGTACAATAAAATTGATGGAAAAGATATCGATTTTGATGATTCTGCGAACACAAATTGGTTTTGTAACGCAGGATACACAATTGTTTGCAGGAACTATAAGAGAAAATTTACTTTTTGTAAATCCATCTGCGACTGATGACGAATGTGCTCAATGTGCTCAGGCAGAGCGTCTTGCAATACTTTGCTGGCGCGTGCCGATAAAGGATTGGATACCGTAATCGGTGAAGGTGGCGTAAAAGTTTCCGGTGGAGAAAAGCAGCGTTTATCAATTGCGAGGGCTTTACTTCGTCATCCACATTTATTAATTTTTGATGAAGCAACGTCTTCGCTCGATTCATTAACAGAAGAAGAAATTACCAACACCATTAAAAATGTATCATCTAAAAAAGAACAGATAACAATTTTAATAGCCCACCGGTTAAGCACTATCATGCATGCAGATAAAATTTATGTTTTGGAGAAAGGCGATGTAATTGAAACGGGCACACACGACGAACTAATTTCTCAAACGGGGTTATATTATGCGATGTGGCGCCAGCAGATCGGCGAAAGAAAAAAAATGACAGCCCAGCCTGTATTGAATTAATTACCCAAAAAATTATGCTACGACTAACTTTACAAAATGATTGAAGAAGAAAAAAAGCCCAGGCCCAATTTTTTGTGGAGTGTCTTAACTATGAGATGCCCCAGGTGTCGCCGGGGAGACATGTTTAAAAACAGGAATGCATATAAAAAATTAAAGCTGGATTACATTTTAGATATGTATGATGATTGTCCTGTTTGCCATCAGAAGTTTGATCTTGAGCCTGGCTTCTGGTATGGTACCGGCTATGTTAGTTATGGATTGGTTGTTTTATTTTCGGGGCTGACTTTTGGATTATGGTGTCTCATAATAGGCGTATCAGCAGATGATAACCGGGTACTTTACTGGCTGGGGATTAATGCAATTGCTGTCGTGATTCTGCAGCCATGGTTCATGCGTTTGAGCAGGGTAGTATATCTTCTTTTTTTTGTGAAATACAACGAAAATTATGATAAAGAAGAAGGCAAGACATTTGACTATCATTGATCCTTCTTCCATAATCTTTGGGTCATAAATTCACCGCCTGCACTGCGGTTCCATAACATAAAACTTCGGTGACTCCGTTCATAACTTCATTGGCGTCATACCTGATGTTAATGATTGCATTAGCTCCTTTTTCATTAGCATGTTGAATCATGTGTTGGTAAGCTTCTAATCTTGTCTTTTCGCAGAGATCCACATAAATGGAAATTGTCCCTCCCAATAAGGTTTGTAAGCCGCCCGCAATATTTCCAAAAAGACTTCGCGATCTTACAGTTATGCCCCTCACGATACCTAAATGTTTGATTATTTTATATCCCTCAAGCTGATTGCTTGTTGTAATAAGTTGTTCATCTACCATAATTCTACCATTTTAAATATCAAATTTAACATAGTTTTTCCCGCTGCATCCAACAGTGTCATTTTTGTTTTATTGGTTGTTCGTAATTTGCGGCATTTGAATTTTAATTTTAAATTCTATATAATACAATGTTACAGACTGCAGAAGATATTCGTTTATTGAATGAAAAGATCAATCATTCCGCTTCCTTTATTGATAAGATCCATACGGAAATGGGTAAAGTCATCGTGGGTCAAAATCACATGGTTGAACGTCTTTTAATTGGTCTTTTAAGCAATGGGCACATTCTTTTGGAAGGCGTGCCAGGGCTGGCAAAAACATTATCGATACGCTCGCTGGCAAGTACTATAAATGCGCATTTTAGCCGTATCCAGTTTACACCGGATCTTTTACCTGCTGACGTGATCGGTACTATGATTTATAATCAGCAGAAAAATGAATTCATGGTTAGGAAGGGTCCTATTTTTGCCAATTTCATTCTTGCAGATGAAATTAACCGGGCGCCGGCTAAGGTACAAAGTGCTTTATTAGAGGCAATGCAGGAAAGACAGGTCACTATCGGAAATCACTCTTATATATTGGAAGAACCTTTTTTGGTTTTAGCAACTCAGAATCCGATTGAGCAAGAGGGAACCTATCCTTTACCCGAGGCGCAGGTAGATCGGTTTATGCTAAAAGTCATTATTGATTATCCTACTAAAACTGAAGAGCAGGCTATCATTCGGCAAAATGTGCAGGGATTGAAATCACCGGTTATAAATGCGGTTGTATCTTCCCACGAAATATTAAATGCACGGGAGCTTGTGCGCCAGGTTTATATGGATGAAAAAGTGGAACAGTATATTATTGATATTGTGTTTGCAACCCGTTTTCCTGAAACTTATAATTTAAATAAGTTAAAACCTTTAATATCTTTTGGCGGATCGCCAAGGGCAAGTATCAATCTCGCGTTGGCATCAAAGGCTTATGCGTATTTAAACAGGCGCGGTTATGTAATTCCGGAAGATGTCAGGAATATTTGTAAAGACGTTTTACGACACCGCATCGGCCTTACTTACGAAGCAGAAGCAGAAAATATAAATATTGAGATGATCGTTACGGAAATATTAAAGGCAGTAAATGTGCCATGATAGTTAATCAGGTAATTAGTTATTGGTTATTTAGTCCGGGGGATTTGCCTCTGATTTAATAATATTTTAAGGTGATTTATAAATAAAAATGTTTAAAACTCCTTCTTCTCTCAGGAGAAAAGTTGGAGTGAGGCCTCATGTTAACAACAGCAGAAATAGTAAAAAAAGTAAAGGAACTTGAGATCATCAGTAAAAAGATAACCACGCATCTTTTCACTGGTGAATACCATTCTGCATTTAAAGGAAAGGGCATGAGCTTCAGGGAAGTTCGTGAATATTATCAGGGTGATGATGTAAGGTTTATCGATTGGAATGTCAGTGCGCGATATGCTCATCCCTTTACCAAAGTATTTGAAGAAGAAAGGGAGCTCACGGTAGTTTTGCTTGTAGATCTCAGCGCCAGTGCACTATTTGGCACTTTGCACAGCACTAAAAGAAATCTTATTACAGAAATAGGAGCAGTGCTTACCTTCAGTGCAATTAACAATGATGATAAAGTTGGCGTTATTTTTTTCAGCGATAAAATTGAAAAATACATTCCGCCAAAAAAAGGGAAACAACATGCTTTGTATATTGTAAGGGAGTTACTAACGGCTCAGCCTAAACGAACCGGAACAAACATAAACGAGGCCTTAAAGTTATTTTCAACTTCAAATCGTCACCGGAGTATCGCTTTTATTATGAGTGATTTTATTGATGAGCAATATGAAGATAAACTTCGTGTTATGAGCAGCAGGCATGATGTAATAGGGCTTAAAATATATGATAAAATGGATTTGCAACTTCCCAATGTGGGCCTCCTTGAAGTGGAAGACCTTGAAACAGGGAAAACGCAATGGCTGGACACTTCAGATGCATTGGTACGGCACAATTATCAACAGAATTTTTTAAAACAAACAGAACATTGCAAGCAAATTTTCAAAAAGTCAGGTGCCGACTTATTGCACCTGCGAACGGATGAAGATTATGTAAAAATTTTGCAACAGTTTTTTTTAAGAAGAAAATAACGAGAAAGAAAGCAATTGAAGAATAGCGTTTATCATAGATGGTTAGTTGTAAATATATTCCTTACAGGTTCTATGTTGTTTGTGCAAAATATTTTTGCCCAGGCGCCATCCGCTAAAACTTCAGTTGACAAAAGTAGTATTCTTATCGGCGAGCAATTGCATTTCACGGTTTCCACCTCAATGCCGGATAATACTTACCGGCTTTCCTGGTTTAACCTGCCTGATACGATTGGAGATTTTAAGGTTGTAAAAGAAGATAAAATAGATTCGTCTTATGCCAACGGGAATCTAAACTTCAGCCAGGGTATAACGCTTACCAGCTTTGACTCTGGCCGACATGTCATTCCTTCGCTGACTCTAAATGTAGAAACTTTACAGGGTGATTCTTCTTTTAATATTTTAACCGACTCTATTCCCATTAATGTATCGTTTGCCCCTATGGACAGCGTGCAAACTTTTCATGATATTAAGTCAATAATAGAAGTTAAAAAACAGTGGCCATGGTGGGCATGGGCACTCTTAGCGCTTGCTCTTGCCGTTTTAATTTTTTGGGTAAGATTTCTTATCAAATTTTTTAAAAAGAAAAAAACCACTCCGGATTTTTTCAATGCCAAATTTTCTCCTTTTGATGAGGCTATGAATTCGCTTACTGAATTGGAAAGCGGGCAGCTATTACAAAAAGATGAAGTAAAAGAATATCACACACGCCTCACCGCGATTTTTAAACGATACATTTCCAGGAAAACAAAGACGTATAAAATGTACCTAACATCCGATGAAATATTGATGGACGTTAATGAATATGGCCTCACCAAAGAACAAATTTCTTCATTCGCAAATTGTTTACGCATGAGCAACGCTGTAAAATTTGCTAAATATATCCCACCTCAAAATGAAAGCGAAAATTGCTTTAAACAAACGAGGGGAATAATCATGGAAATAAATAACAATCTTAATAAGAAACGGGAAAGTGATATTTGATTATTTTAATGATATAACATTTGGGCAGCCGCTTTTTTTCATACTGCTTGCTATTATCCCAATACTTGTTTATTGGAAGATAGCCCGGGGCAATAAGCAGACTGCCGCCATAGGTGTCTCTACTACAAAGGGTTTAAAAAATACCCGATCATGGAAAAATACTTTTCAGAATGTTCCTTTTATTTTAAGGCTGCTTGCGATTGTCTTTATAATCGTAGCCCTGGCGCGGCCCCAGGTTCAGTTTGAAGAACAGCAATCAGAAGGTGAGGGTGTCGATATCATTTTGTGCATTGATGTAAGCGGAAGCATGACTGCTGAAGATTTTACACCGAGCAGGATGGAAGCTGCCAAGCAGGTTGCAGAAAATTTTGTTAACAACAGGCCAAATGACCGGATTGGTATTGTGATTTTTTCGGGCGAAAGTTTTACGCAATGCCCGCTTACCACGGACCATTATGTATTAATAAACCAGATTGAACAAATAAGAAACGGTTTGCTTGAAGATGGAACCGCTATCGGATCGGGTCTTGCAACAAGCGTGGACAGGCTACGAAGCAGCAAAGCAAAAAGTAAAGTTGTAATTCTTCTAACCGATGGAATTAATAATGGCGGCCTAATCGATCCTGCAACTGCGCTGGAAATTGCCAAGGCCTTTAAAGTGAAAGTTTATACCATTGGTGTAGGAACTAACGGTTATGCACCCACGCCCGTTAGCACGCCAATGGGCATTGTAATGCAGAATGAAAAAGTTGAGATCGATGAAAAGCTATTAAAAAATATTGCCGAACAAACAGGTGGCAAGTATTTCAGGGCTACTGACAATAAGAGCCTGGATAGTATTTATTCGCAAATTGATAGTCTCGAAAAATCAAAAGTGGAGATTACAACCTTTCACAGATATTCCGAAAAATTTTATCCATTGATATTTGCTGCAATGGCATTTCTTTTACTTGAAATTCTTTTGAGATACACGTTGTTTAAAAAGTTTCCATAGCTAATAACAAAATTTTTATTGGCAGAGGGCAGGAATTATGTTGACGAATTATGCGAATTTTACAGTCAGCATTAACAAACCAATCTATTAATGTAACAATGAAAGGTCTTGTGTATAAATCAACCGGGAGCTGGTATGTTGTAAAAAACACGGACGGCACATTTTATAATGCCCGTATAAAAGGGAAATTTAAAATTGATGACATTACCTCGACGAACCCGTTGGCGGTTGGCGATATGGTTGATTTTGATAAAGAAGATACTGAAGAAGGCGCTGTTATGATCAACAATATTTATTCGAGAAAAAATTATATCACAAGACAATCACCTCACAACAAGCACCAGCATCATATTATTGCAGCAAACCTTGACCAAAGTATTTTATTTGCAACGCTTAAAGATCCTAAAACATCTCGGGATTTATTGACAGGTTTCTTATAGCTTCCGAAGCCTATCATGTGCCTGCAATAATTGTTTTTAACAAAATTGATTTATATAAAAAAAAGGAGTTAGAAAAACTGGAAGAACTTCAAAACATCTATGAGAAGAATGGATATACTTGTATTGGCTATGAGCGTGCAACAACGGGTAGGTATAGACGAAGTAATGAATATTTTAAAAAATAAAATTACTTTGTTCAGTGGCCATTCAGGTGTTGGTAAGTCTTCTTTTATAAATATGATATTTCCTGAGTTTACCTTAAAAACGCAGGATGTAAGCGAATGGAGTGGCAAGGGTCTTCATACGACAACTTTTGCCGAAATGCACGATTTGCCGGATGGCGGTAAAATAATTGACACACCTGGCTTGCGTGAATTTGCATTAATGGATATTGAGACAAATGAATTATCTCATTATTTTCCTGAGATGAGAATTTTAATAAATGATTGCCGGTTTAACAATTGCCTGCACATTGAAGAGCCTGGTTGCGCGGTTAAGCAAGCTGTGGAAGAAGGAAAGATTTCTGCCGGCCGCTATATAAGTTATTTAAATATTTTGGGAAGTATTGATACTAAAAAATGGTGAATCCTATTCCACAAATTATAACCTAAAAAGCATTTTTTTCTAAAAACCTTGCCACTTCGCGAACGGCTTTATTTTCTTTTGCGATGCCTTTTGTATTATGCGGTAAAATAGATACACCATTAAAAATATTGTAATGCAAAGTAAGAAACGAATCTTTATATCTGAAATCCCAATCGAGGGTGTCAGCATCATCCACCTGGTTAATAAATTTTACTTTTAATTCATCGGATAAAATGTCGGCAATGGAATAAAATTTTGAAACGCCGCAATTATCATCGATGACTGCTTCCGTTCCGCCGAAATTTGTTTTTAAATGATAGCACATAAGGTTAGTTTAGAAATTTTTAAAAGGTACAAACGATGTTTGAGTAGATTAATTTTTAAATTTTTTTGCTTTTCTCGCAGCCTTTATGGCGTCTTTATCTCCGGATAAAATTCTTTCGGCGCCAATATTTTTTCCATTAGTCGGACAGCCATATTTATTTTTTTTAAAGATCGAGCATCCGGAAATCAACAGAGTGCACAAACACAACAAAAAAAACTTTTTTTAACAGTCGTTTATTTAGTCGCAAATCCTTTGCCTCCTTTTAAAATGCTGTGTTAAGAATTCAATAATTAAACTATATTAAAAATTTCTGTCTCTCAATTTGAATATCATTTTTTAAACCATCCTGCGTACATCACGTAATTATCGGCAATCCTGTTTATCTCACCGCTAATCTTCTCCTCAGAAATATTCTTTATCTTTTTTGCGGGCACTCCTGCATAGATGGAACCTGCCTCAATAGCAGTGTTTTCAAGTACAACGGCTCCTGCTGCGATGATGCTATTGCTGCCTATGACGGCATGATCCATTACAATGGCACCCATCCCTATGAGCACATTATCGTATATAACGCACCCATGTACAATTGCATTGTGTCCGATACTCACATTATTTCCAATTGTCGTGGATGCTTTCAGATAAGTGCAATGTATAATCGCTCCGTCCTGCACATTTACTTTATTGCCAATGCGTATATTGTTAACGTCGCCCCGAATGACCGCATTGAACCAAATGCTGCAATCATCGCCCATAATTACATCGCCCGCAATGGTTGCATTAGGAGCTATATAACAATTTGTTCCGAACTTTGGCTTGATACCTTTTACCTCAATAATTAAAGACATAAATTTTATTTTTTATTTACCGGCAATAATCCTTTAGCCCTGCCGTTTGCAATTATTTCAATTAACAATCTTTTTATTTTCATAATAATATTTATATTTCGTAGTTCAAACAAATAAAAAACTGATACAACTTTGTTATTTCATCATTTTCTTAAAACATCGTTTTTCATACGTTTTCGTGTCTAATTTCGTTAAAAATTAAGACTCACCTAAAGTTTTAAATACCATTATCTAATCTCCAAAATTAAAATTCTGTGACCAACAGGCAAATATTTTTAAACCACATCGGCCAGACGTCTCCTTCACCTTTAGCGCTTGAAATTATAAAAGCCGACGGTTGCAAATTGTATGATGCAGATGGCAAAGAATATATCGATCTTATTGGCGGAATAAGTGTTTGTAACATTGGTCATGGAAATAAAAAGGTGATAGGAGCTATCAATAAACAGATCAATGATTACTTGCACGTAATGGTTAATGGAGAATTGGTGTTATCTCCTCAAACCGCTTATGCAAAGTTGTTAACGGATCATTTGCCTTCATCCCTTAACTCGGTATTTTTTACCGCTTCAGGAACGGAGGCGACGGAAGGCGCCATGAAGCTTGCCAAAAGATATTCAGGCAGGCAATACATAGCGGCTTTCAATAATAGTTATCACGGAAGCACACAGGGCTCATTAAGCGTTATGGGGAGTGAATATTGGCGCAATGCATTCCGGCCTTTACTGCCGGGAATATTACATCTCAGTTTTAATTCTTATGAAAGTCTTGCGCAGATAAATGAACTAACGGCATGCGTAATCGCAGAAACCATCCAGGCAGAAGCAGGAGTAATTGTTCCTGACAAAGAATGGCTCCAGGCGCTTAGAAAAAAATGTGATGATACGGGAACATTATTAATACTCGATGAAATTCAATGCGGCTTCGGTCGCAACGGAACACTTTGGGCCTTTGAGCAATTTGATGTTGTTCCTGATATATTACTTCTGGGAAAAGCGCTCGGCGGCGGTATGCCTTTGGGGGCTTTTATTGCTGATAAAAAGATAATGGATTGCGCTTACGAATAATCCGGTGCTCGGGCATATCAATACATTTGGCGGTCATCCTGTTTGTTGCACGGCCGGCAATGCTGCCTTTGCATTTTTTATTAAAAGAACATATCGTAGAAAAAGTTTTTGAGAAAGGAGAGCTTTTTATGCAAAATTTAAATTCTTCAAAAATAAAAAGTATAAGAAGCAAAGGCTTAATGATAGCGCTTGAGTTTGAAAGTTTTGAAGAAAATAAAAAGATAATCGATGCGCTTATAGATAATGGAGTTTTCACCGATTGGTTTTTGTTTGCATCTGAATGCTTACGGATTGTACCACCTCTTACGATAAAGGAAGAAGAGATTTTGGAAGCATGCAATATTATTAATGATGTTTTGATTTTTGCATAGTTCCTGGTCATCGCAATATTGATTGTATTTTTTCGAATAAAATTTTTATTTCATTATAAAAAAATTGCCCGGCTTGATAACCAAACCGGGCAATTAACTATGTTAGAATAAACAGATTTAAAAATCAAGTCCCATACTGAAATAATAAATAGGCTTGCTATTAAAAAATCCACTCATCGGCCAGCCTGCATCGAATTTCAGAAAATAACCTAAGTAAAGTACTTCTGGCTCCGAATCCATAACCGCCAAGAAAAGGCCCGATGCCAGGTGCCTTAATGTTAACTACCACAGTCGGATCTTGCCCGCTGTAAGAAGTGGTTGGACGGGCTAATTTACTATAAGCTCCATCCCATGCAGACCCAAGATCAACAAACTGTATCACCTGAAAATTTCTTACAAATGCATTGTTGATGGGTTTGCTAAAAAGCGTTGTGAAAACAGGCAACCGGAACTCACTGTTAATAACAAGATCATTATTACCATTGGCCGCATTTTGTATAAAGCCACGAAGATTTACAGCCAGCGATTGAAACGCATAATCCACGTCGGGCGCTGGCTTGTTAGCCTGGTTAAAATAGCGATAACTGCCATCGCTTTTTACATTATCTGCCAAACATAAACCAGTTATCGATACCTCCTAAATAATAAATAAGTTTTTGATTACCCCAACTGAAATCGCCAGCAACTCTTCCCGCCCAAATGAAGTTGCGATAAATGGGATAATAACCTCTTGCATCAAAGCCGAAATTATAAGTATATCGCCCCTCAGTCTGTTGCAAGCTTGGTTATCTGTGAATTCCAGTCAACATAAGCTTTATACCTTATACCATTCCAGATATTTTGCGCGGGATTTAATCGTGTTATCATAAACATATTCAAGGTGCATAAGGCCATAAGCTTTAGAACATGCTGGGAACAGTTAATGAAATATTATCGATAGCGTCAACTACAGTTTTATCATTTCTTACACCGAAATTTAGCCGGAAACTTTTAGTTTCATCAAATGGATAACTCACATTAGCCTGGTAAAGATTTGAAATTACTCTTCCGGGATATCCGCTGAGCGAATCAATAGCAAAATCAACTTCCTGTACGCTCCTGTAGTAGGTAAATCCCCAATCCACTCTTCTTCTCAGGTTGCTGAATTGCAATAACCAGTCATTGTCTTTTAAATTGGTTGAAAGCCTGAAGCCTCCTGAAATTTTTATATCTTCCATTATGTCTGCAGTGCCCATGCGAATAGTTCCATCCAGCCCATTGTTTGACGTAAGCGTAACCGGGCCCGCGCCACCCTGGTAAGCCTGATACTTTGTGCCAAGTACATCGTTATTAAAACCGGCCACTACATAATCTGTAGCAAATTTCAATGGCTTATATGGATATAATTTTATGGTGGACAACACAGAAGATTCGTCAGGAGCTTCCCCATTAAAAGACTTTCCGGCTGATACCGTATCTTTTTTTTCATCTTTAAATTCATTTTGAAAAACATCCTCTTTTTTGGATGTATCAGCAGGTTGCGAAATGATTTCCTGCCCTTTGGAAATTTTACTCATTTCCATCAGATGCTTCATGTAAGTAGTGGGCCTCGCATTTACATTTCTTTTTATCAAGGCATTCTCATCAATTTTTAGTTTGTATAAGATTTTATCATCGCTTTGCCTGTGTTACTTCACTCACCTGGTGATTTTCGCCTGCTTCTCTTGTTTCCAACAAGCTGCTTTCATAGTTCGTTAGTGGAAACACATAGGCGGAATCGTTAGTAACGGAGACAATAGCTACTGAATCCACATCCTTCTTTTTATGCACCTTTAACATGGAATCTACTTCCGGCGCGGTTGGATTTCTGAATATATCATCACCGATCAATACCACTGTATCCAATCCGGCTTTTTGAGTTGTAAAATATCCTGCATACCGATTACCTATTCCATTCAAATCACTTACAAATGTAAAATGGGTATTGCTATATTGAGTAGGATATCTCGCATCGCCAAACTTCAAATTGGTAAGTTGTGTAATCTGGTTGAGCTGCGGTTTTCCTGTTACAAAATCAGTTACTAAAAAGATATTGAACCTGTTATTCATTAAAGAAGTGTCCGAACCTTTTGCCGTCGCAGAAGGCCTGTTACTCGCGAAAATAATTCCCGTCTTGTTCGGAAAGGTTACAAACGAAGGATCCAGATCATCATAAACATCGTTGGTGACCTGGCTGGCTTTATCCTTATCTATATCGTATGTGTAAATATCAGAATGACCATTTTTTACCGCACTGAAAACAAGCTCCATGCTGTTAAACATGTATTTCATATCCTGCACCTGGTCAAAGCGATCTGTAAGATCCCTCGTGTATGGTTTTACTCGTGTTAAAGCATCAAATACAAAAAGCTTTATTCTTCCCTGTTCCTCGTAAAGCACCGAAAGCCTTGTGCCCTTTGGATCCCAGGCCATCATTGGATAATTTGTATTAATGTTGTCGAGCTTATCGATTACGCCAAATTTTAAAAGCGTTTTATCTTTATCATCTTCATTTAGCAACAGCCTGTATTTCCCTTTTTTATATTGAACTACGGCAAAGGAACTATTGCGTTTGTTAGGATTTACATTAAAATGAAAATAGTCAATCCTTTTCCCGACTGTAAAATCTGTGATCTCACTTCCTTTAGGATAATTTTTGCGGCGTGAAATGTCGTTATCATATTTATCTTCTTCATATTGCATAAAATCCGAAAGCACTTCTTTAAATTTTTTCTTTTTGGTAACCTGTTGTGAGGCCCTGTTAAGACTTTTATAAACCCGCGCGAGATATAAAAGATAAGTTGTATTTTCTCGTTTATATTTTTCTTCGATATAATACCAGAATGCATGTCCCGCAAGTAAAGGCTTTTCAAAAGCAAACTGGTAAAAATTTTTATAAGTTCCGCTAAGGATTTGATCTTTCAACTGATCATCGAGTTGAGTACTCCAGTTTTGCCCGGCATAAGCTACGTAACCATCAATAAGCCATTGAGGCAAATCAAGCAGGCCTGGTTACCCGCCACTTCGCCAAGATCTTCGCCGAATAAAAGGTTTTGGGTAAGAACTTTTGCGATGCCTTCGCGTATTTGCCTGCGCAGATCCGCATGATTGCTGTTGTAGTAAACAATCATTTTATTATTTACCAACTTGGTAACGCCGCCCGGAGCCTGCCAGTCAATACCGATGCCAATATTACTTTGTTTTAAATCACCAAAATCGTTGTAGATAATAATATTAGCCCGTGCGTTGTAAATTAAATTCAACAAATTTTTCCATGGCCGGAATTCTTCTTCCGCAACTTGAGCCACAAATTTTGCGATCTCCTGGCCATCCTGGTTAAAGTAGGAATTGAAATTTTTTGTCTGGTAATATTGCCATTTTAATTTTTTAAACTGAACCCTGTTTCTTCCATACTCAACGCTGCTAACCTGGGCATTAGCTACAAAACCGTAAACCATTAATATTGATGAAAACAGAAAAATTTTTTTGTAAATATGTTTCTTGTGATCTTGCATGTACTGTAGGTTATAATTGGCCTAAAATTAAACGTTTCGCGCTAATCAGTGAAATGAAATTAATCGATTTTAATATACGCTATGCTTCAAATCAAAGTTTTAACTTTTAATGCAATCCAGGAAAACACTTACGTTCTTTACAATGAATTTAAGGAGTGTATCATTATCGATCCGGGCTGCTACAGTGATGAAGAAAAAGCACGAACTGAAATCTTTTATAGATGAAAATAAATTAGTTCCCAAAATGCTTATCAACACGCATTGCCATCTGGATCATGTGTTTGGTAACAAATATATTGCCGAATCTTATAACTTAACGCTTCATATTCATAAGGATGAAGAAGCTGTTTTGCAAATGGCGCCTGCATCCGGATTGATGTTCGATTTTCCTTTTGATAATTACCAGGGCGAGTTTATCTTTCTTAAAGAAGATGATATTATTTCACTGGGTGAAGATTCCCTAAAAGTATTAGAAGCTCCGGGTCATTCACCTGGAAGCATTTGTTTTTATTGTGAAAAACAAAAATTTCTAATCGGCGGAGATGTCTTATTTTATCAAAGCATAGGCCGCACAGACCTGCCTGGAGGAAGCCACGAAGATTTGATAAACAATATCAGGACAAAGCTGTTCACTTTGCCTGATGACGTAAAGGTTTATCCCGGTCACGGGCCCGCTACAACCATTGGCGAAGAAAAAAAGCACAATCCTTATTTGAGATAATCCTGGTAAAATTAATTTTTTGATCCATTTTAAAAAAAATCACTTTTTACCTGTTCGCCTTCTATAAATGTTGTTTTGAAACAAGATCATTAAAGATAGTTTTTGAAAAGCGCATCGTCGCAGAAGGATTTCTAACGGTTATGCCTATTCGCTTATTTTTTTATAAAAAAAAATTATTCAGATTATTTCCGGATGCGCAGCAAGAAGAATTTGTTCGTTCGGATCCGTAAGTATTGAAGTATAACGAAATCTTCGCAGCTTTTGGCCTAAATTTGCAGGTGGTAAATTTATTTTGTTCATGCTGAAATTGCCTGTATATCTTGATAACAATGCTACTACGAAAGTGGATCCGCGTGTTTTCGAAGCGATGAGTCCCTGGTTCCTGGAGCATTATGGTAATGCGGCAAGCAGAACCCATTCTTTTGGCTGGCAAGCCGAAGAAGCAGTGGAATATGCACGTGAACAAGTTGCTCAATTAATAAGTGCAGAGCCGAAAGAGATCGTTTTTACATCAGGCGCGACGGAATCAGATAATCTTGCATTGAAGGGAATTTTTGAAATGTATGCTTCAAAAGGGAATCATATCATCACCGTTGTAACGGAACACAAGGCTGTTTTAGATACTTGCTTACACATTGAAAAGTCAGGAGGCGAGGTAACTTATTTAGCAGTTAAACACGATGGATTAATTGACCTGGAAGCGTTAAAAAAAGCAATTAAGCCGAATACAATATTAATCTCAGTAATGTATGCTAATAACGAAATTGGCGTAATTGAGCCGGTAAAAGAAATCGGAACAATTGCGAGGAAGCACAACATTTTATTTTTTACGGATGCCACGCAGGCTGCCGGAAAAATTCCGCTTGATGTGAATAGAGATTTGATTGACCTTATGGCATTTTCTGCGCATAAAATGCACGGGCCAAAAGGAGTCGGCGCTTTATATGTAAGAAGAAAAAATCCAAGGGTAAAAATAACCGCACAGATGGATGGAGGCGCCCATGAACGGGGGATGCGAAGCGGAACATTAAATGTTCCGTCTATCGTTGGTTTTGGAAAGGCTTGTGAACTACGAAAAATAGAAATGTCAAAGGATGCCGGAGCGATAAAAAAATTACGGGATAAGCTGGAATTTGAACTATTAAAATTGCGTAACGTTTATATCAATGGGAATACCGAAAAAAGATTACCGAACGTTAGCAATCTTAGCTTTATGTCCACAGACAGCGAGAGCCTGATGCTTGAGTTTAATAAAGACATTGCAGTAAGCTCAGGTTCGGCATGCACGTCGGCAACGCTGGAACCATCGTATGTTTTAAAAGCACTGGGCTTATCTGACGAGCTCGCAAGAGCTTCAATCAGATTTGGATTGAGCAGGTTTACCACTGAAGAAGAAATTGATTACACTATTGAAAGGGTACGGGCCGCTGTTTTGAGATCGAGAGCAGCGCATGTGACAGGGCAGGTAGATAAAAATGAAGAAAGCGCAGAAATGAATAAATTGAAAACACAATCATAATTTTTTTTTGTGCAGCGGAAAGAATCGGGGCTGCTGTAATTTTGTATTAATTTAAATTTCTGTAAAAGGAACTAGTTAAAGATTTTTTATGATCTATATAAGTGATAAGGCAAAAGAAAAAGTAGATAGTTTGCTGCAAGATGCGCATCTTTCTAACAATGAATATTTTTTAAGAGTAAGTGTGGT
The DNA here is from genome assembly GCA_963823305.1 of uncultured Chitinophagaceae bacterium. Taxonomy (GTDB): domain Bacteria; phylum Bacteroidota; class Bacteroidia; order Chitinophagales; family Chitinophagaceae; genus Ginsengibacter. The sequence goes on from CAWGLC010000002.1 coordinate 525,391, forward strand.
CAGCGGCGGTTGTTCCGGACTGAGCTATAAAATGGATTTTGATAACGAACTAAAGCCCAATGACCAGGAATTTGAAGATAAAGGGATTAAAGTAGTTACAGACCTTAAAAGTTTTTTATACCTCGTAAATACCACTTTGGAATTCAGTGAAGGCTTAAACGGCAAAGGTTTTTACTTCAACAATCCAAATGCCAGCAGAAGTTGCGGTTGCGGAGAAAGTTTTGGCGTATAGGCTACGAAAAGTGTCTCTTAAATTAAGTTCGTGTCAAAGCATAAAAAAACAGTTGCCTCGTAAAAAGCAACTGTTTTTTTTGATATGCAAAATTTATTTTTCCGAAAAAAGTTTTGCTGAAACAACGTCTTGTCCTCAGGAGAAAGCACGGGTTATGATACGGCATTCTTAACTACCATCAATTTATACTAACTGGCAAAGCGGGTATTTTAGGGGGAGCTGGCGGCGGTGGCAGATTAGGCAATTCTTTTATTTTTGGAGGAAGTGGTGGCGGAGGAGGCGCGATATGTTTTACTGTTCGAGGTGGAGGAGGAGGGGGCGGTGGCAGAGGAGGAGCGATATGTTGTATTGTTGGAGGAGCGGGCGGTGGTGGAGGTGGTATTTTCTTTGCCTGTGAAAAAGAAGCCAGCGATATCGAAACGCAAATCGTGACTAAAGTAGCTTTGAGAAGTTTCATAATAATTTTTTTTATTATGATTCAATCTTTTGAATATTCCATACCTAAAATAAAAAAAACCCTGTTGTTACAGGGTTTGCCCAGTTGGTTTAGGTAAACTTTCAAACGGATTTCCGAAAGACTACTTTTCAATTTCAACGAATGATCGCTCATTCTCTTTCAGAATCTCTTAAATATAAATTGAGATTTTAGATGCAATTCACCTGGTAGTTAGCCGTATCACTCTCTTATGACATAGCGTTATAATAAAACGCTGCTTTCAAAAATCAAAATCTTATAATTATTTTTCAACCCCTAAATTGCAGTTTTTTAAGAAATCATGTTATCAATAGCAAAAAAAGAATTTCACCAGTTTTTTAGCAGTCTTACAGGTTATATTACTATTATTTTATTTTTACTGGTATGCGGGTTTTATCTTTTTGTTTTAAAAGATAGTAATCTTTTTGATTTTGGCTATGCTACGCTGGATAAATTTTTTGAACTGGCGCCCTGGATTTTTATTTTTCTGATACCTGCCCTGGCTATGCGCAGTTTTTCCGAAGAATATAAAACGGGAACCTTTGAAATATTACAAACCAGGCCTCTTACCAAATGGCAAATTGTTTCAGGAAAATATTTCGCAGTGCTTATAGTTATTATTATTGCATTGTTTCCTACATTGCTGTATGTATGTACAATTTATTCTTTATCCACCGCGGGCATTGATGGTGGCGGAATTGCGGGCTCTTATATAGGCTTGATCTTTCTTGCTGCGGTTTTTGCCGCAATAAGTATGTGGTGCTCCGCGCTTACTTCCAATGCTGTCATTGCCTTTTTAACCGGTGCCTTTGCGTGTCTTATTGTATATTTTGGTTTTAATGCCGTAAGCAAGCTTCCGGTATTTAGCGGTAATGCCGACTATTATATTGAAATGCTTGGGATTGATTTTCATTACAGAAGCATCAGCCGCGGAGTGGTTGATACCCGTGATATCATTTATTTCTTAAGCATTATTTTTCTTTTCCTTTTTGCCACTCAAAAAAATCTATCTAAAAAATAGCAGCAGAACTAATGAAGCCTTTATCAGAAAAGAGTAAAAATAAAAAATGGCATGGCTTGCAGTGATTGTCGCTAATTGTTGCTTTAATTTCTTTGCATCATTGGTTCACGAGCGGATTGATCTTACAAATGAAAAGAGATTTACCATATCTTCTCCTGTAAAAAAAATATTGCATAACCTTGATGGTATTGTAGAAGTCGATTTATTTCTGAAAGGAGATATGCCATCCGGGTTTAAAAATCTTGCTGCATCTGCAGACGAATTATTGCAGGAATTTAAAGAAGATGCAAACGGGAAAATTAATTACAAAATTATTTCGCCCGATAACCAAATGCCGGGAACTTCGAGAACTTATGCTGATACACTTTCTTCGCTGGGAATTGTTCCTATTAATTTGAAAGTTCAGTTAAAGGAAGGAGAAAAATCCCAATACGTTTATCCGGCAGCGTTAGTAAGTTATAGGGATAAAATGCTGCCCGTAAATTTGTACACCGGTACGCAAGCTGTAATAACGCCGCCTGAGCTCAACACTGCAGAAGCTTTACTGGAATATAATTTTGCCGGTGCCATTTATAAAGTGACAGAAAATCATAAGCCAATGATTGCTTATTCTGTAGGAAATGGTGAGCCAACCGGCGACAATGTTTACGATTTGGTTGAAAATGTTTTGAAAAAAAATTACAACTTATTTACCATAAATATTGCCAACGAACCAATAATTCCCGATACGTTCAGGTTGCTAATGATTGTAAAACCAACAATCTCTTTTACTGAAAAAGAAAAATTAAAGATTGATCAATATGTAATGCATGGTGGAAAAGTAATTTGGTTTATTGACAGGCTGGAGGCCGAAATGGACAGCTTGCAGGTAAAAAACGAGGTGATAGCTTATGACCGGAATCTGAATCTTGAAGATATTTTTTTTAAATATGGTGTAAGAATTAATCCTGATCTTATCATGGATTTGCAATCTGATTTTTTGCCTTTTAACGTAAATGGTAAAAGCCAGTTTGAGTTTTTGCACTGGAATTATTTTCCATTATTCGAATCGAAACAAAACAGTGTTATTAATAAAAATATTGGCCTGGTTGCGGGCAGGTTCGTGAATTCTATCGATACCGTTGGCGCACCGGGAATAAAGAAAACTATCCTTCTCAGTTCTTCGGATAACTCGAGAACAATAGAAACTCCGGCATTGATAAGCGGCACAGAAAATCGCAATGCCCCCGAGGATGATGCATTTAAACAATCTGGAATTCCTGCGGCAGTTTTGTTGGAAGGAAAATTTTCTTCTTTGTATAAAAACAGGATCAGCCAACAGGTTATGGATTCCATGCGGCAATTTGGAATGCCATTTTTAACCCAATGTATTAATAATAATAAAATGATCGTAGTTGCAGACGGGGACATTGCTTTAAATGGTTCCGTCCAGGGGAAACCTTTACCAATGGGTGTAAATTCTTATACCGTTGAAACGCAATATCAATACCAGTTTGCCAACAAAGAATTTGTTGAAAATTGCCTTGAATATCTGATTAACAATGCAGGCCTTAGCGAAGCGAGAGCAAAAGATTATACGCTTCGCCTCCTGGATCCTAAGAAAATAGAAGATGAAAAAAAAAAATGGCAAATAATAAATCTTGTTATTCCAATACTTCTTATTATAATTTTTGGAATCATCTACCAATGGTGGCGCAGAAAAAAATATAGCATCGCGCCAGTTACCAAATAAATTCATTAGACGGTAAAACATTTGTCAAAACATATCTTTGCGCAATACTATATTATGAATGCAACAGAGTGGACTTATGTGGTTTTTGGAATTGTAATAATCATTGCATTATCTCTTGATTTGGCTTGCTAAGTAAAAAGTCAAAAACAATTTCTATAAAACAAGCATTGCTTCAGACTATGTTTTGGATTTCATTAGGCTTTGGATTTTTTGTTTTTGTATGGCTTGAAGACGGCCAAACAAAGGGCTGGAATACATCAGCGCTTACCTTATGGAATGGGCATTAAGCGTTGATAATATTTTTGTATTCATTCTTATATTTTCTTATTTCGGTATTGCAGATCAGTATATAAACAGGGTATTGCTGCTCGGTATATTGCTGGCAATTATTTTAAGAATTATTTTCATCACTAGTCGGAATAGCGATCGTTCACGAATTTTACATGGGTGCTTTACATTTTCGGTGGCTTTTCTTGTTTACACAGGGGTAAAAATGTTTTTAATAAATGACAGAAATGAATTCGATCCTGAAAAAAATTCAGTATATAAATTCTTAAAAAAATTGTGCCACTTACGTATGAAACCAACAATGGTAAATTTGCAAAGATGATCAATGGTAAAAAATATTTTACAATGCTGTTTGTAGTGATGATAATGCTCGCTGACCACCGATATTGTTTTTGCGTTCGATTCTATTCCCGCGGTATTTGCAATTACCCAGACAAAAGATGATCATATATACTTCTAATATTTTTGCGGTCTTAGGATTACGTTCCCTGTTTTTTTTGTTAAGAGGCGCTGTTAATAAATTCAAATATCTAAAAGAAGGAATAGCAATTGTGTTGATTTTTATTGGCGTAAAAATGCTTGATCGAATTTTTTAATATTCATTTGACGATATGGATATCTTTACTCGTTATCGTTGTGTGCCTTTCTGTTTCTATTTTATTTTCTGTTTATAAACATCCAAACAAAATGTAACATGTAAAAAGTGAATAGACTAAAAATAAATATCGAACTAATCTGCCAGTGAATGGAATATACATTATACTATTGAGGAAATTGCAAAATTTACAGGAGGCAAAATCATGAATTAAAATAAAGATCTTGCCTGCGCCTGCTCTATCTTTCATTAGATAGCCGGAAAGATTATCTCTCCTGTTAGTACGATTTTTTTTGCTATTAAAACGCCGATCATGACGGCAATGCTTTTATTGAAAGTATTTATGCAAAAGGTGTAAGAAATTTTGTTACAGATAATAAAAAATTTGATCCTTGCCAATTTCCCCTGGCAAATGTTATTTTAGTGGTCAATAATCTGTTTCTGCTCTTCAAAAACTGGCTGCTCATTATCGCAAGCAATTTTCGAAACATTACTGTGATTGGCATTACAGGAAGCAATGGTAAAACAATCGTAAAAGAATGGCTGAATCAATTACTTGAAAATGATTTTTCAATCGTGCGAAGCCCTAAAAGTTATAACTCCAAATTGGCGTTCCTTTAAGTGTTTTAAAAATTGATCCATGCCAATAATCTTGCGATTTTTGAAGCGGGAATTTCGCAGCCAGGCGAAATGAAAAAGCTGGAAAAAATAATTCGGCCTACTATTGGAATATTTACAAATATAGGACAGGCGCATGATGAAGGATTTAGAAACCGCGTGCAAAAGATCAATGAAAAATTAATACTTATTTATCCATGCAAAACAACTTGTATTTTGTGCAGATGATCTCAATATAAAAAATGAGTCTTAGATTTTCAAAAAAAAATAAACAACACCTTAAATTATTTGCCTGGGGGAAAAGTGAGCTAAAATAAATTGCAAATCATATCAGTTAATAAAAAGAAATTTATTGCAAAAATTGAAGGGCGCTATAAAAGGAAAAAATTTCAATTTCAATTCCATTTACAGATGATGCTTCCGTTGAAAATGCAATTAATTGCTGGTGTGTCCTTTTGATTTTAAATAAAAATGATCATGAAATAAGAAAAAGATTTGAAGTCGCTTTATCCCATTGCAATGCGGCTTGAATTAAAACAAGGCATCAATCATTGCACGATTATCAATGATAGTTATAGCAATGATTTGCATTCTTTAACAATCGCACTTGATTTTCTGCAGCAGCAAAAACAACATAAAAATAATACCGTTATTATTATCTGATATTTTGCAATCCGGCAAAAAGCCAAAGGAACTTGTATAAAGAAGTGGCTCATCTTTTTCAACATAAAAAAATTAAAAGATTAATAGGAATCGGCAAGGAATTTTTTCACAGCAGAATGAATTTTCTTTTTTAGAAAACAAGCAATTTTTTTTAACCGTTAATGATTTTTTAAAAAACTGAATAGTCTTAATTTTCACGATGAAACAATTTTGATAAAGGGCGCCCGCAGTTTTGGATTTGAAAAAATAAGCCAAAAGCTTGAGCAAAAAGCGCATCAACGGTGTTTTCAATAAATCTGAATGCAATCGTGTATAATTTGAAAGTATAAATCTTTATTGAAGCCTGATACTAAAATAATGGCTATGGTAAAGGCTTTCAGCTATGGCAGCGGCGGGTATGAAATTGCCACGATACTGGAATATAATAAAGTGGATTACCTGGCAGTAGCTTATGCAGATGAAGGCGTTGAATTGAGAAAGGCCGGAGTCATTTTGCCCATAATGGTAATGAACGCTGAGACAGATACTTTTGAATTCTCGTGAATAATAATCTCGAACCTGAAATATTTTCTTTTAATATTTTAAATGCATTTGAAAATTTTTTGAAATCAAATGCAATAAATGATTATCCTGTTCATATAAAAATTGATACAGGTATGCACAGGCTTGGCTTCACCAGTGATGATATCGATTCTTTGTGTATGATGCTGGAAAGAAATCGCTCGGTAAAAATTGTATGTCAGTCTTTACACATCTTGTTGCTGCTGAAAATGCAGGAGAAGATGAATTCACGCTGCAACAGTATGCTATTTTTAAAAACTGCTGTGAAAAGATCGAAGCCTGTTTGGGATATACATTTATAAAACACATTGCTAATACTGCAGCCATCAGTCGTCATCCGGAGCTTCAAATGGATATGGTTCGGCTTGGAATAGGACTTTATGGGATTGATGGTAATAAAAAAATACAATCCCGTTTAAAAAATGTGACCACATTGACCACCACCGTTTCCCAAATTAAAAATGTAAGGGAAGGAGATAGCGTTGGCTATGGAAGAAATGCAAAGCTCTAAAGAGACAGCGTAATCGCCACCGTGCGCATCGGCTATGCGGATGGATATCCCAGGAAGACTTGGAAATGGGATCGGTAAAATGCTATTAAGTGGAAAGTTAGCGCCCGTGGTTGGCAATGTATGTATGGATATGACAATGCTGGACATAACTGATTTTAAGGGAATCCGTGAAGGCGATGAAGTAATTGTGTTTGGGGAAATGTTAGCGTTATCACAAGCTTGCCGGCTGGTCAAAAACAATTCCTTACGAAATAATGACAGGAATTTCGCAACGTGTCAAACGTATTTATTTTGAAGAATGAAATGAATATTCGTCAATTTTTTTTCACATAGCTATTCAGCATCTCTTTGCTAATAATTAACGTATTTGATTATAAGCCTTCCTCAATTTTGCTATCTTTACCCCTTAAATTTATTATGTGAAAGGAAGAAATGTGTTCTTAATTATATGTCTGGTAGTTATCGCGGATCAGGCTTTGAAAATTTATATAAAAACACATTATCATGCGGGAGAATCCCATGCAATAATTGGTAATTGGTTCAGGTTGTACTTTATTGAAAATGAGGGCATGGCTTATGGATGGAAATTTGGCGGTGAGTGGGGGAAATTACTATTGACCTTATTCAGGCTTGCAGCAGTAATTTTCGGAGTATTTTATATAAGAAAAATTATTAAGTACAAGTATCATCCCGGGTTTATTGTATGTGCGGCTCTTATTTTTTCCGGCGCACTCGGTAATTTAATCGACAGCATGTTCTATGGACTTATTTTTGAAGATAGCAGCATGTTTTCTTATAATGTTGCAAAAATTTTTCCACCTCATGGGTATGCTGGTTTCTTGCATGGTAAAGTGGTCGATATGCTATACTTCCCCATTATAAGAAATGCACATTTCCCTGCCTGGATACCTTTTTGGGGCGGCGAGGATTTTGAGTTTTTCCGCCCGATCTTTAATATTTCAGATGCAGCAATATCTATTGGTATTATCACAATACTTGTGTTCCAAAAACGTTTTTTTAAAAGCAATTCCAAAAATATTGCTTCTAAAGCCATAGAAACGGAAACATTGGTTAATGATGAAATGCAGGTTTCATAAAACTGGTGAAAACTAAAAAATTTTAAAATCGTACCATGAAGCACATTAAAATTGCCTTCCTATTTATTCTAACCGCGATATTCATTAACGCTTGTCAAAAGGAATACAGCGTGGAAGGAAATGGCCACAATGTTCCGGTAGGCGCGTGGCAATTCAGTTACGGCACTACTTTGTACTCCGGTAACATTGACAGCGCTTATATTGAATCTTCGCCGTCGCTGAATACGAGCATACTTCACCTGTTGGGGGCATCGCTTGACGGCTCCCAAAATTTTAATATGGAGTTATATGCGGACACCCTTAAAACGGGTACGTATAAAGCGTCATTATTTCAATCAACATTTTTATATACCGCAGGCGGTGGCAACATTTACCAGGCAGGACAGTTGATCGGAGAGTTTATTGTAAATGTTACGGCCTTGACCAATAATACTGTTTCGGGTACTTTTTCCGGTTCTGTTCTCGATTCGGCAGGCACTGTAATACAATTAACACAGGGCAGATTTACTTCTGCACTTAGCCAGGGTGGTTCCGGCGGATCAACAGTTTCCTCCGGTGTACTTGGTAGTGTCTCCGGTAATTGTACTTCCTTTCTTCTTGGAGGAACTTATGCACAGGGAACTCCATTAACTTCCTCAGACACAGCCCAGTTGCAGGTTACAGTTGCAACGGCCGGCACTTATAATATAACAACTAACTCTGTCAACGGTGTTACTTTTTCAAAGTCGGGCACATTTACTACAACAGGAGTACAGACAGTTACATTAGTTGGAAATGGAACGCCTCTTAATTCCGGTAATCAAAATTTTTCAGTAAGCTACGGCAACAGTCAATGTAGTTTCGGCGTAAACTTTACAGCGCCGGCCTCCGGCACGTTGGGTGGTAATGCAGGGAGTTGCACGCCTTTTGCTATAGCAGGAAGCTATCAGCAGGGAATTGTTCTCAACGCAACCAACACGGTCCAAATCCAGGTAAATGTTGCCACGGCGGGTACATACAATATAACCACGAATACATCAAACGGTGTTGTGTTTTCCAATACGGGAACCTTTTCTAACACGGGTGTGCAAACGGTAACGTTAGCAGGAAGCGGAACGCCCACCGGTTCAGGATCTATAAATTTTACCGTTACATTTGGAAGCAGTAATTGCACGTTCAGTCTGGCTTTTTCACCGGGCGCCATGCCGACCGGAGATTATTTTCCCATTACACAAAATTCCAACTGGACTTATGCGCTTGAGGGCGGAACTTCTTCCGATTCTGTTCACAATGCCGTAATTGGTTACACGCTTACCACTGGTGGAAATGTTTATAATACAATTGCATCTTACGATGTGCCACCTTCAACTGCTTTCGATTCTTCATACTACCGCAAACCAGGCGGAGATTACTACGAATATTCTGTTTATTCAAACACGATTCCTTTTGATCAAGTAGTGGCGGGTGAATTTATCTTCCTAAAAGACAATGTTGCATCAGGCACTACATGGACCTCGCCAAATATTACAGGAACTGTTAGCGGAGTTTCTGTAACTGCTAATATAAAGATGACCCTTCTTGCAAAAGCCGTAGCGGTAACCATTGGTACTTTTAATTTTCCTGACGTAATTAAAGTACAGTATCAATATTTTATCGCCGGATCCCCGACGGCATTTGCCAGCTCTGAAAGATGGTTCGCCAAAAATGTAGGAGAAATATATAACAGTGCTACTTCAGGCACCACAACTTCTACTTATGATATCACGGGTTACCAGATTTTTTAAGGAAGAACAGTAGGTTTGTCTCTTCCCGATTCATTCCTGGTAACGATTTAGATTTAGTGCGGTCAAATAACCTATTCCAATTGTAGCCGCGAAGCATTCAATTTTTTGCGCTAATTGCGGAGATAGCAAGTTTAAAAGTTGATAACCTGTTTCACGAACAGTCTTTGCTATGGAAATATTTTCATCAGGTGATTTTGCGTGAGTAAAAGCCGGGGCAAAGGACCGAGAGAATCAATTCTTTTTCAGAATATTTACTCGGGTAATCGTGGCCGTTATCTTCGGCTAAGAATTTAAATTAAATCAATAACAGCTATATTTTTTCATGCCGTAAAGGCCGTTTAAAGGGGAGTTGCTTAACCGACAATGTAAGATAGAGTAATTGCCAAAAGATATTGCAAAGCGCATTTCTATCAAGGTCTTCTATTTTGAATTATCTGTTACGAATTAATTGCACAGTTAAAAGCTTAGACTAAGAATTGAGAACATAAATTCCTTTTAGAATGCCTATTCGGGTAATGGTATCCGTTACCTTCAGTTTCAACTTTTAATTAAATCAATAAACGGTTATATTTTTTCATGTGGTGAGAAAGCCGTTTAATATATCAAAGATTATTCTCCCACTATCTAATTTACTTTGAATAATTTATTCTGAATTGATGTATAATTGAATTGTGTGCTCAAAATATAGATGCCCGAAGAAAGCTTTTCTACATTGTCCATTGTTATTTGATTGGTGCCTTTGGTAAGTTGGATTATTTTTTTACTTACGAGCTTCCCGAAAACATCGTACAGGTTTAAGAGAACATCGCCATCTTTTGGCACAAAAATATTCAGCTTTATATCGTTTCTAAACGGGTTGATTGTTGAAACAGTAAAAAGTGCATTCCGGTTATAAAGCGCGATGATTTTCGAATATGTGTCACCGTTATCCGGGTCGCTTATTAACTTTAGCCTGTAATATGCCACCGATGATACGGGCACGGGATCCGTAAAGGAATAGTCACCTCCATTAACATTGTTAATGCTTGCGACAACGCCGGTTTGCAAAAAATGAACTCCATCCAGGCTTTTTTCTACTTCAAATGATTTTAGATTCGCACCGGTTTGGGAAGTCCAATGTAAAATTGTTTTATCATCAGCGAGATTTCCGCTGAAATTTAAAATATTTGTAGCCAGTAAGGCGCAATTAACATTAAACACTTTTAAGAATATTTTTTGGCTGTTACTAACAGAGCAATTAGGATTGCTTAGGTTTGAAAAGGTAGTACCAACTTTAAGCCGGTAGTAAGTACCACTGTCGGCGCGAACCGTTTTAAAAGTTGTATCGACCACATATTGATAGAGCCCGTTTACAATGACGGGCACTTTTGAGCCGCATACCCCCGTGCCTGTCCAGTTCACACCATCAAGGCTTTTTTCCCAGCAGAAATTGGTGTAGTTATCAAAATAGCTTTTCACCGTATCGCTTAATGATAAAAAAGCGCCCACACAGGAAGTAGCTGTATCTTTTGGGCTGTTTATTAGATTTGGATAGCACGTTGCCAGTTTAATATCATCCAACACCCAGTCATTTCCACCGCCTCCCGCCGCATTATTCTTAATAGTAATTCTGAATTGAGTTTCCGCTGGCCCGGTTTTATAAATAAATCCGCGTTTTTCCCAGGTCGCATTGTAGGTCATATTTCCTGTTGTATAAAAGTCAACGTCGTTTATGGTATAGGAAAGATTGGGAAGAACTCCGGGAGTATAGGTTGCGTTACTATTCTGGTCAATTCCGCAGACGCTGCAAATATTTCTTACCCACGCCGAAAATTCATAATACGTGTTTGGGCATACATTACTTATCGTGTCTCTATAAGCTTCACCGGTCGTAAACGCGGCATTTACCACTAACATATATCCGCCGGTCTGCCCTGGCGCCACCGGTAAATTTCCCGTGGCCTGGTTTACCGCATTGGTATGATCTCCAATAATGTCCCAATACCCACCGAATACGCGGGAGTTATTCGTTGTAGGTTTATAAGGTCCGGTATTGCTTGTTGTTCCGTCTGCACTGGTATTATTAGCAATAGCGTAATAATTATCAGCAGGAGTATTTGGCCCCATATTTATTTTCGTATATCCGGGAACGGTAGCTGGGAGAGCGCGGTTTTGAATATTGCCCGATCCAAAAGAACTTTCGGCAGTAAAAGTTGCGCTCGAAAAATTAACACAAAGTGCCTGGTTCTTGATAACCTTTATTCCGGCGTAATTAAAACGGTAAGACCTGTTTGGCCCGGTGCTATTACCAGACGAATCAAAATAATAATTACCCGTGGGATGAATTGTATCGCCATAGTTGGCCGTAATTACCAATTTGTAAGCAACTTCAAATAATGTAGAGCCATAGAACTTGGGCACGCTGCCGGCAGTAACTGTTCCCCCGCCAGTAGTATTGCCAAAATTAGCGCCCTTTTTGGCATTCGAAAAGCCAGTGCCAATATTAATTCTTATTCCGGGAATCGTATTATCATATACACCTTGATCATCATTGTTCGCATCCGTGTAAGGCCCGCTGCCTGCAAATAGCACCCCCTCGTTCGTAACCAATTTCATGGTGCCACTTATATACTGAGTACCCACAGGAATCGTATCAAGATAATAAAAATTATTTGCGGTCGAGTTTACTTGTGCCAGGGCGTGCACTTCAATGGTATCGCCTTGCTCAAGGGTTCCTCCCCCAACGTTGCGCGTAACATTAAAATAGCTATAACTAAATACTATTTTCTGGGAAAATGCATTTGAAGGATTAAATGCCTGGATTATGCAAAAAGCAAGAGCCATTTGCACAAAATTTCTTTTCATGTTTTTCGGGATGCCGGCTTTCAGCGATTTACATTTTATGGATAAAAAAATTTTGAATGCTCCAGAGTAAAATTTTTTCATATAACGGTATTTGTCAGATTAAAAACGTGAGTTTCTGGTTATTCAAGCATAGAAACGCTTTTCAAAGCAGTTTATTATATCCGTATAACATTCAGCTATAAACCATTTTATGCGTTTTATACGCGTATAAAATAAATCTACATACTTAGTCGTTTCACATAAACTGATCCAGGAGAAATACGAAATTGTATCATCTTAAAATTGAATCTATTGAAAACGATATTTACCCGGCTTATTCTTTCTTTACCGGTTCTATTTGTCCTTTGTAATGCCTACGCGCAAAATGAACCTTTTAACATGCGGGTGGTAAATCCCGGCTACCAGTTAAACTCTGCCTGGGAACTGACCTGGGGACCCGATGATTCATTATGGGTAACTGAAAATTTTGCTTATAAAGTTGACCGTATCAATCCGGCAGATGGCGGCAAAACCTTGCTATTAGATCTTAGTGCGCTAAAAGATTTTACAAATCCTCCCACATGGCCTCAAGGCGGTCTTATGGGGATGGCCCTGCATCCAACCATGTACAGCGAATGGCCCAATCCTTCCAAGCCCTGGGTTTACCTGGCCTATGTTTATCATTATGCAGCTTCTGCAGGATGCTCTAACGGCACAGGACCATGCAATTTTAATACGAAAATCGTTCGATACACTTATAACCGAACTACTCATAGCTTAAGCAATCCGGTCACGATTATTCAAACTTTGAACGGTAGCAATGATCACAATTCGGGACGCCTGGCAATAGGAAATGTTGGTGGTACGCCGTACCTGTTTTACACTATTGGCGATATGGGTGCAGGACAGTTTAACAATATAAACAGGACAAATAATGCCCAGACAAGAGACACACTGGAAGGAAAGATTCTAAGATTCAACCTGGAACCGGATGGCGATACGGGGGCCCTGGATAAATGGATACCAAACGACAATCCTTACATCGATGCAAATTCAAAACCTACTGCAGTATGGACCTGGGGACACAGGAATGCTCAAGGAATTGCATTTGGCTCTAACGGAATACTATATCAAAGTGAGCAGCAGGATAAAAGTGACGACGAAGTAAATGTTATTGAAGAGGGACGAAACTATGGATGGCCAAAATTATCAGGGTATTGTGACGGAAATTATAATGGGCTAACGTTAGCAAACCAACCTGTGGTGAGCGAACAGGTACAGTGCGCAGCATTGAATTCAAAGGATCCTATTTATACACTTTATACCGATCCAAATCCCGGTGCGTTGGGAACAGACTACTTAACGTGGTCAACTGTTGCTGCATCCAGTATTGATGTGTATGAAAAAAATGTAATTCCTAACTGGAACCGCTCCTTGTTAATAACATCACTTAAAGCGGGTAAAATATTCAGATTGCATCTTAACGCTGCCGGAACCAGTGTAATCGATAGCTCAACAATTCCGGCGATGAGAGGGCAGGGGCGATACCGGGATCTTTGTATCTCGCCTGATGGATTAAAGATTTATGTAGCCTGCGACATTTCCGGCCAAACCAGCGGCCCAACAGGCTCCTTTAATGGAGGTGGTACGCCGCCCACGAACGCAGGAAGAATTTTGGAATTTTCTTATTCGGGGCCTTTACTATCTATCCGCCCGGACTCTTTATATAGCTATGTGAGAGCAACTTCAATTAAAATTTCTCCAAATCCTGCAAGTAATATTTTAAATGTACAAAGTATAAGAAATGTGAGCAAGCCCTTGCATTATACAATTTATGATGTAACGGGGAAATTACTGCTTAACGGAGAGAACAATAATGATAATTTCTCCATCAATGTACAAAAGCTCACCCCGGGAATTTATGTACTTAAATTGTATAACGGTTATGAGATCAATATTTTCACTCAGAAGTTTATAAAAGATTAAAAAAGTAATTTCTCAGCATGGATATATAATAAAAATAATGAAACAGTAGTTAAGGGAAACTGTTTAACCGCAGGAAATTGTAAAAAATATAATAGCCTCAAACTATCCTCTGAAAGTTTTAATCCGGGCATTTGTAATGAAACCATAGAAAATCAGATACGCGAACAATTACAAACCAATTTTTAAAAAGGCTAAGAAGTTATTAAACCCTAAATTAACTCTATAGGTATTTGTAAATTTAAGACTTGTAAAGATGAATCGTTTTAAGAAAATATTCCTCACAACCGGTATAATATAAAAGATATGCCTTTAACTAACGGTACCGGTTAATTGCAATATTTTCTTTGCTGAAGACTTTAAGTTTCTTTCCCTAAATCTCCTACCATTTCTTCCGGCACAACCCATTCGTCAAATTGTTGGGGAGTAACATACCCGAGCTTAACAGCCATTTCTTTTAAACTGGTATTTTCTTTATGCGCCTTTTGTGCTATTTCCGCGGCTTTGTAATATCCAATTTTTGTGTTCAACGCCGTTACAAGCATCAGGGAATTATCTACATGTTTTTTTATATTGCCTAAAATGGGTTCAATACCCAAGGCACATTTTTCATTAAAGCTGTTGCAGCCATCACCTATCAGCCGTGCACTATGCAAAAAATTGTAAATCATTACTGGTTTAAAAACGTTTAATTCAAACTGCCCGGTAGCGCCTCCAATGCTTATTGCTACATCATTTCCCATAACCTGAGCGGCAATCATTGTGAGCGCCTCGCATTGCGTCGGATTTACCTTTCCCGGCATAATCGAAGATCCCGGCTCATTGTCTGGAATATGAATTTCACCAATACCGCTTCTTGGGCCGGAGGAAAGCATCCTGATATCGTTGGCGATTTTCATAAGACTTACCGCAACTGTTTTTAAAGCGCCGTGTGTTTCTACGATTGCATCGTGTGCAGCAAGAGATTCAAACTTATTTTCGGCTGTCTGAAAAGGAAGCCCTGTGAGCTCGCCAATTTTACCGGCCACATTTTTAGAGTAACCGGGTGGAGTATTGATGCCTGTTCCTACGGCGGTTCCACCAAGAGCGAGCTCGCTTAAATGCGGCAAAGTGTTTTTAATGGCTTTTAAGCCATGCTCTAACTGTGATGCATAACCGCTGAATTCCTGTCCAAGCGTTAACGGCGTAGCATCCATAAAATGAGTGCGGCCAATCTTTACGATGTGCATAAATTCCTTCGCTTTTGCCGCTAATGTATTTTTGAGATTTTCGATAGCGGGCAATGTAAGTTCATTCAGGATAGTATAAGCAGCGATATGCATTGCTGTAGGAAATGTATCGTTGCTCGACTGTGATTTATTTACATCGTCATTGGGGTGAAGAACTTTATCTTTATCTGTAAGCTTGCCCCCGTTTAATACATGTCCTCTGTAAGCAATTACCTCGTTAACGTTCATATTGCTTTGTGTGCCACTGCCTGTTTGCCATACTACCAAAGGAAATTCGCTGCTCAATTCGCCTTTAAGAATTTCATCACAAACCCTGCTGATCAACTCTAATTTTTCTTTTGGGAGAATGCCGGCATCAAAGTTTGTAATTGCCGCAGCTTTTTTTAAATAGGCAAAGGCGTGAATGATCTCTTTGGGCATTCTGTTTATATCCTGCGCTATTTTAAAGTTATCGATACTTCGTTGCGTTTGCGCTCCATAATAGGCGCCAGCCGGTACTTTTACTTCACCCATAGTATCTTTCTCAATTCTGTAATCCATTTTAAGTTCTTTTATATTAAAAAATATTTTTAATAAGACTGTACGATCTATTTAATTCTCTTATGCTTTGGTAAACTTTTATTTCTTAAATAACTAATGATAAAAAAATCAATTGTTGTTATGATAAGAACGATCAATATCAGGTAACCTGAAACAATAAATCCGGAAGAAATTTTGTCGTTCCACAATCCATTTTCTTTGGTATAAAAAAAACGTGCCTTTTCCAGGATTGCTAATGAAATAATACCGGCCGTAAAATATAGAAAACTCCATACAAAAAACATTCCTTTACCTCTGCGCCAATAAAAGATATTAGATATCACCAGCAACATGATAGAAAAGATGGTAACAACGTTATAAAGCAAATCATTATTACGATCGAATAGCCTGACCACCCGGGTGGGGGAGTTAATGTCTTCTAATAAAATATGTGTATGATAAATCCAAAAAGCAGTAAATAAAATTATTACTGAAAACAATAACAAAAAAATTTTGTCTATTATTACCATCTTCATTTTGTTCAAAGATAAATTATTTGCAATATCCCCGTGACCCGATGCCTCAATCGCCTTTAAACAATGGCTTTCTTTTTTCTATAAATGCGGAGGTACCTTCTTTTTTATCGCCTGAAGCAAATGCTTCGCCAAACAATTTTATTTCTTCTGCGAAGCCATCTTTGCCGAATTGATTGTGCGCATTAACAGCGGCAATGACTTTTGAAACTGCCAGCGGTGATTTAGTCAGAATTACATTTAATATTTCTTTCGTTTTTTCCAGGAGGTTTTCCGCATCGGTTACATGGTTCACAAGACCCAGCGATTTGGCTTCCATAGCATCGATCATGTTGCCCGTCATTATTAATTCCATTGCCTTTCCCTTCCCAACGAGCATGGTTAAACGCTGGGTTCCTCCATATCCAGGGATCAGTCCCAGGTTTACTTCCGGCTGTCCAAACTTTGCCTTATCGCTCGCGATGCGAAAATGGCATGCCATTGCCAGCTCGCATCCGCCGCCCAAAGCGAATCCGTTAACGGCTGCAATAACAGGCTTTGGCGCGTTTTCGATTTTAAAAAATATACGTTGCCCTTTTTTTGCAAGTGCGCTGCCTTCCTGATCGCTGACATCTGTAAATTCCGATATGTCTGCGCCGGCAACAAATGCTTTGTTTCCTTGACCGGTTATAATAACAGCTTTAATGATTGCATCATCATAAACTTTTTGTATCGCATTGTCTAGCTCATCTAACACAGTTTTATTGAGAGCGTTTAATTTTTCGGGCCGATTAATTATTATAGTTAAGATTCCGTTTTCTAAGTCTGTAAGTAATGTGTCGTACATGTTGTTTAATTAAGATCAATAATGTTCAATGGATCATTAACGTCAAGGTTTTCCTGCAATAGATATAAAGTTACCGGCGATTTTTTTGAATCTATTGTACTGACTTTTGATTCAATAGATTCAGACCATGTTCTATTCGCTTAATAGTTTCTTCTTTCCCTAATATTGATGCAATTTCAAAAACTCCCGGACCATATTTTCCGCCAACTAACATGATACGAAATGGAAGCATGAGCTCACCGGGTTTCAACTGGTTCACCGAAGAAATCTCTTTAAAAGCATTTTCAGAAATTACGTGATTCCATGTGTTGGTGAGCTTGTATGTTTTAACCAGTTCGGTAAAGAAAAGATTTTTATTTTGATTCCATTTTGCTTTTATAGAATCAGTATCTATCATATTGGGAGATATAAAAAAGAATTGAGATTGTTGCCAAAAATCAGTTAGCAAAACACATCGGTCTTTGATCAACCCGATTATTTGAAGTACTTTATTTTCATCCTTTTCATTATGTCCATTATCTATGAAAATCGCTTTGACATATGGCAATAAATGATCGGCTGCGGATTTTTTTATCCATTCATGATTGAACCATTTACCCTTTTCAAAATCAAATTTTGCGCCGCTTAAATGTACCCTTTCAATTGAAAATTTTTCTACCAGCTCGGTCATTGAAAATATTTCCTGTTCTGTGCCATCATTCCAGCCAAGCATCGCCAGCATGTTTATAAATGCTTCAGGCAAAAACCCTAATTCTTTAAACCCTTTCATTTTGTCACCGGTGTTGGGATCTTTCCATTCCATTGCAAATACAGGAAAGCCCAATCTTTCACCATCTCTCTTACTAAGCTTCCCATTTCCATCGGGCTTTAAAATTAAGGGCAGATGCGCCCATTCAGGCATGTGGTTTTCCCAGCCAAGATATTTCCATAACAGGATGTGCACCGGCGCGCTTGGCAACCATTCTTCCCCGCGAAACGCGTGAGTTATTTTCATTAAATAATCATCCACAACAACAGCAAGATGGTAAGTAGGCATGCCGTCCGCCTTCAGTAAAACTTTATCATCAATACTTGTTGTATCCATTTCTATATTTCCCCTGATCATATCTTTGAACCCTACAAATTCATTCGGTTGGATTTTAATGCGAATCACATGTGGAAAATTTATTTTTAGCAACGCTTCAGTTTCTTCTGCAGGCAAAGAAAGAGAATTACGCATTTCATTTCGTACGTTATGGCCATATTGAAGATTACTTTCCCCTTCTGATTTTAATTTTTCTCTTAAGGCCTCAATTTCTTCGGTTGTGTCAAAAGCATAGTATGCGTGACCTTTTGTTACAAGTTCTTCAGCATATTTTTTATAAAGATCTTTTCTTTCACTTTGCCTGTAAGGCGCGTGTTCCGCTTCGCGATGCGGCCCTTCATCAGGCCCGATACCACACCAGGTAAGACAGTCAATTATATACTGTTCTGCCCCTTCTACATAGCGGTTTTGGTCTGTGTCTTCAACTCTTAATATAAAATCTCCGCCATGCTTTTTTGCAAATAAATAATTATATAATGCGGTACGAACCCCTCCTAAATGTAATCCGCCCGTTGGGCTTGGGGCAAATCTTACTCTTACCTTTTTCATACTACAAAGATAAGGCGAGATATAGGCTATCTGAAACGTGCGCTTAAAATAAAAAGGCCACAGCGGATTGCCGTGGCCTTGTATTTATTTAAAAGATTTGTTTTTAATATAACCCGATATAAGTAAGAGAAGTTCCATTAGGTCCGTTCCAAACTACTTTATAATACAGTAATAAAGGGCATCCGCTAATAGGGTTGCCGGAAGCGTCAAGCCCAAATGTAACAGTAGCAGTTACTTTAGCAGCCAGAGTGCTGTACCTGTCCGCTGATTACGTTAAAATCACAACTTTGACTTATAACTAAAGGTTGAAGAATAGTTGTTGTAAAAGCATCGCCAAACCTGTTAACTCCACTTACAGTACCTGTAGTAGAAACTACAATGCCATTATTATAGGTAAATACCCTGGTAAAATGCGTTTCCCATGTGCGTTGTTTATCATTATCGAAAGTAACAGACATGTTGGTATCATCAATTTTATGAGTGATGGTTCCTAAAGTAGCCAGGTTTTTTAATAAACCACCTGAAACATTTGTGATTGTCCTTGTTCCATTAATAACTACGCTTTTACTGTCGCTTTTCCGTGTTACTTTAAAGTTTACAAACTGAACTGATAAAACTGCATTGGCATCTCTCCATTTAAAACCCGGGGCAAATGAAATTATAATGGTACCTGTTCTGGTTTTGTTAAGATTACAACTGGTGCCATTGTAAACAATCGTGATAGTGTGCGGAACGCTGACGGTATCAACGGTGATAGTTGCATCGCAGGGAAGTGTAAATCCCGGAGGTGTTTGAATGCCGACAGGCGTTTGACCAGAAGAACCTCCGTATGTATCAAAAGAAGCATTAGCATCATTGGTGGCCACGTCAGTTTCATTTGAATAAAAACTCTGGTCATCTGCCTGAGTTTTAGTTTCAGTTGCAGTATCTGTAGAACTGCTGCTGTTGTTGTCTTTTTTACAGGATGTTAGCCCGAAGGTAAAAAACAAGACCGCAAAAGCGAGTAAGAAATGTTTTAGTTTCATAAAGTTTTTTTAAAATTTTGTTAATGCTATTTAGGACAGCGTTTGATTAAGAGAGTTTAATTTCAGAAAAAAGATTTATTTTTCTAAATGTTTTATTTCGTAAAAACGCCGGTTCTTTTAAAAAAATTGTATCCCGAATGTCTCTGGACAGTCAAAACTCCGGAGCGTAATTTATACCTCACCTTTGATGACGGGCCGGATCCTGAAGTAACTGAATTCGTTTTGAATGAGCTTAAAAAGTATGATGTCAAAGCAACTTTTTTCTGCGTTGGAAAAAATGTGGCGGACAATTTTGAAATCTATAAAAAGCTCATTTTTGATGGTCACCGGCCTGGAAATCATACGTTTGATCATTTAAACGGATGGAAAACTCCTGATGCCAAATATCTTAACAATATCAAAAAAGCTGCGACAATTATAGATTCGCAAATTTTCAGGCCACCCTACGGAAGAATTAAAAAATTTCAAATTAAAGCTTTACAAGGCAATTCTTTTAAAATGAAAACTATTATGTGGGATGTTTTGAGCGGAGATTTCGATGAAAAAATTTCTCCGGAAAATTGTTTTTTAAATGTTGCAAAACATGCAGAACCGGGATCTATTATAGTTTTTCACGACAGTCTGAAAGCCTTTCCCAGGCTTAAATATGCATTACCGCGTGTGCTTCAATTCTTTTCACAAAAGAATTACCAGTTTAAAATTCTTCCTGCTTAGATAAAAAAAATTGGGCCGGGGTAGATACCCAGGCCCGTTTTTAATCCGTACCCTATGAAAACTGTCGTGAAGTTAATAAAATATTTTTAACAATTCATGAACAATTTTACTTTCGCGCAGTTGACGGTGAAAATTTTATTTATTTAAACTTGACTTATTAAAGCGATACTTATAGCAGGATTTAAGAATTGGTTCAAACATCTTTTGCTAAAAAATTTTAAAATTTACTTTGATTGACAAAACTTGTAGATACTCATACACATTTATATTTAAAAGAATTCTCAAATGACATTGAAGTAGTGATTGAACGTGCAAAAAAGGAAGGTGTAACAAAATTTTTTCTTCCTGCTATTGATAGTGGCGAAACAGCCGCCATGCTTGATCTTGAAAATAAATTTCCCGGCGAGTGTTTTCCGATGGCCGGTTTACACCCATGTTCGGTGAAAGAAAACTATAAAGAGGAACTGGCTTTTGTTGAAAAATTATTGAGCGAAAGAAAGTTTGCAGCTATAGGAGAAGCGGGCCTTGACTTTTATTGGGATAAATCTTTTATAAAGGAGCAGTATGAAAGCCTGAGAGCCCAGGCAGAATGGTCGATCGTGTATGATTTACCGTTAGTGCTACATACGCGGGATGCGATGCAGGAAACTATTGATGTGATCAAAGAATATGATGGGAAAGGGTTAACCGGCATTTTTCATTGCTTTAGCGGGACGCTGCAGAATGCCAAAGATATTATTGCACAAAACTTTTATCTTGGAATCGGAGGTGTCGTTACTTATAAAAATTCGGGACTGGCAGGAATTATAAAGGACATCGATCTGAATTACATCGTTCTTGAAACCGATGCGCCATATCTAACGCCCGTTCCATTCCGTGGCAAAAGAAATGAAAGCAGCTATTTGAAATATATTGTGCAAAAGATTGCGGACATTAAAAATATCACTGTTCAACAGGTGGCTGAACAAACCACTGTGAATGCTGAAAAAATATTTAAACTTTAGATCACTTTTGCAGGTGTGCTTCTAATAATTTTTTCCAACTTTTATATAAATCATCGTAGAGAGAAGTGTCAGTTGGCCCAATTTTTTTCAAAATTTTAAACTGGCTAAAAGCTTCGTCAAAATTTTTGTAGATACCCGCTCCGATGCCTGCTCCAAGCGCAGCGCCTACACTGCCATCGTTGCTGTATAATTCAACAGGAACACCCGTTGCATTTACAAAACATTGTACAAAAACTTCGCTTAAAAATAAATTAGATCTTCCTGCCCGAATTATAGTTGGATGTAAATTGTTTTCTCTCATAATATCCAGCCCATACCGAAAAGCAAAAGCAATACCTTCCTGGACTGCCCTAAAAATATGCGCTTTTGTATGTTTGTTTAAATCGATGTTCTCAATATGTGCGTCAACTATTTTATTTTGTAACATCCGTTCGGCTCCATTTCCAAACGGCAGAATGAATAAACCGTCGCTGCCGGGCGAAATGTCGGCACACATGGTATCCATTTCTTTATAAGTTAAACCATCTCCGCACATTTTTTTGATCCAGCTATTCATAATGCCTGTTCCATTTATGCAAAGTAATACGCCTAAGCGTTTATCCTTCTCCGTATGATTCACATGAGCGAAGGCATTCACTCTTGAATATTTATCGCTAAAAAGCTGATCGGTAACTGCATAGATAACGCCGGAAGTGCCTGCCGTAGCGGCAACTTCACCCGGTTGCAATACATTTAATGATAAAGCATTGTTGGGTTGATCGCCTGCTTTGTAGGTTACTGTAGTATTTTCATCTAAAGAAAGTTCTTGCGCAATTGACGGCAATATTTTTCCGTGAGAAGAAAATAAAGGTTGCATGTCAGGCAGCAATGAACGATCAAAACCAAAATAATCCATCACGTCTGAGGAGATGTTATTTTTTTTAAAATCATATAGAACGCCTTCCGATAGCGCTGAAGCGGAGGTCGTAATTTTGCCGGTTAATTTCATGGAAATAAAATCGCCGGGCAACATGGCTTTATCAACCCTTTTGTAAATATCAGGTTCATTATTTTTCACCCAGCCCAATTTTGAAGCCGTAAAATTTCCGGGTGAATTTAAAAGGCACGAAGAGCAAATATTTTCACCGATCGCATTAAAAGCATCTTCTCCTGTTTCTACTGACCTGCTATCGCACCAAATAATACTGTCTCTTAAAACATTTTGATCTTTATCAACAACAACGAGGCCGTGCATTTGATATGATATGCCGATCGCGGCAATATCTTTTGGATTGAACTTTTTTGAATCATTCAATTCTCGTATAGCCGAGACCGTATGTTTCCACCAAGTTTCGGGAGATTGCTCTGCCCATCCGGATTGTAAGGAGGTTATGGGAGTTTCTGAATCAGGATATTGCGCTGTTGCAATACATTGTTGTGAGCCTGAGTCTACAACTGAAACTTTTATGAAAGAAGTGCCGATATCAATTCCTAAAAGAAGCATTTTTTATTTTTATTTGATGTAAAATTATTTCACACTTAAAATCGCTTCTGCTGGTTTTGCTGCTCCGAGTTCTTTACTTCTTTCAGAAGGTAATGAACCTGCAATGCTAATTTTAATATTGCCTGCGGTCAAAACGCTTTCACCGTTTTCATTTACGAGTTTAAGCATATCAGGTGTAATGTTAAAAGTTACGTCACTTGAAGCGCCCGGAGCCAGGTTGATTCTTTTAAATCCTTTTAAGGCATATAAAGGAACATTCTTCGCTGGTTTGCAAATGAGTAAGGTATAATTCCACGACTTCATCACTCTTAACTTTGCCACTATTCGTTACCGTTACGTTAGCATTTATAGATTCGTTTTTGCCGACGACAGTTTTAGACAAATTCAGATTTCCATAGGTAAATGTTGTATAACTCAACCCAAAACCAAAAGGATATAAAGGAACGCCTTTAAAATACCTGTAAGTGCGGTTTTGCATAGAATAATTATCAAATGCGGGAAGGTCTGCGTCACTTCTGTAAAAGGTTACTGGTAATCTTCCTGCGGGACTATAGTCACCAAACAAAACGTCTGCCACTGCTGTTCCTGCTGCTTCGCCGCCATACCATGCATTGATAATCGCGGGAATGTTTTCTTCCTCCCATGGTATAGCAATGGCGCTTCCCGTCATCATTACAAATACAATTGGTTTGCCTGTCGCTTTCAAGGCTTTCATAGAATTCCGTCTGAATAGTTGGCAGTGCAATGCTGGTGCGGTCGCCACCGCTAAATCCCGGTGTCGTTACTTTCATTTCTTCACCTTCCAGCCTCGGAGAAATACCTCCTACGTAAATAATTACATCCGCATTTTTAATGCTGTCAATCAACTTTGAGAAATCCTGTTGATTTGTTGATACAAAATCTGTAGCTCCTGAATAAAATACACCGGCATCTTTCAATCTTGTTTTTTATTCCCTGTAAAACCGTTGTAATAACAGATGGCTGCCCATTATAATTTCCCAGTTGTGTATTGGCATTGTCCGCGTTGGGGCCGAGTACCGCAATATGTTTAATCGTTTTTTTAAGTGGCAATAAATCATTTTCATTTCGAAGTAAAACAATAGCTTCTCTTGCCATTTTCAACGCATGATCTTTATGCGGCTGACTTTCTAAATCTGTAATGGGAATCTGAGCATATTTCACCATATTTACGGGATCGAACATGCCAAGCCTGAAGCGGATTGTAAATAACCTTTTTAGCGAAATGTCTATATCCTTCTCCGTTAGTTTGCCATCTTTGACTGCCTTTGCCAGGGTCTTATACGTGTCCTCCCCGCATTCAACGTCAGTTCCATGCAATACTGCATCAGTGGCAGAACTTTCGGCATCAGGAAACAATTTGTGGGTTTGATAAAAATCATCGATGGCTCCGCAATCAGATGTAACATAGCCTGTAAAGTGCCATTGATTGCGTAGAATGTCCACCATCAATTTGTCACTCCCGCAGCAGGGTTGCCCGGCGTAAGCATTATAAGCGCACATAACGCCTGCAACTTTTGCATTTACTACCAGGGCTCTGAAGGCTGGCAAATATGTGTCCCAAAGATCATGGTTGCTAACGGTTACATCGAACACATGTCTTGAAGATTCAGGTCCGCTGTGAATTGCGTAGTGCTTTGCACATGCGGCAGCTTTTAAATATTTAGGATCATCGCCCTGCAAGCCTGCAACAAATGCCTGTGCAATGCTGGCTGTAAGAAAGGGATCTTCTCCATACGTTTCCTGGCCACGTCCCCATCTTGGATCACGAAAAATATTGATGTTTGGTGTCCAATAAGTTAATCCTGTGTACCTGCTATAATCTTTCTTGCGTATACTTTCATTGTGGATCGCTCTTCCTTCATCGGAAGTATAATCACCCATTGTTTTCATAGAATTTACATCAAAAGTTGCTGCCATTGCAATTGCCTGCGGATAGGATGTAGTAGGGTATTGTGTTCTTGCAACGCCGTGCAGGCATTCATTCCACCAATCGTAAGGAGGAATTCCTAATCTCTCAATTGCCGGCGTTGAGTTAAGCATCTGGCTTACTTTTTCTTCAAGGGTTAATCTTGATACAACATCATTCACCCGTTCTTCGATAGATAATTTGGGATTTAAAAAAGGATATTTTTGCGAATAGCCCTGCACGTTATATAATACAAAGAATGACAAAACAAAAATAATTTTTTTCCATCAGAAATGAATCTTTAGAGATGAGAGAAACTTTTTAAAATCCGGGATTGGTAAGTAAAGCATCTTCCACTGTCTGAGTTGGTTTTTTCTTCCATAGTTGCTCTATTTCTTCCAGCGTTTTGCCTTTGGTTTCAGGAACTAATTTCCACATGAAGACAGCCGATAAAATTCCCATTACTCCATATATCCAGTAAGAAAATCCGTGATGAAATTTTTCCGTAAGCCATACATTATCATTCATAACAGGAAAGGTAAGCGAAACGACCCAGTTTGCGATCCATTGCGCTGCTACTGCAATAGATAAAGCGCTGCGGATGCTATTTGGAAAAATTTCTGCGAGTAATACCCAGCAAACCGGTCCCCAACTCATCGCAAAAGCTGCAGTATAAAGGAGCATAAATATTAATGCTACCATTCCTAACTGGTTAAAGTAAAATGCAAATCCCAAAGCGATCATACTGATGGCCATACCGATAGAGCCGATAATCATTAAAGGCTTTCTCCCAAATTTATCAACAGTGAAAATAGCCAGGCACGGTAAAGAGAAGATTGACAATGCCCACAATAATGGTTTGTAATAAAGAAGAATCAGTTGAAGAACCCATGTTACGAAAGATATTGCTGGCATAATATAAAACGACATTGATACCAACAAACTGTTGAAAAACAGAAAGCATAATTCCTATGAAAATGATGAAAAACCCATAAGACAACCAGGGAACATTTCTTTCATGCGTAGTAGACTTTATTTCACCAAGAATTTTCGGAGCATTTTCATTACCGGATATCTTTTTTAAAACACTTAGTGCTTTTTCATCGCGACCTTTCATAACCAGGTAACGCGGTGTTTCCGGCACGAAGAAAAGCAGGATGAAAAAAATTCCCGCAGGAATAACGCCACTAAAAAACATCCAGCGCCATCCTTCGGTGATCAGCCATTGCTCATTGCCTTGTTTGGCAATAAAGTAATTCACAAAATAAATAAGTAGCATGCCAAAAATGATCGCAAATTGATTGAAAGAAACCAATTTGCCTCTTACATTAGCAGGAGCAATTTCAGCAATGTACATTGGTGAGATCATCGATGCAATGCCAACGCCTATGCCACCAAGTATTCTATAGATCACAAATGAATAGGCATTTTCCACACCAAAAATATTAAACACTTCGGGCCGCCAGGAACCAATTGCAGAAAGTAAAAAAGCAATCGCTGCGATCATCAATCCATTTTTTCTTCCAAGAGATTTTGATATAAAGCCCGCAGCAGCACCTCCAATGACGCAGCCTATTAATGCGCTTGCAATAACAAAGCCTTTGATAACATCTGCTGCATCCTGCAATGCGGCACTATCGGATTGTATGGGCTTTCCGATAAATCCTGCAGACCAAAATGAAAGTATTGCGATAATGATAATCCCGGTAATCCCGCCTTTCTTTAATCCTATCAAACGAATGATTTGGCCTGATATAATAAGAAATATTGCAAAAAGTACAATGACCATTAAGGTTCTGTATTGTGTGATCATCGATACCGCGTAATCATAATGGGCCGGGCTGGTAATGTTCTGGATATAAAAAGCTACCAATGATTTTTCAGCGCCGTTGACGACAGCGGTGTCGTATCCAAACAATAAGCCGCCCAAGGTTGCTACCAGCGTTAATAGCACTATGTAAGTAGGATTGCCTTTTTGAAAACTCGGAGAGGTCGCACCGGCGGTCGCGTTAATTAATGCCATTCTTTTTATTTAATGATGATCAGATAAAACGATTAATGATATTTTCAAAATATTCCTGTTTTCCGCTGGTTGCTTTTGGTTCGCCTTTTTCAACAGCATATTTTCTAAGATCTGTCCAACGATAGTTTCCCTTCTTCAAATTCTTTTCCTTTACCGCTGTCGAAAGAAGCATAGCGCGTCTTTTCTTAATTTTTTATAGTCAGATTTTTTTAAAATATTATCAGCAATAATCAAGCGCACTGGCAAAAGTATCCATGCCACCAATGTGAGCATAAAACAGATCAGCGGGATCGGTAGAGTTTCGTCTGTATTTTAGCATCAAAATTTATACCGCCACCTTTGAAACCACCAGCTTCCAGTATGATCAGCATAGCTTCGGTCAGTTCATTAATATTATTTGGAAACTGATCGGTATCCCAGCCATTTTGATAATCACCGCGATTTGCATCTATGCTTCCCAGTAAGCCTGCATCAGCAGCTACCTGTAATTCATGTGTGAAAGTATGGCCTGCGAGCGTAGCATGGTTTACTTCTATGTTTAATTTAAAATCATTCATCAGATCATATTGTCGCAGAAAACTGATTACTGTTGCTGCGTCATAATCATATTGATGTTTGGTGGGTTCGCAGGGTTTTGGTTCGATAAAAAAAGTTCCTTTGAAACCATTGCTTCCTGGCATAATCTTTAGCTGTATGTAAAAATTTTGCAAGATGCTCCTGCTCTCTTTTCATATTGGTGTTCAGCAAGGTCATGTAGCCTTCGCGGCCACCCCAGAAAACATAATTTTCACCGCCTAATGCAATAGTGGCATCAATGCTGCTTTTACCTGCGCGCCAGCATGTGCCAGTACCTGAAAATCAGGATTGGTGGAAGCGCCGTTCATATATCTTTTGTTGAAAAAAGATTGGCTGTTCCCCATAGCAATTTTACACCGCTTTCCTTTTGTTTTTGTTTTGCATAATCGGTTAGAGCTTGTAGTCGTCTTTTCATTTTCATTAACATCATTTGTATAATCAACAACATCCACATCATGAAAACAATAATAAGGCAAGATTCATTTTGGTGATGAATTCAAATGCGGCATCCATTTTATCTTTAGCCCGCTCAACGGCATCTGCTTTTTCATTCCATGGAAAAACGTGAGTGCCTTCGCCAAAAGGATCGGCGCCCGTATCCACAAATGAATGCCAGTAGGCACATGCAAAACTCAGATGCTCTTTCATTGTTTTGCCGCTAACTATTTTATTTTCATCGTACCAGCGAAAAGCCAGTGGGTTGTCAGTTTCGGGTCCTTCGTATTTTACCTGGGATATTCCGCTAAAAAATTCTTTTGCTCCTGTAATTACCTTCATGATGTGTGATTTTTATTATAATAAATTTTCGGTTCGGGATAAAGTTCGTAGTATAAATTTATAATTGCCGGGTTAAATTTTTAAAAATAATTTTTTTTAAAGTCCGGGATATTCAATCTCGCGCCTGGAAAGATGAAAGGAGATGAAAAATTTTTAATCTCCTTCGGTGTGATCATGAGAAAAAACTTTTAGAATCCAGGTGCGCACTGAAATGATTATACGAAAGTCATCATTAAAGAAAGGTAAATTCACAAAATAGTTTGCGAAACTTTAAATACAATTTTTTTTATAATATTTTTTTTTACTAATATGAATTTATTTAAATTTTCGTCAACCACATGCAATAAAAGTGCTTTTCACGGCGAACCGGATGGGAGTGTTCAAAATTTTCTTTTGCGTTGCGAAGCACGTAATAAATAATTTTTCAAATGAAATGCAGGTCAATTTTTATCGTTGCAATATTTTTCTGTTACCAGGAAAGTTATTGCCAAAATTTTATTTCCGATAAAAGTGATAATGGAAATTTTCCAATTGTTTCGGCACTGCAACCTTTATTTATACTGATAAAAATGATGATTGGCTGATTCAAAAAGCCGCATCACTTTTTCAGAATGATGTAGAAATAGTTACTGGCAAAAAGCCCGAAATCAGCAATCAACTTCCCTGATAAAGCAAACAGTATAATTATTATTGGTTCGATAAAGAGTTCTAAATTGATTCAACAATTAATTCAATCAAAAAAAATGAATGTTGATTCAATAAAAAATAAATGGGAAGCATATCAAATTCAAATAATCAACAATCCTTTTAAAGGAATTGATAAGCGCTTGGTGATTGCAGGAAGTGATAAAAGAGGAACGGCTTATGGCGTTTTTGAAATTTCAAAACAAATGGGGGTTTCGCCCTGGTATTGGTGGGCCGATGTTCCTGTAAAAAAGAAGAAAGAAGTTTATTATGAAGAAATGGAACGTATTAGTTTGGGCCGCCTTCTGTAAAATATCGCGGTATTTTTATTAATGATGAAGCGCCGGCATTTTCGGGTTGGACGCAGAGAAAAATTTGGAGGTGTGAATCATCATTGTTTATGAAAAAGTATTTGAAGTTATTACTACGATTAAAAGCCAATTATTTGTGGCCGGCCATGTGGGGAAATGCGTTTAATGATGATGATACGTTAAATCCTGTATTGGCAAATAAATATGGAATTGTGATGGGCACTTCGCATCAGGAACCGATGCTGAGGGCACAGCAGGAATGGAAGCGATATGGCAAAAGGCGCGTGGAATTATGAAACCAACGACAGCTGTTTTCGACTCTTTCTGGAAAAAGGGAATTGAAAATATGGACTCACCATGAAAGCATTGTCACCATTGGTATGCGTGGCGATGGCGATATGCCGATGACAGAGGGAACGCAATATCAATTTACTGGAAAAAATTGTTGCTGACCAGAGAAAAATAATTGCGGAAGTTACCGGCAAACCTGCATCGGAAACGCCGCAGCATTGGGCTTTGTATAAAGAAGTGCAGGATTATTATGATAAAGGAATGCGTGTGCCCGATGACGTTACATTATTATTGTGTGATGATAATTGGGGAAATATTCGCAGGCTTCCGAAACTGACAGATAAGCCAAGAAGTGGCGGTTATGGAATTTATTATCACTTCGATTATGTAGGCGACCCAAGAAATTATAAATGGATCAACACAAATAATATTGCAAGAGTATGGGAACAAATGCATTTTGCTTATGAATATGGTGTAGATAAAATCTGGATAGTAAATGTGGGCGATTTAAAACCAATGGAATTTCCCATTTCTTTCTTTTTGGATTATGCATGGAACCCAAAAAAATAATGGCAGATAATTTGGCGAATTATTATACAGAATGGGCTGCAAAACAATTTGGCAAACAAATATGCAAAGGAAATCGGAGACATTCTTCAAAAATATTCTCAATACAATGCAAGAAGAAAGCCGGAATTGTTATCTCCTGAAACGTACAGCCTTACCAATTACAATGAAGTTTCGGACAGCGTTATCAATCAATACAGCAACTTGTCGCAGGAAGCAGAAAAAATAAATACTCGTATTGCTGCTGAATATAAAGATGCTTATTTTGAATTGGTGTTGTTTCCGGTAAAAGCTTTTGCGAATTTGAATGAATTGTATTTAGCGGTTGCAAAGAATAGATGGTTTGCATATAAAAAAAATATTGCTGCAAATAAATATGCTGATAAAGCAAAAAAATATTACCAAAAAGATTCATTGCATTTCTTATCAATACAATCATGAAATGGCGAATGGCAAATGGAATCACATGATGGACCAAACGCATATTGGTTATACTTATTGGCAACAGCCACCTTTTAATAAAATGCCCGAATGTGAAATACGTTTCAGATAATTCGCAAAAAGATGACGGTGTAAAAATTGATGTAAAAGACAAAGCATCTGAAAACCTCATTCCAAAAAATGAAAAGGGAAATATTTTTTATGAAAAGAATGGTTATGTATCTATTGAAGCAGCCAATTATTCAAAAGCTATAAACACAAAAAACATTAAATGGAAAATCATTCCCGGTATCGGAAAAGATGGAGATGGCATTACTACATTTCCGGTTACTGCTAATAAAGGAATATTTACTAACGGCAACCCTTACCTGCAATATGATATCTATGTTTATGATACAGGAAGCGTAAAACTGGATGCTTATTTTTCACCAACATTAAATTTTGAAAACGATAGCCTGGGTTTGCAATATGCCATCTCAATTGATGATGGCAAGCCACAAATCGTTTCTATTAATAAAGATGATAAAAACGAAAGAACATGGGAAAAATGGGTTGCCAATAATATTATCATTAAAACAAAAGAATATCAAATCTCGAAACCCGGAAAGCACATCGTTACCTATTGGATGATAAGTCCTGCAGTGATTTTGCAAAAATTTGTTCTGAATTTTGGAAATGAAAAGCAAAGTTATTTAGGTCCGCCGGAAACTTTATTAAAAATAAAATAAGCCAAATGAAAATATATAAAACGGTGCCAGGAATTCTAGTTGAAAAAAATGCTGAATTCTTTTTCCTTAAAGACAACAATTGGGATTCATATATTAATGATGATTACATCTTTAATAAGACTGAAAAATTAATAGAGCCTTTGAAAGCAGTAATAAACCGGGATGAAATTCTTAATGGTGAAATATTACCACCTGTCGGAAGCCAGGAATTATGGGCGTGCGGCGTTACTTATTCGCGCAGCAAAATAGGAAGGCAGGAAGAATCAAAAAGCGCCGGTGGTGATGATTTTTATGCGAGAGTGTATGAGGCAACGCGTCCTGAAGTTTTCTTTAAGGCTACGCCACACCGGATTGTCGGCCACAATGCAAAAGTGAATATCCGCAAAGATTCAACGTGGAATGTTCCCGAACCTGAATTGACTTTAATGGTTACAACTTCAGGAAAAATTATAGGTTATACAATTGGTAATGATATGAGCAGCCGCAGCATTGAAGGTGAGAACCCTTTGTATTTGCCTCAGGCAAAGACGTATGACGGCTGCGCGGCAATTGGACCTTGTATTTATATAGTTGAAGAACCTTTGGATCTCAGCACGACGATTTATATTGAAATTAAACGCGATAATGATAAAATATTTGAAGGTAATGTTGTTATCAGCCAGATGAAACGCACGCTTGAAGAACTGGTTTCATTTGTTTATAAAGAATGCTCTTTTCCGCATGGATGCCTTATTATGACCGGTACAGGCATTGTCCCTCCAAACGATTTTACGCTTAGATCAGGAGATAGAATAAAAATTGCAATTGAAGGCATTGGCACTTTGATAAACATTGTACGGTAAACAATACACGAAATGGAACTAAATTATTATAGCATATTTTTTTTGCTGATTTTTTTAAATGTAAAGTCATATGCACAGATAAGCCTTCCTGAGGTGATCAGAGACAGCATGATTTTGCAACGCGATTCAAAAATTAATATTTGGGGGTGGGCATCAAAAAAAGAAAAAGTAAACATAAAATTTAATGGCAAAACTTACAGAACAGAAACCGGCGAGGATGGAAAATGGAAGTTGCAATTATCGCCTATGAAAGCGGGTGGCCCATACACAATGGATATTTCAGGTAAGAACAAAATTATTTTGCATGATATCCTGATTGGTGATGTTTGGTTGTGTGCCGGGCAATCCAACATGGAACATCAAATGAAACTGCACAGTGTTTATTATCCAAATGAAATACCTAACGCAGATTATCCTGAAATAAGGCAATTTAAAATTCCGAACATAACTAATTTGGTAAGCCCCCAAAGCGATTTGACCGGCGGCTCATGGAAGTGGGCTGATTCAGCTAATGTAAAGGACTTTTCCGCAGTTGCCTATTTCTTCGCGAAGGCATTGTATCAAAAATATCATGTGCCAATTGGTATCATTAATGCAAGCTGGGGCGGCGTTCCTATCGAATCTATGATGAGCGAAGAAAGTGTACAATCATTTCCGGATATTCTTAAAACAGTAGAAAAAAATAAAGATACCGCTTATGTAAACGGAGTCAATCGCAAAGCTTTTGCAGCAATGAGTTCGATGCCACATCCTGAAGATATAGGCATCGACCCAAAAATGGTTTTCTCCCTCGTATCAACCCAAAGAATGGCACACGATTGCAGTTCCCGGCTTTTGGGCGGATGAAGGTGCAAAAGGTTTAAATGGTGTAGTTTGGTATCGCAGGGAAATTGATGTGCCTGCTTTTATGACGAACGTGCCTGCAAAAGTTTTTCTTGGTCGCATTGTAGATGCAGATGAATTATACATTAATGGAGTCAAGGTAGGTTCTACCGGTTATATGTATCCGCAACGGAGATATCTTTTACCCGATGGCATTTTAAAGGCAGGAGAAAATTTATTTGTGGTTCGTGTTACCAGCAACTTTGACAAAGGCGGATTTGTTCCTGATAAACCGTATGAATTAATTGCAGGTAACGACACAATTGATTTAACAGGTTACTGGCAATATAAAGTCGGTTTGCTAAATGAGTCTCACGAGGGTTCTGGTGGTTTTGGCATTGCATTGCAAAATCAACCAACAGCTTTATTCAATTCAATGATTGCACCGCTCACAAATTATATTATCAAAGGTTTTGTTTGGTACCAGGGAGAAAGCAATACAGGCAAGCCTGATGAATATGCCAAACTTCAACCAGCAATGATTGTCGATTGGCGCAATAAATGGAACGAAGGTGATCTGCCATTTCTTTTTGTACAACTTCCCGGCTTTGGAGATTACAATTATCTTCCATCAGAAAGCCAGTGGGCAATATTTAGAGAAGCACAGGCAAAATCATTGTCTTTGCCAAATACCGGTATGGCTGTTGCTATTGATGTGGGTGAATGGAATGATGTTCATCCTGATCGCAAGAAACCAGTTGGTGACCGTTTGGCTTTAGCAGCAGAAAAAATTGCTTATGGTGAAAGCATCGTGTACACCGGGCCGTTATATCAGTCACAAACTATTGAAGGCAATAAAATAATTATTTCATTCACTCATACCGGAACTGGGTTATCTACCAATGATGGAGAAGCACCTGCTGAATTTGCAATTGCAGGAGAAGACAAAAAATTTGTTTGGGCAAAAGCAAAAATTGATCGTTATAAAATAATTGTATCAAGTGAAGAAGTGCTCAATCCAAAATATGTGCGCTATGCCTGGGCAGATGACCCGGTAAATCCAAATCTAATTAATAAAGAAGGATTACCTGCGGCGCCTTTCCGGACAGATAAATAGATAAGTAAAATAAATTGTCAGACTTTAATAAAAGCAACTTGATTTTTGACCCAAAATAACTAATATGAAAATTATCTTTTTTCCTGTGCTTTTTTTATTGGTGTTCATTTCAAAATCAGTTTCTGCCCAGGAAGATCAGAAGCACAGGCTGATTATATTGTCAGATATCGAAGCTGAGGTTGACGATACGGAATCCTTTATTCGATTGCTTCTTTATTCTAATGAAATTGATATTAAGGGATTAATTGCCACGACGTCAGTCTGGAAAAAAACGAGTGTTGCTCCGGAATCAATAAGAAAATTGATTTATGCTTATGGAAAAGTACAACCTAATCTTTTGATGCATCAGGCAGGTTTCCCCGGCGCAGATGACCTGTTAAAGGTCGTGAAACAAGGCATACCGAAATATGGTATGGAAGGGGTTGGAAAAGGAAAGGACTCTCAAGGTTCAGACTGGATCATAAAAGTAATGGAAGAAGAAGATGAGCGTCCGTTGTGGATATGTGTGTGGGGAGGAGCCAATACGCTTGCACAGGCATTGTATAAAATTAGAGAAACCAAATCACCATCCGAAGCAAAAAGATTAATTGCTAAACTAAGAGTGTACACCATATCCGACCAGGACGATTCAGGTATATGGATCAGGAATAATTTTCCTGATTTATTTTACATTGTTAGCCCCGGCGATGACTACGGCACTGCAACATGGGTAGCCATGAATAGTGTTGTAAAAGGAATAAACAATGATGAGATTAGTAATACCTGGCTGGCAAAAAATATTCAACAAGGTCATGGTGCTCTCGGAGCAGAATATCCGGATGTTGCTTATGGGATGGAAGGGGATACACCCTCGTGGTTGCCTTTAATACCAAACGGACTGAATGATCCTGAGCATCCTGATTGGGGTGGTTGGGGCGGCCGTTACGAATTGTACAAACCAGATTTTTCAAAGGAGAAAAAAGGAACTTCCGGCGTACCATTCGAGCCAGAGACAAGAGCAATATGGACAAACGCCGTTGATAGTTATTCGCCATTTATTTCTAAAGAATATGGAGGCACAATTAGAAAAGATACTGTAGACTTTACCGATAACAAAGTGACTTTGTGGCGCTGGAGAAAGGACTTTCAAAATGATTTCGCTGCAAGAATGGATTGGTGCACCAAAACTTATAAAGAAGCCAATCATCCACCGGTTATAGCTTTAAGCCAGCCAGACCACATAACGGTAAAATCGGGGCAAGGTTTTGGGTTGGATGCCAGTGCAAGTACCGACCCTGACGGGGATAATCTTAGTTTTTTATGGTTTAATTATCCTGAGGCTGGTACCTACAAAAAACCGGTGCCTGTTCCGGCGGGGAATGTACATGGGATTTATATGGTAGCTCCTGAAGTTCAAAAAGAGGAAACCATTCAATTTATTCTAAAAGTTACTGACAAAGGAACACCGGCACTATCGGGTTATAAGCGAATAATTGTAACGGTATTACCAAAATAATTTAATAGACATAAGTGCTATATTTTAAATAAACTCTTACTATGAAAAAAATAGTTTCGCTTTTTTTGTTATTGATCTTCGTCGATATTTCGACAGCGCAGAATACTTCAATTGATAGCAGCAAATATCCCGCGCCAGTCACTTTTACCGCTCAGCAGGATCATGATAATATGATGCAACAACTGGGTATAAAAGAACTGCGACCAGGCCCAAGTGGTGATGCGAATGCACCAAATCATGCAAATTATGATGAATCAAAAGCCAATCCTTGTCCGTCATTACCAAACATACTCGCAACAAATGCCGGTAAAAAAGTAACCACGCCGGAGATGTGGTGGAAAGTGCGCCGACCGGAAATTATGAAAGAACTTGAAGAGGAAGTGTATGGAACGCTTCCGGCGAATATTCCAAAAGTAAACTGGGAAGTAAAAACAGTTGACCACGAATTTATTGTTCCAGGTTTTATACCCGTTGTTGCAAAGCAAATTATGGGGCATGTAGACAATAGTGCATATCCCCTGATCAATGTCGATATCAAGATGATGCTTGTTGTGCCAATGAATGTGAAAGGTCCGGTGCCCCTATTGATGATGTTTGGCTTGCCTTCATTTCCTTCACCCAATCAACCATCGGCTGATGACATAGAAAAATTAAATGCGGTTTTTAAAGAAATGATGATAAAAACCGATCCTTCAGTCAGGGAGATTTTTGACAAGTATCCTGCATACTCACCGGTTACAAGATTGCCGGGTCCGAATTTTTTTGCACCTAATTCCGGGGAGCTTTCACCAACAGAACAATTGCTGCAAGCCGGCTGGGGATATTGCACGATTGATCCGAATAGCATTCAGGCA
This sequence comes from uncultured Chitinophagaceae bacterium, assembly GCA_963823305.1. Taxonomy (GTDB): domain Bacteria; phylum Bacteroidota; class Bacteroidia; order Chitinophagales; family Chitinophagaceae; genus Ginsengibacter. The sequence goes on from CAWGLC010000002.1 coordinate 562,174, forward strand.
GATAACGGTGCCGGCATAACACGAGGTATAATTGGATTAGCGAATAAAGGTCAGCCCCGCAAACCAGACCAGTGGGGCGCACTGCGCGCATGGGCTTGGGGCGCGGCACGGGGATTGGATTATTTGGAAACAGATAGCCTGGTGGATGCAAAAAAAGTTGGCATTGAAGGAGTGTCCCGTTATGGAAAGGCTGCTCTCGTTACTTTAGCGTTTGAACCTCGTTTTGCTGTGGGATTGATTGGATCTTCCGGTAAAGGAGGAACCACGCTTCTTCGACGCAATTTTGGGGAAGCCGTTGAAAGTCTCACAGGTGGTGAATATTACTGGATGGCCGGAAACTTCATGAAATACGGAGCAATAGACGCAACCTTTGGCAAAAAAACAGGTTGCGATCTGACAGTTGACTCTCACGATTTAATTGCTCTTTGTGCTCCAAGACTAACGTTCATCAGCTATGGCATACCCGAAAAAGGTGATGCGCATTGGCTGGATCATGAGGGAAGTTACATGGCAACCGTTGCAGCCGGTGTTGCATTCAAATTATTAGGAGCAAAAGACCTCGGTGTTTCTAACGATTACCTGAAAGAAAAAATGCCGCCGGTGAATAGTGGTTTGCTCGATGGACAGCTCGCGTGGCGCCAGGATGATGGCGGACACACCGATGCTCCAAATTTTAAATATTTTATTCCGTGGGCAAGCAAAAATTTGGGTTATGAAAAAAAGCCGCAGTAAAAAATTATAAAGAAAGAAATTATGAAATATCGTCAACGCGTTCAGAAAATTCTCACGTTTTTCTTTATAATCTTTATATATACCGGTAATGTATATTCGCAAACGGATACAACCTGGAATCATAAAAAATGCGCAGTAGTGCTTACTTATGATGACGGATTGAATATTGATTTAACGAACGTAATTCCTGCATTGGATTCAGTTAGATTAAAGGGAACATTTTATATTTCTGATTATTTTAACGGGCTAACTAAGCAAATCTCCGGTTGGAGAAAGGCAGCGGCGGAAGGGCATGAACTCGGCAATCACACTATATGGCATCCCTGCGAAGGAGGCCGCACGGGAAGAGAATTTGTGCAACCGGAAAGTGATTTAAGATATTATACTGTAAGTCGTATGGATAATGAAATCAGAGCTATGAATGCTACGCTCAAAGCCATTGATGGTAAATTCCAGCGAACGTTTGCTTATCCATGTGGGGATATGAAGATTCATGATACTGCCTACATTGATCCTTTGAAAAATGAATTTATTGCCGCTCGTGGCGTTACGCCTGAAATGCTTACTATTGATAAAATTGATTTATATAACGTAGGCTGCTATACGATGAATGGTCAGTCTGCTGAAGACATGATTGAACTTGTGAAAAAAGCGATGTCAACGCATACGTTACTTGTCTTTCTTTTTCATGGTGTGGGTGGCGAACATTCGCTGAATGTTTCACTGGAAGCACATAGAGGGCTACTCCATTATCTTGCGCAAAATGAAAAGGAAATATGGGTGGCTCCGATGATTGATGTAGCCGAGTTTATCAAGAAAACCAGGTAGGGGAATTAATTATTATTAAATAAAAAACGAAAGATGTCTGCACGAAGAATTTATTTGAATCGTAGTTTTTTCTGTTTTTGTATTCTATTAATCAGAATGATAAACCGATGTTACGGCAACTTAACCCGGAAATATTTTGACCCAACCATTTTTCCTTAATAATTCTCTATTACAATTATGAATTTAATTATAGCGGGTGAGCTGAACTTATAAAGTGCACGGCTGTTATGATAAACTAATAAAGTGAATTCTTTGAATGCATATTGTGAGTTATTTTTACTTTTCTGATTTAATACCTGCCCGACTATAAAAAGATATTTACCATATAAAATTATGTGCGTTTTGCTCTTTGCCATATGTGGAACCACGTATGCACAGGAGCGGCTCATTTCCGGCACCGTTACGGACTCGAAAACGGGGCTTCCTTTGTTCTCGTGCAGCGTTTACGCCCTTAATTCGGGCAACGGCGTCATTACTGATGAAAAAGGGCGGTACACGCTTACCATCAGTGATAAAACGGATTCAATAGCGATCTCGATGATTGGCTATAAAACAGTTGAAAAAGCAGTAAAAAACATATCAGAACAAGAAATAAATTTCAAGGCGGAGCCATCTGCAAATGAAATGGCTGCGGTGGTAATAGCCATCAAGTCAAAATATACGAAAGCGCAAAGACTTATTCTCAAAGTCATTAAAAATAAACCCATAAACGATGCGTTCAATAACAAGACTTTTCAATGCGAGGTGTATGATAAAATGGAAGTTGATCTGAAAAATCTTCCCGAAAAATTGCAAAAAAATCGCCTGATGCGTCCGTTGGCTTTTGCTTTTAATAACCAGGATACGACCATCGATAACGACAAGCTGTTGCCGGTATTTATATCAGAAACTAATGCCAATTATTATTATCGCAAAAGCCCCGAAAAGGACAGGTACGACTACACAGCGATTAAAAGTTCGGGATTTGATAATAAATCTATTTTGACTTTTGTGGATGGCCTTTATAAAAAAATTGATATTTATAGCAACAACATCCGCCTGGTAGACGTAAATTTTATAAGTCCAATTGCAGACAATGCGCTAACCTTTTATGACTATCATATTCTTGATACGGTTTATTTCGGCAGCCACCGCTGCATACAGGTACAATTTTCACCGGCGCATTTTGGAAGTAATACATTTAATGGTTATTTGTGGATAGCGGATACATCATTTGCCATCAAATCTGTTGTGATGCACATGGATAAAAATGCCAATGTGAACTTTGTAAAGAAATTTGAGATATCCCAATTTTTTGAAGACGAAAATCAGCCAAAATTTCTACCCCAAAAAACGGTCTTATACATGGACCTCATTGTTCCTTTAAAGAAACAAACAGGAGTGGTAGCAAAAAAAACAACAATTTACAGGGATATTATTTTAAATGATAATTTGATCGATACAGCCTTCGATAAAAAATTTATTCCAATATCTGCGTACGCTTCTGATTCTGCGAAGAAAAATCCAATCCAACGATTTGAGCCGTTAAGTAAAACTGAAAGATCGGTATATGCATTGATGGATACGCTCACAAAAATACCGGCGGTTGTTACCTATGCTAAAATAGTTTCAGCATTGAGCACGGGTTATTATACAACAGGGCATATTGATTTGGGAGATATTTATTATATCTATACCAATAATATAGTGGAAGGCAACCGGTTTACATTTGGGTTAAAAACTAATTACAGATTCAATAGCAGGATACAATTGAAAGGCTACGCAGGCTATGCAATGAGAGATCAGCAATTTCGGTATTTGCTTGGTTCGGTTTTCGTTTTAAATCCAAGAAAATGGTCAACACTAACGCTCGAATATAGCAGCGACATTACAGGAACCTATAATCATAGTGATGAACTGGATGAGAATTCAATATTTGCAGCCTTTTTACGCAGGGTAAAATATAGCCAGTCAAGACTTATTAATAGCAAATATGCGGATGTTAACTACCTTAAATTTTTAAGTAATGACTGGGCAATAGGTGCCGATGTAAATCACAATGTATTGACGCCCTTTTTTAATGTCTATTATACTTATGGTGATTTCAAACCTTATACAGACAGTCTTTCAGAGTCTAACCATTATACGGTGAATGATGCAACGATCTCATTGCGATGGTCGCATAAGGAGCGTTATATAACGCAACATTACCGGAGGGGAAGCCTCGGAGGTTATTATCCCATTATCACACTGAGTTATACTAAAGGCGTGAAGGTGAATAACGGTACATTAAAAAGTGATTTTAATTTCAGTAAATGGAATTTATACCTGGAACATAATTTTCCTGATGGACGAATTGGCCAGCTTTCATACATACTTGATGCAGGGCTTACTAACGGCGTACTTCCGATCGTATTTCTGAATGTATTGGAGGGAAATGATACTTATTATTACAACAAATATGCATTTAATAACATGAACCGGTTTGAGTTTGTGACCGATAAATATATCAGTCTTTCTGTTCAGCAATCATTTGGAAGTTTTCCTTTTAAATATATCCCTTTGATGAAGCGCCTGAAATGGCGCTCTCTCGTTACATTCAAGGGCGTCATCGGAGGCATGTCCCAGGCAAATAAAATTGCAAATGGTTATTATGATTCCACCATTAGTTATCATTTCACAGTGCCCGATAAAGAACCTTATATGGAGACAGGAGTTGGTATCGATAATATTTTTCATGCTTTGAGAATTGATGGCGTATGGCGATTGAATTACCAGCACAATCCGGGCGTTCCCAAATTTGGAATAAAAGCCAGTGCAGCATTTAAGTTTTAATAGCAAATATTTAGCCCCTGTTTATATTTTTTATGCAAATATTTATTTCGCTTCTTTATTCCGTTAACATTTGCATTTAACTTTCGTCGTTTACCCTGAAGGCATTGATTTTATAATTTTTTTTATAATTTGAAATCTTTGGATGGTGGTTTGTGTAATAGAAATTGTAGAAAAGATTTTACCCACGCAATGAATCAAATAAATACGCCACCTTCAAAAAATTTACTAAGGCTATCTGTTGCAGCTTTGGGTATTGTATTTGGAGATATCGGCACCAGCCCGTTGTATGCCATGAGGGTTTGTTTTGCAGGGCATCATGCAACGGCTGTAACCGATCAGAATATATTTGGCATCTTATCACTGATCTTTTGGTCGCTCATTTTGGTTATCAGTGTAAAATATGTATTGATCATATTGAGAGCTGATAATGCAGGAGAGGGTGGCATTCTTGCTTTGATGGCATTGGTGCTGCCTAAAAAGAAAACCGGGAAATATCTTTTGATCCTTTCCATGGGATTGTTCGGTGCCGCATTATTGTACGGCGATGGCATCATTACGCCAGCCATTTCTGTTTTAAGCGCCATTGAAGGTTTGCAGATCGCGACACCCTTTTTTGAACCATATATAATTCCCATTACAATTGCAATCTTGTTCGTTTTATTCTTCTTTCAAAGTAAGGGAACCGGCGACGTAGGAATGATATTCGGACCAATACTCTTTCTTTGGTTTTTAATTTTAGCATTGTTGGGTATCAAAGCGATCGCCGGTCATCCGGATATTATAAAAGCACTGAATCCATACTACGCATTTGCGTTTTTTAAGAATAATGGACTTGGTAGCATCACCGTTCTTGGTGCGGTGTTTTTATCAGTTACCGGTGGTGAAGCGCTATATGCAGATATTGGTCACTTCGGTAAAAAGCCCATCAGGCTTTCCTGGTTTTATCTCGTTTTGCCGTGCCTCGTTCTCAATTATTTTGGGCAGGGCGCTTTGATCCTAACACATCATGAATTTATAGCAAACCCATTTTATTACCTCGCGCCTAAATGGGCTTTATATCCCCTGGTGATTATGGCTGCGCTGGCAACGGTCATTGCGTCACAGGCAGTTATTTCCGGCGCATTCAGCCTCACGCACCAGGCCATCCGTCTCGGCTATGTGCCCCATCTGAAAGTCGTACATACTTCTGCTGATGAAAAAGGACAAATATATATTGGCCAGTTAAACTGGATGTTGTTTTTAGCGACTGTCGCCCTGGTTGCTTATTTCAGAACTTCGGATAATCTTGCCGCCGCATACGGCGTTGCCGTAAGTACTACTATGGTAATTACTTCACTACTTGCTTTTGTGGCAATGAGAGATCTTTGGAAGTGGAAGTTGGTTTCCGCAGCGTCTCTCGTTACGTTTTTTCTCATTATTGATCTTTCTTTTTTTGCAGCCAATATTGTGAAGGTACCCGACGGCGGTTGGGTTCCATTGATCATTGCAGGGCTTGTGTATTTTATGATGACAACATGGTATAGAGGTAAAAGAATGCTGGGTATTCAAATAAACAAGGTCACTGAATCACTGGATAAATTTTTGCATATCTACAAAAAAAATTCTGAATGTATGGTAAGCGGAACAGCTATTTATTTAACCAGGAATGTGAACGCTACGCCACCTGCTTTGTATTTTAATTTCAGATATAATAAGATTGTTCATAAGCAAATAATACTTGTATGCATTCAGTTTATGCAGGATTCTCATGTAGATGTTTTACAAAATATCAAATTTGAAGTGCTTGATGAACATATTAGCAGGGTGATCATTAGCTATGGATATATGGATACAACAGATGTTCCATTCGCTCTGAATTCATTAAAAGAAAAGGGATTGAAAATTGATGACGACGATATCACGTATTTTGTCGGGCGGGAATCAATTATTGTTACTAAACATACCGGAATGTCTCCTGCCCGTGAAATTTTGTTTGAATTTATGAATAAAAATTCCGTCCGCGCAACTAGGTATTTTAATTTGCCATTTGAGCGTGTTTTTGAAATAGGCTCAAAGATCCGCTTATAAATGTTCCGAATAAATTTCGGTAGATATTAAATGTGTTCAGAAAGGTTTGCGCCATAGATCATTGTATCCGGGCCAACAACTTTATGTATTTGCTGAATGCAAAAGTAAAGTCTGCAATACAATATATAAAAAAGTACCCCGTGAACTTCTATCTTGAAAAAAACTTCTTTTGAACTGGCAATCGCCCAACACAATTATGCTGTCGCTCCCTTATTACTTTGCTCTTCACTATTAATTTTCATGAAGGGTTTTAAAATATCAATTGGAACCGGGAAAATAGTAGTTGAATTATTTTCAGTGGCTATTTCACGCAATGTTTGCAGGTAACGAAGTGTTAGTGCGCTCGGTTGCTCGCTTAATATTTTCGCAGCATCACTTAATCTTTGTGAGGCCTGGAATTCACCTTCGGCAGAAATCACTTTTGCCCTGCGCTCTCTTTCTGCTTCTGCCTGCTTAGCCATTGCACGTTGCATTTCCTGTGGCAGGTCAATTTGCTTTACTTCTACATGAGTAACTTTTACGCCCCATGGTTCTGTTTGCAAGTCAATAATTTGTTGAAGCCTGATATTAATTTTTTCTCTTTGAGAAAGAAGCTCGTCTAATTCAGATTGCCCAAGCACACTTCGCAAAGTTGTTTGTGAAAGTTGTGAAGTACCAGCCAGGTAATTTTCTATTTCTATAATGGCACTTTGCGGATCAATAACCCTGAAATAAATTACCGCATTTACTTTTATTGAAACGTTGTCCTGCGTAATAACATCCTGCGGAGGCACATCCATAACCACAGTACGCAGACTTACTTTTACCATTTTATCAATTATAGGAATTAATAAAATAAGTCCCGGCCCTTTGGCGCCGCCCCCTAATACACGGCCAAGCCTGAAAACCACGCCACGCTCATATTCACGCAAAACGCGGATCGAGCTGGCAAGTATATACAATATAAAAACTACAATAATTATTAAAACAATCGGGAGTTGTTGTGGCATATCTTTTATTTAAAATGTAAATTTTTTTTATAAGTAATATTGATCAAATTATACTGCTTCAACGTACAATGTAAGCCCTTTCACCTGCTTAACAATAACCGCGTCGCCTTCGTTTATTTTTTGGGTTGATACTGCCTTCCATATTTCATCTTTAATTTTCACGAGACCGTTAGTATCAATATTTTCCATTGCTATACCTTTCAAGCCTATTAAAGCGCTACTGCCGGTCACCGGCTTAAGGCGTTGTGCTTTTAGCGCCATCGTTATCATAAAAATAAAGAATGCCGAAGTAACACCGGTTGTCGCAAAGATGATGCTTTTTGAAACCGAAACAATATTTTCCAACGGGCTGTCGCGAATCAAAAACATGGAGCCTAATAATACAGAAATAATTCCACCTATCGACAGAAGGCCGTGACTTACAATTTTTATTTCCAACAAGAAAAGTATAATTCCAAAAATTATTAATGCTAACCCTGCATAATTCACGGGCATAGAGCTCATAGAATAAAAAGCGAGCACCAGGAATATAACACCCGCAATGCCGGGAAATATCAACCCGGGATTGAATAATTCGAATAAAATTCCGAAGAAGCCAAGCATCATCAACATGTATGAAATGTTTGGATCGCTCAATTTGTCAAGCACTTTCTGAAAGAAACCCATTTCGCTTGATTGAATAGAGGCATTTTTAGTCTGTAATATTTTAAACCCGCCGTTTACTTCTACTTTTTTTCCATCTATCTGAACAAGCAATTCGCGGTCGTCATTGGCGATATAATCAATCACGCTATCTTGTATGGCTTCCTCGTCTGTTATGGAAACACTGTATCTCACGGCTTCTTCAGCCCATTGCGCATTGCGGTGTCTTTTTTCAGCAATTGATTTTATAAAAGCAGCGGCGTCATTTACACCTTTTGTATTCATTACAGAATCGGCAGTGCCCTGCAACGTAACAGGATGTGCGGCGCCAATGTTTGTTCCCGGTGCCATTACGGCAATGGTTGCTGCTGTCATAATAAATACGCCGGCTGAGCCTGCATGGGCACCGGAAGGATACACATATACAATTACTGGCACCTTTGACTGAAAAAAATCGCTCACAATATCTCTTGTTGAATTTAAGAGGCCGCCCGGTGTGTTAAGGTGTATCAGCAGGCATTCTGCTTTTTCGGTTTCGGCTTTCTCAATTGATTTGTGAATGTATTCGGCAGATGCCGGATTGATGCTTCCGTTAATAGATATAGAAACAACCGTTTGGGAGAAAAGAATTGCTGGTAATAAAATGTAAATAAGAAGAGATATTATTTGCTTCATTACATTTAATTGAATGCTGGTTGAATGGTTCATGAAGGTTCTTCAGGAAGTGTAATTTACGAAAATAGGAGGGGTAAACAAATTAAAGAGGGCCGGATGTTTAAGTTGAATAATAAATCATAAAAAACATTCATTAATGAGTGAACATGTTTTTCCAAAAGCACTTGAATGATTTGCATATATGTTAAAATAAAAATTTCTAATAATGATTGTCAAAATATGTACTTACTGATTATTGTGCAAGACCAAAACGGCTAATCTTCAAAACTTCTGTTTATACTATTTTGTACAAACGGCTAAATGCATTATTTTTGCATCTCAACTTTGAAAGAATTTATAAAAAATTAAAGGTAGATGAAAGAAGAATTGGATGTGTTGGAGCAAACAGTAGCAAGTGATTATAAATATGGGTTTGTTACTGAAATAGATACAGATGTTGTTCCAAAAGGATTGAATGAAGATGTTATCCGGATGATTTCCCAAAAAAAGAATGAGCCGGAATGGATGCTGAATGGCGCCTGAAAGCTTACGCTCATTGGTTAAAAATGGAAGAACCAAATGGGCCAAATGTTCATTATCCAAAAATAAATTACCAGGATATTATTTATTATGCGGCCCCAAAGAAAAAAAAGCAGTTAAATAACCTCGACGAAGTAGATCCGGAATTGCTTAAAACTTTTGATAAACTCGGAATTTCCCTCAATGAACAAAAAAGCATTCAGGTGTGGCAGTTGATGTGGTAATGGACAGCGTGTCCGTGGCCACTTCTTTTAAAAAACAACTTTCCGAAATAGGCGTTATTTTTTGCTCTATGAGCGAAGCAATTCAAAATCATCCTGAGCTTATAAAAAAATATTTGGGTTCGGTTGTTCCTATGACAGATAATTATTTTGCAGCATTAAATGCGGCTGTTTTCACCGACGGTTCATTTTGCTATATTCCCAAAGGTGTTCGCTGTCCGATGGAATTATCCACTTATTTCCGAATCAATACAGAAGGTTCCGGCCAGTTTGAGCGTACATTAATTGTGGCAGAAGATGAAGCGTATGTAAGTTACCTCGAAGGATGCACTGCGCCTATGCGTGATGAAAATCAGTTGCATGCTGCAGTGGTTGAACTGGTTGCTATGAATAAATCTGAAATAAAATATTCAACAGTGCAGAACTGGTATCCCGGCGATGAAAATGGCAAAGGAGGTATTTATAATTTTGTTACGAAGCGCGGTATGTGCAATGGCGATCATTCTAAAATATCGTGGACACAGGTGGAAACCGGCTCATGCTATTACCTGGAAATATCCAAGCGTTATTTTAAAAGGAGATAATTCTATCGGAGAATTTTACTCGGTGGCCCTCACCAACAATATGCAGCAGGCAGATACGGGCACTAAGATGATTCATATTGGGAAAAATACAAGAAGCAGGATCGTATCAAAAGGAATTTCTGCCGGGCAAAAGCCAGAACAGTTATCGTGGTTTGGTTAGTGCTGGTAAAAATGCAATAAATGCACGCAATTATTCTCAATGCGATTCATTGTTATTGGCGATAAATGCGGTGCACATACATTTCCTTACATCGAATCAAAAAATAAAACAGCTATCATAGAGCACGAAGCTACTACCTCAAAAATTGGTGAAGACCAGCTTTTTTATTGCCAACAAAGAGGTATAGACGCAGAAACAGCAGTTGCATTGATCGTTACGGGATTTGCAAAAGAAGTAATGAACCAGTTCCGATGGAATTTGCAGTGGAAGCGCAAAAATTATTAGCAATAAGTTTGGAAGGAAGTGTAGGGTGAGTTTGAGATTCAAGGTTCAAGACAAGAAATAAGAATTAAAATTACAATTAAGAAGAAATATTCAATATTCAATGTTCAAAGATTCCCAGCTCCTTTCAAGGAAAGGGTTGGGATGAGGCTAAAAAAAATTAATTAAAATATTATATCAAAAAAATGTTATCAATTAAAAAATTCATGCATCAGTTGAAGAAAAGCAAATTTTAAAAGGAATTGATTTGGAAGTAAAAGCCGGAGAAATGCATGCGATTATGGGACCGAATGGTTCTGGTAAAAGTACATTGGCATCTATGCTTGCAGGAGGCGAAGAATATGAGGTAACTGAAGGTACTGTAGACTTTTATGGGAAAAGATATGCTGGAATTATCTCCGGAAGACAGGGCACGGGAAGGCTTGTTTCTGGCCTTTCAATATCCTGTTGAGATTCCGGGTGTAAGCACCACAAATTTTATCAAAACTGCTTTAAATGAAAAGCGAAAATATCAAGGCCTGCCGCCTTTGGATGCTGTTTCATTTTATAAAGCTGATGAAGCAAAAAATGGAATTGGTGGAGATAGATAAATCTTTACTAACGCGTAGCTATAAACGAAGGATTTTCCGGCGGAGAAAAAAAGCGAAACGAAATTTTTCAGATGGCTATGCTGGAACCTGAAGTTGGCTATTTTGGATGAAACAGATTCCGGTTTGGATATAGATGCATTAAGAATTGTGGCTAACGGTGTAAATAAATTACGTAATGATGAAAGAGCTATAATCGTAATCACGCATTATCAGAGATTACTCGATTATTTGCAACCTGATTTTGTGCATGTATTGGTAAATGGAACGTATTGTAAAATCATGGAACAAAGAACTTGCATTGGAATTGGAAGAAAAAGGATATGATTTTATTAAAGATGAGATTAAGCGTAACTAGCAGCGTTAAATATTAAAGAAAAATGGAAACAATTAATACAAATTACCTGTGAAGATAAATTTAATAAACTACAGAATTTGGCAGATAACGAGAGGTGTGATAAATAATATCCAGAGGCAGAAGGATTTAACAATTTCAATCAAAAATGGCTTGCCGTCTATGCGAAATGAAGAATGGAAATATACAAGCATTAGTAATTTGTTTAAGAAAGAATATCACATTGACTGAAGATGAAACAATGAAAATTCTCTCAAATCAAAAGATATAGATGCTATTCGCTTCCAGGTTTTGAAAATGCAAATGAATTGATTTTTGTTAATGGAAAATTTATTCCCGGACTTTCAACCATACTTTCTTCAGAAACTCAATTGGTTGTTTTACCTTTGGAAGAAGCAGCCAATGGAAAATATAAAAAGCTTGTAGATGCAGCATCTTGAAAAAAGCAGCTTTTTGTAAAAGATGGGATGCATGCTTTAAATACTTCATTTATTTATGGCGGTGTTTTTATTTATGTAAATAAAAATAAAACTGTAGAACATCCTGTTTATTTATATCATGTTGCAGATGCAAGAGAAAATCATACACTTGCTCAACCGCGCAGTCTTGTATATGCGGAAGCAAATTCAAAATTGCAATTGATAGAATCATTTATAACCGATTGGCAATGGATAGTTTTACCAATGGCGTAATGGAAATAGTTGCTGACACAAGATTCACTTGTTGAATATTATAAAATTCAAAATGATGGCTGCAAATGCAAGCCAGGTAGGCACAACGCATATACGACAAATTGGAAAATGTTATGTACATGCTGTAACCATTTCGTTGAATGGCGGCATGATAAGAAACAATATGAACCTTATTATGGAAGCCGAACGCAATGAAGCGCATTTATATGGATTGTATTTATTGAAAGGCCACACGCATGTTGATAATCATACCATGGTTGATAATACAAAGCCGAATTGTTTCAGCAATGAATTTTATAAAGGAATATTAGATGATAATGCAGCCGGAGTTTTTAACGGAAAAATATTTGTAAGGCCTGATGCACAAAAAACAAATGCGTATCAATCCAACAAAAATCTTTTATTATCCGACAACGCGACTGTTAATACAAAGCCGCAATTGGAAATTTTTGCTGACGATGTAAAATGTTCTCATGGCTGTACAGTTGGACAGTTGGATGAGGAAGCTTTGTTCTATTTAAGAACCCGCGGAATTTCCAAAGATCATGCGCAGTCTATGTTGTTGTCGCTTTTGCATGCAGATATTGTGGAGCAAATAAAACCAGAACCTATTGCGCAAATAGTTGAAGAATTAATTGTTGAACGCTTAGCAGTAAATTAAAAATGGAAACAGTAACTACTATACCAGCTTTTGATGTACGAAACATAAGAAAACATTTTCCGATACTTAAACGTGAATTAAATGATAATCGGTTGGTGTATTTTGATAATGCTGCAACTTCCCAAAAGCCACAGGTGGTAATAGATGCTTTAGCCAATTACTATTCTGAATTATAATGCAAATATTCATCGTGGCATTCATACATTGGCAGAAGAAGCAACAGCGGCTTATGAATCAACAAGAGTAGCGGTAAGAAAATTTATCAATGCGGCTTTTCTGAAGAAATTATTTTTACGAGAGGAGCAACTGAAGGGATGAATTTAGTCGCTTACACTTATGGGAAGGCAAAATATTCATGCAGGTGATGAGATTATAATTTCACGGAATGGAACATCATTCCAATATTGTTCCATGGCAAATACTTTGCGAAGAAAAGAAAGCGGTTTTAAAAATAATTCCGATCAATGAGAAGGGCGAACTTGATATGGATGCCTATAAAAAGTTACTTTCACCTAAAACAAAATTGGTGTCTGTCGTTCATGTATCTAATTCTCTGGGAACGATAAATCCGGTTAAAGAAATTATTGATGCTGCGCATCGTATAGGCGCTGTCGTTATGATAGATGGCGCACAATCAACTGTTCATCTTGATATTGATGTTCAGGAAATGGATTGTGATTTTTTTGCTTTTTCAGGTCATAAAGTTTATGGGCCAACCGGCGTTGGTGTTTTATATGGAAAAAAAGAATTGCTGGAAAGCATGCCTCCTTTTATGGGCGGTGGTGAAATGATAAAAGAAGTTACGTTTGAAAAAACAACTTATGCAGATTTGCCTTATAAATTTGAAGCGGGTACGCCCAATATTGCAGATACGGTTGCTTTAAAATCTGCATTGGATTTTATTCAAGAGATTGGAAAGGAAAGTATAAGAAATCATGAAAATAGAATTATTGCAATATGCAACGGAACAAATGAAATCAATTCCCGGTTTGAAGATCATTGGTAACGCAAAAGAAAAAGTAAGTGTCGTTTCTTTTGTTATAAAAAATATTCATCCGCAGGATCTGGGCGTTTTATTAGACAACCAGGGAATTGCAGTGAGAACAGGCCATCATTGCACACAACCGGTAATGGATTATTTTAAAATACCAGGAACCGTTCGTGCTTCATTTGCCATGTATAATACAAAAGAAGAAATAGATAAGCTTAATAACTGGTTTAAACAAGGCCATAAAAATGCTTTCGTAATGATTGAATAATAAGACGATACCGCAAGCGTGAAGAAGAGATTATCGAATCATTTTCTTTATTTGATACATGGGAAGAAAAATATGAGTATATCATTGACCTTGGTAAAAAACTACCTCCGTTAGATGAGAAATATAAGCTTGCAGAAAATATTATTAAAGGTTGCCAGTCAACCGTATGGCTTGTAAGTCGAATTTGAAGAATGGTAAAATTTTTTTTAAAGCAGATAGCGATGCAGTAATTGTAAAAGGCCTGGTAAGTATGCTCATAAAAGTTTTATCAGGCCATACACCTGATGAAATATTGAATGCAAAACTGGATTTTATCAGAGAGATTGGCATGATGAATCATTTGGCGCAAACCCGCTCTAATGGCTTGCTGGCAATGGTGAAACAGATGAAAAATTATGCGCTTGCTTATAAAGGGATAAAGGAGACTGAAAAAATATGATCATGGAAGAAGAAGCATTAAAAGCAAAAAGTAATTGATTGTTTGCAAACTATTTTTGATCCTGAAATACCGGTGAGTATTTATGAATTAGGATTGATATATGAAATAGAAATTTTACCAGTCAATAATGTTCAAATAACTGATGACGCTTACTGCTCCGAGTTGTCCTTCAGCACAGGATATTCCCATCGAAGTGGATCAGAAAGTAAGAAGCATAGAAGGTGTAAACGAAGTAGATGTTTCTGTAGTTTGGGATCCGCCGTGGGACAGAAGCATGATGAGTGAAGCGGCGATGCTGGAATTAGGTTTTATGTGAGAGAAGGTAGAAGGTATAAGAATAAGGTATAAATAAGAAGGTAAAAAGAAGTCTTCAAGAGTGTTTAGTTCCTTCTCCTTTGGAGAGGGGTTGGGTGAGGCCTTAAAAGATTTCAACAGGCTAAAAAATAAAATTATAATTAAAAATAAAATAAAAAATAAAAAATAAAAAACATGGCACAAATAAGTTTAAATTCATTAATGGGCACAGCGGCGCCAACTTATAGCGAACAAATAGCAGCGCCTTTCAGGCAGGAACTTACTGAAGCAGGTTTCACCCAATTGCTGACACCGGAAGACGTAGATAATGCATTAAATACAAAGGATGATAAACTCACTTTGGTTGTATTAAATTCCGTATGCGGTTGCGCTGCAAGAACAGCAAGGCCGGGCGTTTTATTATCCTTATTTAATGAAGTAGTTCCTGATAATTTAGTTACCATTTTTGCCGGAATGGAAAAAGAAGCGGTTGATTATTTCCGTAAAAACTTTCTTCCGACAGTTACGCCTTCATCGCCCAATATTGCCTTATTTAAAAATGGCGAATGGGTAAAGCTTATGGAAAGGCACCAGGTTGAAGGAAGGTCTGCAGGGCAAATAGCTGATGATATTGTAGCAGCATACGAGTAAAGAGTGTTCAAAAAAGAATTCTGAGGAAACGATAGCTGATATGCGTTCCAATTTTATTAATCGCTACCAGGTAGATCCGCTTGGCGTTAATCGCACTGTTATGAAAATTACTGCACAGGAAGAATATGGTTTGCGGATATTACTTCGTATTGCACGATGCAATGACAGAAATGGTATGAGCATTCCGCAGTTAAGTGAGGCTGAAGGGCTTGTCTCCGGCCTATGTTGCCAAGCTAACCCGCAGGCTTCGTTTAGTTGGATATATTAATAGCACTCCGGGTAATAAAGGTGGTTATCGTATTTGGCACCAGCCGGCGCAGGAAGTAAATATGAACCAGGTACTTAAAACATTGGGCGGCCCTTTATTTGATAAAAGTTTTTGCGGTGATTATTCCGGCTCATTAAAATTTTGTACTAATTCAGTGGATTGTTCTGTACGGTCGCTCTGGACAATGATCCAATTTTCAGTTGATCAGTTATTAGATAAAGTAACCTTGTCAGATCTCATTAATACTGAAGAGAAATCTGATAATTTACTGGAAGCAATATTAGAACAAAATTTCAAAACATCGACTCTGATTGACCCCAATAAAATTGTGTTTCTGCATTATTTATAAACTTCAAGGGAACAGGTATCGTTCCTTTTCTTCAGTCCTTTGTAAAATTCAAGAGGCCACAATGGTGTTAAATCAGTCGGGCTTTGTGGTAAATTTTATGATCCTAAGCCGGGATAAGAATTATCGTTATGCGGTATTGCTCTGTTTTATGCTTACATCTGTCAATAACTAATCCTTATTGCTTTGTAAACAAATTTAAATACTACTTAAAATTAAGTATTGTACAGGGCTTGCCATTTATTCAAATTTGTCCTATCAAAGCGTAGATTATTAATCTGCTTTATCAAAAATTGCATTTATAAACCATAAAATAAATCAGAATGAAAAAGTATTTGTTGCCTGTAGCGTTAGCGGTTGCTGGTATTGTATTTATTCCGTTTCCCTATTTATTTTCTTCCGGCTCAATATCGATGTTAAAAATACAACCTGCTCCGTAATAATGCCCGCGGCATATAAAGTATATGCAAATCCGGATGTTGCCGGTGGCCGTTATAATCTTTTTAAAGCGGTTATAAAAAATACAGGTTCTTCAGAGATTCACAATTTAAAGTGCAATATCGTATTGCCAAATATATTGATGAATGGACGGATGTTCCTGCCCAGTCTGATTTCCTTGCCTGGCCAATCGCAGTGGTCACTTGTTTCCCGGTTTTTAATCAAAGCATTACTGAGAAAAATACTTCTTCAAAAGAAAAAACTGAGATAAGGATTTTATTATGGCGGCAAATCGAATCCAACGGAGCAAGATGAATCATTTATTTTGATATGACCTCAGTAAATGATATGGTTTTTTCTGATATGAGCGATCAGGATAAAGCATATAGCTCAGATTACGCAACTAACGTAGCCTTATATGCTTGTATGGTTGCATCAGAGGATCCTATTATAAAATATTATGCACAACAGGTTCAGCAAAAAGTTTTGCAGGGCGAAGCAGGCAGCAGGTGTAGGAACTGCAGGAACCGTTGATGAGAAGACAGTTCATGAAGCTTTGCGCGTAATGGAAGGCATTTATGAGGCGACCGCCTTAACAAAAATGGTTTATAGCGAAACATCTGCCAGTGAAACAAAATTTGGCGATAATTCAACAAGTACCGAGCACATTCGATTGCCAAGGGAAGTCGTTACAGGTAATACGGGCTTATGTATCGAATTGGCGTTGCTGCACGCAAGTGTATTAAAAGCTGCCGGCGATCACGCGGTTATTTTTCTTATCCCTGGTCATGCATATCCTGGTATTAAATTGGGAAATGCTTATTATGCCCTGGAAGCTACCGGTATTGGAGGAGAGGGGCTTGGAGGGTCAATGAGCGCTGATCAGGCTCTGCAGGCCGGCATGAAAGAAGCCAATGATTTTTTCACTGCTGTGCAGCAAGGAAAGCCAGGATATTATTTGCTGGATCTTGATGAATTAAACCAGGCAGGCTACAAAGAAATGGAAATGAAAGATGATCAATTCTTGCGACAAAAAGTAGATCAGCTAGCCCAGAGTTTCCAGGCAGGTAATACGCCTCAGCAGCCCCAACCTCAGCAGAATGATAACAATGGCGGTGGTGGCCAAACAGTCGACAATGATAATGTTCCGACTAACACAAACACCACACACACTACAACCACCACTAACATGGTAACGCACAGCGGCGACATAAGCTTTCAATGTCCTGCAACTTGGGTTCAAAAAAATCACCCTTTTCCGCAATTACCGATATTGATAACCACATATTTCTCGCCCAATAAGCGCGGTTCCGTTGAAATTTATCAGGTACCGGGCGCTTCAAGTGCTGACCAGGCAATGAACTACATTCAGCAAACTTTACAGAGGCTGGGAGTACGCGTAAAATATGGAGCTGACGGTCAACAAAATGGTCTCGTACGCTATACAGGTATATCGGTGGGTGCGCAGGGAATTTCATATCGTTGGGAAGGTTTTCTCCGCGCGGTTAATGGTGGAGTGGAAGGTGCCGTGATTGGTGCGGGACCTAATGCTCCTTTCTCTGCAATCCATAAACAGATTATGAACAGCATGCAATAAATATCAGGAAAAAAATAAAATATAAAGCAATGAAAACAATAAATAAAATGATGGCGACTGTAATGATTTTTCTTTCGCTTACAATTATAAAATCAACTTCATACAGCCAGGTAACTCCTGAAGACCCAACAAGTCTTGTTCAGGAATTTACCGTTAATCTTGATAAACTTGGAAATGCTACCATGGAATTAACTCAAAAAATGACCGCAAGCCAGTGGGAAAACTTTAAACAAAGCCAGATATACAACGATCCGGCAATGGCAAAGCGTGATATGGAACGCAGTATGTCCACTTATGTAGTAGACGACTTTAAAAGAGACATGGATGATATGAACAGGCAGGTAAAGCTCACATTAAAAGTTCTCAGCTATGCACAATATAAAGGGAACGGTCATTGGTCATTAAAAATTGATTCAAAAAACCCGCAGGTAACCAAACTAACTGATAATGCTTACATGATTACCGGCAATGCTATTGTGGGCAATAGCCTGGTACAACAGATATATAAAATATATTTTCCTTCAAACTCAAGTAACGTAACACAAACAACCGATGAGTTTGGAAAAGCTATCTTTACCTATGACGCAGGCGCTGGAGTTATGTCCTATGCCAAATGGAATAATATACTCGGGATACTACTCATCCTAGCCGCAATATTTTTCTTTGTAAAACCAATAGAAAATCAAAAATATAAAACAGCAACGGCATGAATAGAATACAGATTTCTTGCATTAAAAATTTTAATTTGTTCATCAATAATTTTTTCCTTCGCTCATGCATCAGCTCAAAATAATATTTCAGTAAAAGGAGATACACTGGTCTTAAATAACAGTACGGAGTTTTGGATAAATGAAGAAATTACTTTTGGAGCAGGGACTATGCCGAATAGAAATTACAGTTACATTTATGAAGCGCCGAACAATTTACAGAAATTGATAAGCAGTCATAAAAAGAAATTACTTACAAATGGTTTCGAGGGCTTTAAAGCGCGGATAGTAAAATTTGAAAAAGAGATTGGCCATAATAAAAAAGACTATAGTTATGATATTCTCGTTTTAGAAATGCCAAATGGTAACAGGTATTGGTGTGATGTTGCCAATGCTTATGCAAGTAATGAAATCGTAATAAAATCCGCTCCGCAAGTTGCAAAAGCGACACCCGTAAAAAAAAATTCGGATTCACAAAACAATACGCCAAAAAAAGCAAAGACTTCAAAGCCCAAAGCGATTTCAGTGTTTTGATTTATAATTAAAGAAGTACTTTAGTGAGTTTATCTTTGTACTCACTTATGAAATACTTGTCATCGAAAATTGCTGTATTCGCGATAGTAGTCTTTTTCTTACAGGCATGCAGCGCTACCCGTTCTAACAGATCATCCAGGGCTCCGGCAAATGAAACACCGGTTACTCCGGAAAGAACAAGCCGCTCAAATATATCGGTTGCCCCTGTAGTGATCAATACAAAGAATGTTGATCCGGATTCAGTTATCGATTTTGCTGAAACACTTATTGGAACAAAATATAAATACGGTTCAGCTATAAAGGAACAGGGTCTCGATTGTTCAGGATTTATAACCTATGTCTTTCAGCGTTTTAAAATACACGTGCCGCGGGTATCCAAAGATTTTACCAATGCCGGTTATCCGGTACCGTTAGATGCAAGTAAACCCGGCGATCTTATTCTTTTTACCGGAACGGATACTACTGGATGGATAGTTGGCCACATGGGGATGATAACCGCAAATGATAACGGTAAGATAAAATTTATTCATTCTTCATCGGGAAAATCTGTGGGCGTTATAATTTCTCCCATGAGTAAATATTATGCAACGAGATTTGTAAAGGTTATCAGGGTATTCCCATAAGCTTAAGCATCATTCTGGTAGAACTGATTTCCAACCTGCTGCATTTATCGAAATCATAATTTAAGTAAATGAAAATGATAATTGTTTCGGTAAGTTCCAAAGCCGTTTCTCGGGTCTGGCATTGCCGCCTGAATTTTGAATGTGATAGACAGCCGTTTCCCCGTATCTTGATGCTACAATTATTTCTACGCCTTCTGCGTAAGTGTCAAATAGATCTTTTACTAATTGAGGGCAATTATTATTTTTAGAAAGATGAGATAAAAACAAGTGAGTTAAGAAAATAGGCTTTATGGTTTTTAAAAAGCTCCAGCGCCTGGTTATTTGATAAGTGACCCATTCCGCCGGTAATTCTTTTTTTAAGATGAAAAGGATAATTTCCTTCACTAAGCATTGTCGCGTCATAATTTGTTTCTAAAAATGCAGCGTGGCATTGTTTAAAATGCCTGGTTACATGCTCACATACTGAACCGATATCAGTAAAAACGCCAACTTTTATTCCCTTACAATCTACTATAAAACTATAGGGATCAGCCGCATCGTGAAACTTAGGAAATGGAGTTATTGATATGTTTCCATAAACAATTTGCTCTAAAGCCTTGAATGGAAATATTAAATGTTTCTCAATGTGCAAGCCTCCGCTGCTAAGTGTTTTATCAGTTATATGAACGCGTAACTGGTATTTTTTGCTAAGTGTTTCTACTCCGCTGGTATGATCTGAATGTTCATGAGTAATGAAAACAGCTTTTACTTTTTTGATAGAAAGATTAAGTCGCATCATTCTTTTTTCCGTTTCACGGCAGGACAATCCCGCATCTATAAGTATCGCTTCATGTTCGTTACCAATGTAATAACAGTTTCCGTTGCTTCCGGAATTTAAGGATGTAATAAATAGAGACATGCAAGCAAAGGAACAGATTTTTAAAACGCTGAAAAAAAATTATTCTGCGAATTTTTAAAGTTTACAAACCTTAAGAATCGGAAGTTCAATTCATTTTTGCTGAGCAAAAAAAAACCGACGTTTTATTTTAATTTATTTAATAAAAAAATTGAAAACGCTTTCAATTAAATGGTTCCGTTTTAGCTTAATTAATATTGAGCTAAATTGCGATCGGTTAAACTTGAACCGGACAGCAAAGAACGTTTCGTTTTTGGAAAGAAATCTAATTTTAACCCCAACCGTATTTTTCAATGAGAAAATATTTTATGTATGATGGCCAAACAAAAAAGGGCCCTTTTGATTTAGAGGAATTGAAGATGCAACCATTAAGAAAGGAAACATTAATATGGCATGAGGAATTAAAAGATTGGACAAGAGTTATAGATCTCGAGGAATTTAAAGATTTTTTTGTACAACCAATTCCACCGCCATTGCCAACAGTTTCAAAAGTAAATTTACAATCACGCGATAAATTATTGAGCTCTTTTACGGATGCCTCAGAGGCATTTCCTGAAGCAAAAAAAAGATCTTATCAAATTCCGGTCATCATTGTTTTGATAATCGTTGCGGCGATCATTATGGCTGTATATATCTATGTTCATTTCCTAAAAAAGTAGTTTCCTTATTTAATGTCTAATTGAATTATAGTATCAATATTATTTGCTTTCACACCAGCTAAAGAAATTAAAACACCGTCTTCTTTTTGTTCCAGCTTAAGTTTCTGCTGACTTGCAAATAAGGTTGCATCAGCAATTCTTTCCTTCAGGGCTGGAATAAAAATATTTGCTTCACCGGCAGGATAATTTAGTATGTGCGCATATAATCTATTGTCTGCTTTGGTTACTACGCCCCATTTTTGGGGTGGGACAATATTGCCCGTGGTACTATAAATTGTTCTTCCATTTGTGCGCAGCCATTTACCAATTTCTTTTAAGGTATCAATAAATTCCGGTTGAATTTTTCCATTCGGCATGGGACCGACATTCAGCAAAAAATTTGCATTTCTTCCCGCAGCATTTACCAGGTAATGAATTAATGTTTTCACCGATTTATAACTTGTATCAGTTATATTAAAGCCCCAGGAATTATTCATGGTTTCGCAGGTTTCCAGTGGCAATTGCTGCGAAGGCTTCTGAAAGCTCAGGCCCGAATTATTTTGTCCCGGAAGATCCTTTTCAAACATCTGAAAATCTTCGCCGGGAAAGGGTGAAAGATGATGATTGTTGCCAATGAGACATTGCGGCTGAAGCTTATGAATCAGGCTATAAATTTCATTAAGATGCCAATCAATTCTTGGCGTGCGATCCGCAGCTCCTTCCGGTGGTGTCTGGTCCCAGTATCCGTCAAACCATATTCCGGCAATGGTTCCATAGTTCGTTAATAGTTCCGTCAATTGATTCTTCATAAATTGAAGATAGCTCGCATAATCGCCATGACCTTTTCGACCTGTGCCCTGGCCTGTTCTGCCTGTTTCATGCGGATAATCTTCGCGTGTCCAATCCAGAAGAGAATAATATAAAAATAACTGAATGCCCTGGCGGTGGCATTCATCCGCAATTAATTTCACCACATCTTTTTTAAATGGAGTATGCATAATATTAAAATCTGAATATTTTGTATTCCACATGCTGAATCCATCATGATGCCTTGTTATTAAAGTGATATATTTCATACCGGCATTTTTTGCCATGCTTACCCATTTCTCTGCATTAAAATCAATAGGATTAAAAAAGTCCATCAATCTCCGGTAATTTTTTACCGTAATGTTCCTGTTGTTCATTACCCATTCGCCATCGCCCGGAATACTAAAAGGTCCCCAGTGAATAAAAAGTCCGAACCTGTCATCGCTGAAAATTTGTCGTGCTTTTAAATTTGCAGCCGAGGGTGTATATTCCTGCGCTGTGATCGCACTTGTAAGCGAGAGCATAATTGCTGCTACAAAAATTATTTTCTTCATTGCCTTGATTTGTATAAATGTATTAAATCAATGCGTGAGCGCCATATTTTTCTAAAAGGAAATTGTTTATCTCCAAGATTAAAATGTTTTTAGAAATAATGTTAATCTCAATAAAAAAGCCATGGCCTAACGCCATGGCTTATATAAAAACGTTTCTTACGATATATTTTACATTTTTAAAACCTTACCACTCCCGGCTACCTTACTGCTTATTTTTGATGCATCTCCTTTGTAAAAAACATTGCCGCTGCCGGCAATTTTTGCGTCAATGCTGTTCTGCGCATACACTTTCACATTTCCGCTTCCGCTTATTTTTGCATCCACATCATTGCTGCGGGTTTCACTGCAATCAATATTACCACTGCCACTAATTTTAGCGCTTATCGAGTTAACATCATTCCCTTTCAGATTCATGTTACCACTTCCCGAAACTGAAAGATCGAGGTCTTTAAATTTGTCAAAATTAAGATCCATATTTCCGGAGCCGGAAATTGAAATGTCGGTGTTGGAATCATTTGTAAAATCTCCTTTTCCATTAATACTGCCACTCCCACTCAATTTGAGCGAATTTATTTTGGTCATTGAAACATAGACAACCATTTTTGAACTTGATTTAAGATTGACATTCTTTTTCGACTGAACTATTAGCCTGCCATCGGCCACTGAAGTTTCAATATATGGCAGCAGGTTTTCATCTGCTTCGATAGTAACACTGCCTGAGCTTCCGTAAGTGATCTCAACATCTATAGCACCCTGAGACGATAATGATGTGAAAGTAGCAACCTGGCGTGTTTCCTTTTTTACCTGGCCATTACCTTTTATAGTTTCCCACTTTTGTGAGAAGGTATTAGTTGTTATAAAAGCAAATAATACAAATAATAATTTTTTCATGATTGTAAATTTTTTAAAAATGTATTGTAATACGATGCAGACGAGAAAAAGTTACACCTAAATAACCCGGCTTTTAATCATGGGACCTTAACACTCAATACGCTGTTATCGAAGTCTCCGCTTTCTTTAGTAATTGTTTCCAAAAGATTTCGTTTTTCCCTGCTAAGTTGAGCGAGATCGTTCTCGTTTGTAACTCCTGCGTCGGTTAATTGTTCCAATGTTGTTAGGATGTCGTGCCATTTGCCAATCAGGTCTTGCAGATTATCCAGATATTTTTTGTTGACATTGATTTTTTTTGCCGTTGACGCAGGCAATAATTTCAGGTTATATAAAAGCTTCTTTATTATTTTGCGGTTGTCGTGCAATTGATTTTCATCTATTACCTGCAAATTATCCCGAAGAGATCTTAGATTGGTATAGTAAAAAGATATTGCAGCTTTGTTTGAGACATTATGAAGCTCAGTATTCATGCGCTTTTCCAGCCTGTTTATTTGTTCCTTGTAGCCAATTACCCCGGCCATTAATTCTTCTGCCTGGGTATCAATTATGAGCTGCTGGCTTTTTTCAAAAGCGTCATTATTTATGGCTGCGGTTTTTACTGTTTCAAGGTTTAGTTGCGCTGTTCTGATGTGGCCCGCGCATTTAAATAAATTCTTCAGTTTTTTTATCGAATATTTATTTTTTTTGTCCAGGCTTTCCTGTAAGAAGCTGGTGACCGCCTTTGCTTTTTTTGAGTGCAGTCTTAGCTCATGCAACTTGTCTTTATCAATGTTATCGCCCATTTCAAGAAGATTGCCTTTTATTCCCCGAAATTGTTTGAACAGGTATTTCTGAATTCTTTTCCTCTTTATCATAAACAATCTTTTTATTCTTTTATTTAGGCAGTTTACTTCCAGCGTGTAAAAGGATGCCTGACAAGGTAAGCATTATAGTATCGTTCGTCGTGGGTGACTTCTTCGGTTAGCCATCCAGGTGAGTCAAACTTTTGATCTTCGGTGGTTAACTCAATTTCTGCCATCAGCAGCCCCTTATTTTGCCCTAAAAACTCATCCACCTCCCAGAGGTTATTATGGTAATTTACTTTATGTCTTAGCTTTTTAATAGTAGCATTGCAAAAGTTGGACAACAGGTATTTCGCATCTTGCAGCGGAATTTCATATTCAAATTCAGGCCGCGTGATGCCCTTGGTTTTTCCTTTTATCGTTATAAAACCTTTTTCGTCATAAGTTCTTACCCGTACAGTTTTTTTCGCTCTGTTTACGATATATCCCTGGTCAATGGTGTGCGTATCCCTAATAACTTCAGCCCATTTATCCGCATTTACTAAAAATTTTCTTTCGGTTTCAGTTGCCATAATGTATAAATTTGAACAGGTAATTGCAAACAATGATGGTGCCGTTTTATGCGGCAAAATGCAAAAACAGAAATCAATTGGAACAAAGATGTAATTGGTTAGTACGAATTGGAAAGTTAAGTTGCCAGAGGGAGGAAATGAAAGATCTGCGATCGGAATTTTCCTAAAAAACTAAATTTGGCCTTTTGATATTAATGAATTGGTAGATATAGTTGAAAAATCTATCAAGACTTCGCCAATAAGTTAATAATTATCCCGGAGATTTTCTGCAGCTATTCCTGCTACCCACTCCTGCGTTTTAATATTATGCTCATTGAATTTTTTGCACTATAACTCGTAAGGCTATACGCAAATTGTCAAAATGATAAAATTCCATCACAAAATCAATGCAACGCCCGCCACATGAACCGTATGTTCTGCTCCATCATCTGACAGGTTAATTATTTTATCAGGCTGTTCCAGTCCATCTACCGTTATGATAATTCCCTGCCCAATATTTATTTGCATTACTTCAATATAATACATTGATTTCTTATAGCGGTAATGCACTTTAAAGGATGGCCATTCTTTAGGAATACAAGGATTAATTGTCAATTTATTTCCTGCCTGTTGCAGGCCAAGAAAAGATTCGGTGATTAAACGATAGAGCCAACCAGCTGAGCCTGTGTACCAGGTCCAACCGCCACGACCGGCATGAGGCTTACGTGAATATACATCTGCCGCCAGCACATAAGGTTCTACTTTGTACGTCCCAATTTTTTCGGCTGTTTTACCATGATTAACGGGGTTGATCATGTTTAATAATTCCCATACCCTATTGGTATTACGCAATTTGGCAAATGCCATTATCATCCATACTGCGGCATGTGTGTATTGCCCGCCATTCTCTCTTACGCCGGGCACATATCCTTTTATGTATCCGGGATTCAGAGCAGACTTATCGAAAGCCGGTTCTAATAATTGAATGATGCCGACATCTTTTTGCACCAAATTTTTATACGCTGATTCCATAGCAGTAGGCACACGGCTTGCATTTCCGCCGCCTGATAATACCGACCAGCTTTGAGCGATTGAATCAATCTTACATTCTTCGTCGCTTTTAGATCCAAGTGGTGTTCCATCATCAAACCAGGCACGCTTATACCAGTCACCATCCCAGGCGCTCTTATCAATATTTTGTTTTAATTGGTGCGCCTGTTTTTTACATGCTTTTGCAAATGCAGCATCATTATGTAAACCTGCGATGTCTGCAAATCGAATAAGTATTTCGTAAAGAAAAAATGCCAGCCATACACTTTCCCCTTTACCATGCTGACCGACCTTATCAAACCCATCGTTCCAATCGCCGGTGCCAATTAACGGTAACCCGTGTTCGCCAAAATTGAGTCCGTGTTTTATGGCACGAACGCAATGCTCGTAGAGTGTGGCGGATGTGTGTGAATCCAGCGGAAGATCAAAATAAGATTCTTCTCCATGATTTAGCTGGCGTCCATCAAGGAAATTTGAAGATGCATCTAATATTTCAGTATCACCTGTAAATTTTATATAATAAGAAGTTACAAAAGGAAGCCAGAGATAATCATCTGATATCCGGGTGCGGACTCCACGGCCTAATGGAGGATGCCACCAATGCTGTACATCACCTTCTTTAAATTGTCGTGATGCGCAAAGTAAAATTTGTTCGCGGGCAAGTTCAGGCCTTGTATGCAACAAAGACATTACATCCTGCAACTGATCCCTGAAACCAAATGCGCCACCTGATTGATAAAATCCACTTCGTCCCCACAATCGTGATGAAAGTGTTTGATAGGTCAGCCAACCGTTAGTAATAAGATTAATCGCTTTGTCCGGCGTTTCTACTTGCAAAGCGCCTATGGTATCCGCCCAGTATTTTTTTACTTTTTCTAATGCTTCACCGGCTGCCTCTGCTCCGCGAAATTTTTTGGCAATGGTGCTTGCTTCATTGTCATCTTTGCCTGCTCCCAGCCGGAAAATAATTTCCTGCTCTTCTCCGTCTGTTACGAAGAACGGCACCTGGATCGCGGCGCATGGATCTAATGCAAGGCCGACTTTTCCGGAAAGTTTTATACGTGACATGGCATCCGGATTTTGCAAAGTTCCATTTCTTCCAATAAATTCCGTACGATCACCGGTAAATGTTTTTTTCAAGTAATCCACATCAAAAAATGCGACCCTGTTGTTAAACTCTGTATTGTATTGATTTTTTGCAAACACTACTCCACTATCAGGATCCACTTCAGTATGAATATGCATGGCAGTTTTCATCCTGTTATCGCCCAGCACCCATTCAGTATAACCTGTAGCGGATAATTTACGTGATCTTCCCGACTGGTTACGTATTTTTAATACCGTGAATTTAATAGTTGATTCCATATCAACATACACGGTCATCTCTGTATAAATACCATCGTCTATGTGTTCAAAAACACTATATCCAAAACCATGACGTGTAATATATGCCGACTTACCGGCAGGCAACAATGCAGTTGACCAGAACCGGCCGTTCTCCTCATCCCTTATATAAAATGCTTCACCTGTTGTGTCTGACACAGGATCATTACTCCAGGAGGTGAGCCTTAATTCATGTGCATTTTCGGTCCAGGTATATGCTGATCCACTTTCTGAAATAACCGTTCCAAAATTTGGATTTGCAATTACGTTTACCCATGGAGCCGGGGTTTTTCTCTTATCATCAGTAACAATAACATATTCTTTTCCATTGGGAGAGAAGCCTCCTGATCCATTAAAAAATATGAGATCCTTTGGCAATGCAATTGGTGTTGAAGAAGGGGTATATTTTTCGTCTTTGCTGATACGGGGTATGGCTACCTTTGCAATCGATTTGCGGTTCACATGATCTGCTAACGTTCCCCCGCTATCCGAAATATTGACACGGGCTACTGTTTGAAATAATATGCGATCCTCGTTGGATATCTGATCTGCAGCTCGTACAAAAATACCTCCCGGGCGGTCTTTAAATTCAGCCGGAATCAATGCTTCAATCTCATTTTGAAAATCCTGCCTGTACCCATCATGCGCTTCATTCCATATCACCAGGTCTACCAGCAGGCCTTTCAAGCGCCAATACGCATGGGCTTGTATCAATTGTTTTACCATTTGCACGTTAGCCTGGTTTTCAATTTTTAAAAGAACAATGGGCAGGTCTCCTGAAATAGAATAACCCCACAGGCCGGACTGTTGCCGGTGATTATTGATTAGTATGGCAGGGTCTGCACGAAAAGAAGCATTCGTAAAAATAATAGAACTCGCCAAACGTCCATATAATTGTGCATCCGCTTCGGAAGCGTTTATTTGCCGGAGCACTACCTGGCTATGTGTCCAGGCCATTTCAAATACCCGATCTTTGTGAGGGGTATTATCCTGGTATTTATTAATCAGTCCCTGGCAAATTTCCTTCGTTTCAGCAATGCCGATAACCATATCAATAGTGGCTGCTTCTTCCGGCCCCAGGATTATTTTGTAACGGATGGCAACAATAGGATCCAGCACGGAACCCTGACTGCCGGAAAGTTTACCGGGATTATTCATGGCCTGCGGATTGCACGATAGAATTGCCATGACCAATAAATGCCATCCTATCAGTTTCATAGGAGATTTCTTCGATATGTTTTCCTTCTGTTGCCATCAGGTGAAACATCCAGGGCGATTGTTCTTCTGCCGACCGTGGTCTTCGGGTACACATGATCGTATGTTGATGAGGAAGGATCTCCGTTTGTACAAAAAGATTGCTGAAAGCCGGGGCCATCAAATCAGATGCAGCAGATGCCAGCACAACTTCTGCGTAACTGGTAACTTCAATAGTCTTGCGTATGCCGGATCGATTTGTTATCCGTAGTCTTCGCATTTCTATATCATCTTCCGGAGAAACAACAATTTCAGTGTGTGTCACTATGCCGTTTTGTTTTGTATTAAAATCTACGCGGCCCTGCGAATAAGCGGCCTCATATCTATCAGCCTTTGTAAGTGTAGGCTGATGTGTATTCGACCAGTATTTTTTACTATCTAAATCGCGGATGTAACAAAAAGTTCCCCAATTATCGCAGGTAATATCTTCCTTCCAGCGGGTAACAGCAAGGTCTTTCCAGCGACTGTAACCTCCACCTGCATTGGTTATCATTACATGATACCTTCCGTTAGATAATAATTGTACTTTAGGTACAGAGGTGTCCGGGGAATTGATGATCCTTGTTTCCTGTGCCGCTTGCTACATAATTAATATCTGCAATATCTGTTGTGTGTGCAAAAAAA
This sequence comes from uncultured Chitinophagaceae bacterium, assembly GCA_963823305.1. Lineage (GTDB taxonomy): Bacteria > Bacteroidota > Bacteroidia > Chitinophagales > Chitinophagaceae > Ginsengibacter. The sequence goes on from CAWGLC010000002.1 coordinate 591,567, forward strand.
GTGGTTGCTCTTGGAATTCTTTCCTGCAGTAATAAAAGCGTTGCTTTAAACTGTGGTTCTGCTTCAAATAATTTTTGCATCGGTTTGTCGAGAAGTAGATAGCCCAGTGACAATAAGCTCATTCCATGGTGATGCGCCATAAATGAATAAACAATTGCACTTGATTGGCCACGCTGTAAACGTGAAGGTGTATAATCTATGGCTTCATACAATCCAAATCTTCCTTCTAATCCTTTTTTATTAAGCAGTTCCAGGTTTTCGCACGCTTTTTCCGGCGCTACCATTAATGCCAGTGCAGACGCATAAGGCGCTATGACAGCATCCTCCTCGAGTCCACGTTTCAAGCCCAGCCCCGGGGCACCAAAGGCGCGGTATTGATAATTCGAATTAGCATTGATCATATTGTAACACGATTCGGAAATACCCCAGGGCATGTTTGTTTTTTTACCATATTTAATCTGCCATTCCACTGCCGCTTTATAGGTTTGGTCAAGTAACGTATTTTCATAAGTAGGCATTACTAATAATGGCATCAGGTATTCGAACATAGAACCACTCCATGATAAAAGAATAGGTTGCCCGCCTACGTTAGTAAGTAGCCGCCCTAATGCAAACCAACTTTCTTCCGGTAGCTTGCCTTGTGCAATGCAAATAAATATGCAAAGTCTCACTTCCGATGCGAGCAAATCATAATAACTCGCATCGGCCCGGTGTTCCTGAACATTATAGCCAATACTAAACAAGTGGCTTGTTTTATCGTAAAGAAAATCCCATTCCATATCCGCTAAATCATTGCATTGCTGCGCAAGATTATCAGATGCAGAAATTAATTCATCTGCCTTGTGAATTGAATTCGTCAATGCGTTTTGAAACAGTTCAAGCCAGTGATTTTCTTCTGCGTTATTGTTTCCTGATTTTTTATCGTTTACCTGCTCCTGTAATTTTTTTGCTGCTCTTAATAATTCGACCCAGGTAATGTGCACATTCGGGGAAACTATATCTTTGAATGTTGCGGGAGCAGTTTGTATTAAAACCCATGGTTGAAATATTTGAACATGTTGATTCACCTCATCCAATTGTGTATAAAATTATTTCCTTCCATCTAAATGTTTCGCTCTCCATACCACAATCAAATTTGTCAATTATAAGACTGAATTCTTTTGCTAATGATTCGCACCTGGTTTTTCATTTCAAGAAGCGTATATTCCTTACTATCTATAATTTCTTCCAGGGCATTGGTGATGTGTTTCAACAATTTAATATTAGTTGCATTTGATGTATCCGTAAGGACACCCAATGTATCCCGCAGGGCCTCCGTCCATTGGGTGCTCTGAATTTCCTGGTGAGGAATGACCAGCAAACCTTGCCGTAATACCAATAAATGACCGGCAAGATTTCCGCTATCAACTGTAGAAATATATTTCGGTGGCAGTGGACTCAATGATTCCGTATCGTACCAATTATAAAAATGGCCTTTATATTTCTCCATTTTTTGCATGGTACCGATTGTATTTTTTGTTCTTTCAATGAATTGGCAGGTAGTTATGTACCCAAAGTCGCAGGCGCTTAAGTTGGCCAATAGTGACAGCCCAATATTAGTAGGCGAAGTGCGATGGGCAATTTGTTCAAGAGGTTGTTCCTGGAAATTATCAGGAGGTAACCAGTTATCTCCGAATACAACAAAATGTTCAAAGAAGCTCCAGGTTTTTCTTGCGAGTTTTTGAAGAAAAATATTTTGTTCATCACTAAGTTTAGTTGCTTGTTTCTCTAAAGGTTTACTTGTAAACCAGGTAACAAACGGAGCGATAAGCCATAACACGAGAACCGGGCCTGCTATTAGTAATTTTGCGGGGAAGTAAATTGCTAAAAATGATAAAATCGAATCGATAAAAAACGGTTCAATCCACATGGCAGACATAAGATGATTGTAAACTTGTTAATGATTATATTTTTATGATTATGAGAAGATGGATTCCATTCCAGTAATTTTTTCTTGCTGATTAACATGCGCCAAAGAGTACGGCTTATGGCTTTAACATTCGAATAAGCTTCATAAGGAAGGCATATTAATGTGAATAAGGTTTTGACCGTGATATCGCGGAGATTGATAAGCGAATTTTCGATATGATATTCTTAATACAACATCTTTGGGCTTCCTGATGGTATCCCAAAGTGAAGTAATAATAATCGGGAAAACAATAATTCCTGAAACGGTAATGGTCCAGAATAACGGAGATGGCAACACAATCCATCCCAATATAAGCAAAGCTGTAAGTGCCGGTCGGCACAAGGCTTCGGCGTATATTGTCAAATATTTTCCATTTTGATAATGCTGAAATTGGATTTTTATACAAACGTTTTCCGGGCCCTTTACCAAGGGTAAAATCCATGCAAAAATCTGCCAGTCCCACGAATCCAACGTATCCGCATTTTTATATCGGCACTGATAAGTTGTTGGATATTTTTCAAACAATTGTACATCGCTCAGTAATCCGGACCTGATATAGCAACCTTCCAGCAAATCATGACTGAGAATACGGTTTTCAAGAAATATTCCATCAAGTACTTTCTGAAACATATCCACTTCGTAAATTCCTTTACCGATATAAGAACCCTCTCCAAATAAATCCTGGTAAACATCAGATGATGCACGGGTATAAGGATCAATGCCAGGCTCATTTCCATGCATCCTGGCATATATAGAGCCGGTTATATCTGGTAAACTAACGGTTATCCTTGGTTGCAGAATGCCATAGCCTTTTGTTACCCGTTTTTTCTTTTCATCGTACCAGGCACGGTTCAATGGATGCGCCATCGTTCCGATTAATTTCCAGGCAGAACCAAGCGGTAATTGCGTATCCGCGTCTAACGTAATTACATACTTTATCTTATGAAAAATAGTTTGGTCTCCAATAACAAGTGAAAAATGTTCTTTGGCATTACCTCTCAACAAGGCATTTAAATCAGAAAGTTTACCTCGTTTTCTTTCATAGCCCATCCAAACTTTCTCATCCTGCATTCCATTTTCTCGGGCGATGAAAGAGAAAAAATAAATCATCATTTTCTCGTTTCGTATTTTTTATTAAGCGCTTCAATTCCATTCCTTACTGTATCTAAAAGTAACGTGTCAGCGGGAAGTGTTTCCTCCGGAGCATCTGTAAAATCAGTTAATAAACCAAAATATAAATTCTCATTCCTGTTTGCCAGGAAACGAACTTCCAACGATTCCACCAGGTCGTCTATTTCCCCAACCGTCGTAAGCATTGCAGGAATTACAACCATTGACGCTGCGCTATCAGGAATCTGACGGGAGTAATCCATCCTCGGCAACAAATTGGGCTTCACTAAAAGTGTTGCAAAAAAATTAACGACCGATATTGCCAACTGGCTTGCGCATAACAGCGTAAGCAATGTAATTACTACAAGAAGCAATGTATTCTTTGTATGTGAGTCTGCTATTAATAAAATAATTCCGGCAATAACAAATGTTATCAACAAAATACAAGTTGAATAGGCCAGGAATGCATGTCTCTTAATAGTGCGCTGCATCCTTGCAACAACTGATTCACGCATCTTCGCCATTTTTTTTGTTTGGCTTACTCCATATCCAATCAGGTAGTAGCCAACATGTGCAGGGCGATGATCATCACTTTTTCCCGTTGCATTTTCATGCATTAATTGTATAGCCATTTCAGCAACTTCCTGCTCACTGGAAGTGCTTTTTTTTGCAATCAATTCTACCACATGCCGGTAACGGTCACGGGTAGTAAAATCCATTAAACCATAAGTTCCTCCGTTGTCTTTAAGTAATGTTTGTTCAACGATGCTGTGCGTTTCAACAAACTCACGCCAGTCCATTGCGCCGAGCGAACGGAGGCTTCCGATACTGTTGCTCATGGATACCTGGTCTGCAGCCTGCTTCTGGTTTTCAGCATTCACCAATTCAGTACTGGTTAATCCACTTCCTGATAATTGTTGTTCTATCCAATTAAGCACCAGCCCAAGGTCAGGGCCTTTACCACGTAACTGGCGAATTAATTCCGAAACAAATGCGCTTACAATTGGCGGATTAGACCTTGCCATATCTGCAATCACCAGGATAAGATCTTTTGGCGTTTTTTCTGTAGTAGCAATCATTTTTTCCGCCCAATAATCAGCAAGATTTCTGTCAACTTTATCTATGGCGATGCGGGCAGAAACCCGCCTGATATTTTCAATGAGCGCCAGGCGTAGCATAAGCGGTATGGACCATAATTCTCCTAATTTCAAAGGAGTTATCGTTTGATATGCAGTTACAAAATTGCTAAGACTTTCCATATCTGTTCTTCCGTCGCTGTGAGAAATGATCTGCAAAACGATATCATAACTACGGGTTAGTCCCGTTGAATTTCCATCTGATAACTGCGGAAGGTCTTCACTGTAATTTTTAGGAAAATGTGTTTTCGCAATCCGGATATGTTCTTCTATAAGGTAAAAATTATCTATCAGCCATTCGCCTGCCGGGGTAACCTGGTATTTTCGTTTGATAGAATCCGTGAGTAGCTTTCGCACTTCTTGCAAAGTGGTTTCATTGTCTGCAAGTCGTTTGAGTAAATGATCTTTAGCTGGTTTTGAACTTAACTTATGTCTTGATGCCAGCGTTTTTCCGAAACGTGCCATCTGGTCGGAGCTGAATAATTCTTCCCGCAACGGTTCCTCATCTAAGTTATTGACCTTATCACTCAACTGAAAAAAGCTACGCATATTAGAGATGAGTTCATGCGCTGAGGGTATTAAATTTAATTTCATAAATTCTTTTAATTCATCTATAATGCAGCATTGACAATCATTTGCGCTTCATCAATTATTTTTTTTAAATGATCTTTATTCAAAAAACTTTCGGCGTAAATTTTATAAATGTCTTCTGTTCCGGATGGGCGCGCGGCAAACCATCCATTATCTGTTGTTACTTTTAGTCCTCCAATCGGTGCATCATTTCCGGGGGCACTAGTAAGAATTTTTTGAATTTTCTCTCCGGCAAGTTCCTTGTCTTTTATTTGAGCGGAAGATAGGTTTTTTAATTTTTCTTTTTGTTCCGGCGTTGCCTCTGCTTCAATACGGTCATAAAAAGGCTCGCCGTATTCTTTCGTTAAGTTATTATATATTTTGCCCGGATCGTTTCCCATTTTAGCAGTAATCTCCGCTGATAGTAGTGCCGGAATAAATCCATCTTTGTCTGTTGTCCACACACTTCCATCCAATCTCGAAAAAGAAGCGCCTGCACTTTCTTCGCCACCAAAACAAAGTGAGTCATCAAGCAGGCCATCAGCAAACCATTTGAATCCGACAGGAACATCATACAGTTTTCTATTTAGTTGTACAGCTATGCGTTCAATAAGTTGGGTGGTAACAACCGTCTTGCCGACAGCGGATGTTTTTGCCCATTGCGGACGTTGTTGTAACAAGTAAAAAACGACAACGGATAAATAATTATTTGGATTTAACAGACCCGCACTTTTTGTTACTATACCATGCCGGTCGTGATCAGTATCGCAGGCAAACGAAATATCAAAGCTATCTTTCATCGCTATCAGCCGCTGCATCGCATACGTAGAAGAAGGATCCATTCGGATTTGTCCATCCCAATCAACCGTCATGAAACTGAAAGCGGGGTCAACAATTTTATTGGTAAGCGTTAAATCCAATTTATAATGTTCCGCGATGGGTTCCCAGTAATGAACTCCGGCGCCACCCAGCGGGTCAACACCCATCTTTATTTTTGCATTGCGAATCGCATCCATGTCTATGATATTTCCAAGATCATTTACATAGTTATTCAGGAAATCATAGCGGTGTGTGGTAGACGCTTTAAGTGCTTTATCAAAAGGAATTCTTTTTATACCCTGAAGATTGGTTTGCAGCAATTCATTGGATTTCTTTTCAATCCAATTCGTAACATCATTTCCAGCAGGTCCTCCGTTAGGTGGATTGTATTTAAATCCACCATCATCCGGTGGATTATGCGAAGGCGTAATGACGATGCCATCGGCTAAACCTGTTTTACGTCCTTTATTATATTTTAATATTGCATGTGAAATTACAGGCGTAGGCGTATATTCATCTCCGTTAGCAATCATCACTTCAACATTATTCGCTGCTAATACTTCCATCGTAGTAGCATAAGAAGGTGCTGATAAGGCATGTGTATCAAATCCAAGATACAGCGGGCCATCTGTTTTTTGTTCTTTGCGATACAAACAAATGGCCTGCGTGATGGCAAGAATATGATTTTCATTAAAAGAGTTTTTGAATGAAGAACCACGATGGCCGGAAGTTCCAAACGAAACTTTCTCAGCTGAAACAGATGGATCAGGTTTACCAGTGTAATAGGCGCTGACAAGCCTCGGAATATTGATCAATATATTTTGTTCTGCGGGTTTTCCGGCTAAAGGTGAAATTTTCATTGGTTTGATTTTCTTTTAGTGTTTCTACATAAAAAATTCATGCCAGCGATTGAATTGGTTCTGCCCCTATATCCCGCCGACCTGCTTAAATCCAACTGTGTCCGTATTTTGCAGTAAGTGTTTCTGCATCTTCCGGGCCCTGGGTGCCAGCTTTATAGTTCGGGAAGTTAACAGGAGGATTTGATGCCCATGAATTGATGATAGGCATCAGCGCTTTCCATGCGGCTTCTACCTGGTCCGCACGCATAAAAAGCGTTGCATCGCCTTCCATAATATCTAATAACAAAGTTTCATAGGCCTCGGGGGTTCCGGAAGTATATGATTCGTTATAGTCGAAGTGCATATCAACGGGATACAATAACATTTTAAGTCCTGGTCTTTTTGCCTGAATACTTGTGCTGATTCCCATATGTGGTTGTATGTGTAAAATAAGCCGGTTCGATTGCCAGTTACCAATAACTTCTGCAGGAAAAGATTGATGTGGTACCGGTTTAAATTGGATGGTTATAACAGAAATTGTCTCACTCATACGCTTACCGGTGCGGAGATAAAAAGGAACGCCCTGCCACCGCCAGTTGTCAATAAATAATTTAACGGCCGCAAAGGTTTCAATGTTAGATTCCTTATTCACATCCGGTTCCTTGCGATATGCTTTCACTTTTTTTCCTTCTATCCATCCTTCACCATATTGGCCGCGTACAGCATATTGATATACTTCTTCCGGTGGTATTTTTAATAAGGCATTTAATACATCCACCTTCCTGTTGCGCACTTCATCAGCTTCAAAAGAAACGGGCGGTTCCATGGTAATCAGGCAGAGCAATTGCAGGAGATGATTTTGTATCATGTCACGCAACGCTCCTGCGGTTTCGTAATAGTTTCCCCTGTTCTCTACACCCAGTTGTTCCGATACTGTTATCTGAACGCTATCTATATAATTTCGGTTCCAGATGGGTTCGTACAATGCATTGGCAAACCGGAATGCCAGGATATTCTGTACGGTTTCTTTTCCAAGATAATGGTCAATGCGGTAAATCTGTGATTCATCAAATATAGTATGCAAAAGGCCGTTGAGTTGCTTTGCACTTTCCAAATCGTGCCCGAAAGGTTTTTCTATTACTATGCGGCTTAGTAATTTATTTTCAGCCAGCCCGGAACTTCCCAACTCGACTGAAATTTCTTTGAACGCATTAGGCGGAACAGCCAGGTAAAAAATCCGGTTGGCGGCAGCCTTCCATTTTTTTTCATACGAAGCTATTTGCTTTTTTAATGCACTATATGTGCTGGTGGCATCAAACTCGCCAATCTGGTAGGTCAGGCATTTTGCAAAATTATCCCATTCCATTTTTTTTGATTTTCCTCTCCTCGAGAATTTATCAACGCCTTCATGCAAATGTTTTTCAAATTGTTTTCCCGTCATTTTAATGCGGCTTACGCCGATGACTGCAAATTCACCTGGTATCCATTTATCTAGCCAAAGATTATAAATCGCGGGGATCAGTTTACGCCAGGTTAAATCACCGGTGGCGCCAAGTATTACTATAATTGTTGGGTTTACTTTTGATGTTGATTCCATATCATTTTGTTTGGTTCCAGTATGTGAAAAAATATTTTTTTTCCGTTTATTAATTATAAACTTTTCTTCGGCTAAAGCAGAAAGGCATTAAACCGGCGCATTTATTTTCGCTGAAGGCTTTAATATAAAGAGCCGCATTTCATACCATTACAAAGATCAGTTTCTTCGCTCAATAGCAAATTATATAATCCCGTTAAAAAGTTATATCATTCACATGTATCGAGGGAGTGAGGTCATCTGCGACACAATGTTCAACAAGAAAATAATCTTGGCATTTTATGAAACCTGATCCAGCCAGCCACCACTAAAACCTGCCCGGCGCAAACCATTGATAATATGTGGGCATTTTTTCATCACATCCCATATTAATCCTGATTTATAATTTTCAATCATTAAAATAACGGGACCCTGATTTAACCCAAATTGCCATTCAGAAATCCAGGTGCCGAACTCGCTATGCTTTTCCGGAAAGGTTGGATTATAACTGGCATCGAAACCACAAGCATGGTGTCTTTCATAATCCCGTCTCTCTATTGCATGACGAATAGTGGGCAGCACAACTTCAGGAAGAAACGGCAGAGAAGATACAACCGCCCATGGCGATATGGTTCCATCGTCTGGCCCATAAGGAGCTCCCCTGGCTATATAATCGTAAAATTTTCTTTTAATGCCATCAATCGTGCGGGTAGCGGGTCCGGGTCCATCGCTGGCTGTAAATCCCCATCCATTCTTACCATAATGAGCAAAGCTTAATGGATTTTCTATAGCATATTTTTGCTGAATTTGCGTCGCACGGCGGCTGTTTTCAAAATAATCAATACCAATCTTTCTATTGAAATCATCAGAGACACCTTTGCAATCCAACCATATTTGAGACATCTGGTGTATAAAGAGTGGGCCGGCATAAATGCATTCTATCTTGTATATTTTTTTCCATTCAAAAGTGGAAATCCATTTTTTATATCCTGAAGGGCTAATTGGAAAAGTAGGGGAACCAAGGGCCAGTATATAAATAATATGTGCCTCACAATATTGCTTATTCCAACGGGAAAGAAGAAATCCTGATTCAGGTTTCCAGCCATGAGAAATAGAATCTTTTCCGTTTAATGCCCATTGCCAATCTACCCGTTCGTAGAGTTTATCAGCAAGCTGGCGTATTTCAATTTCAGATTTATTTTTACCCATAAAATAATATCTGGCAGTCAATACACCGGCTAATAATATAGCAGTATCCACGGTTGACAGTTCACATTGCCATACCCGTTTCCCGGTTTCCATATCAAGAAAGTGATAATAAAAACCCTTGTATCCTGTGGCATCAGCTTCGGTGCCTTGGCTACTATTATAGAAGAATCTTAAAACAGTAAGCGTTCTTTTGATTGCATCAGCCCGGGTTATAAATCCACGTTCAATTCCTGCGATATAACAACTAAGTCCCAAGCCCGTCGCAGCAATACTTGATGGAGATCCTGGCTGGGTTTTGTCGGCTATCAGCCCTGTTTTATCATTCACCTCTTTTAGAAAATAGGCAAAAGTTTCGCGTTGCAAAACGCTGAGCATTTCTTCATCCGGACCTTGAGGATTTGTATAATTTTTTTCTTTCGACTTTATTATTTTTTTCATTCCAGTTCTAAAGTTATATAAGCGACTCCCTGCGGAGGTATTGCTACCTCTACAAATACCGAACCTTTTATCTGCCTCGTTGCGAGAGGCTTCATTATAAGGACGGACGCTAGTTCCAATGCGGACACTTCTTTAGGGTTAAGGCTTCCAGGCCTGCCCATGTCAAACCATGTTTTTTTGGCATTAGCATGATCATTATCAATTTTTTCTATAAAGGAAGCCTTTACTTTTTTAATATTATCTAACTATAGTTTTACTATTTCCATTTTTTATGGGATGCCGCGGCAGCGCCCAGTTGGTAATCGTCTTCGGGGCAGGTGCAGCCGCCGTTTTTGACTTAGTTGCTACAGCCTTCTTGTTGTCAGATTCCATAATAAGTATTTTCTTTTTTCTTAAGATTGTTGTAAGTAAAGCGCAAATTAGTTGCTTAGAAACACGGGATCCTCCATGCCAGCATTATACAATCCCTGGCGTGCTGCCTGGTCGCATTTAGCCCGGTGAAACAAGGCTTGCTGTGCGGCCTTTTTGTTTTCATCTTTCCCATCCCAAATCTCCATGGCAGGTTGCTGAATGGCGCGTGCAAATGAAAATGTCAATGGCCACGGAAGTTTAGATTGATATCTTACATGCATGGCATTTAAATGAGCCGAAGCGAGCTCACCGGATTGCCCCCCGGATAAAAATGCAATGCCGCCAATGGCAGCAGGAACTGATTGGCGGAGACACTGTATGGTAGCATCCGCAACTTCGTCTATGCTTGCCTGTTTGGGGCAGCTCAACCCGGAAATCACCATGTTAGGTTTTAAAATAACGCCTTCCAGCCTCACTCCTTGTGTATAAAGATGGCTGAAAACTGTTCTCAATACTTTTTCAGTAACGGTAAAGCATACCTGTAAATCATGTGTTCCCTCCATGAGAACTTCAGGCTCTACAATAGGTACCAATCCAGCCTCATAGCAAAGGCTTGCGTAAAGCGCGAGTATATTTGCATTTGCTTCTATACAACCGCGACTGGGAATGCCATCGCCGATAGCAATTACCGCACGCCACTTTGCAAACCGTGCACCCATTTGGAAATATTCTTTCAACCGGTCACGTAATCCGTCTAAACCTTCAGTAACTTTCTCGCCCGGATGACCCGCCATGAGTTTGGCGCTTTTATCAACTTTGATTCCCGGAATAATTCCTTCATCTATAAGTGTTTTAATAATAGGCGTTCCATCTCTTTTGTTTTGATGAATTGTTTCATCACATAAGATAGCGCCGCCAATGGATTCACTTAAACCGGGTGTTGTCACTAACACTTCACGCCAGTCACGGCGGGTTTCTTCATTTTGTGGAATGCCTATTTTAGCAAATCGCTTGTTACAGGTGAGGATACTTTCATCCATTGCAAGTAAACCTTTACTATCTGCAAATAAGCGGCTAACCGTATCCGTTAAAATTTTTTTAATCATGTGTTTTCCATTTCCAGTTAAGAATTTCAGGTAAATCTTTGCCATGTTGATGTATATAGTGTTTATGTTCAATCAACTTGTCCTGCAATTGTTGCTTAAGGTAATCGCCTTTGCTTCCTAAATTTGGCAAGCGGTCAATCACATCTATCACTAAATGAAAACGATCAATATCATTTTGTACTCTTAGATCAAAAGGTGTTGTGATAGTACCTTCCTCTTTGTATCCTCTTACATGCATATTGCGATTGGTTCTATTGTATGTAAGCCTGTGAACAAGCCAGGGATAACCATGAAAGTTAAAAATGATGTGCTTGTCTTTAGTGAAAAGCGAATCGTAATCCCACTCACTGAGCCCGTGAGGATGCTCAGTATGTGCCTGTAGTTTCATAAGGTCAACTACATTTATTACTCTTACTTTAACTTCGGGTAGGTGTTCCCGTAAGATAGAAACGGCCGCCAGCAATTCCAGTGTTGGTGTATCTCCGCAGCAAGCCATCACCACATCAGGTTCTGATCCCTGGTCATTGCTCGCCCATTGCCAGATGCCGATTCCTTCAGTGCAATGAACGGCCGCCTGATCCATAGTAAGCCATTGTGGCAAAGCATGTTTACCGGCAACCACCACGTTAACATAATGACGGCTGCGTAAACAATGATCAAAAACAGATAAAAGGCAGTTGGCATCCGGCGGTAAATAAACTCTTACCACATCTGCTTTCTTATTAATAACATGATCCAGAAAACCAGGATCCTGGTGAGTAAAACCATTATGATCCTGTTGCCATACGTGCGAAGCCAACAAATAATTCAATGATGCAATCTTTCTTCGCCAAGGCAGTTCAAGCGTTACTTTTAGCCACTTGGCATGCTGACTAAACATAGAATCAACGATGCGAATAAAGGCTTCATAACTATTAAACAAACCATGTCTGCCAGTTAATAAATATCCTTCCAGGAAACCCTCACATTGGTGCTCGCTAAGCATAGAGTCAACCACCTGCCCTGTAGGTGCCAAAAATTCATCATATTGTTCCGTTGCGTCATCCCACTGGCGATTGGTTGTTTCAAAAATTGCTCCAAGGAGGTTTGACAATGTTTCATCGGGACCAAATACACGAAAATTATGCTGATCATTATTCAGTTTCGCAACATCTCTTAAAAACGTTCCAAGGACCATGGTATCCTGGCCACTTACTGCGCCAGGTGAAGGAACGTGTACGGCGTGGTCATGAAAGTCAGGCATTCGCAAATCTTTTAAAAGAATGCCACCGTTAGCATGAAGATTAGCTCCCATTCTGCGATTACCCTTTGGCGCTAGTTCTGCCAGCTCCAGTTTAAGTGTGCCATTTTTATCAAATAATTCTTCAGGTTTGTAGCTCTTCATCCAGTTTTCTAAAAGCTTTACATGATCGGGATGATCTGTGTCCACAAGGAGTGGTACCTGGTGCGAACGGAAAGTGCCTTCAATATGCAGGCCATCTACTACCTTCGGCCCGGTCCATCCCTTAGGTGATTTTAAAACAATCATTGGCCAGCGTGGGCGGGTATTGTCGTTGTTACTTCTTGCATTGCTTTGTATTTGATGAATGTCAGCAATTACTTCTTCAAGCGTAGTTGCCATGAGTTGATGCATCTTTTCCGGATCGTCACCTTCCACAAAATGCGGGGTCCAACCACAACCACGAAAAAATTGGTCGAGCTCGTCATCTTCAATTCTTGCCAACATCGTTGGATTGCTGATTTTATAACCATTTAAGTGAAGGATCGGCAGAACAGCTCCATCAGTAATCGGATTCAACAATTTATTAGATTGCCATGAGGTTGCTAACGGACCTGTCTCTGCTTCGCCGTCACCAACAACGCAGGCAACGATCAAATCAGGGTTGTCAAATGCAGCGCCAAATGCATGGCTCAAAGAATAACCTAATTCTCCTCCTTCATGAATGGAGCCAGGTGTTGTTGGCGCCACATGACTTGAAATGCCTCCCGGAAAAGAGAATTGAGTAAATAATTTTTTTAGGCCGGCTTCATCCTGCGTTACATTAGGATACACGTCACTCCAGGTTCCTTCGAGATAAACATTACCAACGATTGCAGGGCCGCCATGCCCGGGACCGGCGATATAAAACATATCTAAATCATACTTTTTGATGATACGGTTTAGATGGACATAGATAAAATTTTGTCCCGGTGTAGTGCCCCAATGGCCTACCACCAGCGGCTTTACATGTTTCAGTTTTAGGGGCTCTTTCAACAGCGGGTTGTCATAAAGATATATTTGACCTACTGAAAGGTAATTGGCAGCACGCCAGTAGGCATTTATCTTTTCTAGTAATGAAGGTGATAGGGTTTTCACTTCATTACCGATTGTTTCTGTTTCCATAATAGAGATATTTTAATTAGTTAATTTAAAAATTTGGAGTTAATAATTCTGCTTTTAATTGTTGAATATTTTAATGATGTTTTAATTTACCCACGATTGTATCAAGCGAAGCTTTCAGTTTTTCAATTGCGGCACTTACTGCAAGCTCGTAGTCGTTCGCATTGGCCGTAACTGCAATTGGCTGTCTTCCTTCGAGCCGAGCTTCAATCATGCATCTCTTATCATTTTGTCCCTGTTTATTTCCGTTCTCGTCTGAAAGGTGGACCTCCAGCCTGGTGATGTGTTCGCTGAACCTGCTCAATTCTTGTGAAAGCAAACCATCTAACTGAGCTTCGAATGCTTCATGCACACTTAAGTTTTTATCTGCATTTATTTGAATCGTCATTATGTTTATTTTTTTGTTTTACATATTAAACTGAACCTTTTGTTACTACATTTTTACCTGATAAATTCATCATTGAAATTTACATTGCTTAACCGGAATCAGCGTTACACAATTATTGATACCAGTTACATGATTCACACATTTTTTGAGGCCTCACCCCAACCCCCTCTCCGAAGGAGATCCGTGAAACTTACTGCCAGTAAGTACGTCAATAAAATTGATAATTTTTAGTCGGACGTTAATTTTCAACTTTTGTTTTTTTTAAAATGATTTTTAAACTGATTTTTTCAAAATATCATTAACCAGTCTTGCTATCATAACTTCTTCATTGGTTGTAATAACACGCACATTTACCTTGCTTGCTCCTGTTGATATAACGCCTTCATTATTCCTATTTTTTATTTCGTTTAATTCAATTCCCAAAAAGCCGAGATCGTCACATATTTTACTTCTTACTTCCGGAGAATGTTCACCAATGCCGCCGGAAAATACCAATGTATCTAAACCTCCAAGCACTGCAGCAAAGGAGCCAATCCATTTTTTTGTTTGGTAACAAAACAGTTCGATTGCGTCTTTGGCATTACTGTTTGTATCTTCTACTTTCATCAATTCCCGCATGTCAGAACTCGTTTTTGATATACCGAGCAGACCGGATTCATGATTGATCAAATGATTAAACTCTTTTGGGCTAAGCTTTTCAAACTGCATTAAATACCAGGCAACACCAGGATCAAGATCACCGGTTCGGGTACTCATTGGTAAACCGGATGCCGGCGTAAAACCCATGCTGGTATCTATGCTTTTTCCATCTTTTACTGCTGCAAGACTGGCGCCGCTTCCTAAGTGTGCTAATATCACTTTTCCTTTAGCTACTTTGTTTCCGGCAATGAGATTCAGTTCTTGCATCAGGTAGGAATAAGACAATCCATGAAATCCATATCGTTGAATTCCTTTTTCATAATAGCGGCGGGGGATAGACAATAATTTTGCTACCGTTGGCATAGAAGTATGAAAAGAAGTATCAAAACAAGCAACCTGTTTTAATGAAGGGTAACGCTTACCAAAAACTTCCATCAATCTTATTTCATCAGGTAAATGATCGGGGTCATAGGCGCTGATCTTTTTTAATTCCTTTAATAATTTAGCAGAGATAATTTCAGGCTCTGTATGTTTCATGCCATGAACGATACGATGGCCGATTGCTTTTATGGAACTAAAACCTTCCTGTTTTTCAAGCCAGTCAATGAGGTTAACGGCAGCCTCATTATGATCTTTAGCTTTAATCGGGATACGATTTTTTTGTTCAGTAACGGAATTATTAAAACTAAGCTTTGCTTTTTTTGTACCAATGTTTTCTATCTGTCCATTAAACATTTGTTTTAACGGATCTTCAATTTTGTATAAAGAAAATTTAATGCTGGAGGAACCTCCGTTAATGGTTAGTATACTTTCATCTTCAGGCATGGACTATTTTATTATTTTCAACTAACAGGCCCGTATCTGCTAAAGCTTCTGAAGTTGATTGCCAGTTGGTGTGGTGAATACTTTTAATGCCTAAATCTGTTGCGATATTTGTGAACATCTGTACATCATCAATGTACACAACTTCTTCTGAAGTCACTTGCGCCATATCAAGCGCCAATTTAAAAATAGCTGTGTCTGGTTTTCTCACATGAATATAGCAGGAGGATACAAAAAAGTCAATCAGGCTGGTTAATTTAAATGTTTCTATCCTGTATGCATTTAATTCTCTCGCTTCATTGCTAACGGCAACTATTTTCAATTCGTATTGTTCTTTTAATTTTTTTATAAATGCTATCATCTCCGGGTAAGGTGTGGTTAAAGAAAAGATGAAGTCCCGGAATTCATTGAATGAAAAATCGCGCTTTTTATAAAACACAACCCCGTCAAGGTATTCCTGCAGGATTATTTTTCCTTCTTCATAAGTAACAAACATTATTTTGTGCCGATCTTCCAATTCAGCTACATCCAAATGAAATTTTTCAGCAGCAAGTTGCCTGAATTCATGACCCCAGCCGTCAGACAATAAAACGCCCCCAATATCCAGGAAGAGCGTTGTAATCTTATTTTTATATTGCATTTTTTTTTTATTAATTAAATAAATATCGCCGCCGCATGTTGTAATTCTCTAACATTGGACCAATGCCGAATAGGTAATATTTTATTATTATCAAGGAATGGACCACCGCAACTTATTGTTAAAAACCGATATTCATGTCATTTGCTTCAAAAGAGTTCTTTTCATTGTGCTGCAAATAATCCATCCCTACGCAAGCAATAAAGAAATTATAAACAAACTAACGGAGAGCCATAGCTGCTTATGGAAATGGTGTATATGCTTACTTGATTTTGTGCAGGTTTAACCAAATTAAGTCTTAATGCACATATTTCTTCAGATAAGCTGTTTAATTTTTCATTATTTGTATTAAAGTCGGAACTTAACTTTATGAGTTCAGATTGAACTGCTTTTACAGCTGTTATTGATTCACCTGGTGTTTCCTCAAACTTATCTGCATTACCGTGCTTTAATAAAGCAATTTCCAGACCTTCCAGCTTTTCTACTATTGTCTGTAATAATATCCCACTCATTATTATTGAATTTACAAATGCATTCGTTTTGATTTTTTCTTTTTCTGTTTTTGTATTCTCCAATCTGGTGGTAAAGATTGATCTTGTTGTTCCGGCTTCATTAAATCATTCAGGATATGCAGGTTTTTACTTAACTGCTTTTTAGTTTCCGGTTGCTGCGTTTGAGATATACTTTTTGAATAAACAGATTTATCTAGTGGCTTAGTCAATCTTTCTACTTGCTGCTCTTGAAATATTTTTTGGAGATTATTTATTGAGAATTTTCTATTTATTTCACTGGCTTTATATTTATACGTTCCGATCTTAAAACTGATTCCCTGTAGTTCCTTTGATTGCCTTTGTATTTGTATAACGTTTAAATGGTTTCCTTTAGCAATTTTTCTTTCAAATCATTAATACTTTTACTGTGAGGTAAACATGATGGTAAGATCGAAAAATATTCCTTGTTTGTGTGATAACCTTTTGACCATAGAATTCTCTACTACCTTGTTGCAGCAAACCAGATCTTATAGTCACATAATTAAATCTTGCAGACTCGAGGCTGTGTATATTTTAGGATGGCTCTACATGAACCAATACGTTCAAAACTCTTAAGCTACTTTTTAATAGTACATCTTTTACCTCGTGTGCTATCTGGTGACCTTCCGCAACGCTTAGTGTACCCTCGACCTTTATGTGTATGTCCACCTGATAATCAAACCCCATTTTTCTAACAAAACATTTTTCAACGCCCTCAACTTGTGGTACGGATGCTGCTAAAATCTTTACCTTACTTACTATAGCGTTCGAAGGGGCTGCATCCATTATTTCTGCCAGTGCAGGCCTCATAATTACTATTGCGTTATAAAAGATAATCGCTGATGCAACAAGTGCGGCCCAGTCATCTGCACTCTCATGTCCTTCTCCGCGAATCAATGCTACAGAAATGCCGATGAATGCTGCGATAGACGTGATGGCATCGCTTCTATGATGTTGCGCATCGGCTCTTACAGCCTGGCTATTTATTTTTTTGCCAATGCCAAGTACATAGCGGAACATAATTTCCTTAATAGCGATGATAACCAACAATATCCATAAAGTAAACCTTTTTGGCATGGCATGGGGTGTTCTTATAAAATAGATGGAATGATAAGCAATCCATACAGCAGCGCCCACCAGGAATAAAGAGACAGCCAGCGCTGCGAGCGGTTCTGCTTTTCCATGGCCGTATGGATGTTCTTTATCAGGTTTCTTTAACGCAACACGTAATCCTATCCATAATAACAGAGAGCTTAGAATGTCAGCACCGGATTCGGTGGCATCTGCTATTAATGCATATGAATGGCCAATATAACCTGAAACACTCTTTATAAAAACGAGGACAACGCTGACTGCAATACCAAGTATAGTGGTTCTGATTGCAATAACAGATGGATGAATATCAGTGTCGGTGACCAAGAGTATTACTTTGATTAAATGAGTGTAAATATAAATGTTAATCAAAAAAGTTATTGGATGTGCAAACTCTATTTACGAACTATAAGGTCTTGTTAAGTGTCTACAAAACGTCAGGTGCGAAAATATACCCAAATACTTAATGTTTAGAGACCGGATTGTTTAGTTGTTTCAATTAGATTTGCGTTTTTAAAAAATAGATTATAATGCGGGGAAAACTAAAGGAACTTAAGGACCCAAAGAAAGCTATCTCCCGTTTTTATGCGGCAATTGGGCCGGGGTTTACTACGGGAGCCGCTGATGACGATCCTTCTGGAGTTGCAACCTATTCAGTAGCTGGCGCTCAGCTAGGCACGTCATTATTATGGATGGCATGGGTAACATGGCCGTTAATGGCTGCTGTACAAATGATGTGTGCCCGCATTGGTATGGTAACAGGCCAGGGGCTTGCCTCGGCATTAAGTATTAAGTTGCCCAAAACGGTTATCAGGGTATTTTGTTTGTTATTATTCCTGGCAAATACCGTTAATATAGGGGCTGACCTTGCAGGCATGGCTGATGCTATGCAATTGCTAACCGGCCTTAATTCTCATATTTGCATTTTTATATTTGGAATAGTAATCGGTACAGCAATTATTATGTTCCAATACGGACAAATCGCCAATGTATTAAAATGGCTTGCCTTGTCACTATTTGCTTATGTTATTACGGCCTTTGTCATTCACCCAAATTGGTCGTTAATAGCACGTCAAACTTTTTCTTTCTCAATAAAAAATGATACCGCTACCTGGGAAACAATCGTTGCTATTTTGGGTACAACTATTAGCCCTTATTTATTTTTTTGGCAGGCAGCACAGGAGGTTGAAGAAGAAAAGTCAATGGGCCGGAATGAGGAGGAGCGTAAAGGTGCTACATCAGTGGAAATTACAGACAAAATAATGGATGTAGGCGCAGGAACATTGCTTTCAAATGTAGTGATGTTCTTTATAATATTAACCACCGCATTAACACTACATGCTCATGGTATTGTAAATATCAGCTCTTCAAAAGAAGTATCACAAGCGCTTCGGCCCCTTGCCGGAAACCTTGCGACTTTATTATATACTGTGGGGATTGTTACCGGTTGGCTTTTTGGCGATCCCTACGCTTGCCGGTTCGGCTGCTTATGCATTTGCCGAAACACTTAAATGGCATCACGGGCTGGATGAAAAATGGGGGAAAGCAAAAGCTTTTTATGCCGTTATTCTTATAGCTCTTGTATTTGGTGTTGCTATTAACTTCATAAATATAAATCCTATCAAGGCACTTTATTGGTCTGCTGTGTTTAACGGTCTTCTTGCACCATTTCTTCTTTTAGGAATTTTTCTTGTTGCACGTGACAAAAAAATAATGCAAGGGCAGGCCAGTAGCAAATTAGGACAAGGTGTTGTTGGTATTACTATAATACTAATGTTTATGGCGTCGGTAGCTATGTTTGTAATTTGATTAGCACAAGTGATTGAAAAAGCTCCGAAACATTAATTTTATTCTCTTTAGCACTTTTTTGAATAGAGTCTCTTATTTCCATTATTATTGCAGTCACTAACGACGCTTCTTTTTTCTCCTTTTTCAATGAAGATATTAGCAAGTCTTTATCAATTTTATATACATAGGACCTTCCATCGGAAGTCTCTACAGCCTCGAAACTTACTACGTTTTGGTATCGTTTTCGATTCCAGATTTTAGTATCCGAATAATAGATTCATCACCCGTCATAAAAATATTTTCATAAAGTTATTTAAAAATAATTTTTGTATTAGAGCAATCGCGAAATACGCCCATGTATTTCTCAGACTTCTTGTCGTAACCTAAAAATTAATACGGTTGCAAACTTCTTTTACATTTACGAAGGGAGAGTTTGTTCAGAATCTAGTTAATAGACTTTGGTAAAGAATAATCGAGGAAAGAAATATTTGTAGAGAAAAATAAAGGTGTTGGTGTGCACCCCCCCCAAAAAAATTTAGATAATAGCTGATGACCGGTACGATTTCTAAAATTATCGGCAAGCAGCAACCTTTTTGGTAAAACTTCCGATTTACTTTCTAAACGTTTACATGCGAAAAAACGGAAGAAATATATTCCTTGTTTTCCTGGGACTTGCATTGTGCGGCTTTGTTGTAGGCTACCTGGTATGGAATAAACCTCATCAGGATGTTAAGGATGCTTACGCTATTGATATTGATGCGGTCTCCTTATACAATAGCTTCACCCGTGATTTTGTAAAGGCTAAGTCTGCTATCCTCAATAAAGTTGTTAAGGTATCGGGAGTGGTTCAGCAAGTAGCGGTAAACCAGCAACAGCAACAAATAATTCTTCTTAAAACATCGGAACCTGGCGCATCGGTGAATTGTACTATGGAGCAAAGCAGCAATAAAATAAAAGAGGGGGATAAAGTTGTGCTTAAAGGTATTTGCAGCGGCTATAACAATGGAGATTCAGAATTGGGAATACCAGGCGATGTTTTTTTGATAAGATGTTATCCTCTCAATCTATAACTATGAAAAGAAGCACAATTATTTTATTGATCATGACCTTAAGTGGGATTTGCCGCAATTCCTATGGGCAGCTTTTTTTTACGAAAAATGGCAGAATATCCTTTTTTTCAAAAACCTCTCTGGAAAATATTTCTGCAGATAATAATCAGGTCTTAAGTGTCCTCAATATACAAACAGGAGCTATTGAATTTTCGGTACTTAACAATGCATTTTATTTTCCAAAGGCAAAAATGCAGGAAGATTTCAATGATACTTATATGGAAAGTTTTAAATATCCGAAGTCGACTTTCAAAGGGAATATTACCGATATCAGTAGTGTAATCTTTTCAAAAGACGGAAATTATAATGTAAGTGTGAAAGGCGATCTAAATATACATGGTGTAACAAAGAGCATAACTGCCCCTGCAACGATAATGGTTAAAGATGGGAAGATTTCAGCGACTTCGTTCTTTAAAGTATTGGTAAAAGATTATAATATAAGTGTTCCAACAATTGTCACAAATAAAATTGCGGAGACCATTGAAATAAAGGTAAGCTGCAATTACGAAAACAAGTAATCAAGTTAACTATTATGTATTTAATAAAATTTTTATTGCCAGTATCGGCATTCATAACTATCTGTAGCAAAACTGTTGCGCAGGATACTACAAAGAGAGAGAATGATAACAACCTGATGAGCCAGTTAGAAAGCCAGGAACAAAAAAATGAAACGTTTTATGCCACCAATACTTTTAAATATACTCATATTATAGATGGTCAATCAGTTGAAAATTTGCCCGCGCATGTTTTAGATGTGAGGATCCTGCATCGTTTCGGGCCGCTTAGCAGTGGACTCTATAATTTCTTCGGATTGGATTATTCGCCTTTCAACGTTAAAGTTGGTTTTGATTATGGCATTACGAATAACTTTATGATAGGCGTTGCTCATAGCGGATACAATAAAACTTATGACGCCTTTTTTAAACTCAGGTTACTACGGCAATCAACGGGTACTATAAAATCACCGGTTACAGTATCTTTCGTTCCAACAATTGCTATAAGTACCCTAAAACCTTCCCAAATTGATCCTGCTGTAAAGCCTGATCCTAATACCGCTATAAAAAGAGCATCATATGTATTGCAGCTATTGGCTGCCAGAAAATTTTCAGAAAAATTTTCGTTGCAGCTAATGCCAACCTTTATTCACGCTGATAATATTTCGTTCTTTCATAGTAAGCACGACATATTTGCCCTCGGTTTTGCAGGCAGCCAGAAACTTTCTAAAAGAATAGACTTTAATGCAGAATATTATTACCAACTTCCCGATATGAAAGCGCCGGGCGCTCATAACGCTTTGTCTTTCGGAATAGGAATTGGCACTGGTGGTCACGTATTTGAACTGCTTTTTTCCAATTCTTTTGGTTTAACTGAAAAACAATTTATTACAGAAACTTCAGGGAGGTGGGATAATGCTGATGCATTGTTTGGATTTAATATTTCAAGAGTATTTCAATTAGGAAAAAAACATAAATAGCTATTGAGAAATATTATAAATAATATTTTTAAGATACTCAATGCAGATGAAAGGAGAAATTTCAGAAAGCTTATTGTATTGGACGTATTGATTAGCATTCTTGATATTTCTTTCCTGGCGATACTTTTATTTATTGTTCGCTTTGCCCCCCAATTTGCCCCCTAACAGATAATAATTAATGTAAGTTTTTAATTATCAACTTAAAATAAAAAAACAAGCGGAGACTAAGGGATTCGAACCCTTGATACAGTTTCCCGTATACACACTTTCCAGGCGTGCTCCTTCAACCACTCGGACAAGTCTCCAATTTTTAAGGACGGCAAATGTACATCATCATTCCAATAGTTTCTCCATTTGCATGCTTCTCGATCCCTTTATGAGCATTTGTGTATTTTCAAAATGTTGCTCTTTTAACCATTTTGCCGCGATAATGCATTTTCATATTTAATATATTTATGATTCAGATCATTAAAATTTTTTCCAACCAACACCACTGCCTTCCAATTGTATTGATTGATTAATGTTATCAGATTTTCATGTTCTTTTTTGCTATCGCTGCCCAGTTCCATCATGGACCCCAACAGCAAAATTTTTTCACTGCCTTTCATCGCAGCAAAATTTTCAATAGCAGCTTTCATACTTCCGGGATTTGCATTGTAAGCATCTAAAATAATAGTATTATTATTTTGTTTGATTAATTGGGAGCGGCTGTTTGAAGGCTTGTAATTTTCTATTGCGTCTTTGATTTCTAAATCATCGACATTAAAATATCTACTGATAGCGAATGCAGCCATTACATTAAAAAAATTGTAGGCTCCTGCTAAATTCGTTTTAACGATGACCGGAGCCTTAGCATTAATTTGGATTTCGGCATATGGATCACTGGTAATTATTTTACCGCTATAATCTCTTCCCGATTCTCCATAATAAACTGCATGTTAACTTTATCACCCAATTCCAGCACGGCTGTATCATCTGCGTTTACAAAAGCAATTCCATTGTGCTTTGCCAAATAGTCAAACAACTCGCCCTTACCTTTTTTTATATTTTCCACACTGCCAAATCCTTCGAGGTGTGCCTTGCCAATATTAGTGATCAATCCATGTGTCGGCATCGCATATTCACAATATGCTGCTATCTCTCCGGTGTGGTTGGCACCCATTTCAATAACCGCCATTTCAGCATCGGGCTTTATTTTTAAAATGGTAAGAGGTATGCCGATATGATTGTTGAGATTGCCCTCGGTGGTATAGGTTTTATAAGTTGTAGAAAGCGCAATATGCAAAAGCTCTTTAGTTGTCGTTTTTCCATTACTGCCGGTAATTGCAATAAAAGGAATTTGAAACTGCTGACGGTGATATTGTGCCAATTGCTGCAAAGTATGCAGTGAATTTTGACAATAAATAATTCGTTGATCCGCAAAAGATAGCTCTTCATCTGCAAATACATAGGAAGCACCTTTCTCAAAGGCCTGGGCTACAAATAAGATTGCCATTAAAATTCGGGCCCCTTAATGCGAAGAACACATCATTTTTCTTGAGTTTCCTGGTATCAGTTTCCACGGAGGGAAATTGACGGTATATTTTATAAATTTCTTCAAGCTCCATTTTGCAAATGTATGGCGAAGCGGTTGGTAGAAAAATAAAAACCCTCTTATTGTGAAACAAGAGGGTTAACTATATAATCAGGCTTTATTAAAAGCTGTTTTTCTTTTTGTTTTGCTTACGCTGGTTAAAAATATTACCTTCTTTAAAGCCATTACCTTCAGGACTTCCAAGCCGTGTCATTGCACAACGGAAACCTACCGTGCTGCTTGCCTGGTCCTGTTCCATATAGCGCCTGGCGCCCGGTGACAACCAGTAAGGCATATCGTTCCAGCTTCCTCCCTTTATAACCCTTGATTTATCACTTATCAAAGATGATATTCCGTAACCATAGGTGACACTTGATATAGAATCTCCATCAAGATAATTAATTACATCTCCTTTTTGGTAGTTACGGCGTTTTACAGCTTCTGAATCCGGCACCACGGTTAGTTTCAATCTGCCTAAAGTATCTCTTTCGTAATCACCTTGCGCATCTTTATAATACTTCGTGAATTTGTTACCACGATATGGGTTTACATCATCTTCATCAAGTGGCGTTAAAGGGCGGTAAACATCGGCCACCCACTCACTTACATTGCCACTCATATTATATAAACCAAAGCCATTTGGATAAAAAGATTTAATCGGACCCGGAATAGCCGCACGGTCATTTAAGCCGCCGGCAACGCCCATTACATCACCATTACCTCTTTTAAAATTGGCTAAAAATTCTCCCTGCCAGCTTCCGCGGCGATTATCACGCAATCCATTTACATTTTTACTCCAGGAATATACCTGTTGGTTTGATATAACTTCTTCACCATGATTTTTTTCTTTGGTACGCGGATGCGGATTTTGTGCGATAATACCATAAGCCGCATACTCCCACTCTGCTTCAGTAGGCAACCTGTAGCCTGGTAATAAAAGGCCGTCTTCAAAAGTAACAACCTTCCTGGCCCGGCCACTAACATCTTTAAGACCTCCTTTCTTAGGCGCAGCCTTATTGTTGATCATATCAGGATTCATCAGGTAGGTATCGGTGTTAAAAGTTTGATCTCCTTGTCCACCTTTCATTTCGGCCAGTGGAGCTCTTTTATTCAAATAACCTTTATCAATTAATATCTTTTCATTTACCCTGTCACTTCTCCAGATACAAAAATCGTGAGCCTGCTCCCAGGTTACGCCTACCACAGGGTAATAATTATAGGCAGGATAACGGAAATAATATTCTACATAAGGCTCGTTATAGGCCAGTTCGCTTCTCCAAACCAAAGTATCAGGTAAGGCAAGCCTCATGATGGCTGTATCATTGTCAAATGTATTGGCAAGCCAGTAGAGATATTCACGATAATGCACATTCGCGACTTCGGTTTCATCAATATAGAATGAGTTTACACTGACGCGACGTGGTATATTATTCCAGTCACCCATAACATCTTCTTCTTTTGCACCCATCACAAAAGTACCTCCCTGTATAAACACGAGTCCCGGACCGGTTTTCTGCTCCTTAGCTTTGAGAACATGGAAATTACCATAGTTTTTATCATCGTAATTCCACCCGGTTACAGAAGATTTATCCTTCTTCTTCTGACACGAAGTAATTGTAAAAGATGCCAGGATCATAAGGCATAAAGTAGTGACCGATATTGATTTTTGCATGTGCATTCGTTTAGCAGATTATTTAACGAAAGGTTTTCTGTGTTATTGTGTACGGATACTAATTTAAGAGTGCGAATATAATTACTTTATTTCATTTTTATTTGTCAATAAAATGATTTGGAATAAGCCTAAAAACTTTTTGCAAACTATTCACAAATAAAGGATGGCGCCGTCTTTAAATGTTTTACCCAAAGTTATTTTTTGTAAAAGTGTAGAATCTGTAATTATCGGTTTGATGATAAATGACGGCTGAATCAGGCAATAAATATACGACTAAATCGTTCAGATTAGAAATAAAAATTTTCAGGTTTTTTTTTAGCAAAGGTTAAAATATTTTGCTTTCACATGATTTAAGAGCCTGGCGATATTTTAATTGCCCGTTTCAATAAAAAAATTATTTTTACAAATCCAAAAAATTCATTTCTATAAAGTATAGCTCTACCTAACCAAGCAATATTTACTCATGAAACAAGCAACTTTGAAATTAACGGCATTGCTGATGCTGGTTGGAGGTGCATTTGTCGTTAATGGACAGAGCAATACTAATTCAATTAATGTTGTTACAACTGCAGTTCCTTTTTTGCGAATTTCGCCCGATGCACGCGCCGGTGGCATGGGAGATGTTGGAATCGCTACGCTGCCTGATGCCAATTCTTCTTTCTGGAACCAGGCAAAATATCCATTTACCGTGAGTAAGTCTGCAATTTCTGCTACTTATACTCCATGGCTCAAAGGTCTTGGGCTTAATGATGTTTACCTGGCCTCACTCGCAGGCTATACGAAGATAGATGAACTCCAATCTGTTTCAGCATCGTTGCGGTACTTCAGCCTTGGTAATATCCAGTTCACTGATAATTTGGGCAATAACTTACAAACATATCGGCCCCGCGAATTTGCTTTTGATGCAGGATATTCCCGTAAGCTATCAGATAACCTGGGACTAGGCATCGCCATCCGCTATATTAATTCCAATCTGGCTAGTGGCCAATCGGCAAGTGGCTCAACGTATAAAACGGGAAGTGCTGTTGCTGGTGATCTTTCTCTATTTCATGATGGAACAGTAAACAGTACTACCGGAACGGGTTTCAACTGGGGCGTTGCACTATCTAATCTTGGGTCAAAGATCTCCTACACCAATGATGCTTCGGAAAAAGATTTTATCCCGGCCAATTTAGGGCTTGGAATTGCATATGTAAAGGCTTATGATGAAAATAATAAGGTCACTTTTGGACTGGATGTAAACAAGCTCCTGGTGCCAACGCCACCTCTTCTTGGTGATTCTGCCGGTCTCGCCAGGTATCATACCATTGGGGTAGTAAGTAGTTGGTTTAGTTCATTTACGGATGCCCCGGGTGGTTTCAGTGAAGAAATGCAGGAATTTCAAATATCAGGTGGTGCGGAATACAGTTACAACGACCAGTTTTTGTTCAGG
This sequence comes from uncultured Chitinophagaceae bacterium, assembly GCA_963823305.1. Taxonomy (GTDB): domain Bacteria; phylum Bacteroidota; class Bacteroidia; order Chitinophagales; family Chitinophagaceae; genus Ginsengibacter. Next base: position 618,202 of record CAWGLC010000002.1, read on the forward strand.
GTAGGATATTTTTATGAAAATCCTAATAAAGGAGACAGGCAATATTTTACAATTGGCGCGGGTTTAAATTACAACATGTTAGGCTTAAATTTTTCATATCTGGTACCTTCAGGTAACGGGATAAACAGGAACCCTTTATCGAATACATTGCGATTCAGTATTATTTTTAACCTGGATAAAACAACTGCCGCAGGAACGGCTACTACCACGCAGCAATAAAAATTTATTCTTCTAAAAAATACTAAAAGCCTCACTGAGGCTTTTTTTTATTGAATTTTAAAAATCGAAAGCGTTTCAGGATTCACGTTATATTTGCCTGAATCTTTTTTTTACAAACAAAGTTTAACTCTTGCGATGTCATTCAGAATAGGTTTTGGAATTGATTTTCATCAGCTCGTTGCGGGAAGAGACTTATGGATTGGCGGCGTAAAGCTTGCACACACAAAGGGAGCGCTTGGGCACAGCGATGCGGATGTATTGCTTCATGCAATTTGCGATGCAATGCTTGGAGCCGCATGTCTTGGCGACATTGGCACTCATTTTCCCGATACTTCATCAGAATTTAAAGACATAGACAGTAAAATACTTCTGCAAATGAGTTTGAGACTTATCAGCGAAGCTGGCTATAAAATTGAAAATATCGATTCAACCGTATGCCTTGAACAACCGAAGATAAAACCACATATTCCGGATATGCAAAAGGTAATCGCCAACATTCTTTCCTTAAATGAAAATGCAATCTCTATAAAAGCTACCACATCGGAAAAAATGGGCTTTGTAGGTCGTGAAGAAGGCGTAGCCGCTTATGCCAACGTATTATTAACGTCATTTAACAATTAGCAGAACTTTATTTTTTAAGCTGGATTGCCTACTTATCTTTGTCTCAATGCAAGACGTCGCAATAAAGATCATTAATACTTCAGAGAATGATTTGCCCGAGTACGCAACTGCCGGTTCTGCCGGAATGGACATGCGGGCGTGGCTTCCTTCACCTGTGCTATTAAATCCGCTGGAAAGGGTCATGATACCGACCGGAATTTTTATGGAATTACCAATAGGTTATGAAGCCCAAATGAGACCGCGAAGCGGCCTGGCATTTAAACAGGGAATTACCTGTCTGAATTCGCCCGGTACTATTGATAGTGATTATAGAGGAGAAATAAAAGTCATCTTGATAAATTTGTCTTCTCAACCACAAACTATTAACAACGGTGAGCGTATAGCCCAGGTCGTTATATCAAAAGTGGAAAGAGCGTTGTTACAGCCGGTTAAGGAACTCGGGCTATCTTCAAGGGGAAAAGGCGGCTTTGGACACACCGGTAAAGTATAATTTTTGAAATGTAAAGTAGAATAATGAAATATTTTATAGCGATTGCAATTAGTTTTATATTAATATATTCAATAAGCAGTTGCCGGTCGACAAAAAAACTTCAAACAGCCGTAGGCAAAAAAGATACACAGTTGGCCGTAACCACGCCTCCCACACCAACTGATTCCCTGAAAGGCGCTTCCGATATTTTGAGATCCTTGCAGCAAAACCGGATAAATTTCAACACCTTTTCGGCCAAGATTAAAGTTCAATATGAAGATCAAAAAGGAAAGCTTCCTGACTTTAACGCCTTTGTAAGATTGTATAAAGACAGTGTGATGTGGATTTCAATCAATGGAACGTTTCTCAGCATTGAAGCGTTCCGTATTTTAATAACAAAAGATTCGATCATTATTTTGAATAAGCTTGATAAGAAGGTTGAATACCACGGATTCAGTTATATAGAAAGTATAGCCCACATTCCATTAACGTTTTCTACACTTCAGGATATAGTTTTGGGCAACCCTGTTTATGTGGGCGACAGCATCGTTTCTTACAGGCAAACGGCCAACTATATTTTATTAGGTACCGCAGGAAAATTTTTCAAAAATCTACTGACCATTTCTACTGATAATAAATTATTGCAAAGAAGTAAGCTCGATGATATGGATGTGGGCCAAAATCGAACTGCCGATTTAACCTATGGCGATTATGAAAAAAATAACGGCTTTTTTTTCCCAACCTCCCGCGACATAACTGTAGCAGAAAAAACCAAAGTGGATATAAATCTTAATTATAAACAATATGAGTTTAACAAGGAATTATCATTCCCATTTAGCGTTCCTAAAAATTATAAAACAAAATAAGCGTTATTTTTAATCATAGCCATCTCATTAAAGTCCCATCTTTCTGCATAAAAATTTACGTGTAGTTTTATTATAAATTTACTGTTATGCAAAAATCAATCTTAATATCATTTCTTTTTCTTTTATCGCTCTTTAATGCCTTAGGTCAGCAGCCAGAAGATAAAGATGTATTGCAAAAACAGCGTGAAGAGCTTAGAAGAGAAATAGAAGAAACTGAAAAGACACTTAATGAAACAAGGAAAACCGCGAAAGTCAATATTGGCCAGCTTTCTCTTATCAATAAAAAAGTAAACCTGCAGGAAAATGTTATTACAAATATTAACGGCGAAATAAAAAATCTTAATAATAATATCTACCTGTCCCAGCTTGAAATAAATAAAATGTCCCGCATTTTAGATACGCTTAAACAGGAGTATGCCAATAGCATGGTGTATGCTTATAAGAACCGCAGTAATTATGATTTTTTGAATTTCATTTTTTCGGCATCAAGCTTTAATGATGCGATAAAAAGAGTTGCCTATTTAAAATCTTATCGCAGTTATCGCGAGATGCAGGCTGAAAATATTTTGCGTACTCAGGCGATGCTGGAAGACCGCATTAAAATTTTATCAGGTACCAAGCAAAGAAAAAATAATGTGCTGCAGGAACAGGATAAGGCTATGACACAACTTGAAAAGCAGCAGGAAGAAAAAAAGGGCATTGTTGATAAGCTGAAAAGCCAAACGAAAAGAACTGACCGCTCAGGTAAATGCAAAACGAAAACAGGACGCAAAGTTGAAGAATATGATCTCTGCAATGATCCGCAGAGAGATTGAAATTGCAAGAAATGAGGCCGCTAAAAAAGAAAAGGCAAGACTGGCAGAATTAAAGAAGAATAATACTACTGCAAGTAATAATAATTCGGCGGCTAATGCAACTGCCAGGACCACAAAACCGGACGTTAGTACGAAATCTACAGGAAGTGTTTTGTTGAGCACTGAGGCCGACAAAGTGCTCGACGCCAATTTTGCTAAAAACCGCGGCTCACTTCCGTGGCCTGTTGCTGGTTATATTATCGCTCATTTTGGGTCAAACAAATTGCCTGGCGGTGTCATTTATGATAACCCCGGTGTAACCATCGGCGCTAAAATTGGAGAAGCGGTGAAAGCAGTATTTGAAGGTGAGGTAACACTCGTCAGCTATATTGAGGATAAGCAGGCTGTATTTATAAAACACGGAAAATATTTTACCGTTTACAGCAATTTAGCTTCGGCAGATGTACAAAGAGGTGATGAGGTAAAAACCGGACAAGTGATTGGGAAAGCAGGTGCCAATGATGACGGACAAGGGCAGGTTGATTTCATCTTAATGCAGGAAAGCAATAATGTAAATCCTGAAGCCTGGCTAAGACACTAATATTATTTAGCTGAAGGCCTGTGGATGCTTTCTGATCGTACTATTTAATCATTCCAAAACTTTTTTATAAAGCTTTTCGTATTGAGGAACGATAGTACTTATATCGAACCTTTTTGCCTGCTCTAATGCATTTTTCTTCATTTCTAAAAAGGCATTTTCATCTGAGAAAAGATGAATGATATTTTTGCTCATATCTTCAACGTCGCCTACATTACTGAGAAAGCCCGTTACACCGTTTATATTTATTTCGGGTAGCCCGCCAGCGTTAGTTGAAACCACAGGAACCCCGGCAGCCATAGCTTCCAGCGCCACAAGACCAAAGCTTTCGTATTCACTGGGTAGAATAAACAAATCAGAAATGGCAAGTATGTCTTCCATTTGCTCCTGCCGGCCAAGAAATTTTATATCGGCGTGAGCGTCAAGTTGCCTGCTTAAGCTTTCTATATAACTTCGCTCAGGGCCGTCGCCTACAAATAAAAGTTTTGAAGGCACTTGTTTATTTACTTCGGCAAATATTTTCACAACATCAACCACTCTTTTAACTTTCCTGAAGTTAGATGCATGCAGAAAAATACGCTCATTTTTCGGTGCAATTATTTGCCTGAATGCGGTTACCGGCGTCCGTTCAAACCGCTTTGTATCTACGAAATTATAAATGACCTCAATTTCTTTTTCCATCTTGAAGTTTTTATACGTTTCGTCACGGAGATTTTTGGATACGGCAGTGATAATGTCGCTTTCATTCATAGAAAAAGTTACCACCGGGCTGTATGTTTTGTCTTTCCCAACCAGCGTAATATCGGTGCCGTGCAGGGTGGTAATAACCGGGATGGGTATTCCTTCTTTTTTTAAAATCTGTTTTGCCATATAGGCAGCCGACGCATGCGGTATAGCATAGTGCACATGTAAAAGTTCTACATCATTGTTTACAACTACATCAACCATTTTACTCGCCAAAGCCGTTTCGTAGGGAGGATAATCGAAGAGAGGATAGGTGGGTACTCTTACTTCATGATAAAAAATATTAGCGTGAAAGGTGTTCAATCTTACTGGCTGCTGGTAAGTAATAAAATGTATGTTATGGCCTTTGTCCGCCAGCGCTTTTCCAAGTTCAGTGGCCAGCACACCACTTCCGCCATATGTAGGATAACAAACGATACCTATGTTCATAATGTCTTTTTAAATTTTTGATTGCAAATGCCGGCAAAATTACAATTTCTTTGATGCAGCAAATTTGCTACCTATGGAAATACATTTTTAAGCAGAAATTGTTTAAAGAATTACAAGTTGGATTAAGATCCTCCGTGATATTTAAATGAAATAGCTTAGTTAAGCGACTAAGTATTTATTAAAATAAAAAGCGTTTATACCGTAACAGTTATGCTAACGATGTTTGTTTAATAAATAAGTGCTGATTAATTATGTTTCCTTTATATTATCGTCCTTTTATATAACGGTTCATGCAATTGAGCGACTCTTTTCGCTTGCCGGCCTTTCATTCTCATATTAAGAAGCTCAACGACAAAAGCAAACGCCATACCGAAGTAGATATAATTTTTCAGGTGAAATTCTTCTGCTTTTTCAGAATCCCAACCTTCTGCCACAAGACTTAATCCAATCATAACCAGAAAAGATAAAGCGAGCATTTTAAAAGTGGGATGCTTGTTAATAAATGCCGCAATTTTTGCACTGAATAAAAACATTATGGTAAGTGCAAGTATTACTGCAGCTATCATAATTTCGACATGCTTTGCCGTACCACCGGCGGTTATTATGCTATCAAATGAAAATATCAGATCAATCAGCATTATTTGAAAGGCAGCTTTTGTGAAGGTGAAAATTTTCTGAGACGATTTTTGTATGCTTGTGTCGTCGCCTTCCAGTTTTTGATGAATTTCGTGCACGGATTTATAAATAAGAAAGATACCGCCACCAAGCATTACCAGGCTTGCAAGATCAAACCCTTTTTCAAAAACTATAAACATTGCTTTACCTTTTTGCGATAAAAGCCAGCCAAGACCGAGGAGCATAATGCTCCGCACGATCATACCTTGTATCATCCAAAACAACCTGGCTTTTTTATGTTTTTCCTTCGGAAGCCGGTTAATAATAATGCTTACGAAAATTACATTATCAATTCCTAAAACTATTTCAAGTAAAACAAGAATAAAGAAACTTATAATACTTTCACTGGTAAATAAATAACTCATTTCTTTTCTGTGATTCAGTAAAATTAAATTAACGACCTGCAAATTTTTTTCACAATACCGGGACCTTCGTAAATAAATCCGGTCCATACCTGCACAAGCGCCGCACCGGCAATAAATTTTGCTTCAGCATCATTCGCGTCAAAAATACCTCCGCTGCTTATGACCGGAATTTTCCCATTTGTTTTTTTAAAAATATAACGGGTAATATTGGTTGTTGCTTCGGAGATCGGTTTACCGCTCAGTCCTCCGGCGCCTGCATTTTCTGTTTGTTTTTTCGATGAATTTAAATGTTCTCTTTTTATAGTTGTGTTCGTAGCAACAAAGCCATCCAATTGTATTTCTATTGCAAGGTCAATAATGTCATCCAACTCCTCTTGCAAAAGATCAGGAGAAATTTTTAATAACAGCGGCTTCTGATTTCTTTTGATTTTATTTAAGTCTTGCAAATGCAAAAGAATTTTTTTCAATGATTCCTTTCGCTGCAGATCGCGCAGGCCAGGAGTATTTGGAGAACTTACGTTTACCACAAAATAATCTACCAGATCATGTAAAAGATTAAAGCAGATTTCATAATCTTTCCAGGCATCTTCATTCGGCGTGTTTTTGTTTTTACCGATATTGCCACCAATAATTATTTTTTTTCTATTGTATAAATACGATTTACTATTTAAAAATTGATACAACCGCTCAGCGATTACAACAGCGCCATCGTTATTAAATCCCATCCGGTTTACAATAGCCTTGTCTTTCGGAAGCCTGAACTAGCCTTGGTTTTGCATTTCCTTCCTGCGCTACAGGAGTTACCGTTCCTATTTCTACGAAGCCAAATCCTAATGTCGTCAGTTCATTTAAATATTTCGCGTTTTTATCAAAGCCTGCAGCAAGGCCTACCGGATTTTGAAATACAAGCCCGAAATAATTTCGTTCTAACGCCGTTGAACTGAAGAAAATTTTTTTTCTAAAAAATTTTTTATAAAAGAAAACCGGCAAAAAAAACTTCAAAAAATTCATTGAAAAATAATGAACTTTCTCAGCATCAAATAGAAATAAAATATTACGAAGCAAGCTTATACATTATCGCGGCGAAGATAAATGATCAGGAGTTGTGAGGCACAATAGTATGTTTGTGTCAAAAGACAATTTTTTAGTGATACCGCAATTTTATAAGTTAATTATTAAAGGGGTTAATCAAATCATTCAGTATCATAGCGGTCAACGCTTTCAATCCCCGGCAGATTTTTAAGATGTTCAACAAGATTATCCAGTTCATCTTTATCATGAACATAGATTTTTATATTTCCTTCAAAAAGGCCATCTTTTGCTTCAACAGTGAGCGCATTAATATTAATCTTTAATTCGCCGCTGATAAGATTAGTTATTTTATTTATGACGCCAACATCATCAAGTCCAACGATTTTTAAACCTGTTAAAAATGAAATTTCCTTATTTTTTACCCATTTGGTTTTTACAACCCTGTGGCCATAATTAGAAAGCAGCCTTGCGGCATTCGGGCAATTGGTACGATGAATTTTTAACCCTTCGCCTTGCGTTATAAATCCAAATACATCATCGCCGGGAATTGGCTTGCAGCAATTGGCCAGCGTGTACATAATCCTGTCGCTGCTTTCGCCAAAAATGATCAGTTCTGTATCTTTTTTATTATAGCTTTTATTTCCTCTTCCCATTTTTCTTCTACCGGCAGTTTAAGAGTCTTTGGAGAAAAAAGTTTATCGGCAATAACTTTAAAATCATTTAGTTCTTTCAGGTCAATTTTTTTAATGGCAATTTCATAAAACAAATCAAGAGAAGACTGCAGTTTATAAAAGCTTGTAAGCTCTTCGATGTTCGGCGGGCTCATTGCAGCGCCAATGATATCCAGTTTTTTCTTTAGAATTATTTTTCCTTCTTCGCCAATCTTTCTTTTTTCTTCTTTAAGCGAATCTTTTATTTTGGTTTTCGCTTTGGTAGTTACCACATATTTCAGCCATTCTATATTTGGCTTTTGTTTGGTTGATGTGATGATCTCGATCTGGTCGCCGCTGCGAAGCTTATGACTAATGGGCACAAGCTTATGATTCACTTTGGCTCCGATACATTTTTCACCAACTGCCGTATGAACAGCAAAAGCAAAATCGAGCGCTGAAGCGCCGATGGGCAGCATTTTCACGTCTCCTTTTGGCGTGTACACATAAATTTCTTCAGCTAAAAAAGATACTTTAAAATCCTGCAGAAAATCGATAGAGTTACCATCCTGGCTGGCAAGCATATCTCTTATTTGCTGAAACCATTTGTCAAACCGGTTTTCCTCATCAGTACCTTCTTTATATTTCCAATGAGCCGCCAAACCTTTTTCTGCAATATCATTCATTCTTTTGGTTCTTATCTGCACTTCTACCCATTTTCCCTGTGCACCCATCACAGTAGTATGCAGCGCTTCGTAGCCATTGCTTTTGGGATTGCTTAGCCAATCTCTCAGTCGTTCCGGCGAAGGAATATATTCATCAGTGATAAGACTATATACTTTCCAACAATCTTCTTTTTCTTTTTCCGGTGGCGAATTTAAAATAATCCTGATTGCAAAAAGATCATACACTTCATCAAATGAAACACCCTTTTTTTTCATTTTATTCCAGATAGAATGAATGCTTTTGGGCCTTCCATAAATTTCAAAATTGAAACGCGCGTGCTGTAATTTTTCTTTTATAGGTTTTATAAACTCATTAATGTAACGCGTCCGTTCTCTTTTTGTGTTGTCAAGCTTTTGTGCAATATACCTGTAACTGTCCGGCTCCATATACTTCATAGCCAGGTCTTCCAATTCAGTTTTTATATTGTAAAGGCCCATCCTGTGTGCCAGGGGCGCATATACATAAACCGTTTCAGATGAAATTTTCAATTGCTTTTCGCGTTTCATGCTATCGAGCGTTCGCATATTATGAAGCCTGTCTGCCAGTTTAATTAATATAACTCTTGGGTCATCCGTGAGCGTTAGTAAGATCTTTTTAAAATTTTCTGCCTGTTGCGAGGTATTGGCATCAAGTACATTTGAAATTTTAGTAAGGCCGTCAACGATCTTTGCAATTTCACTTCCAAATTCTCTTTGAACATCATCAAGCGATATATCTGTATCTTCAACCGTGTCATGGATCAATGCGCAAATAGTGCTGCGGACACCAAGTCCGATTTCTTCAACACATATCATAGCAACAGCCAAAGGATGTAAAATATACGGCTCGCCGCTTTTACGACGCATTGTTTTATGAGCTTCTGCTGCCATTTCAAATGCATGGCGAACCAGTTCTTTGTCGCCCGGTTTTAATTTTGGTTTTAAAACCCGTAATAATGCACGATAATGGCGAAGAATTTCTTTTTTTTCTTCCTCTTCGTTTAAAGAATATTTAGGAATGTCGAGTGTAGTTTCCATTGAATACGAATTTACATAGAAAAATATTGAGTGGATTTATATTAGAAATTTTCCATTTTTATTTATAAAAATTTTAAAACATATTGTTTCAGGAAAAATTATTTCGTTAAGACGGATTATAATAATAATATTTTTGAGCAGCCATGATCAACCTGCTGCTATATTTTAATATTATAAAAACTATATACTATTCAAATGCATTTTTTTGAACCAAACCATTTATTTTTGCCGCCCCAAAAGCGCATGTGGTGAAATTGGTAGACACATCAGACTTAGGATCTGATGCCGTAAGGTGTGGGGGTTCGAGTCCCTCCATGCGCACTTCTTCAAAAAATTTTCTTTTTTTGAAAATTAAAAATTGCTGCTGTATGCGGCTAATAAATTAAGATTGATGGCAACTGTACTAAAAGAAAATCTCGGAAATCTCCACGACAAAATTACGGTAAGGGTTTCTAAAGAAGATTACTATCCGTCTTTTGAAAAAGCAATAAAAGACTATAGCAAAAAAGCTAATATTCCCGGGTTCAGAAAGGGTATGGTGCCTTCAGGAATGATAAAAAAAATGTATGGACCCTCTATTTTTTACGATGAGGTAATTAAATCGGTCGAGAAAGAAATACAGGAATATCTCACAAAAGAAAAACCTGAAATTTTTGCTCAGCCTTTGCCAATGGAAAGTGATATGCGTAACCTTGACATGTCAAATCCGGTGGAATATGATTTTCCTTTTGAAATAGGATTGAAACCGGAAGTTTCCACTGAAAAACTTTCTTCAGCCAAACCCACGTTGTATAAAGTGGACGTTTCATCGGAAATGGTTGAAGAAGAAATTGAGAAATTGGTTACCAAGTACGGCGAAATGAAAGATGCCGAGACTCTAACAGGTACCGATGATGTCCTGAATGTCATATTTACAGAAAGTGACGCTGATGGAAACCCATTGCCAGAAGCCGTTTCAAAAGACAATTCTATCCTGGTGAAATATTTTTCAGAAGATTTTCGTGATCAACTGATAGGCAAAAAAGTGGACGACTTTGTGGTGCTCCAACTGAAAAATGCTTTCCCCGAAAAAGAAAGGGAGTGGATTATTTCTGATCTTGGGCTTGATAAAAATGATCCTTCTTCAGGTGAAAGACATTTTAAAATGACCATTACAAAAATTGGCCTGGTGGAAAAGAAAGAATTGGGCGAAGCTTTTTTTGAGCAGGTTTTTCCAGGTAAGGAAATTAAAACTGAAGAAGAATTTCGCGCAGCACTAAAAGCTCAATTGCAGCAACAGTGGGACGCCGCAAGTAAAAGCCAGATGCACGACCAATTATATCATACTTTATTGGAAACACCATTGGATTTGCCCAACGAGTTTTTGAAAAGATGGATAGCGATCGGCGGGGAGAAGAAAAAAAACCAGGAAGAGGTTGAGGCTGAATATCCATCCTTCTCCAACCAACTGAAATGGACATTGATAAGCGATAAATTAATAAGTGATAATAAGATCGAAGTTTCTGAGGAAGAATTACGTGATTATATGAAGGCTGAGATAATGGGTTATTTTGGGCAGATGAATTTGGGCGGTGATAACCAATGGATAGAAAGTTATATTGACAGAATGATGAATGATAAAAAACAAATTGACAGTAGCTATAGAAAAATACTCACAGAAAAATTATTCAATTTTTTAGATACCCAGGTTACACCGTCGGAAAAGCAATCATCACCAGACGAACTGCTTGCCATGCAACACCATCACGAACATTGATTTGCCGTACAACTAATCCAATACCAGTACTATGTCTTGAATTGAGTACTTGATTAGGGGGTAATATTTAAAAATTTCATCACAGAGCATCATTTACCATCCGCCCTTTTGTCTCTTTTTTTTGTTAGCATAATATTTGGGAACTTCACGCCTGTAAATTGCTCTTTCTAATAAAATTTATTATGAATACAGGAAAAGAATTTGAAAAATATGCAGTTAAGCATAAAGGCATTAGCAGCAATACGCTGCATGGGTATATAAATCATAATGTTACAAATCTTACGCCTAATATTATTGAAGAAAGGCCCATGAACGTAGCTGTGATGGATGTTTACAGCCGACTGATGATGGACAGAATTATTTTTTTAGGCTATCCGGTTAATGATGAAGTAGCCAATATTATTACTGCCCAGTTGCTTTTTTTGGAAAGTACTGACAGAACGAGGGACGTTCAGTTATACATTAATTCTCCCGGCGGTGGTGTTTATGCGGGCCTCGGGTTATACGATACCATGCAGTTTGTGTCTCCTGATATTGCAACCATTTGTACAGGAATGGCAGCAAGTATGGCAGCGGTATTAATGTGTGCAGGCGCCGCCGGCAAAAGAAGCGCTTTAAAACATTCGCGGATCATGATGCACCAGCCAAGCGCCGGCGCCCAGGGGCAGGCATCTGATGTAGAGATCACCGTGAATGAAGTAAGAAAAGTAAAACATGAGCTGTATGAAATACTTAGCAATCATACCGGGCAAACGATTGAAAAAGTTACGAAAGACAGTAATCGCGATTACTGGATGACGGCTTCCGAAGCCAAAGATTATGGACTGATCGATGAAGTCCTGATCACAAATTCCAAGAAAACTAAAGAAATAAGAATTCAATAAAATAATAAGCAAATGAATCTTTATAAAAATAATTTAACAAGAAGCGAAGAAGAAGAGCCAGAGAAACCAACACCGGAAAACCCAATGGAAAAAATGATGGGTGGAATGATGTTTGATAAAAAATTTATTGAGCAAAGAAAGATATTTCTCTGGGGCCCGGTAGATGACAAAAGTGCCAGGGATATAACTAACCGGCTTTTATATCTGGAGGCTTTAGATTCCGGTAAGGAAATTACATTTTACATAAATAGCCCCGGCGGCGGCATTACCAGCGGTATGGTTATTTATGACACCATGAAAATGATCAAATCGCCTGTAAGCACAGTGTGTATGGGAATGGCTGCAAGTATGGGAAGTATTTTATTGAGTGGTGGTGAAAAAGGAAGGCGTTTTATTTTTCCGCATGGCGAAGTAATGATACATCAGCCGAGCGGCGGCGGCCAGGGAACAAGCGCCGATTTGGAAATTATGGCAATTCAAATTTTAAAAGCGAAAGAGCTTGGGGCCAAAATTCTTGCTGAAAACTGCGGGCAGACCTATGATAAAGTGATGGAAGATTTCGATCGCGATTATTGGATGGATGCAACTGAAAGCAAAAAATATGGTATAATTGATGCGGTTATTAATAAGTTGTAAAGCAACTTTATAGCTTATTAAATTGTCATTTAACAGGTTTCTTTAACATATACTTGTAAGAGATGCTTTAAAATAGTATTTTTTACAAATCATATGAAACTTACAAATTACTAGTCCAAATGGCCAAACAACAAACCTTACATTGTTCTTTTTGCGGAAGAAGCCGCGATGAAGTTAAAATACTTATTGCGGGCCAGGAAGGCCACATCTGTGAAAACTGTGTGGAGCACGCCCAGGAAATTATCACACAGGAAATCTTTCCCATGCCTGAAAAAAGCAATCAGGGATCGGGCTATAAGCTAACTGTAAAAAAGCCCATTGAATTAAAAAAATTTTTAGATGAATACGTGATTGGTCAGGACGATGCAAAAAAAGTACTTGCCGTTGCGGTGTACAATCATTATAAACGCCTTAATCAAAAAGTGGACAGCGATGTAGAAATTGAGAAGAGCAATATTATTATGGTTGGTGAAACAGGAACCGGTAAAACATTACTTGCAAAAACGATTGCCCGTGTGCTTAATGTGCCCTTCGCTATTGTAGATGCTACTGTTTTCACCGAAGCTGGTTATGTCGGGGAAGATGTTGAAAGCATTTTGAGCCGATTACTCCAGGTATGTAATTTCGATGTAAACGCTGCACAAAAAGGTATTGTTTATATTGATGAAATAGATAAAATTGCCCGCAAAAGTGATAACCCCAGTATTACCCGTGATGTAAGTGGCGAGGGTGTTCAGCAGGGATTGCTGAAGCTTCTTGAAGGAACAGAAGTATTGGTACCACCGCAGGGCGGCCGAAAACATCCTGAACAGAAACTGATCAAACTGAATACGAGCAATATACTCTTTATATGCGGGGGCGCCTTCGATGGGGTTGACAGGCTTATAGCCCGCAGAATAAATACAAACGCGATTGGCTTTAATGTAAACAAAGAATTACAGGATTTTCAGCGAAAGAATCTGTTGCAATTTGTAAATGCTCAGGATCTTAAATCATTTGGCTTGATACCAGAACTACTTGGACGATTGCCGGTGGTCACGTTTTTAAATCCGCTTGATAAAATTACGCTTAGAAATATTTTAACAGAGCCAAAAAATTCTCTTATCAAACAATATAAAAAATTATTTGAGATAGAAGGAATTGACCTTGTAATAGACAACGAAGTATATGACTTTATGGTTGATAAGGCGATGGAATATAAGTTAGGCGCCCGTGGTCTTAGAAGTATCTGTGAAAGTATTCTGACCGATGCTATGTATGAATTGCCATCTCAAAAAGTAAAGACTTTTACGCTTACCATGGATTATGCAGAGCATAAATTTAAAGTCAGCAAACTGAGCATGCTCAAAGTCGCTTAAATCTTTTCCCATCAAGGTAAAAGATTTCTTTTCCACTAATTTTAAACAAAAATGAAATTATAATCTTCATTTAATTATTTTTACCCGAAATCAAGGTTGATTGCAAATATCGCTATGCAAAAAATAGTTTCAAATGGTTGATGTAATTCTTGGCCTTCAGTGGGGTGATGAAGGGAAAGGGAAAATTGTAGATTATTTTGCGCCGGGCTATGATGTAATCGCCAGGTTTCAAGGCGGCCCCAATGCCGGCCATACGTTATACGTGGAGGGAAAAAAAATCGTTCTGCATCAAATACCCTCCGGAATATTTCATGAAAATAAAATAAATTTAATCGGCAACGGCGTTGTGTTGGATGCCGTAACACTAAAAAAAGAGTGTGAAGCAGTTGAGGCAATGGGAATCAAATGCAGAAAAAATCTGTATATCAGTGAAAGGACCCACTTAATTTTACCTTCTCACAGGGCTATTGATAAAGCCAGCGAAATGGCCAAGGGCAATGAAAAGATAGGTTCTACTTTGAAAGGTATCAGCCCCGCATATATGGATAAGACAGGACGAAATGGTTTACGCGTCGGAGATATTCTTGACAGAAATTTTGTTACAAGCTATATTAAACTCAGGCTGAAACATCAAAAACTTCTCGAAAATTTTTCCTTTGCCGAAGACATTTCCCAATGGGAAGAGGAATTTTTCGAAGCACTGGACTTTTTACGAAGCCTGCAAATTGTAAATGGCGAATATTTTGTAAACGATGCAATTCAAAGTGGTAAGAAAATATTGGCTGAAGGTGCTCAAGGCAGCATGCTCGACGTTGATTTTGGAACCTTTCCTTATGTTACCTCATCCAGTACAATAACCGCTGGCGTAGGAAGCGGATTGGGCATCGCTCCGCAAAAAATTAAAGATGTATTTGGGATTACTAAAGCTTATTGCACAAGGGTCGGGAGTGGTCCTTTTCCTACCGAACTTAATGATGACACCGGTGAACTTTTAAGAAAAGCAGGAATGGAATATGGCAGCACTACCGGCAGGCCAAGAAGATGTGGCTGGATTGATCTGGTAGCGTTGAACTTTGCCTGTATGATAAATGGAGTTACGCAACTTGTAATGACAAAAGCCGATGTGCTCGATTCTTTAGATACCCTTAACATCTGCAACCGTTATAAAATAAATGGCAAAGAAACCAGCCAGGTGCCTTTTCAAATGATGAAAGCTGCCATTGAGCCTGTCTATAAAAGTTTCAATGGTTGGAAAACAGACATTACAGAAATAACAAATTTTAATAACTTGCCGGATGAAATGAATGTTTATATTAATTATATGAATAACGCGCTTGGTGTTCCGATTAAGTTTATTTCAAACGGCCCCGGTACCAGTCAGATCATTGTGGCACCCTGATTGCTGGAAAAAGTTAAATATTTTTTGGCAAATTAAAAATCTAAATGAAATTTTACATAATTAATCCTTAAAGAAAAATATGAAAGCAAAGTCTGATAAGGAAAAGAAATTTTCTGAAAAAAAACCGTCTGTTAGTGCAGATAAGACTTCATCGAAAAAGAAAGATGAGGATTTGGACGATGATGATGATGTAGATAATGATGAGGCTGTCATAAAAAAGCCAAAAGCTGCTTCATCAAAAAAGAAGCTAAAAGATGAAGATGATGGTGACGATGACGATGATGTAGATAATGATGAGGCTGTGATAAAAAAGCCAAAAGCTGCTTCATCAAAAAAGAAGCTAAAAGACGAAGATGATGGTGACGATGACGATGATGTAGATAATGATGAGGCTGTGATAAAAAAGCCAAAAGCTGCTTCATCAAAAAAGAAGGCAAAAGACGAAGATGATGGTGACGATGACGATGATGTAGAAGTTGATGACGACTGGGAGAAGCCTGATGTTGAAGAGGATTACGATCCTGATTTTGAGGAGTTCGATATTCCAAAATCAAAGATTAAAAAACCTGCCGGCAAAAAAGGAAAAGGTGATGATGACTTTGAACTGGATGAAGATTTCAAAGATCTTGATCTTTTCAATGAGGGAAATGATTTAGATGATGATGAAGATGATTTCTAACGGCAATTTTTAGCTGTTGACTAATGATTTTGACTCGGCAATTCTCATCATATCCGGTAACTGATTTTTCAATTTTTAAATCTCAAATGCTGAGCTTTTTACAAAAGTTTGGCATTTTTTCTTTCTTTGATAATAATGATTATAATTTTGACAAATCATACGAATGCCTGGCTGGTGCAGGCATCAGAAGGTCTGTTGTTGCCGGTCGTGAAAATGAATTCAAAGATATCGACGGGTTTTGTGAAAGCGCCGAGGATTGGATATTTGCTCATATCTCTTATGATGTAAAAAATAAAATAGAGGATCTTCGGTCCTCGCATTTTGATGGCATAGAATTTCCTGATTTTTTATTTTTTATTCCTGAAATTGTTTTTATTGTTTCGGGAAATAAACTACAAATAGGAACAACTGATTCTTATAAAGCTGAAGAAATTTTTAAGGAAATTGTCTCTTACACTCCCGGTGTTGTCACACGTGAAAGCAACAAAATTGCGACTTTAAAAAGCAGATTTACTAAAAAAGAATACGTTGACTCTGTCGCAAATATTCAGCGACATATTCAAAAAGGTGATTGCTATGAACTAAATTTTTGCCAGGAGTTTTATGCAACCGATATTGAAATTGCTCCTTTAGACGTCTTTAAAAAATTAAATGAAATTTCACCGAGCCCGTTTTCTGCGTTTTATAAGTATAATGAAAAATATCTTATTTGCGCAAGCCCAGAACGATTTTTAAAAAAAACCGGCAATGTTATTTTCTCTCAACCTATTAAAGGAACAGCTAAGAGAAATATGGCCGATGTAATTGATGATGAGCTGCAAAAAGAAAACTTAATAACGAGCCCTAAAGAACGGTCGGAGAATATAATGATTGTAGATCTTGTTCGCAATGATCTTTCTAAGATATGTGAAAAGGGATCTGTATTTGTAAAAGATTTTTTACAGATTTATTCGTTTCCGCAGGTGCATCAAATGATCTCGACCATTAGTGGGAACCTCAGAAAACACGTTTCTATCTCTGAAATTTTTTTAGCCACATTTCCCATGGGATCCATGACCGGTGCTCCTAAAAAGAGAGTAATGGAGCTAATTGAAAATTATGAAAGAACAAAGCGTGGGTTGTTCTCAGGCACTATTGGTTATATAAATCCCGGCGGCGATTTTGATTTTAATGTGGTGATAAGAAGTATTTTTTATAACCATTTCACAAAATATTTGTCTATACAGGCAGGCTCTGCTATTACATTTAAAAGCGATCCTGAAAAAGAATTTGAAGAGTGTTTATTGAAAATTTCAGCAATGAAAAAAGCGCTGGAATAATTGTTGGCTTTTATTTATGTTTTTTTGAAGTAGTTTTTGGATCTATATTTACATCACTCAATAGCTTGTTTACACATTCATTCAGTATCGGATATTTATTAACGATGAAGATGGTCATCTTATCATCCGGGCAATCGTAAATTATAACTACTTCCTGTTGCAAGCATATCGTCAAAACCTGGATTATAGCGATTAAATTCCGTAATGTCCATGTTAATATTTTTTGCGATGATGGAAGCGATATATCTGCCGGAAACTGCGATAGAATCACTGCTATCAGCTTCCATTTTTGATAGGTTCGGTTTGGTTAGATCTTCGCCGGAACTAAAGCTATTATAATCAAAGCCATTTGTAAGATTTGTTTCCATAATGTAATGTGTGGCAATAAATTTCTTTACGTGATTGCGCGATTCCTCCGGAAGATAATATTGGAGTTTCCAAAAATTGCGGCTGCCACTTTTCCTTATCGCTGCATTCACTCTCTCGGGCCCACCATTGTAGGCGGCAATAACAAGAAGCCAGTCTTTAAAATTTTTATACAGACTGAGTAAATATTTTGCTGCGGCGTTAGTGCTTTTGTAATAATCTGTGCGGTCGTCCGTAAAATTGTCTACCTCTAATCCATAATCTTTAGCGGTATAGGTCATAAATTGCCATGGGCCGCGGGCGCCGGCAACAGATAAAGCATTTGACTTTAGATCGCTTTCTATAACGGCGAGATATTTCAATTCTTTTGGTAAGCCATACCTGACAAGGATACCATCGATCAAATTAAAATAAGGCAATGAGGTTGCCTTCATTTCCTCAAGATATTTACCATGAGCTTTCAGGTAATCCTGCATATAAGTTTCTGCATAAGGATTTACCTGCGAAGAATAAGGAATCGTGGGATTATAGGAATAGTTTTTAAAAAGATCTTTAAAGCCATATTTAGTAACCTGGTGAAAATATTTTACTTTTTCTTTATCAGGAGGCTTGGGCGATTTAATTACTTCATCAATTGCACTGTCTTCAGCAGTTTCTTTTATGATTGTATCGCTGATATTATGAAAGTCAGTTGTTTCATATGCAAAGGAAAGTTTAGTAAACATTACCTGGCAGATGCATACTATTATCAGGGTGTAAAATTTATTCATCACTTCAATACTTTTTGTAATTACTCATAAGTACATGTGAAAAATTAAATAAAGTTGATTCATCGAAATTGTCTGCAATTACCTGGAGGCCGAATGGCATCCCGTTAGAATGTTTAAATAACGGTAAAGAAATCGCGGGAGTTCCTGTTAAATTTGCATACACGGTATAGATGTCTGCCAAATACATTGCAATCGGATCTTTTTCCATACTTCCTGCATCAAAGGCTGTTGTTGGCGCGGTCGGAAGGATTAATACATCAAAATCTTTAAATATTTCCTTAGTTTGTGTTACAAGCAATTTTCTTATTTGCTGCGCTTTTGTAAAATAAGCATCATAGAACCCTTCGCTTAATACAAAAGTACCCAGCATGATTCGTCTCTTTACTTCTTTACCGAAACCCTTGCTGCGGGTTTTTTTATAAAACGCAGCGAGATCCTTAGTGTTATTTTCATAACGGTATCCATACCGGATACCATCATAACGTGAAAGGTTACTCGAAGCTTCTGCGGTAGTGAGAACATAATATGCCGGCACAATAAAATCAATCAGGTCAAAATCTATGTAACCAATTTCATGACCATCTTTTTTTAAATCATCAGCCAATCCGCAAATATCTTTTTTAATTTCCGGATCGAGGCTCGTATGTTCAAGCGCGTTTTTTAATAAAGCGATCCGGTATGTATCGGGCTTGCTTTTTTTTGTTTGATGAGAAATGGGATATTCGCTTTGCTTTTCCTGGTTTACGGTGCTATCCTTGCCATCGGGGCCGTTGATTACCTCAAGCACTTTTGCGGCATCCTCAATGTTATTTGAAAAAATTCCAATTTGGTCAAATGAAGAAGCGTATGCAATGAGACCATTTCTCGAAATTGTACCATAGGAAGGCTTCACACCTGTAATCCCGCAAAAATCAGCCGGCTGGCGTACAGATCCGCCCGTATCACTGCCTAAACTAACCATGCAAAGACCAGCCTGAACCGCCACTGCCGATCCTCCGGATGAGCCACCGGGGACCTTTTTCTCGTCAAGCGCATTAGCCACGCGGCCGTATACTGAATTTTCATTGGTACTTCCCATTGCAAATTCATCACAATTACAATTTCCTATAATGATAGCATCTTCAAGCAATAAATTTTCTACCGCTGTTGAATTATATATGGAAACAAAATCTTTTAAAATTGCAGAAGCTGCGCTGACCTTATGATTTTTATAGCATATCACATCTTTAATTGCGATCACAACGCCATGTAGTTTCCCGCAGGGCTGACTGCTTTTTCTTTTTTCATCAAGAAATATCGCCCTTTCAATACTTTCAGATGTATATACCTCAACAAATGCATTTAGATGCGCAGCGTGGGCAATTTTTTTGAGATAATAGTGGGTTGTCTCAAGGCATGTGGTCTTATTTTGCGCAAGCTGCTGCTGATATTCTTTTATGGTATTAAATAAAAACAAGAAGGATATTTATAAAAAAACGGCTAAGGTGTAATCGCTTTGCCGACAAACACCTGAGCCGTGAAAAATTAATCTGTTAATTGTTAAATCAGGAAGCTTTCGTTTCTCTACAACTTCCTGCCTTGGAGCGTCTTGCCTTTGAACTGGGGGCGGAACATCTTTATCTCTCATCCCGGCATCAATTTCATTTTTAACATGCTCTTTAGCATCATTAAATTCTCTAACGCCTTTTCCTATGCCTCTCATCAGGTCAGGTATTTTTTTGCCTCCGAAAAACAAAAGGATCACGAGCAGAATTAAAATCCATTCTGAACCACCTGGCATTGAAAGCAGCAACACAGGTTTTAATAAGTTAATTGTCATTGTTAAATAATTAGAATATCAAAGATACATTAATAATACTAATGCGAAAACCTATATGCCTATTTCAAATTTGTTTAACAAGTTGTGACAAGAATCAATTGATATAACGGCCGCATTTTGCTCTCCCATTTGCGGCTTCGTAAGGAGAAATTCCGCGTGCACATGAACCGAGGATTGCTGATAGGAGGACGACGATGATACAAACTTTTCTCATTGAAATAAATAATGGTTAAGTAAAGTTTATATCATTCAGAGGTTTTAGTGAAATGCAAGTATATAAAATAAAAAACCGGAAAGAATATCTCCCCGGCATTTTTTATTTTAAATTATATTTATTTACTTCATTCTTTTTTCCTGGATGCGGGCGCTTTTACCACTTCTTTCACGCAGATAATAAAGTTTAGAACGACGCACTTTACCTACTTTATGAAGCTTAATACTTTCAATATTTGGAGAAAACAAAGGAAACAAACGCTCAACGCCCACTCCGTCACTAATTTTGCGAACCGTAAAAGTAGCGGTTCCGCCTTCGCCCTGGCGTTTAATAACATCACCTTTAAAACTTTGAATACGTTCCTTGTTGCCTTCCTGATTTTATAATTTACAGTAATATTATCACCTGCTTTAAATTCAGGAATTTCTTTCTTCTGCGTTAACTGTTCGTGTACAAATGCAACGGCATTCATGGCTTTTTATTTTAGGATTGCAAATGTAAGAGCAATATTCTTATAAAATTCTATGATTTTGAATGCTTTCACAGCGATTATCATTCCTTCAGCATCATTCAATTACCGCGCAACATTTACGGCTCGTTTTTCCCGGATAACTGTCACCTTTATTTGCCCGGGATAGGTCATTTCCGTTTGTATTTTCTGCGCTATTTCAAAACTTAGTTTATCACTTTCGCCATCGCTTACTTTTCAGCTTCAACAATTACTCTAAGTTCACGGCCAGCCTGAATTGCATAAGCTTTTTCGACTCCTGTGTAGGTAAGTGCAAGATTTTCAAGATCTTTAATCCGTTGCAGATATTGCTGCATGATTTCGCGTCTTGCGCCTGGCCTCGCACCGCTCATTGAATCACAGGCCTGCACAACCGGTGAAATAACATATTGCATTTCTACTTCATCGTGATGCGCGCCAATTGCGTTACACACTGCGGGATTTTCGCCGTATTTTTCTGCAAGCTTCATTCCTAAAAGTGCGTGGCTTAAGTTCAGTTTCATCGTCCGGAACTTTACCAATATCATGCAGGAGGCCGGCTCGTTTTGCCAGTTTTACATTCATGCCTAATTCCGCAGCCATAACTCCGCAAAGATTGGCAACTTCGCGGCTGTGCATCAACAGATTCTGTCCATAGGAAGATCTGAATCTCATTTTACCGACGATTCTCACCAGTTCTTTGTGAAGCCCGTGAATTCCAAGTTCAATTACTGTTCGCTCGCCAATTTCAATAATTTGTTCCTCAATTGCTTCCTGGTTTTTTCGACAACTTCTTCAATACGTGCCGGGTGAATACGGCCGTCTGCTACCAGGCGCTGCAAGGATAAGCGGGCAATTTCGCGGCGCAACGGATCAAAGGAAGAGAGAATGATAGCTTCCGGAGTGTCATCAACAATTAAATCTACGCCGGTGGCGGCTTCTATTGCCCTGATATTTCTGCCTTCACGGCCAATGATTGATCCTTTTATTTCATCGCTTTCCAGGTTAAAAACGGTGATGGCATTTTCAATTGCCTGTTCGGCAGCGGTTCGCTGTATCGTTTGAATAATAATTTTGCGGGCTTCTTTGTTGGCTTTTAATCTGGCATCATCTACTATTTCCTGTTGAATAATAAGCGCCTGGGAATTGGCTTCATGCCGTAGGGTGTCAATGAAGCTGGGATTTTGCTTCTTCTGCAGAAAGTTCGGCAACTTTTTCAAGCCTGCGGATATGTTCTTCCTGGTGTTTTTCCAGTTCGGTGCGTTTAATATTTACAACCTCTATCTGGCGATTGAGCGTTTCTTTGATGGCCTCATTTTCTTTTATAAGATGTTCAACGTTCTGATCTTTTTGATTGATAGATTGCTCTTTTTGTTTAATGCGGTTTTCTGCATCGCCTAATTTTCTGATTTCGTTGAAAAACTTCTTTATCATGCTCTGACTTTAATTGTACAAATTTTTCTTTTGCTTCCAGTTGTTTTTCTTTTTTTAGGGTTTCTGCCTGGATTTGTGCGTCAGAAATAATTTTTTGAGCTTGTTGTTCTGCTTCTTCTAGTTGTTTTTTTGTGTTTTTGGCAAATAAGATTTTACCCAGGAATGATGCCCGCAATTAATGCGATGACACCAACTATTATCGGGAGTGATTGTTCCATTGTTTTTAAATAATTTAATACGGTTCATAATCTGTAATCCTCTTTTTTCAATTTCGTTTATGAAATAAGCGAGTAGACGAAGATAGCAAATTGTGTGGATAATTATGGACAGACGGCGTAAAGTAAACGATAATTGGTATTTAATCTGCTTTATTTATCCTGACATAAAATTTGTCAAAATTAAGTTGCAGTTAAAAATCGTCTAATAGCTTGCTTATTTTTTCGAGCGCTTCCAGGTATTCCTGGATTTAGCAACTGTCGCTTGTCCATTCTGTGGCTGCGTGGCGAACCAGATAAGCACCATGGAAATATAATCCTGCATATCTTTCCCCGCGAACTGAGAGCGAAATTCCAATATTTTATCATTAATAATTTTCAATGTTTTTCGCACGGGTTCTTCATCAGAAGGAAGGATTTTTATACGATAAGTCCTGTCGCCAATAAGAATATTTACAGGAATAAGATTCGGCTTCCATGTTAGTTATTTAGCATTGCCATACATTTATCAATATCTTTTATATACTGATTAATTCTTTTTTCAAAATCGTGTTTTTGCTTATTTTCCAATTCGCCCGTGGATGCTTTTAAAAATCCGGTTTGAATTTCAGGGAATTATCGATTTTATTTAAAAGAGCTCTTTTCCCTTTGCTGGTGTATTTTAATTTCATGTGAAAGTATAGCATTTTCTTTCTGAAGCGTTGCATATTTTTTTAAGAGCGCCTGTAGCTTTGCATTAATAAAATTTAATATGTTCCTCAATTGTTTTCATGCTAATTACCTTTTCTTATTTCGGCATTTAAATTTTTTTCCATTAAGAGCTGATGATTTTACTCATCATACCATCAGTTTCGCCGTCTGTCAAGAGTTTTCTCACATCCGAAAATGTGAAAGTTACAGCAAGCGATTTTTTATCAGCTCCCAATTTATCACTTTCAAACACATCAAACAATTTAAAACCTTTACAGCTTTTTTAATTTTAACGAATGTCACTGATTTTTCAACGTACTGGTAAGAAATTTTTTTATCTAAAACAATAGAAAGATCTCTTTGCACTTTTGGATACTTTGGGATTTCTTCAAAAGAAATTGTATTATTCTTTACCGATAAAATCAATTGCTCCCAGTTTATATTAAGATAAAAAACCAGCTTGCTTTATCGAAAATTTTTCAAGGGTAGATCTTTACCATACGCTGCCCGCTTCTGCAATTTTATTACCATTTATTGAAACGATGCAATGATTATTTAAAAAGCCTGTGATACATCACTTGAATAATGATATTCTTCTAATGCCGCAAGGTATTAAAATGGCGTCGCAAATTCCTTTTACAAAAAAAATGTCCATTTTTTCAGAAGAGTTTTCCCAGTAAGTTTATTTCTTATTTCCTGTAAAATAAAGGCAAGGTTTTCCGTCTCAGAATATTTTCCTTTGCCGGAAGATGTATAGGTTTTGCCAAATTCAAAAAGTAAGAGATCGGTATTTTTTCGGTTAAGATTGTAAGCGAAATGTTTCAAGCCCGTAGGCATCATATCAGGTCGCATCACATTCAGTTCTTCGCTCAGGCTATTGATGATTTTTACAGCAGTATTCAGAACTTGCTCATCAAAATATTTACTGTTTGTAATTGAGTTGGTAAAAATTTCGGCAAAACCATTACCCGTAAGCCAGACAGCAATTTTTTCTTTGAAGGCAATTTTATCGCGTTTGCATCCAATGCAGGCGCCATTTTAATAGTATCAGGAATTTCAATATTGTCCAGGCCATCTATCCGCATTATCTCTTCAACAACATCTGCCGGGATGCTTATATCGGGATTGCTGAAAGGAACGGCGACACTTATTTCATCAGCAGTTTCGGAAACAATCGAAAAATTCAGGCTTTTTAGAATACTTTTTACCGCATCGTGCGAATAGTTTTTCCACTTATTCTTTTTAGATAATCATTTTTTAAAGTGACTTCATTTTTTGGCCTTGGAAAAGGATATACATCGATAATTTCAGAAGAGATCTGGCCACCGCATATTTCTTTAATAAGCAATGCGGCCCTTTTTAAAACATTTACCGTATTGCCAATATCCACTCCTTTTTCAAAACGAATAGCCGCATCAGTCCTTAAATTATGACTGAAGGAGGTTTTACGAATGTGGGCAGGATTAAACCATGCACTTTCCAAAAAAATATTGATGGTAGATTCTGTTACGCCACTTTCAAGGCCCCCAAAAACGCCACCGAAGCACATGGGTTCCTCCAATCCATTGCAGATCATAATATCCCCTGAGTTTATTTTTCGCACTTTTTCATCCAATGTTATAAAAGGAGTTGCTTCCGGAAGTGTTTTTACAATGATTTTGCCTCATTTCCTTTTATTTTATCGGCATCAAAAGAATGCAACGGTTGCCCGGTTTCATGCAAGAATAAAATTGGTAATGTCTACGATATTATTAATCGGCCGTAACGCCGATACTTTTCAGGCGATTTTGCAGCCATACAGGGGAAGGCGCCACTTTTATACCCGAAATACTTACTCCTGAATACCTGCTACATCCCTCCGGTATTTGCGATAGATACTGCTATTTTATTTGAAGTGCTGTCAGGTTTAAATTTACTGTTAAACGGCGTGACTATTTTAATTTCAGCTTCATTATGATGAGACAGATAAGCGCAAACATCTTTAGCAACTCCCAGGTGACTCATAGCATCCATCCGATTTGGCGTAAGGCCTATTTCCAATATCCAATCGCTGTAAGGTTTGTAATAGTCCTTAGCCATCATCCCAGTTTGTGCATCGGAGGACAGAACTATTATTCCTGCATGGCTTTCACCAAGGCCAATTTCATCTTCTGCACATAACATTCCATTGCTGTCAACTCCTCTTATTTTAGCCTTTTTAATTTTGAAAGGTTCTGCATTTTTTGGATAAAGCGTAGTCCCAACTGGCGCAACAATTACTTTTTGACCAATGGCTACATTTGGCGCGCCGCAAACGATCTGGAGCGTTTCGCCTTTCCCGTTATTAACCGACGTAATTTTTAACTTATCAGCATCCGGGTGTTTTTCGCACGTGATAACTTCCCCTATGATTAAGCCTTCGAGTGTATTTTTTATTTCTTCATATTTTTCCATGTTTTCTACTTCAAGGCCAACTGATGTCAAAATATCGGAAAGCTTTTGAGGGCTTTCCATCATCTTATTGGTGATAGCGTCTGAAGGCAGATAATCCTTAAGCCAATTGTAGCTGATTTTCATATTTCTTTTTAATTCTGAACTCTTTTTTTTCGTAAAAATTCAAAAATAAGAAAGATGAAGTTAGGAAAGTAGCAATAATTTCTTTAAAAGCTTTCGCAGCAACGCTTTTAGAAAAAAGACGAATTTTTTTTGAAAAAATATTCAAAAAATAGAGCATCCCAAATAGTAAAATATTTCGTGAAATGGAATAAAAAACGCCAATTCTTTTCTGCACAAGGCAGTGTGCATTAAATTTGATAAAGAACTGAAAAATATTTTATATTGTGTAAAACCGCTAGGGTTTTTTGTTAATAACACCGTGAATTTTGTGAGCAGCCTGTGAATTGATGTGGTATAAATTAAAAGGCTTAACAATTTCTTTAAATAGGTTTTTGTACTTTAACTTAGCCGCCCCACAGTATTTTTACCAACGGAAAATTGATTTTTTTTAACCTTACTATTAAAGCGCTTTTTATATAAACATGGACCTTACGAACCTTAATAAAGATAGAAAATCCAGGAGAAAAAATGGATCACTGGAGATGGGAACTATGATGTTTGGCAAAGTGCCTCCGCAGGCAAAAGATTTGGAAGAAGCCGTGCTTGGCGCTATTATGATCGAAAAAAATGCCTTTGATGTTGTAATAGAGATTTTAAAACCTGAATGTTTCTATTTGGAATCCAACCAGCGGATTTTTCGCGCAATGCAGGGCTTGCAGCAGAAAAATTCTCCGATTGATTTGCTAACGGTAGTGGAAGAATTAAAATTCAGAGAAGAAATTGATTTGATCGGAGGACCTTTTTATGTAACCCGAGCTCACCAATGCGGTAGTATCATCAGCAAATATAGAAGCGCATGCAAGAATAATTCTGCAAAAATTTATTCAGAGAGAACTGATAAGGATAAGCGGCGAAATTATTGGCGATGCTTATGAAGACAGCACTGATGTATTTGATCTTCTTGACGATGCGGAAACCAAGCTTTTTGAGATTACCAATAATCATCTTAGAAAGGATTATGCGAGTATTGACACGGTTTTGGTAAAAACGATACAACGTATTGAAGATCTTAGAACGCGGCAGGATGAAATTACCGGAGTTCCTACGGGCTTTTGCTATTTTGGACCATCTTACTTATGGATGGCAGCCGTCAGACCTGATCGTTCTGGCCGCGCGACCTTCTGTCGGTAAAACCGCTTTTGCGCTTAACCTTGCCCGTAATGCAGCTTTGCATCCTACAAAGCCTACAGCGGTTGGATTTTTCTCGCTTGAAATGAGCGCCGGCCAATTGGTACAGAGAATTTTAAGTGCTGAAAGTGAAATTTGGCTCGAAAAAATTGCCCGCGGAAGACTTGAAGAGCATGAGATGAAACAATTGTATAAGAAAGGGAATTGAGCGGCTTGCTTCTGCTCCTATACATATTGATGATACAGCAGCCTTAATATTTTTGAATTGAGAGCAAAATGCCGCCGGCTAAAAAATAAGCACAATGTTGGCCTTATTATTATTGATTATTTACAACTGATGAGTGGCGCAGGAGAAAACCGTAACAGCAACCGGGAACAGGAAATAAGCCGCATTTCAAGAGATCTAAAAGGCCTTGCAAAAGAATTACAAATTCCAATTATCGCCCTCAGCCAGTTAAGCCGCGAAGTTGAAAAAAGAAAAGAAGGAAATAAGATGCCGCAGTTGAGCGATTTGAGGGAATCCGGCGCCATTGAACAGGATGCGGATATGGTTATGTTTCTTTATCGTCCCGAATATTATGATATAACTGCAAACGAATTGGGCGAAAGTAATAAAGGCGAAACCCACGTGCGGATTGCCAAGCATAGAAATGGCCAATTGGATACGATCAAACTTAAGGCCTTGCTTCATATTCAAAAATTTATAGAAGAAGACGGAAATGATTTCAGCAGCAGCTTGCCGCAAGGTGGAAACTGGAAACCAATAAAAGATATCGACGGCGGCGGCGCAAAATTATATATTCAAAAAGGAAGCAAGATGAATGATGGTGAATTTGATGACGAAGCTCCTTTTTAATTCATCATATCTATGCAATTGCCATTTTTTTTTGAAGAGAATATTCCGCTCACGAAAAATTTCTGCTTAAGTGAAGAAAGCTCCACGCCATATCGTGCAGGTATTACGGATGAATGAAAAGGAAAATTTATTAATCACTAACGGTAAGGGTGAGTTGCTGACTGCATCACTTATTAATGCTCGATAAAAAAAATGCCCTGGTTGAAATAATAAGTCGCTCATTTATGTCAAAACACAATTTAAGACCAGTCATTGGCATTTCACTTATCAAAAACAGAAACCGGTTTGAATGGTTTCTTGAAAAAGCCACAGAGACTTGGGGTTTCCGAAATTATACCTTTCATCAGTGATAGAACTGAGAAGCTACATTTCAGGGAAGATAGAATGAAAGGAATTTTAATAAGCGCCATGTTGCAATCACAACAGGCATGGCTACCCGAAATACACGGCCCTGTAAAATTTAAAGAGATCATAGAAGACCGGCC